>CAZBZU010000004.1:113034-115866 GCA_964496495.1 uncultured bacterium
CCACGGTGCGGGACAGACCGGGCAGGGCCCACTGCCATGGGCGGGTGGCCGCCTAGCAGGCCCGCCACCGCGTTACCAGACGTACCTGGCAGCGCCCGGCGATGGCAGCCGCACGCTAGACTCGCCTCCGATCGAGGGAGGTGGGCAGTGTACGTGCCGGCGACGAATCGCTTCGAGGATCGGACAGCCCAGATCGCGTTCATGCGGAAGCACCCGTTTGCCACCCTCGTCTCCGTGGTGGACGGCGTGCCCTTCGCCACGCAGCTGCCGCTGACGGTGCGCGAGCCGGGCGAGCGCGTGAGCGTTCGCGGCCACCTCGCCCGGGCCAACCCGCAGGCCGGCGCTCTCGACGGCCAGCCTGCCCTGGCGGTCTTCTCCGGGCCGCACGCCTACGTCTCGCCCGGTCACTACGAGGCCGTCCAGAACGTGCCGACCTGGAACTACCTCGCCGTGCACGCGCTGGGCACGGCGAGCACCATGGCGGCCAACGACGTTCCCGGCCACGAGGCCCTGCTGGCGGAGCTCATCGCCGCCGTTGAGCCCGGCTACCAGGCGCAATGGGACGGTCTGCCGGAGCGCTACCGGGCCGGGAAGCTGCGCGGCATCGTCGGCTTCGAGGTCCAGGCGACCCGCCTCGAGGGAAAGGCGAAGCTCAGCCAGAACAGGACGGCCGCGGAGCGCACCCGCATCGCCAACGCCCTGGCGACGTCGGATGATGCCGCGGCCCGCGAGACGGGTCGCCTGATGCTGCAGGCGGCGGCCCGGACGGCGCGCTAGGCGCGGCCGTCACGACGGTCCGCCGAGCTCTCGACCCGCGGAGGCATAGAGCGACCCGGCCCGCCCGAGCCCGATCAGCGTCGCCAGCAGGCTGCCGGCCACGATCAGGAAGACGGGGACGAACCCGAGCCAGCCGATGAGCGCGCCGCCAAGCAGAGGGAACGCCAGGCGCGGGGCGGTGAGGGTGCCGACCAGCCCGCTGTAGGTCGCTCGCGCCTCGGAAGGCGCGATGTCCACCAGCACGTTGCCGAAGGACAAGTTGCGGCTGTTCACCGCGGCGCCCACCAGCAGGAACACCAGGCTGTAGCGGCCCGGCGCCCACTGCGCCAGCGCCAGGGCGACGAGGGGCACGGCCGCACCCAGCAGCAGGCAGGCGCGCAGCACCGAGGGGCTGCCGCGCCGGTCGGCAAGCCACCCCCAGACCAGGTTGGAGACGGCTCCGCCGAGCGCTTGCAGGATGATGAACGTGCCCACCAGCTCCGGCCCGGCGCCCAGCCGGCGCTGCGCCAGCGTGACGTAGAACGGCAGCAGCATCAGGTGCAGGCCGGCGAGGTTCTCTACGGCGACCAGGCTGCGGAGAGCGGGGCTGCGGCGCCAGTGCCGGCGCAGCCCGGCGAGGTAGGCGCGGACGGGCGCACGCTCGGCCGGCACCGCGGGCGGCTCGCGCAGCGCGAGGAAGCCGGCTCCCGCCACGCTCAGCGCCACACCCGCGCCAACGAACAGCAGCGCGTAGTTGCGCGGGAACGTCAGCTCGGGCCGCGCCAGGATGGCCCTGGCCAGGAAGCCGGCCGCCAGAGCGGCCAGGCCGCCAAGGAACTGCCGGCTGGCGTAGAAGCGGCCGCGCACCCCGGCCCGGACGCTCTTCCCTACCATGTCGACGAACGCCACCGCGCCGAGGCTGCCGCCGAGAGCGAACGTCGCCACCAACGCCAGCAGCACGCCTAGCAGCAGCCCGTGCCCGCGCGCCGCCCACAGCGTGGTGATGGCGCCGAGCAGCAGCCACGCCAGCGCCCGGCTGTAGACGGCGACCACCAGGAACCCCTTCTTGCGCGGCCGCGCCTCGACCCACCGCGAGAACAGCAGCTGCGGTAGCACGTCGCCCGCCAGCAGCATGCTGGTCACCAGCCCCACCACCACGGGCGAGCGGGACAGCAAGCCGACGTAGGCGGGGAGCGCGGTGGCGGGGTCCGCGAGCGCCGCCCCGGCGGCGAAGAAGACGCCGTGCCAGACGAGCGCCGTGAAGTTCCAGCGCCCTCCTGGCGGATCGCTGCGGGTGTCCGTGCTCGCCATGAACGTGGGCATGCCGCCTGGCTCGGCGACGCGCCGCTGTCACGATGCTACGCGCTCCGGGCGGGCGTCGGCCGTTGCTCCGGCAGGGATCGGCGACTCAGCCCAGCCGGAGCCGCATGACCGTCCGCCTCGGGGTGCGCCGCGCCACCTCCTCGAACCCCTCCGAGCGCAGCAGCGTCACCAGGCCGTGGTAGGCGTCGTCGCTGCCGACCGGCCCCGAGGTGTCGTCCACGGGGTACGCCTCCACCCGCTCTGCGCCCCGCCGGCGGGCGTAGCCGATCGCTCCGCGCACCAGCGCCCGCGCCACGCCCTCGCCGCGGTAGGGCGGGGGCACGTAGAAGCACACCAGCGACCACACCGGCAGGTCGTCCACACGCTTGCCGGCCCGCGAGCGCTCCAGCCGCGGGAACTCCTCGCGGGGCGCGACCGACACCCAACCGACCGGCGTGTCGCCGCGGTAGGCCAGCAGGCCGGGAGCACGCTCCCGGTCGATCAGGCGCTTCAGCGACCGACGGTTGGCCTCGCCCCTACCCTCCCGCCAGCCCTCACGGTAGAACATGCACCAGCACCCGTTCACGGACCCACGCCGGCCCAGCACCGACCTCACGTCGGCCCAGCGCTGCGGCGTCGCAGGGCGCACGTCGATCTCGACCATGGCGGACCTCCCTTCCTACCCGGCTGCACGATACGCGGTGCCGTGCCGGCCGGCGCGCTGCCGCCCGCCTGGGCGCAGACCCGGGCACAGACCCGGGCACAGACCCGGGC
>CAZBZU010000004.1:115966-138838 GCA_964496495.1 uncultured bacterium
CAGACCCGGGCACAGACCCGGGCACAGACCCGGGCGCGCGCCTCCGCCGGACGACCTCTGGTAAGCTCAGGCGCCTGATGGACTTCGCCGACCGCCTCCACCAGCGCATCCGCGACGTCGGCTCGCGCGTCTGTCTGGGGATCGATCCGCGGCCGGACGCGAGCCCCCTGACGCACCCGGAGCGCCACGAGCACGACCGCCGGCGGGTGGCCGACGCCGTCGTGGACGCCTACGAGGCGATTCTTCGAAGGGCCCACGGACGCCTCGCTTGCTGCAAGCCGCAGTCCGCATTCTTCGAAGCGCTCGGCCCGGAGGGCATGGGCGCGCTCGCTCGCGTGATGGCGGTCGCGCGAGAGCTGGAGCTACCGATCATCCTGGACGCCAAGCGTGGCGACATCGCCAGCACCGCCGAGGCCTACGCGCGCGCCTACCTCACGGACGGGCCGCTCGCTGCCGACGCCCTCACGGTCAACCCCTACCTGGGGATCGAGGCGCTCGAGCCGTTCATCGAGGCGGCCGAGGCGGGCGGCCGCGGCCTGTTCGTGCTGGTCAGGACCTCCAACCCCGGCAGCGGGGACCTGCAGGACCTCCACGTCGAGGGCGGCCCGACGCTCCACGAGGCGCTCGCCGACCGGCTCACGGCGCGAGCCGCCAACCTGCGGGCGGGCGACGGCGGCTACACCGCCCTGGGGGCCGTCGTCGGCGCGACCCACCCCGAAGCCCTCGCCGGCTTGCGCCGGCGCCTGCCTGGCAGCGTTCTGCTGGTACCGGGCATCGGCGCCCAGGGAGCGCGCCCCGAGGCCGTGGCGCCCGCCTTCGACCGCCACGGCCTGGGAGCGGTGGTCAACGCCAGTCGCTCGCTCTTCGACCGCGAGGCGACGTCGCTCGAGCGTCTGGCGGACCGTGCCAGCGAGGCCGCCGGCCGGCTACGGGACCGCATCAACCTGGCCCTGTCGGCGCGTGCGTGAGCCCTCAGGGCGTCCTCATGTAACGCAGGAAGCGCACCGGCGACATGTCGGTCCGCAGCTTCGGCAGCAGCTCCAGCACCTTGGTGAACCCCACCTTGGGGCCGTCGAACACCGCGGCGTAGACGTCCAGCCCCTTCACCAGCGGCGCTCGGAAGGCGAAGGCGTCGATCTCCGAGCCGGCGCTCACCCGTTCCGGCCAGTTCGTGCCGCCGGACGGGATGCTGGACACCACGTACATGCGCGACTTGTTGGTGGCGAGGAAGAGCTGCGCCGCGTCCTGCGCCTTCGCCATGACGTAGCTGTCGATGCGCACCGCGCAGTCGCCCATGTGGCCGAGCACCGCCCTCGGCCCGTTCGCCAGGCTCACGTCCTGGCGCGGCCGCAGCACGATCAGGCGGGGGTAGACGGTCCAGTTCCAGATGATCGCCCAGAAGGCGATGCGGTCGGGGTTCTGCGGATCTGAGGCGAGCAGGGCGGCCGGACGCACGGCCCGGGACACCTGCGCGAGCGCCGTTCCGGCGTCGCGGATCAGATCGCCAACGGTCTTCGGCGCAGCGACCTCCTGGTGTTGAACCTTGTACCATCCCTCGAAGCGACTCAGCATGGCGTTCCAGGTCTTGGCGTCGATGCTCGCCGGCGTCCAGCCGCCCGGAAGCAGGCGCCGCTCGGCCAGGTAGCGAACGTCGTCGGCATGGGGCGTGCCGGGAGCGACAGGGAGCTTGTCCACCTGCACCAGCGGCGGCAGGGCGGGCTCCACCAGCTTGACCGCGCGCTCCAGGACCAACGCCGCGTCGATGCCGGTGGCGGGCCTGTCGATGCTGAGGTCGGTGAGGCCGTCGCGCAGCTCGGGCTGGCAGATCGGTGCGGCAGCGGCCGAGGCGGCGGCCAGCACCAGGAGGACCGTCAGGGCCAGGAAGATACGCCGCATGGGGAGAGTGTATCGGGCTCCGTGGGAGCCGGCAAGCGTCTGACTACCTGCGCGGTCGGAAGGGCCGGAGCGGCCCTTCCGACCGCGCCTGGGTCACTGGAAGTTGGTGAAGAAGTACTCGCTCTGGTCCGACACGCCTGCGTAGCCGCTGGCCGAGACCACCTCGTAGTACCAGCCGGCGTACGCCGGGATGGTGTCGCCCGCGTAGTAGGGGCCGCCACGCTGGTTGCCGTTGCCGTCCACGATGTACACCGCCGGGTCGATGGCGGCCGAGGCCGCGTTGAAGTCCCAGCTGCCGGAGTCGGCGATGTACCAGTAGTCCACGTCCCCGATGGTCTCGAGAGCGCCGCTGTCCGAGCCGGTGGCGCTGCTCAGCACGGCGGTGGTGCCGAGGCGGGAGTTGTTGCGAGTCTCGTAGACGTCGCCGTAGGTGGTCCCGAAGACGTACAGATCCACGCCCGCGGTCGACCCCGTGGTGTTGGTCACCTCGAGGTAGTAGCGGCTGTCGGCCACCCGCACCAGCCCGCAGGGGCCGGCGCAGCTCTCGGTGGTGCTGATCGCGGCGCGGCCGAGGCCGCCGCTCGCGCCGACCGACGCCAGCGACAGCGCGCTCGTCCCCGACGCGAAGAAGGCGCTGGAGGCCGAGGAGATGATGGGCCGGCCGCTGCTGTCCATCACCAGCAGGGTCACGGGGCCGTCCGCCTCGGCGTGGAGCAAGGCGGTGGTGACGTTGCTCATGCTCACGCGGTAGTCCACCGTCTCGTAGGGCGCGAGCGTGTCGCTGTAGTTGGGCGAGCCCTGGTACGAGGCGTCGGCGGTGACGGGGGTGGCGCTCGGAGGAGGACTGTAGCTGATGGTGACGGTGCAGGCGCCCAATCCTCCGACGATCAGGAGGAGCGCTGCGACAAGACCGAGTCGTTTCATATCGTCGCCTCCTTCGCGCAGTCTAGACACGCGCCGCCGGCCGCGGGTGCGCGCACCTTCATGGTTCGCTCATCGCGCGGGCCGGGACCGCCGCCGGCGACGGCTACTCCAGCGACATCAGGTAGGGGTAGAGGTCCGGCGCTCCGGCCAGGAGCTCGAGCTCGAGCCCCGGATGCGCCTCCCGTATCCGGCTGGCGACCGCTTCGGCCCGCTCCCGTCCGAGCGCGGCGCTGTAGAACAGCGTGGCGATCTCGAACGCCTCGGCACGCTCCTCGAGGAGCGCCAGCAGGCAGGCATCGGGGTCGCCGTCGGCGACCTTGAGCCGGCCGTCGGCCAGGCCGATGTAGTCACCCGCCGACACCTCGACGTCCTCGATGGTGGCGCTACGGCTCGCCAGCGTGACCTCCAGCGTCCCCGACGCGTCCGCCGCCTCCTGCATGGTGGGCAGCAGCGCGTCCAGCGGCTCGCTCTCCTGGAACAGCACCGCCGCCGCCAGGCCCTGCCCCACGGTGCGGGTGGGAAGCACCGTCACGGACTTGTCGGGCACCAGCTCCTGGACCCGCTGGGCAGCCATCACGATGTTCTTGTTGTTGGGCATGACGATCACCTGCCCGGCGCCCACCGAACGAACGGCGTCGGCGATGTCCTGCACGCTCGGGTTGTCGGACTGGCCACCGCCCACCACGCGGGCGCCGAGGCTGCGGAACACGCGCGTCACACCGTAGCCACTCGACACCGTCACCAACGCCGTCTTGGGCGGCTCCGTCTCCTCGGGGTCGACGTCGGCGAGGATCTCGTGGTGCTGCTCGCTCATGTCCTCGACCTTGGAGCGCACCATGGTGCCGTAGCGCGCCACGTCTGCCAGCAGCCGCTCGGGCTCCTCGGTATGGATGTGCCCCTTGACGTACCCTTCGGCGCCCACCACCAGCAGCGAGTCCCCATAGGGCTCCACCAGCTCCTGGATCTCGCGGGTCGACGCCGACACGCCGGAGAGCAGGAACTCGGTGCAGAAGCCGAAGCTCTGCTCCTTGAACTGGTGTTGCGCACGCTCGCTGACCTCTGGCGGCGGCGGCAGGTCGAGCCTGTCGAAGTAGGCGAGCAAGCCCTCCAGTACCCGCACGAAGCCCTTGCCGCCGGCGTCCACCACGCCCGCCTGCATCAGGATGGGCAGCTGCTCCGGTGTGTGCTCCAGCGCCTCCCCCGCCGCCTCGAAGGCGGCGCGCAGCACCTCCAGCGGTGGCCGGGCCTTCGCCTTCTCCGCCGCCTGGGCCGCGCGCTTCACCACACTCAGGATGGTGCCCTCGACCGGCTTCATGACCGCGTGGTAGGCGCTCTCCCTGCCTGCCCCGAGGGCGGCCGCCAGCTCGGCCCCAGCCAGCCGCGCGTGGCTCTTGACGCTCTCGCCGAAACCCTTGAGCACCTGCGAGAGGATGACGCCGGAGTTGCCGCGCGCGCCCAGCAGCGAGCCGTAGGCGAGGGCATGCGCGAAGTCCCGCATGCTGCGCGGGTTCTCGTCGGAGAGCTGCCGCCTCACCGACTGCATGGTGAGGTGCATGTTGGTGCCGGTGTCGCCGTCGGGCACGGGATAGACGTTGAGGGCGTTGACCTCGTCGACGAACACGCCCAGCCACTCGGTGGCGAAGCTGAAGGCGTGGCTCAGCTCACGCGCCCCCAGCGTCTCCGGTTCCCTGGTGGCGACATCAGCCACGGCTCACCCCGTCCACGTGGACGCGCACGTCATCCAGGGCGATGCCGGCGAAGCGCGTGGCGGCGTAGCTGGCACGCTCGCGCACCGAGTCGGCCACGGCCGGGATGTTCACGCCGTAGGCCACCACCACGTGGATGTCTACGTCGGCACGCGCCTCTCCGTGGGGGTGCTCGATGACGACCCCCTCGTCCACCTGCGACAGGCCCAGCACCCGGCGGAGGCCCTCGCCGATGCTCGCCGGCGCCATCCCCACCACGCCCGGCACCTCGTGGGCCGCCAGGCCCAGGATGGATGCCAGCGCCCCGTCGGACACGCGCACCCGGTCGATCTCGCGCGCCGCGCTCTTGCGCTTGCCGCCGTGGGGCGCCCCTTGGGCGGGCTTGCCTTCCTCCACCTGACGTCCCTCCAGTCATGCACCACCACCGAGGCCTGCCTGGGTGGCGGATCCCTTGCCTCGTCAGGGCATTCTAGCCCGTCACGGGCGCCCTTCCCGTGGCTTCCACCGCACCCCGGCTAGTGGGATGGCAACGTCATTCGGCGTCCCACACGTCGATGTCGAGCCGGGAGCTGCGCACCCTCAGTCCGCGCTGCTCCACCAGGGCGAGCGCGCGCCCCAGCGTGCGCTCGAGCCACTCGCGATCGTTGCTGATGGCGCTGACGCCGATGCGCTCCCAGTCGTGCGACTCGAGCCCGGCCAGGCGAGCCACCGACACCGGGAAGCGCGCCTTCAGCCGCTCCGTGACCGGCAACAGCATCGCCCGCTTGCCCTTGAGGCTGCCGGCACCGGTGGTGTCGACCGTGACCAGCAGGACGCCCACGTAGACGGTGGCCCCGGCCACCCCTACTCCATGCCCGCCAGGAAGCCGATGCGCCTCAGCGCGCGGATCAGGTCCATCACCGTCACCTCGGCGGCATCGTACTCGACCGCCACCTGGCGATCGGGGCTGGCCTCGGCGGCGAGCACGCCGCGAACGGCCCGCAGGGTGGCTTCCACCCGGCCGCGGCTGTCGGCCGTGTCCATGCCGCGCACGCCCAGCAGCACCCGCGCCGCGGACCGTTCAGCCATGCTCGCCCTCCGTCCGCTCGGCCCCCCCGGTACGCGCAGCCACCGTCCTCGCGCGCGAGCCCAGGTAGCGCGCGAACAGCGCTGCCGGCACCCGCGCGTAGGACTCGGCGGTCAGCGCCTCGGCGGCGTCGTCGCTTCCCGGCAGCTCCACCCGTATGTCGTAGATGCCTGCGTCGTAGGCGCTCTTGGTGAGGGCCCGCAGAAGGGCCCTCACGGCCTTGCCGTCGCCCGGCGGCGGCGTCGCCAGGCGCGAGGCGAAGACCGCCGCCCGCTCGCCGTCGAAGAGCGGCTGGGCCAGCACGAAGCCGAGCACGCGCCCGCTCCCCTCCGCCACGAAGGCGTGGCCGGTGCGAGCGAAGAACCGGAGGCTGGCCTCCGAGGCTCGCGGTTCGAGCCCGTGGGCACGCGCGTAGGCGCGGTCGATGGCAGCGATGGCCGGCGCGTCCTCGGCCTCCAGCGGCCTGGCGTGTGTGTCCACCTGCCGGAGCGCTCCCTTCCTCTTGCAGCCGGCGCACGCTCGCGATCTCGGAGCTGCTCGGAGCGCGTTCCTGCCGTCTCCGCCATTCTACGGCGGGCTACAGCACCAGCCCCCGCACGGCGGCCTCGGAGCGCTCGCGGTCCCAGGGAAGGTACCCGGCCTCGACGAAGTAGAGCCCCCACGGCGCGACGTTGTGACCGGCACGCGTCCGGTCGCGAGCCGCCAGCAGCCCGGGCAGCTCCTCCGGGCGCAGCTTGCCCTTCCCGACCCACAGCAGCGTCCCCACCATGGTGCGCACCATGCCCCGCAGGAAGCCGTCGGCGGCCACGTGCAGGCGCAGCTCCCCGTCCGCCTCGCCCGCCTCGCCGATGCTGTCGCGCAGCTCGCACAGCAGCACGGTGCGCTCGCGGCTGCGGGTCTCGCGCGTCGCGAAGCTGGAGAAGTCGTGGGTGCCGACGAGGGCCTCGGCGGCGTCCTGCATGGCCGCCACGTCCAGCCGGCGGAAGACGCTCAGCACGCGGCGGCGCTGCAGCGCCACGCCGCGAGGGTCGTCGCGCCGGACGCGCAGGCGGTAGAGGTAGCGCCGGTAACGGCAGTCGAACTGAGCGTGGAAGTCCGGGTCGCTGGTGGCGACCCTCAGCACGCCCACGTCCCGCGGCAGGTGGGCGTTCAGCGCGAGCCGCAACTTGTCGTCGGGGATGTCGCTGCCGGTGTCGACGTGGGCGACCATCGCCAGGGCGTGGACGCCCGCGTCGGTGCGGCCGGCGGCCACGACGCTGCCGTGGCCGCCCGGGAGGCGCGCGAAGGCCGACTCCAACGCCCCCTGGACGGTGCGCTCGCCGCCCGCTTGACGTTGCCACCCCAGGAACTCGGTGCCGTCGTACTCCAGCGTCAGCCGCAGCCGGCGCACGGCGCTCACGCGCCGTGGCCGGGTGCGAGGCGCAGCGCGCGACCCAGCACGGGCACCAGCATGGTGCCCGTGAGCCCCACCAGCAGGTAGCGCGCGAAGGCGATCAGGGGGGCGTGACGGACCGCGTCCGGCACCACGGCGCCGCTGCCGAGCTGCACGGCGAAGACCAGTGCCAACCCGAGCAGGGACAGCAGCAGGCGCCCGAGCCACGGCCCGACGGTGGTGTGCCGGACGAGCTCCGGCCCTACCAGGAAGGCGGCCAGCGCTCCCAGCAGCGCGCCCGAGTCGGGCGTCGGCAGCAGCAGGTGGACGGCGAGCGGCACGCCGACCCCGGCCACCACCACGACCACGCGGGAGGCCTCGAGGCGCACGCGGTCGATGGTGGTGGCGATGACGAGCACCGCCGCGCCGATCAAGATGCCGCCGTAGACGTCGACGGGAAGGTGAACGCCGAGGTAGAGCCGTGACAGCGACACCAGCACGATCAGCAGCAGGGCCACCACGGTCAGCCAGGGGCGCCGCCCGTAGAGCGCCGCCAGGCCCCAGAACATGGTGCTCCCCTGAGCGTGGCCCGACGGGAAGCCGTTGCCCTTGGCGGTCGCCAGCGCTGCCTGGGAGCGAAGCACGCCCGGGTCCAGCTGGAAGGGGCGCTGGGTGTGCGCCAGCGCCTTGAGCTGCTCGTTGAGGTAGAAGCCGGCCAGGAAGTACACCGCCAGCCGCCGCCCCAGCCGTGCGTCGACGCCGATGTAGGCGACGAGGAGCAGCACCACGTAGGCCTGTTCGGATCCGAGGTAGGTGACGATGAGCGCCAGCCGGTCGAGCGGCGGGCTGGCGACGGACTGCAGCGCGTGGATGACCTCCATGACGCCTCCGGGCGGGGCGCGGGCCGCGGGCGCCGCGCGCCGGCGCGGGGCTGCGCCACGTCCGGGATTCTAACAGCCGCTCCGACGCGCCGGCACCAGCGGGCGGCGCCTCGCCAGCCCGCGCATTGCGGCCCGCCGGCCGGCGTGCGAGCATGGCGCCATGAACACGGGTACGTCCGAAGAGCTGTTCGCGCGCGCGCAGCGCGTCACGCCCGGCGGCGTCAACTCGCCCGTCCGCGCCTTCGGCTCGGTCGGCGGCACGCCCCGCTTCGCCCGCGCCGGCCGCGGCTGCACCATCACCGACGTCGACGGCAACGACTACGTCGACATGGTGGGATCGTGGGGGCCGCTGCTGCTCGGCCACGCCCACCCGGAGGTGCTGGCCGCGCTGCGGGAAGCGCTGCCGGCCGGCACCTCCTTCGGCGCTCCGACGGAGGCCGAGGTGATGCTCGCCGAGGCCGTGCTGGAGCGCGTGCCGCAGGCGGCTGCTGTCAGGCTCGTCAACTCGGGCACCGAGGCGACCATGAGCGCCATCCGCTTGGCGCGGGGCGCAACCGGCCGCGACCTCCTGGTCAAGTTCGCCGGCAACTACCACGGTCACGCCGACAGCCTGCTGGTGGCCGCGGGGTCGGGCGCGCTGACGACCGGAGTGCCGTCCAGCGCCGGGGTGCCGGCGGGAGCGGCGGCCGACACGCTGGTGGCGCGCTACAACGACGGCGAGGCTCTGGCGCGGCTGTTCCGGGAACACGGCGGGGCCATCGCCGCGGTCATCGTGGAGCCGGTGGCAGGCAACATGGGGGTGGTGCCGCCGGCGCCCGGCTTCCTGGAGGCGATAAGGGCGCTCACGCGCGAGCACGGCGCCGCGATGATCGTCGACGAGGTGATGACGGGCTTCCGGCTGGCCCGCGGCGGCGCCGTGGAGCGCTACGACCTCGAGCCCGACCTGGTGACCTGGGGCAAGGTGGTGGGCGGTGGCCTGCCGGTCGGCGCCTACGGCGGCAGGGAGGCCCTGATGCAGCAGGTGTCGCCGCTCGGGCCCGTGTACCAGGCGGGCACGCTGTCCGGCAACCCGCTGGCGATGGCGGCGGGCCTGGCGACGCTGCGCGCGATCGACGGGGCCGCCGACGTCTACCAGGTCCTGGAGGCCCGCGGGCGCCGGCTCGAGGACGGTCTCGTCGCAGCAGCGGCCGCCGCCGGGGTGCCGGTCCGGGTGAACCGCGTCGGCTCCATGCTGACGGTGTTCTTCACCCCCGGCCAGGACGCGAGGGTGCGCGACTTCGAGGGTGCCGCCGCCTGCGACGTGGGGGCCTTCGGGCGCTGGTTCCACGGGCTGCTCGCGCGCGGGGTGTGGTGGCCGCCGAGCCAGTTCGAGGCCGCCTTCCTCTCCTACGCACACGGTCCGGCGGACGTCGACGCCGTGGTGGAGGCCGCCGCCGCCGCCTTCGAGGACGTGGCGGCCGGAGCAGGCTGACGTGCCCCTGCCGCCCACCGGCGACACCATCGCCGCCATCGCGACCGCCCCCGGTAGGGCGGCGATCGGTGTGGTCAGGGTATCCGGGCCGGCAGCGTATGCCGTCGCCGATGCCGTGTTCCGGCCCGCGCGCGGCGCTCCGCCGAGCCGTCGCCCGGCCGGGCGCGCGCTCGTCGGCCGGGTGGTGAGCGCGGCGGCGGACGGCGGCGAGGAGCTCGTCGACGAGGCCGTGCTGCTCACCTTCCGGGAGCCCCGTTCGTACACCGGCCAGGACCTCGTCGAGATCCAGACGCACGGTGGGCCGGCGGTGCTGCGGGCCGTGCTCGACCTGTGCCTCCTGCATGGCGCTCGACCTGCCGGCCCGGGAGAGTACACCCTGCGCGCGTTCCTGGGAGGCCGGCTCGATCTGGCGCAGGCGGAGAGCGTCCTGGCGATGGTGGACGCGCAGTCGGACAGCGCCAGGCGCAGTGCGGCGCTGGGCCTCGGCCGCGCTCTTGGCGAGGCGCTCGATGCCATCCAAGACGATGTCACGCGGGCCTACGCGGCGCTGCAGGCGAGCCTCGACTACCCCGAGGAGGGGGTTCCCGAGGCCGAGCTCGACGCACCGCTCGGCCGGGCGCTAGCGCGGGTGGACCGGCTGCTGGCGACCGCGGAGGCGGGCCGGATCAGCCGGACGGGCGCGCGCCTGGCGCTGCTGGGCCGCCCCAACGCAGGCAAGTCCAGCCTGCTCAACGCCTTGCTCGGCTTCGAGCGATCCATCGTCAGCGCGGCGCCCGGCACGACGCGTGACTACCTGGAAGCGCCGCTATCGCTGGGCGGCGTGCCCATCACCGCGATCGACACCGCCGGCATCCGCGGCGCCGAGGATGCCGTCGAGGCGAGCGGCGTGGCTCTCTCGCGCCGCATCGCCGGGGCGGCCGACCTGTGCCTGGTGCTGCTCGATCGTTCGGAACCGCTCGACCACGAGGCGCAGGCGTTGATCCGGGAGCTGCCGCCGGGGCGGACCCTGGCGGTCGCCAGCAAGGCGGACCTGCCACCGGCCTGGTCGGAGCTTGGCGTCGAGCCCCCGCCGCTGGCGGTCTCGGCGGTCACCGGCGAGGGGCTCGAGGCGCTCAAGGGGGCCATCCGTGGGCGGCTGCTCGAGGGCGCCGAGAGCGGCGAGCTGTGGATCACCAACGAGCGTCAGGCGCACGCCCTGGAGTGCGCCCGCGAGCACCTCGCGGGCGCACTGGGAGCGCCGGCCGACGTCGCCTCGCTGGAGCTGCAGGACGCACTGCAGGCGCTCGCCCGCGTCACGGGACGCGGCGATATCGCCGAGGAGACGCTGGCCAGCGTCTTCGCCAACTTCTGCGTCGGAAAGTAGGGGACGTCGCGCCGCCTACGCCCAGGCGGCCTCGACCTCGCGGGCGGCGGCACGCACCGCGGCCGGGAAGCTCGCCATCACGCCCTCGAGGACGTTGCGCGCCGTGAACGCGATCATGCTGAGAAGCGCCCGCCCGCCCCACTTCTCGGGAGCGGGGAGCGCCAGGTGGATGGTGATGGAGAAGCGGTACTCGACGCGGCAGCCGGTCCCTGCGGGCAGCACTCCCGCGTCTCCGGACACCTCCGCCCAGCCCGGGCCGCTGGGCGTGAGGGGCAGCCCCCTGAGGCGGGCGCCCGCCTCCGTGAAGGTCAGCTCGGAACGGAACGGCAGCTCGCGCTGGCCGAAGAGCGCGGCGTTGACAGGCAGGGTCGCCGTGACCACGTCGGGCTCGCCGTGGATGACCTGCAGATCGGCCAGGAAGGTCGCCTGCGACAGCGACCTGGGAACGTCCCGGACGAACGCGCGCGCCGGCTCAGGCGGCAGCTCCAGGTCCAGAACGAAGCTCACCTCGTGCGTCAGATCCACGCCCTCACCTCTTACGCGGCACCGCGCGGCCTCGGGCCCACCCACTCGACCCGGACCGCGTTCTCCTCCACCGCCGCCGCGATCTCGCTGTCGCTGGCCGTACGCAGCCGCGGGAGGTCCTGGAAGAGCGTCGCGCTCGACGCCAGTCCCACCCTGACGGTGACCGGCCCCTCGTCGCTCACCCGACCGATGCGCCATAGCAGCTGGCTCGCCAGGTCACCGACCTGCTCGGCGCTGACGCCGGACTCCGAGAGCACCTCGGAGATGCGTTGCTGAACCTGGGCTTCGCTCATGCGCAGGCACCTACCTGCGACCAGCCTAACCCATTCCGCTGGCAGCGGCCATGTCACGCGGGTGGGGCCGTTGCCCGCATCCGCCCTGCTACCTTGGAGGTGTCCGCGTGGCGCCTGCAGGCGTGGCATGGACGGCGTGCAAGAGAGTGACGACGCCCCCGGCGAACACCGCGCGATGCTCAGGAACTTCATTGTGGTCTCCGTTCACGTTAACCGGGGATGGCTAGAGTGACCGAGGAAGGGCGGGTTGTGCGGGCCCGCTCGAGACGCGACCACGCGTCCGATATCAACCGCGACCGAAGGCCGGCGACGGCCATTCGGAAGGAGGAGAACCTTGCTTCGCAAACGCCTCGTAGTTGGCATCACCACGCTCGCGGTCACCGCGGGTCTGATGCTCGCCGGCGCTCTACTGTTCCCCAGCGTGAACGCGCAATCGGCCGCCGGGTCGAGTCAGGCGACCACGTCCACGAGCCAGCCATCGGCGCTGCTGCAGGACGAGCAGAACACCGTCAACATCGTCAAGACCTACGGGCCCAGCGTGGTGGCCGTCAACGTGACCGTCAAGGGCCAGCGCGTCAACCCCTTCCAGGGACAGACCGTTCCACCCCAGTTCCAGCCGTTCATTCCGCAGCAGCAACAGACCCTGCAGGCGACCGGCTCCGGCTTCGTCATCGACCAGCAGGGCCAGATCATCACCAACTATCACGTGGTGAAGGACGCCCTCCAGCAGGGCAACGTGAAGATGCTGAGCGGCGCCAAGCTGACGGTGGTGTTCCCCAACAGCCAGAAGGAGCTTCCCGTCCACGTCGTGGGTGCCGACCCCGACTACGACCTGGCGCTCCTGCAGCTCGACAATCAGGGTGACCTGCCGAGCAACGCCAAGCCCATCCCGATGGGCAACGTCGACCACCTGCAGGTGGGGCAGAAGGTCATCGCCATCGGCAACCCGTTCGGCTTCCAGTCGACGGTGACGCAAGGCATCGTGTCGGCGATGGGGCGGCAGCTCCCCAGCATCGGCCAGGTGAAGGTGCCGATGATCCAGACCGACGCCGCCATCAACCCCGGCAACTCCGGCGGCCCCCTGATCGACTCCGCCGGCCAGGTCATCGGCCTGAACACCATGATCATCCCCGGCATGGCCGCGGGCGGCCAGGCCGGCAACATCGGCATCGGCTTCGCGGTTCCCGTCAGCCTCGTTCAGAAGACGCTTCCCGAGCTGAGGAAGGGCGGCCTCACCGGCGTCTACGCTCAGGCGCTCACCATCCAGGACAAGCCGCGCATCGGCGTCTCGGTCATCGGGGTGGACAACTTCCCCTCCGACGTGCGCAGCACCCTCAACATGCCCGACTACGGCGCCGTCGTGATGCAGGTGTCGCCGGGCGGCCCGGCCGCCAAGGCCGGCCTGAAGGGCCCCTCCTACCAGGCGACCGTCAACGGCCAGAACTACCCTGCCGGCGGCGACATCATCCTCAAGGCCGACGGGCAGAAGATCAGCACCGTCACCGACCTCCAGAAGCTCGTGCTCTCCAAGAAGGCGGGCGACACGGTGACGCTCGAGGTGTCGAACAACGGCAAGACGCGCACCGTCGAGGTCACCCTCGAGGTGGTCCAGCAGCAGAACCAGAACTCCGGATCCGGCAGCGGCGGCTCGGGCGGCTCCACGACCCCGTAGACGGGGCACCACCCTGAGTTCCGTGGCGGGCGGGCGCCAGGCAAGCGAGCCTGGCGCCCGCCCGTGACGGACGAGGTCACGCCCATCGCGCGGGCGAGGTCGCTCGGGCGTCGTCGGCGGGCCGTCCGGCGGCAACTCAGCGGCTGGCGCCGCCACCGCCGCGCAGCGCCCCTGCGAGGGGCACGAACGTCGTCTGTGGCGGCACGGACGTCCTCCTGAGGCCGTGCTAGGCTGGGGGACATGGAGGCCGCTCTGGACGAGGGACGCGTGGGACTGGTGCTCTCCGGCGGAGGCGCCCGGGGCTTCGCGCACATCGGTGTGCTGCGCGTACTGGAGCGCGAGGGCGCTCACTTCGACGTCATCGCGGGCACCTCCATGGGCGCCATCCTGGGCGCCCTCTACGCCAACGGGCAGCGTGCCGACGACCTCTATCGCCTGGCCGACACCACCAGCTGGCGCGAGGTCGTCGACCTCTCGCTGCAGACCGGGCTGTTCAAGGGCGACCGCCTGGAGTCGTTCCTGGCGGCTCACCTTCCGGCCACCTTCGAGCAGCTGAAGCTCCCCCTGGCGGTGACCACCACCGACATCGAGACCGGCGAGGGCGTGGTGCACATGGAAGGGGACCTGGTCCGAGCCGTTCGGGCGTCCAGCAGCTTCCCCGGCGCCTTCGAGCCCATCGAGCTGCACGGTCGCACGCTGGCCGACGGCGGCATCGTCAACAACCTGCCGGTGGCCGCCGCCACCCTCCTCGGCGCCACCCGCTCCATCGCCTCCGACGTCACCTCGCCGCGCCGCTCGGTGTACGCGGGCGCGTCCCACGACAGCGGCTGGTGGGAGCGTATGGTCCAGACGGTGCGGCTCGAGCGGCGCACCCCTATGGCGCAGATGCTGTTCCGCTCCAGCGACATCATGCAGGCGATCCTGGTGGACATCCAGTACGGCCTGCATCCAGCGGACCTGCGCATCCGGCTGGACATGCCGGAGGTGCGCGTGGAGTCCTTCCGCGACTTCCGCCTCATCGTCGACTACGGCGAGGAGACCGCCGAGCGGGCGCTGGAGGCGGTGGGCGGGTTGGACGGCATCTTCGGCACCCCGCGCACGGAGTCGCCCGAGCGCACCATCACCCAGTCGCGCCGCTCGCCTCAGCGCTTCCGCTGAGCCTCGTGACCGCGCCGCGCCGGCGAGCCGCCGCCGCGGCGGCCCCGACGCACGCCTGCCTCACGGTCGCGGCTCGGCTCAGCTCTCGGCCAGGCGCCCGTCGAGTCCGAGCAGCGGCGCCCGATCCTGCATCGCCTCCAGCACGAACGCGACGTGGTCCCACAGCTCCACGCCAAGCTCCTCGGCCCCGGCGCGCACATCGTCGCGGTTGACGCCCCGAGCGAAGGCCTTGTCCTTGAACTTCTTCTTCAGGCTCTTCACCGTCTGGTTGGCGATGTCCCTATCCGGGCGCACCAGCACCGCCGCCGTGATCAGTCCGGTGATCTCGTCGCAGGCGAACACCGTCTTGTCGAGCAGACTCTCGCGCGGCACGCCGGTGTAGTCGGCGTGCGCCAGGATGGCGGTGGTGACCTCCTCGGGGTAGCCGAGCTCGCGAAGCTTGCGCACACCCACCCAGGGGTGACCGCTGTCGTCGTGGTCGGGATTGGGGAAGCGCTCGTAGTCGAAGTCGTGCAAGATCGCAGCGACCGACCACAACGCCTCGTCCTCGCCGAAGTGCCGCGCGTAGGCAGCGACGGCCGCCTCGACGGCGTACATGTGCTTGCGGAGGCTGTCTGACGCGGTCCAGTCCTCCATCAGCGCCACGGCGTCGTCTCGTGTCGGGGTCATAGCGCAGTCTACCTACGCCGACGCCGGCGTGCCCACCGCGCCGGGCGCCCCGCCGCAGCGCCGGTATACTCGCCGCGTGCGCCGGACCGACATCATCCACGTCCCAGACGTACCCGCCGCGGCACTCGAGCTCTTCGAGCAGGCGATGGTGACGTCGGTGACGGCCTCGGGCCGGTTCGTCGTGGCTCTCTCGGGAGGCTCCACGCCGCTCCCCCTCTACCGCGCCCTGGCCGAGCGCGCCGAGCTGCCCTGGCGGCAGACCTGGGTGTTCTGGGGAGACGAGCGCTTCGTTCCGCGCGACCACCCCGACAGCAACGCGGGCACCGCCATCGCCGCCTTCCTGGCGGACGTCCCGGTACCCACGGAGCAGCTCTTCCCGTGGCCGCACCTCGACGGCCCCGAGGCCAGCGCGGCGGCCTACGCCCGCGACCTGGAGCGGGTGCTCGGCGAGCACGGCGGCTTCGACCTGACGCTCCTCGGCCTCGGCGCGGACGGCCACACCGCCAGCCTCTTCCCCGGTACCGGCGCCGCGCTCCGGGACGAGCCCACGCTGGTGGTGCGGCCGCCGGGGGAGCGCGTTCGCCTCAGCCTCGGCGCCGGGCTCCTGAGTCGCAGCCGGACCGTCGCCTTCCTCGTCGAGGGCGAGAACAAGCGCGCCGCCTTGGAGGCCACGCTGGCGGGCGACGGCGACCTCGACCGCTACCCCGCCCGCGCGATTCAGGCGCGTGACCGGCTGGTGGTCATCACCGACCTGGAGCTGCCCGGCGCCTGACCCGAGCGGGCCCGGCCCGGACCGCCGCGCGGCGCCCGCTACCCCCAGCGGATCGCGCCGGCGTCGAAGGGGGTCGCCAGCGCCGGGTGCACGGCGTAGGCACGTACCCCGTAGGCCAGGCGCCCGCTCACCTCGGGCGTGAAGCGCGCGTGATAGACGCTGCCGCCATCTGGGTACGCCTCGCCGCGCTCCATCTCGACGACGTGGATGTGGTGCTGCAAGGCGGCCTCCTCGCTGCTGTAGACGAGCTCCACCCGCACGTCGTCGTAGCGCAGCTCGCGCGCGTCGAGCACCGCGGTGACCTCCAGCTCCTCGCCGATGCGACGAACCCGGTCCGCCATCGGCATCCCCTGGAAGGAGACCTTCGGCCACAGCTCGGCCACCTGCTTGCGCCAGGCCGCCAGCTCGCTAGCGACGCGGTAGTTCCCCTCCTGCAGCGCCCGGCCACGCTCCGAGGCGGGCGCGTAGTAGCGCGTCACGTAGTCCTTGACCATGCGCTGCGCGTTGAAGCCCGGCGCCACGGTGGCGATCGCCTCCTTGACGCGGTCCAGCCACTGGTGCGGCACGCCCTCGGCATCGCGGTCGTAGTACAGCGGAACCACCTCGCGCTCGAGGATGGCGTAGAGCGCGTCGGCGTCCTCCGCGTCGGCGCGCTCCTCGTCCTCGAAGGCGCGTCCCCCGCCGATGGCCCAGCCGTTCTTGCCGTCGAACCCCTCCGGCCACCAGCCGTCCAGGATCGAGAGGTTGAGCACGCCGTTCATCGCTGCCTTCTGGCCGCTGGTCCCGGACGCCTCCAACGGCCGGCGCGGGTTGTTGAGCCACACGTCGACGCCGCGGGTGAGGGCTCGCCCGACGGCCATGTCGTAGTCCTCGACGAACAGGATGCGGCCGGCGAAGCCGGGGGCCTTGGAGAGGTTGTGGATGCGGGCGATCAGAGCCTGCCCCGGCTCGTCCGCCGGGTGCGCCTTGCCGGAGAACACCAGCTGCACCGGCCGCTCGGGGTCGGCCAGGATCCGCTCCAGGCGGCCCAGGTCGTGGAAGATCAACGTCGCCCGCTTGTAGGTCGCGAAGCGCCGCGCGAAGCCGATGGTGAGGGCGCCCGCGTCGAACAGCTTGCCGGTGTCCTTGAGAGCCGTGGGGCTCGCCTCCTGGCGGTCGAGCTGGCGCAGCACCCGCCGCCTCAGGAAGGCCACGCTCTGTTGCTTGACGGTGCGCCGGACCCGCCACAGCGCCACGTCGTCGAGCTTGTGGACGTCATCCCACATGGACAGATCGTCGAAGCGCTGCGGCCAGTCGGCGGGCAGCACGCTGCCGATCAGGTCCTGGACCTCGGGCGCCATCCAGCTGGACAGGTGCACCCCGTTGGTCACGTGGCCGATCGGTACCTCGGAGACCGGCACGTCGGGCCACAGGTCGCTCCAGATACGTCGGCTCGTCTCGCCGTGCAGCTCGGCCACGCCGTTCCGGCCCGACGAGAAGCGCAGCGCCAGGGCCGGCATGCTGAACACCGCGCCCCAACCGTGGTCGGCCCTGCCGAGAGCGTGGAACTCGCCTTCGCTCAGGCCCAGGCTGTCGCGGTAGGCCCCGAAGCTCTGGTTGATCAGATCGAAGGGGAAGGCATCGTTGCCCGCCGCCACGGGGGTGTGAACCGTGAACAGGGTGCTGGCGGTGACCGCCTCGCGCGCCTCGTCGAAGCCCAGGCCGGCCTCCACCAGCTCGCGGCAACGCTCCAGTACCATGAAGGCGCTGTGTCCTTCGTTCATGTGCCACGCCGTCGGCGCCACGCCCAGCGCCCGCAGCATCCGGACACCGCCGACGCCCAGGACGACCTCTTGCGCCACGCGAGTGCGCTGGTCGCCACCGTAGAGGCGCCTCAGCAGCTTGCGGTCCTCCGCCGTGTTGGCGGCGACGTCGACATCCAGCAGGTAGACGCGCGCCCGCCCGGCCCGTACCGTCCAGGCCCGCAGCGCCACCTCGCGGCCGAACACCTCGACCGTCGCCACCACCGGCTTGCCGCCGTCGTCCACCGCCAGCGTGAGCGGCAGATCTTCCGGGCTGTGACGCACGTAGACCGCCTCCTGCCGGCCGTCGGACGCCACCCGCTGGTGGAAGTAGCCTTCGGGATAGAACAGGCCCACAGCCACCAGCGGCACGCCCAGATCGGAGGCCGCCTTGGTGTGATCGCCGGCCAGCACCCCCAGGCCCCCGGAGTAGAGGGCCACCGCCTCGTGCCAGCCGTACTCGGCGCAGAAGTAGGCGTAGAGATCGGCCCCGTTGCCTCCGGTGCTCTGGAACCAGCTGGCCGTGGTGAGGTAGGCGTCGAAGCGCTCGAGCACCGCCTGGTACATGGCGAGGTAGTCGGCGTTGGCGGCGGCAGCGTCGAGCCGCTCCTGCCGGATGTCGCGGATGAGGGCGATGGGGTTGTGGTCGGACGCCTCCCACAGCTCGCGGTCGAGCCGGCGGAACAGGCGCCTGGAGTCCGGGTCCCAGGTCCAGAAGAGGTTGTGGGCGAGCTCCTCGAGCCGCTCGATGGGCTCGGGGATGCGCGGGAGTACGGTGACGTGTCCGATGATGGTCATAGCAAGGATCCTGACGTCGATCGAGCGAGGGGGTCCCGCCCTGCGGGCCTCGCGAGAATCGCGGCACAGTCTAGCACCCGCCGCTCCGGACCCGTCGTCGAGGGATCGGCGGCAACCGCGAGCCGCGTCGCCGTGACGAGCGCTGGCACTGCCTGGCGCCGCCCTGGCACACTGGAGCCGTGATCCCGGTGCGCAGACGGCTCGTCGCCCTGCTCGGCCCGATGCTGGTGCTTGCCGTGGCGGCCTGCGCCCACGGCCAGACGCTTGCCCTCGGGGTCTCGGGGGCTCTCAACGGCCCGGGGACGGGGGCGTCTCCGGCGGCCGCGCGGGTGTCCGTGCGGGTCCTGGGAGCGCGCGCGGGCGACGCGCGCGTGGACCTGGGGCTGGCGTTCGACGGCAGCGCTCAGCTCGACTTCGGGGTGCAGGCCAACACCACCTTCGGACCCCTCGGCAACCTCATCGGCGAGGGTGGCGTGTCGCTGCGAACCGACGCCCAGGCCCAGGGCGAGCTGGCCGTACGGGGCGTGCTCGGGCCGCTGGCGCTTGGCGTGCGTCTCTCCGCCTTCACCGGCGACCCGCAGCGCTTCGATCCGCTGGCGCTGGCCGGAGACGCCAGGCCCGACTTCGGCGGCGGCGGCCTGGGCGCCTCGCTCGACGTCAGTGGCCGGGCGAGCCGCGACGTGGTGCTGCAGGCGAGCCCCGAGGTCTACCTCGTCGCTGCCGGCACGGCCGCGCGGTTGAACGCTCGCGTCCGCTTCCTGCGCGCCATCGGTCGCAACGAGCTGTCCCTGCGGGCGCTGGGGTACGCCACGCCCCACCTGGCCGCCATCGACGCGGCGCTGGGCGTCGGCCTTACCGTCAAACGCCGCGAGGCGCCCGACCTCGATGGCGCCGTCTACCTCGGCTGGTCTCCCCGGGGGCCGTCCCCCGGCGCCACCGTCGGCCTCGGGCAGCAGCTCGGCCCGGTGAGCGCATCGCTTTCGCTCGAGGCCCAGCCGTTCCGGCTCGACGTCCCGCCCTACCGCGCCAGCCTGGGCCTCGACGTCGACCTGGGACCTGGCCAGGTTCACGTCCGGGGCGTCGCCGCCGCGGGCCCGGCAGGCCGCGCGGCCAGCCTGGGGATCAGCTACCAGTTGCCGGTGACCTTCCCGGAGTGAGCCCTCGGCGCCGGCGCGTTCGCGTCGCTCAGGGGCCGCGGGGCACCAGCTCGCCGCTCTTCAGGTCGAGCTCGAACACGCCGTGATTGGGGACGGCGCGCAGGTAGCTGCGGTCGCCGGCAGGTCCCCTGAGCTCGAAGGTGTGAAGCCCGGGCGTCAGTCCCTCGGCATACCCGCCTCTCTGCAACACGCCGTCGACCAGCACGATGTCGGTGCGGTGCTCCGCCCAGTAGACCAGCGGGTCGCCGGCCGGCTGCAGTGACACCGCCACACGTGTCACCCGGTAGTTGCGGACCAGAGCGCTGAAGCTCTCCGTCTTGAAGCCGTCACGGACCAGCTTCACGGTGTGACTGCCGGGAAGGGCCGAGAGCGTCAGCGGCGTCTCCCCCTCCCGCGCGCCGTCCAGGTACACCCGCGCTGTCGGCGTCGTCGAGATCTGGATGCTGCCGCCGGAGATCGCCGTCAGGATGACGTGCACGAAGCTGGTGTCGTCCGCGCGAAGGTCGACGCTGCGCGTCTCCGGCAAGAACCCCTCCTTGCGAACCTCCAGCTGGTAGCGGCCCGGCTTCAGCATCAGCACGTCGAGGGCCGAGGTCCGGCCCACCGCCACCCCGTCCAGCGACACCTCGGCGTGACCGGGCTCGCTGGAGACGAACAGCCCGGCACTGCCCGCAGGCAGGCTGACCGCCGCGCCGGTGAAGCCGGCGATCGCAGCCGCCAGCGTGCGCGCCGTTTCCGCCATGGCATCGGGCTGCAGCGGCCGGCTGATGAGATCGGTGTTGCGCTTGCTCTGGGCGTCCACCACGATCAGGTTGACGGTGTAGGGCTCCCCGACGCCCGCCGCGTTGCGCGCGATCTCCCCGGAGACGGCGTAGCGAGCGTTGTCAAGCTCGGCGATGAGGCGCGCGAACTCCGGCTCGAGGCTGCCGGCGATGCCAGGCGTCACCAGCTCGCCGGAGCTCACCTTCAGGCCCGTGGCAACGCCCACCGCCTGCCGCAGCACCGGCATGAACGAGGCGACCAGGTTGTCGGGGACGCCGCCGCGGGTGCCGAAGGTCGGCACCGAGATCTGTGCCAGCGCCGCCGACGCCCCGCCCAGCACGACCGCCAACACCAGCGCGCGCGCTGCCCTCGCTCCGAGTCGAGGGGCAACGCGCGCGCCCTCGGTGGGCGCTGCCCGGGCGGCAGGCCCGCGTCGCGTGAACAGGCCGGGCATCGCCTCAGTATAGCCCTGGGCATCGGACATTCCGCGGCCGTCACCCGCGGCGAGCGGGTGGTATCTTCGAAGGGCATGCGCTACCTGGTGCTGAGTGACGTGCACGCCAACGCTCAAGCTCTCGAGGCGGTGCTGCGCCACGCCGACTTCCGCGGGTACGACGCCGTGCTGTTCCTGGGCGACGCGGTCGGGTACTACCCCGATGCGGAGCGGGTGGTGTCGCTACTGCGCTCGCTGCAGCCGACGGTGGCGATCCTGGGGAATCACGACGCGGCGCTCCTGGGACTCGCCGGCGGCAGGGCCGGCGACCACCGTGAGGAGGGGCTGGTCACCGAGGTGCTGGCCAAGCAGCTGCCGGAGCTCAGCGACGACAGCCTGCAGTTCCTCGAGAACCTGAAGGAGCACGTGGTGGGGGACGGCTGGGAGGCGGCGCACGGTGCGCTGCGCTCCCCCTGGGAGTACCTCGCCACCATCGGCAGCGCCCAGGCGAACCTGCCCAGCCTGCAGCAGCAGCTGTGCCTGGTGGGCCACACCCACGTGCCCAAGATCTTCGCCGCGGTCGAGGGGCCCTCGGACGTCATGTGGCGCACCGTGCAGTTCCGGCACGAGCGCGCCCTCTACCGCATCCCTCCCAAGGCGCGCGTGTTCGCCAACCCCGGCTCGGTGGGCCAGCCCCGCGACAGCATCCCGCTGGCAGCCTACGCACTGTTCGACGACACCGCGCACACGCTCGAGATGTTCCGCGTCGAGTTCGATGTGGCTGCGGTGCAGCAGGCGGTGCGCGCCGCCGGCTACCCCGAGGTGCTGGCGTCGCGGCTCGCCGTCGGCCGGTGAGTCTCGCTCCAGAGATCGTCGGTCACGAGGCCGTACGGGTCGAGCTGAGGCGCCTGTTCGACTCGGACGGCCCTCACACGCTCCTGCTGGCCGGGCCCGAGGGGGTCGGCCGGCGCCCGGTCGCACGCTGGCTGGCGGCGCTGCTCAACTGCCAGGCGGAGCCGCCGTCTCGACCCTGCGGGCGCTGCTCGAGCTGCCGCGCGCTGGGCGCCGGCGAGCATCCCGACCTGCGCGAGGTGGCCCCCGGCCGTACCACCCGCTCCGGCCGCAGCCGCCGGCGGCGCGAGATCACCATCGACCAGCTCGTCAACAGAGCGCAGGGCGACCCCGATCCGCTGGGACCCTGGCTCGAGCGCCGGCCGCGCTTCCGGCGGCGCGTCGCCATCCTCGACCACGCCGAGAGCCTCACGCCCGCCGCGGCCAATGCCTTCCTCAAGATGCTGGAGGAGCCGCCCGCCTGGGCGCTGGTGGTCCTCATCGCCAGCGGCCCCGAGGCGCTGCTGCCGACGGTCGCCTCCCGCTGCGCCTGCGTGCGCCTGGGGGCGGTGGACGTGGACAGCTACCGCGATCTCGGGCCACACCCGGCGTTGCGGCTGGGGCTACCCGGGCCGCTCGAGCGGGCGCGCTCCGACCTCGAGGGGTTCAGCGAGGCGCGCGACGCGGTGGCGGGCCTGGTGGCGGCCCTGAACGGCGACCTGATCGACGCTCTGGAGGCCGCCGAGAGGGTGGCCAAGCTTGCCGAGGCCGCCGACGATGGCGCCGCTGACGACGACGGCGCCATCTCGCCGCTGACCCTGCTGCGGGAGACGCTGCGCGCCTGGCCTGCGCCGCGCTACGCCGCCGCAGTCGACGCGGTGGAGCGCTGCGAGGCGGCGCTGGCCGCCTACGCCAGCGCGCAGCTCGCCTTCACCACGCTGGTGCTCGACCTCCGCAGGCTCGCTCCCGGTTGAGCCGGGCGGCGCCATCAGTTGCGGACGCGCTGCACCTCGCCGGCCGGGTACTCCTCGACCGAACCCTCGTCGGTGCGAAGGTCCACCGTTCCCTTGAGCGGATTGAGCTTCACGATCCGGCCGCACGTCCCGCTCTCCTCGTGGCAGGCGCGCCCGCCCTTCTTCGGCATGCCCTTGAGGAGCTCCTTGTAGAGGTCGTGCTCGTACTGCAGGCAGCACATCAGCCGGCCGCAAGGCCCGCTGATCTTCTCGGGGTTCAAGGGCAGCTGCTGGTCGCGCGCCATGCGGATGCTCACCGCGCTGAAGCTCTGCAGCCAGGTCGAGCTGCACGAGGCGTCGCCGCACGCCCCCAGCGTGCCCAGCATGCG
>CAZBZU010000005.1:0-85310 GCA_964496495.1 uncultured bacterium
CGCCCTAGTCGCCAGCCTAGCGCCGCATCGTCAGCGCACCAGGGCAGGATATTGCGACAAGCGGCCGCCCGGAACACAAGCAATGGCAAGGCTTCGAACCCCGCAGCACGGGATCGGCTGTAGAGTTCTTGGAGTCGGGTCAACAGAAGGGCGACGGAGTAGCCCTTGTTCTTGGGCGAAGGGACGTTCCGCCGAGGTATGGCACCGCCACCGAGGGGCCTACACCGTGACGCACACCAAGATGCATGCCGAGGAGATCTATATCGACGGGACGCTCGTCCGGCGCCTCGTAGCGACACAGTTCTCGCATTGGGCTGGTCTGCCGCTCGTTCGCGTGAAGTCTGCAGGCACGGACAACGCCCTGTTCAGGCTCGGTAGTGACATGCTGGTCCGACTTCCGCGCGTCCACTGGGCCGTGGACGATGTCCACAAGGAGCAACGCTGGCTACCTAGGTTGGCCCCGCTCCTTCCGGTCGAGATCCCGACGCCTGTCGCGATGGGCGGGCCAGGTGAAGGCTTTCCGTGGCACTGGTCCGTATACCGCTGGATTGAGGGGGAGCCTGCCGGGATCGGGGCCCTCGCTGATGCGCGGACGCTCGCCACTGAGGTGGCATCGTTCGTGTTGTCGCTGCGGCGCGTCGACACCGCGGGCGCGCCGCGCGCCGGTCGTGGCGTGGACCTGACCGAACAGGACGCCGATGTTCGCAAAGCCATCGCAGCATTGGAAGGGCAACTGGATACCGACGCCGTCAGCGCTGCCTGGGAGCGCGGGCTCGCTCTGCCACCTTGGAAGGGGCCGCCCGTCTGGATCCACGGTGACCTCAAGCCAGACAACCTGCTGTGCCGCGATGGCCATCTCCGAGCCGTCATCGACTTCGGCGGCCTAGGCGCCGGCGACCCCGCTGCGGACATGCTCGTCGCCTGGACCCTCCTGCCCCCGGCAGCCCGAGACCGCTACCGGGCGGCCCTCCACGGGGATGCCGCCACTTGGAGGCGGGGCCGCGCCTGGGCTCTCTCGGTCGCGCTGATCCAGCTCCCCTACTACCAGGACACCAATCCCACACTTGCCAGCAGTGCCCGCCACGTGATCGCTGAGGTGCTGGAGGACGCGCGGACCGACCCTTGAGTGTTCGGCCTCGAGCGCGAATGAGCTGAAGCTGCGCGGAGCGGGGCGACCGTCTGGCGACCTGACAACGCCCATTGTCGAGACGCGAAGCGTAGCTGCCACCTCCGTATTCAAGGGAGATCCCGCCTCCCGTCCTGAGGAACCGCTTGGCTCCGGCCCCACCATGGATAACGGCCTCTATCCAAGGTGACGATTCCCTGGCCAGAGACGGCGGCTAGAGTCATGCGGCAGCGTCAACGAGGTTGGAGACGAGCGTCTGGGTTGCGTCGTGCGGATGCTGCAGCACCGAGGTCACGAAGCTGTCGTAGAGCGGCTCCGGCTCGGCCTTGATGGTGATGGCGCCGGCGGCGCACGCCTCCAGGAAGAGCTCGGCCAGCTGCTGCTCGAACTGCGTGCCGATGCCCTCCCGCACGATCGCCAGTGCTTGTTCTCGCGGCATGGCCTGCCGGTAGGGCCGGTCGCAGGTGAGCGCCTCGAACACGTCCACCAGCGCCAGGATGCGCCCGAACAGCGGGATGTCGTGGCCCTTGAGCCCGCGCGGGTAGCCGCCGCCATCCCAGTGCTCGTGGTGCGACCACACGCCGTCGGCGATGGTCTCGAACTCCTCCGCGATGCTCATGAGGATGTCGCGGCCGAGGCGCGCGTGCCGTTTCATGGCGGCGTACTCCTCCGGCGTCAATCGCCCCGGCTTCCGCAGGATGGATTCGGGCACGCCGATCTTCCCGAGGTCGTGCAGCAACCCGGACCAGTAGAGCAGTTTGATGTCGTGCTCCGGAAGATGGAGGTACGTGCCGAGCACGACGGCGTTCTGTGCGACGCGCTCGCAGTGGCCGGAGGTCATCTCGTCGCGCTCGGCGACCAGGCTCGCGAAGAGCCGGAGATTGCGGCCGTAGATGTCGGCCAGGCGGCTGCGAAGCGCTTCGTTCTGCCGCAAGCGCCAGCGCAGCGCCGCCGAGAAGGCGCTGACCGCGAGACCCGTGAGGGCGAAGAAGCCCGCGCGGTACAGCCACGCGCTCACCGGTTGTGCGGTGCCCAGCGCTACGTTCAGCGGCATGAACGGGCCCAGCAGGGCGCCGCCGGCTACACCGGCGGCCAGCGCCCCCCAGGCGCCGAAGATCACCGCCGCGGCGGTGACCGGTACGTACATCGCGTGCAGGTAGACGTAGGTGGTGCCGCCGGTGGCGTACACCAGCCTCCACACGGCCAGCTCGGCGGCCACCAGCAGTGCCACGGCAACGAGGCGGCCGGTGCGCGAGCGCATCGGAGCCGCCAGCACCAGCCGCGACACCCGCTCGATCATCCTCTGGCTCATGCCGTACTGCCTTCCCGAGCCCGAAGCTCACGCCAGGGTAGGGGGCAGAATGCGAGCGGCACAGGAATTCTTCCACTTCAATCAAGACCCCGGCGCGTACCACGCCGCCCGCCTGAAGGTGTTCGACCCGTGCGTCACCGTCTTCGGGAAGG
Source organism: uncultured bacterium (assembly GCA_964496495.1). Classification (GTDB taxonomy): domain Bacteria; phylum Deinococcota; class Deinococci; order Deinococcales; family Trueperaceae; genus JASBRS01. Next base: position 2,591 of record CAZBZU010000005.1, read on the forward strand.
CCGTGGCCATTCGTCACGAAGACGTGGACCCCGGTTTCGCGACAGCCGGCTCCGGTGCGAAGCGATAGGTCGAGCGTCTCTCGTTCTGGTGTCGGGCTTCCTCGGGGCGACCAAGGTGCGCTGGGGGCGCTTCCTTCGTGGGTCGTGCTCGCGCGGGAGGTGGCTTTGCAGACGAGGCCGCCACCCGTTGGCAGCTACCTGATGAGCCTGATTGCCGCCGAGAGCGCCAACGTTGCCAGTCCGAGGGCGAAGAGCCCTCCGCACACCGGTACGGTGTAGCGGATCCAGGCCTGCGGGAGTAGCCGGTCGCTGAGGTAGTCGTTGCCGGTGCTGTCGCCGAGTTCGATCGCCAGCGTCGTGAGCGGGCAGCGGGAGCGGTTGGAGAGGAAGACGAGGCATTCGAACAGGATCAGACCGATCGCGATCCAGAGTGCGCTGTCGCGCCTGCCGGTGAGCCCGCAGAAGAGGATGTAGACGACGGCCGTCGACATGCCCAGCAGGATGAGGGAATGCAGGTACTTGATTGCCATGATCTGGCGCCGGCTCGCCGCGCGACCTGCGTCCTGCCGTGACATGCAACCACCTCCGACGGCCGCCCAGCCCGTGGTGCGGAGTGGCGGCCTTGTGCGCATGCTTGGAGAAGGTGCCCCGTTCGTGGAAGTGGCAACTGTCCTGAACGCGAAGGGACGGGGCACCCGGCACTGTGGCGGGAGCCGAGGTCCTGCCGGTCGGCGTCCTCATGGCTTGCTCTGAAGATGTGCCTCCAGGCGGGCGATGGCCTCGTCCCAACGCCGGGAGATGAGGTCGAGGTAGTGGTGGGCAGAGGCGAGCCGGGCAGGCTCGAGCCGCCAGATCCTCTCACGGCCGCGTTGCCGGCTCGTGGCGATGCCGGCCGTTTCGAGTACCTGAAGGTGCTTGGTGACGGCCTGGCGCGTGACGAGCGCATGCCTCGCCAACGCTGTGATCGATTGCGGGCCGCGGTTGCACAGGCTGTCGACGATCGTCAGTCGCGTGCCGTCACCCAGAGCCGCGAAGAGCTCGACGGCATCCGTCGGAGCTGGATTCGCGCGTGGAGCAGGAATGGTGGGTCCTCGATTCAGCGAGCGAGCGCGAGGTACTTGGCGACGAGCATGGTCTGCGCGTCCCAACCGTCACTGTTGCGGGAGAAGGCCTCGGCGCGGCGCTCGATGGGGATGGCATCGAAGCCGCTTTCGGTGATGGTGAGCTCGGTGCCCTCAGGCGTTTCGCGCAGCTCGAAGCTGACGAGCGTCGTCGGCTCGCCGGAGTAGTCGACGGCGGGGTCGATCGCGCGTGTGCGAGCGTTCCCCACCCGGTGGGGCGCTTCGGGGCGTGGCTCGCAACGACCGGCGTCGGCGCAGCCACCGCGGGCGCGGCGGCCGCGAAGAGCGGTATCTTGCCGCAGATCGCCTCATGCGTTGACTGCTTCACCGGGCCCTTCCGAGTGCACGGTCCGGGCCAGGCGGCGACGCCTGCTGTCGACGCCTGCTGTCGCCGCAGACCCTCGCGGCTCTCCCGGGTCCTGGGGCGCAGGCCCCGGCGGGCTCAGTGCAACGGCAGGCCGAGCCGCGTTGCCTTCCAGTAGAGGTAGGAGTTGCGCGTGACCACCAGGATGAACACGGGCAGCAGGATCTCGGCTCCCGACACTGCGGCGGGCGACGTGATCCCGAAGGCGACTGCCAGGGCGGACTTCACGATGCCCGCGGCGAGCCACCACAGGAAGTAGCGGAGCGATCCGCTGGCCATGGCGCGGCCCGTTTGCGGGTCGGGGTACAAGCGGAGCTGGCGGGCAGCGAGAAGGCCCAGCGCCAGCGTCACGGCGGCGTCGAGGCCGGTGTCCAGCACGGCGGAGCCGGTCGCGTGGAAGGATGCGGTGGATCGCCACAGGAAGTACAGGAGCACGATGGGCATGATGATGAGGCTCCGAGCGCTCAGGCGGCGCGGCATGACCTGCCGGTACACCAGGAACGCCAGCACCGCGACCACGACCAGGATCGAGGTCGGCCCGCCGCCCGACAGCAGGGAGTCAACCCCGTGCATGCTCTGCCTCGTGCACCCGTTCCAGCTGTTCGGCAAGCGCGTGCATGCCCTTCAGAAGGGCGTTCCTGTCTCCAGGGCTGAGCTTGCCGAGCAACTCGGACACGGGGCCGTTCACGAACTCCATGCGGTCGCCCGCCATGAAGTCGGTGACCGGAGCGGTCGGCCAGAGGCCGGCAGAGCGTCCGTCGGAGGCGTCGGGGCGCCTCTCGAGGACGCCCTTGGCGGCGAGTCGGGCGACGATGCCCGAGGTGGTGCTCTGCGAGATCTCCAGGCCCTGGGCCAGCTGTTTCACGTTGATGCCAGGGTGGGCCACGATCTGCCGCAGGACGCGCACCTGGGGCAGGGTGAAGCCTTGCTTCTCGGCCTGGCCCTGGATGCGTCTCTCGAGGTAGCGGTGCAAGGAGCGAACGGTGCGCCGCACGAACTCCGCATCGCCGAGATCGGCCTGACCTGTCATTGCATCGTGTGCGATGTATCGCATGCGATGATTCTAGCCTTGTCGAGCGGCTCGACGCAAGAGCCACGTCGAGTAGCGTCCGTCATGTGACCGTGCTCAGCGGCTCGGCGGGTCCGACCCGGACGGCCCGCCACGGCCGACGAACCGGGCGCAAGGCTCCCCTCTAGGCTCGAGAAGCTGCCTCGAAATGCGCCCGGGTAGCCTCGCTTGCGGGGAAGTACAGCTCCAGGTGGAGGTCGCGCAGTGCGACCGCATAGGCGATCCCGAACTCGACGGTCCCGCTGAACAGCGCCAGCTGCCCCTGTTCGCTCCGAATGCGGAGGGTCTGGAACGCTTCGCCTGGTTCGGGCTCGCCACGCCCCCACTCGCGGAGCGCAGGGTCGGCGTCGAGGCGAGCTCTCAAGCCGTCGAGCCGTGCGTCGCCGCCGGCGCGGCGGGAGGCGTCCCGCAAGCGGATGGCGAAGGCCTGCAGCGTCTCCGGCAGGTTCACGATGGCGGCGCGCAGCTCCGCGCTCTCCAAGGCGAGCTCGATGATGTTGGTGCCCATGGGGAGGTTCCCGAAGAGGGCGCGGCCGGCGGCGTTGATGTCGAGCAAGTCCCAGGTACCGCTCAGGAGCACGCCCGGATATGGCATGTGACCGGTGAGGAGCCTTCGCATTGCGCTCCGGACGGGGACCAGTGCCGCGTCGTCCAACTCCAACGATGGGAAGGCGGCCGCGAATCCGGCTGCTTCGAGCATCTGGTTGCGTTCCGCAAGGGGCGCGTTGAGAGCGTCTGACAAGCGCAGCACCATACTGCGACTCGGCTGCGCGCGGCCCGTTTCCAGGAAGGCGACGTGGCGCGTCGACACGTCGGCCTCGAGACCGAGCGCGAGCTGGCTGAAGCGGCGCCTCGTGCGCCATTTGCGCAGCATCTCGCCAAAGGCGCCGCGTTCATCGCTAGGTTTCGGCACGTCGGCCTCACTCTCCATCTCCGCACGAGCGAAACAGCAGCTCCAGCCCTTCCTCGCACGCGGTGAGCGGCCCAGCTGCCGCCTCGCCGCGCGGTCGCTGGTTGCCACGAACTCGCTTGTGGCGTACCGAGAGACCGCGCACTGCGGTCCGATCGCGCCATCAAGGTAGCACCGGCAGGCACCCGCCCCAATGACGTGTCACGTAACTGTCGGTCCGTTGCCGCTTACCTGGCAGGTCGTTGACCCGCGGCCTGCGGCGTCGCTAGCTTCGGGCGCAGCGGGGCGTGTGCCGAGTCAAAACGCCTGGGCACGCGACCGGCGGAGGAGGATCGGATGAACGCATCACCATCCGTGACAGCTCGCGCGCAGGCGCAACGTCGGTGGGTCATCCTGGTGGTGGTGTGTCTCGGCATGTTCGCCGTCGAGCTGGACACCAGCATCGTCACCATCGCGCTCCCATCCATCCAGCAGGCACTGGGCTTCACGCGCGGGAGCTTGCAGTGGGTCGTCGATGCCTACCTCCTGGTCTTCGGGGGCTTCCTGCTCCTAGGTGGTAGGGCCGGCGACCTGTACGGCCAGAAGCGCGTGTTCGGCCTCGGCCTCGGCCTGTTCACGCTCGGCGCCGCGATCGGCGCGCTCTCGCCGTCCGTGGACGTCATGGTGCTAGGGCGGGCGTTGCAGGGTCTGGGAGCTGCGCTCCTGACGCCCGTCTCGCTCGCCACCCTCACGACGAGCTTCCCGGACCCCTCAGAGCGGAGCCGCGCGCTTGCCGCCTGGACGGCCGTCGAGGTGGCGAGCGTCGCGCTTGGCCTGGTGCTCGGCGGCGTCATTACCAGCTTCCTGTCGTGGCGATGGATATTCGTGCTGACGGCTGCGGCTGGCACTCTGGCCCTTGCGGGAGCGCTGCGCTACCTGTCGGTGAGGCGCCGGGAGCGGGCTGCCGGCAGCTTCGATCTCGGAGGGGCCGCGCTGGCGACGTGCGGTCTGATCTCGCTGACGTACGGCCTGACGAAGGCGCCGGTGTGGGGCTGGAGCTCCTATCGCACGGTCGCGATGCTGGCGATCGCGGGCGGCCTGCTGCTGGCGTTCGTCCTGCTGGAACGGCGGGTTCCGCGCCCGCTGATGCCTCTGACCCTCTTCAGGTCCCGGTCTCTGACCGTCGGGAATCTCAGCTTCTTCCTGAGCACGTCCGGCGTCTTCGCGATGTACTACTTCAGCGCGCTGTACCTGCAAGGGGTCCGCGGCTACGACCCCCTTCACTCCGGCTTGGCGCTACTACCGCTCGCCGTCGGGACGCTGGTGGGAGCCGGCGCCGCCCAACCGCTCATGCGCCTCCGTGGCCTGCGGCCGGTGGCGATCGCCGGGCTGGCGGGCGGGGCGGCCGGGATGGTTCTCCTGACCAGCACCACCGCGCACAGCAGCTACCTCGCCGGATTCCTGCCGGGGCTGTCTGCAGTAGCGGTGGGGCTCGGCCTCTCGATGGTGCCGTTCACGCTCCTCGCGACGTCGGGCCCGGCGGACAGCGAAGCCGGCCTGGCGTCGGGACTGTACACGGCAGTCAGCACCATCGGGGGCGCACTGGGTCTGGCCGTCCTGGCGACCGTCGCCGCCGACCGCACCGCTGCCATCTTCCGGAGCGCCTCACCGCTGTCGACGCCGTCCCGGCTCGCTGCGCAACCTGGCGCCCTGATCGCCGGCTACCACGCGGCGTTCCTGGTTGGGGCTGCGCTGATGCTGGCGTCGGCACTGTTGCTCGTCCTCTTCCTCGAGCGCGGCGACATCCCGGAGCTTGCCGCGCGCGCAGACACCGTCGCGTGACGCCTGCGCGGGCCCGGCTCGCCGGCCTGTGCAGGCCCTGCACGGGCATGTGGGAAGGTGCTTCGTGGGGCCTCCGGGCATCAGGGGGCCAGATGATCCTGCAAGCCCTGCTGTTTCTCCGCGTCGCTGCGGCGCTCGGGTGCTTCGGCGCTCACGGTGTCTCCGTCGGTGTCGCGTTGAGTCTCCGCGGCGATGCCTCACCGGAGCGCCTTCGCGCCCTGTTGGAGGTGTCCGACGCCTCACGCGGCGTGTCGAGCGTGGGACTGATGTTGCTGCTAGCGTCCGGCGTCGCTCTCGGCCCGTCGTTCAGAACGCTGTGCGGAAGGGCGGGCGCGCCTGCCAGCCCGACATCGCCAGGGAACCGAGCGAGCGCCTCGCTGGAGGGGTAGAAGGTACGGTGGCGGATCGGGCGGGCCCCCGCGGCATGGCCTCTGTGCACGTCCTCGGGGTCGAACGCATAGATGCTTCCGGCCGGCAGGACGCTGGTGCCGTCCTTGCCCCGACGTATCACCGTGCCGAAGTCGACCGCACCGATCGTGCAGGTCGCGTGCGTGTGCCGGGGGTACGCCGGATCGAGAAAGGACGACTGGAGCAGCTCCATCCCTCCGAGCTCGCGGACGCGCCAGAACTGGGTCGTTCCCGGATCGGTCATGGCCTGCCTCGTTCGAGCCGGCCTCGCCCGCGTCACTCGCGAGGTTGACGGTGGTGTCAGAGGGGACGTGCCGGCTGGCACCCTTATGCTGCGCGTGACGGTCGGCCGAACTAGATCGCACGACCCGGCGACGCGGCGCCGACGCCGGTCATGCCAAGGAGGCTCACCCCGGGTCAGGCTCGAGTAGCTCGATCTCGCGTTCGGGATCGACGTGGCGCGGCTTCCAGCCCAGCTCGCGCCGCGCCTTCTGCCCACTTAGCCGTTGGTCGAGAGCCCGTCCCCGCGCCCACTCGCCACGTTCCCGCGCGATGGCGTCCGCCGAGACGATCTCCAGCCGCAGCGCCACGCCATGTCGGCGCGCGAAAGCTCGGGCAATGCGACCGACCGGAACGCCCACGTTCGTCACGCCGAGGTAGCTGGACCCTGGTCGGGCGCGTTCCAGAGCGAGCGCGAAGAGGACCGCAAGGTCGTCGCGGTGCACCAGGGGCCAGCGAACGCGAGGGCCGCCCACCACGCGGATCGGGACGTCGCGTCCGGCGTCATGCTCGAACTGCGCGAACACGCCACCGAGCGTGTCGTGGACCATGCCTGGGTGGATCACGATACCGTCGAGCCCGGGATGCGCGAGGATGCGTTCGAGGTTCGGAACGGTCCACGCGAACGCTGGCAACGGCGCGAACGGGGACGCTTCCGTGGCGATCCGATCGCCTGTAGCGCCGAACAGCCAGCAGCCGCCCGTGTACAGGAACCGCGGCCGCACCCGCTGCGCGGTGAGCTTGGGTAGCAACGCCTCCAGCAAGCGGCGCTCGGCACCCTCCATGTCACCGCCAAGGTCGATGGCCGCATGCACCACGGCATCCAGTTCTGGAAGCGACCCGACCCAGGATGCCGGCGCCGCCATGTCCCCATGGACCGGCTTGGCCCCGAGACGTCGCAGCGCTGCAGCAGACCGTTCGGATCGCGCCAGGGCGGCGACGTCGTGCCCACGGGACACCAGCTCCCTGACGACGCTCGTACCGATGAACCCCGTGCCCCCAAGCACCAAGATACGCATCACCTGCCCCTTTCGCCGATACCCGTGTGCCGTGGCCGGGCCGCTCCTCGCTCCTGTTCCAGCCCAGGGCTTGGGATCTGGCGCTCTCCGGCCCTACGGAGCCGTCTGCACGTTGGGTCCCGCTGCAACTCGGGGCGCCGCAAGCGGCCCTGGAATGGCCGGCATGGACCTGACCATCTATCAGACCGTGCTTCTGCGCGAGCGACGAGCCCGTAGATGGCCGAAGGCAAGACCGGCGAGCACCGCTCGAGGCAGCCCGTCGAGACCAGCGCCGGCAAGGCGTTCGAGGGATTCGACGCGGTGGTGCCGCTCGCTCCGTCGCCCCGTCTACGCGCCGGCCCTCGCGGCCCGGCCGGCCCGGATCATGGCTTCCAGGCTGCGTTGCACGTCGTCGTCGCTGGTCGCCCAGGACGACACGCTGATCCGCATCGCGACCTTCCCCTTCCACTCGGTTCCGCCGCACCAGCAGGTGCCCTCGTCCTGGAGTGCGGCGATGGCCCGGCGCGTCGTCTGCGCGTCGCCGAAGGACACCAGGACCTGGTTGAGTGCGACCTCGTTCAGGATCTCGAAGCCCGCCTCGCTCAAGCCTCGAGCGAAGCTGCGTGCCTGGGCGCAGGCCCTGTCGACGAGATCGGCGAGTCCCTCCTTGCCGAGCGTGCGCAGGGTTGCATAGACCGGCACGGCCCTCGCCCGTCGCGATTCCTCCGGGGTGTACTCGTGCGGGTCTCGCTCGTCGGGCGTTTGCACGATGTAGGCGGCGCCCAGCGTCATGGCGCTGCGATGCGCCTCGGGATGGGCGCAGAGCGCCAGGCCGCAGTCGTAGGGAACGTTCAGCCATTTGTGACCGTCTGTCGCGATCGAGTCGGCGCGCTCGATGCCGCTCACGAGGTGTCGCAACCTCGGGCTTGCCGCAGCCCACAACCCGAAGGCGCCGTCCACGTGGAGCCATGCGCCCCGCTGATCCGTCGCCTCGGCGATCGATCCGACGGGGTCGAACGCGCCGGTGTTGACGTTGCCGACCTGGGCGCACACGATGCACGGCCCGGTGGTCTGGTCGAGCATGCCGGCGAGCGCATCGAGCTGCATCCTCCCCTGGGAGTCGGTCGGCACGCGCCGCACGCGGTTTCCCCCCAGGCCCAGCATGCGAAGGGAGGTGGCGATGGTGTAGTGCGCCTCCTCGCTGACCACGACATCGATGTCGGGCGCGCCGAACAGCCCGTTGGCGTCGACGTCCCAGCCTGCCTGCTGGAGTACATGGTGGCGGGCGGCGGCGAGGGAGGTGAAGTTCGCCATCTGACCGCCCGTCACGTAGCCCACGCTCCACGCATCCGGCAACGACACGACGTCGCGGATCCAGCCGGCAGCCACCTCCTCCACGACGGCGTTGAAGGGCGAGAGCACGTGGAGCCCGGCGTTCTGGTCCCAGGCCGCCACGAGCCAGTCCGTTGCCGTTGCGACCGGGAGACTGCCGCCCACCACGAACCCGAAGTAGCGCGGTCCCTGCGTGGCGACGGTCCCGGCTACTGCCGCCCCGGCCAGGGCTTCCAGGACCTCGACCGGGGCCTCGCCCTCGGCCGGCAGCGGGCGGCGCAGTCGCTGCCGAAGCTCGTCGGCCGTCGCGCTGGCGCGCACCGACCGACCGTCGATTCCGTCGAGGTATGTCGTCGCGTGCTCGGCGGCTCGCCGAAGCAGCTCTCTGCGCGGAGCCATTCGAACCTCCAAACCCGGGTGCGCTCGGTCTCGATGCGCCCTTCGCCGGAACGCCCTCATGGTCCTCTATCGAGGATAGAATGTCAACGATAGAGGAGGAGCGGTCGTTTGGAGTCTGCCAGCCTCAGGTTCTCGAGCGGCATCGACGTGACCTCGCTAGGCGAGCGGGTGCGCTCCCTGCGCCAGCAGCTGGGCCTCTCCCTCGACGCGCTGTCCGCGCGTTCCAGCGTGAGCCGTAGCATGCTGTCCGACATCGAGCGCGGCCGCAAGGTTCCCAGCGTACTGGTCCTCGACCATGTGGCGACCGCGTTGGGCACGAGCATCGCGCGCCTCATCGACGAGGAGCGCCGCGCTCGCGTCATCGTCCGCCGCGCGAGCGAGCAAGACGTCGCCGTGGATCCGTCCGGTTGGGAGCGGCGCATCCTCTCACCCGTCCTGGCGGGGGTGGACTTCGAGTTCATGCGCACTACGCTAGGTCCGCGGGTCGACGCTGGCACGTTCCGCCCGCATGCCCCTGGCTCCCGCGAGTACGTTGCGGTCGAGGAGGGCACGCTGAGGCTCGTCCTCGCCGGTACCGCGTACCTGCTGAATGCGGGAGACAGCATCTACTACGCCGCTGACTGCGAGCACGCATTCGCCAACCCGGCCGACGAACCGTGCAGCTACTACCTGGTCATGGACGTGAGCACCGGGCCAGCGCGGTCCGCGGCCCGCCACGGCAGGCACCACACATGACGCAACGCGTCGACGTCACCCTGAGCTTTGACCTGGATGCCTGCCGTCGCCTCGGCCGCCGGCAAGGGCATCGCCGCCATCCCGCACGCCTCCGAGTACGGCGCGCTCGGCCTCAGAAGACGGTGACCAACGCGATCGCCAGCAGCCCGTAGATTCCGATGACGACCCAGTAGTACCTCGGGGATTCAGACCGCGAGACCGTCCTGCCCCTCCAGCCGGACCTGGCGTACACCTCGCCTCGGGAGATCGCGTAGAGGTCGTAGAGGGCCACAACGAAGCCAAGCAGTTTGAACACGTCGCTCGCGTTCCTCTCCCGGCAACCGGCGCTCGCCCACCTGGAACGCGTCGGGCCGACTCCGCCCGGCGGGTCCAGCGCCCGCCCGGCAACACTCCTGCTCGTGAGTCTACGGGTCGCTTCTGCGCGGTTCACGCGAGGGGTTTCACTTGCCGGGAGTCGTTGCCTCGGCGCCATGCGGGAATGACGCAGCGTCAGCAGTGGCACCTTCAACGGCGCGTTGCCGCCGGTGCGACCGCGAGGATCGGGCAGCGTGTCGTGACTGCGTGTCAGAACCAGACCGCTCCGTACTTCGCTTCGAAGAGCACGGTCTCATGGCCGGAGTTGTGGATGGTCAGGGTGTAGCGCAGGCCATTCGGGGCGTTCTCCACGTCCAACCGCTTGAGCTCGACCTTCCCGTTGTCCGTGACCGGACGTACCGACCACAGCACGAGCTCGTCATGCGGCCAGCCCCACGTCGTCCAACGTTCCGTGTGGCCTGGCCGGAGCGTGGCAGAGAACTGAGTTCTGACGGTCATGTCGTCACCCTCATTCCTTGGGCCGAATGGAGTCCGTTCCCAGAGTCCTCGTCCCCACGTCGCCGCGACGAGTCTGCCGCCGTGCCACTGCAACCAGCTGACATCCGCCTTCGGCAGCCCGTCGTCGTATGCAACCCACGAATCACCTCCGGTGTAGGTGGCGAACACGCCAGGATTCCCAGCGACGAAGACGACGTCAGGAGTCAGTGGGTGGCACACGATCGACCTGAGGCTCTTGGTGCCCAGACTGGAAGCGTCCGTCAGTACCGACCAATGAGACCCGCCATTCGTCGACACCGCCACGTGCCGTTGAGAGACGAGGTACAGCTTCGTGTCATCGTGGGGGGCTACTGCCAGCTGCAAGACGTGCTCGGCCCCGATGTCCAGGTCGCTGTGAGCGTCGTTCCAGGTCCCCGGCGAGCTCACATCGCTGCATTTGACGACGTGCCCCGAGCTGGACACGGCATAGGCCGTTCCAGGACGGGATGGCGCGAGGGCGATGGAAGCCACGGCTTCGCCGAAGTCGACCGACGCCGCCTCGCTCCAGCTCGGGTCGTCGACGCTTGGATCGGCCGTGAAGTGGATTCGTCCGTTTGCAGTTCCAAGTAGCAGCAACTGCGAATCGCGCCGATTGTCCATTCCGATCGCAGTCGGGTGGATGCCTGGGTAGACGTTGTGAAGACTCGGCTCACCCGGTCTCGGCGGGAAGTACTGGCGCCACAGATTGTCGGCGCCGCCTCCGCCCCGGAACAGATAGAAGACGCCAGGCTGATTCGCGAAGGCATAGCTGTTGGCTGCCTCCCACGAGTGGCCCTGGACACCCTGCCATTGCGAGGTATCGATGGACCTGCTTGCGAGCACCCCCTGGTGCCATGCCGGTCCTACCGCCGAGGGCCCCGCGATGCGGTCGGATGACAGGGCGACCCGTTCGAACTGCACCGTTACCAGCCCTTGCGTCAGGTCCGCCTTGTCCAATACGTCGCGCCACGAGCCGGATCTCCAGGTTCGGCCCCCGTCAGTCGAGCGAAAGACACCGCCGTCGTTGCTCAGGTACACGACACCGCGTGCCGACGTGTCGAAAGCCACGCACTGTTGATCCTCGTGGACGGTGTTCGGCACGAAGCCGGCCACGGACTCCCATCCGCTCCGTCCCCCCGTATGCGTACGGTAGAGCGTCTCCTCGCCGGCCAGGATCACGTCGTCGTCGAACGGATCGATCGCGATGACGTCGGTCCAGCCGCCCTGCGATTCCGGGTCGGCAGGGAGCGTGCTCGGGCTCCAGTGCCCGTCAGCCCCGGACCGGTCGTTCACGAACACGCGATGCCCGGACTTGACGGCGACGGTTCGGTGCGAGGAATCGCCCCGATGCCCGAGCGCGAGCTTCACCATGGCGTTCGTGGGGTCGGCGATCGAGGACCAAGGGAGGACGGTATCCCAGCTCCCGCTCGACGTCGACTTGAGCACGCCGACGGACCTCTGCGCGGCGTAGACGATCGTCGCGTCGTCGGGATCCACGGCGACGTCCGTCACGTTGCCGCTCACGAGCCGCGTCCATGTCCAGCTGCCGCGGCCGGATTCCAGGCGCCAGAGTCCGGTATCCGACGCCATCAAGACGGTGTTCGCATCGCGAGGGTCGACGAGGAGCCGCCGCACGGCATGTCCCCAGACGATCGCATCCGACCACAAGTCGCTGCCGGCGGAACTGGACCGGTTAGCTATGACCTCCCAGTGCTCTCCCGCGGTGCCGCTCCGAAGCAGTTGGTCGCCCTCCGCGAGATAGAGCACCGAGCTGTCGGAGGGCGCGATCGCCACGGCCATGCTGTCCAGCGAGTCGTGATCGTCGCTCAGCGGAGTCCATTCCCAGGACGGGTAGTTCTCTACGCTCTCCAGCTTCCAGAGCCCACCACTCTGTGCTGCAGCGTAGATCCTGTCGCTGTCGTTCGGATCGAGCGCGACCTGGACCATCGCTCCCGAGCAGACGCTGTACTGCGCCGAGCTGATGTGATTCCGTGGCCCGACGGACCTCCACCTGCCCTCTGGCACCTCCGTGTTGTAGTAGTACTTTGCCTCGAACGTCTCGCGTGTGTGGCCCGCGTTCGAGATGGTCAACCAGTACACGAGCCCCAGCTCGTCGCGACTGACCTCGACCTTCTCGAGCCGCACGTCCGACGCGAAGGACGTTGGGCGAATCGACCACTTGACGAAGAGATTCGGGTCCCAGGCGAAGGTGAACCACGTCGCTCTGTGGCCGGCTTCGAGGGTGGCGGTGAACTGCGTCCCGACGCCTGCGGACATGCTGGCCCCCTAACCGCGTCCCTCACGTGCCCGTGGAAACCGGCAGCAGCAGGACCGACCTGCATCCGATTGCCCGGCGATCAAGGTTCTACACGCTTCTTCGCGAGGGTGCCGTCCTCGACATCGACGACGTAGTGGTCATGCAGGTCGCTCAGCCGTTCGCTCACCGAGGTCCCTTCGAGCTCGATCACGGCGTGCCCTGGCTGCAGCTCGACGCTCACCCCGCTCCGGGCCCCCGGAGTTGGCCTGGTGACCGTCACGATGTTGCCCTTCTCGTCGTGGACGATCAGTATCTTCCCCGCGTCGGCGGTTCTCCGCGCTGGCCCACCAAGCTGGACCGCGTCGTTCTCGTTCGGTTCCGGCTCCGGACCGGGGACGTCGGTACGTGTCGCCTTCTTGCCCGAAGCGCTGTCGGGCTTGCTACGTCGTTTGCCGCCCATAGCCAACACCTTCCCACGTGACGGCCCCCAAGAAACGAGGTGCCCCACTCTGTTTCTTCTCCCCAGTCCATCCCTGGGCGCGGATGTGGAAGTATGCGCTACACGACTGTGAGATGTCAAGTTGCCCGGGAAGGAGTCGCCCAGGCGGCCCGAGACCAGATGTGGTTCTTGGAGCCTGCGTCCAGGACGACGTCGCCGCCAAGATGACGGTGACTCGCGAGTGAAGACTGTCCGTATCTGTGCCCAGCGGTTGCCCCGCGCCTCACCCTGTGCGGAGCTGCGGCGTCAGATCGGGCGCGCCGCGGCCGTGAATCGCGTAAGCTGTGACCTGTTGGCACAATCCAAAGGGGGTTCCCATGTCCCGTGCTCGTGTCTCTTCGTTGTCCGCCCTGACCCTGTTGCTGGTGGTGGTGCTGGCCGCCTGCAGCTCGGCTGCCCCGAAGGGGAGCCTGAAGGTGACGGTGAACGGCTTGCCGTCGGGCGTCGCCGGCGAGGTGATGGTGACGGGCCCGGGCGGGTACTCGCAGACGGTGACGAGCACCACCACCTTGAGCGTGCCGGCGGGCAGCTACTCGGTGACGGCGGGTGCGGCGTCGAACGGCAACACCATCGTGCCGACCCTGTACGACGGCAGCGTGTCGACCTCCTCGGTAGCGGTGACGGCCAACGCGACCTCGTCCACGACCGTGACGTACGCCGTTCGACCCGGCACGGGGCACGTGTGGGTCCCCATGAATGGCGGGTCGCTCGAGGCCGAGTCCTACCCGGCTAGCGCGCTGAAGGCGTCAGGCTCGCCCGCGCCGGACGTGACCCTCGCCGGCACCAACAACCAGGCGGAGTCGGTGGCGTTCGACGGCTCGGGCAACCTGTGGGTTGGCGACGGCGCCGGCTACGTGTACCGCTACGATGCCAGCGACCTCGCCAGCTCGGGCACGCCCGCGCCGGCGGTGACCATCGACGCCACCGCGTACGGCTTCGTCAACGGGGTCGCCTTCGATGCGAGCGGGAATCTGTGGGCTGCGGACGGGAGCAGCTCGCAGTTGCTCATGTACACCCCGGCGCAGCAGAGTACCGGCGGGGCGTTGACGCCACAGGTGGTGCTGAGCGCGACCGGTTCCCCTGCGAGCATCGCGCATCCCGTCGGCATCGCGTTCGATGCCGCCGGTGACCTGTGGGTCGCCAACCTCAACAACAACACCATCGTCGAGTTCGCGCCAGCTCAGCTGACCGCGACCGCGAGTCCGGCGCCCACCGTGACCCTCAGCTCGACGAGCATCTCGTCGCCCTTCGGCATCGCGTTCGACGCCAGCGGGAACCTGTGGGTGGGGAACGACGTCGGCACGGTGCTGCGCTTCGATGCCGGCCAGCTCACGACCACGGGAGGCCCCACGCCTGCGGCCAGCCTGGCCAGCAGCGCGGTGGGGAGCAACCCGGACGGCGTAACCTTCGACGCCAGCGGCGCGCTGTGGGTGGGGGACTACAACGGCGGCGGCTCCGCGATCCTGCGGCGTTTCACCAACCCCGATGCCTTGACCGGAAGCGGGCTCACCCCCGCGCCCGACGTCACGCTCTCGTCGGTAGGGGCCACCGACGTCCCCGAGGTGGCGTTCGACCCGCCGCCGGCGAACCTTCCGATTCAGACCCCCTAGGGGTCAGCTCACGCCGAGGAGGGTCACGTGGCAGGGCCCCGCCTCCGGCGGCCCTCCCCGCGCGCCACCTGTCGACGCGCCGAGGGCTCTCGACCGTTCGAGCGCGCCCGCGGCATGGTTGGGCGGTCGGTGGCATCACCGTGCCGCGGCGCTAAGAATCTTCATGAGCGCTGCGGATAGCTTGGAGCGTCGTGGGGTAGACCGTGCACAGCGCGATCCTCGAGGCCAGGAACCTGACGAAGCGCTACGGCGACCGGCTCGCGGTCGACGGCCTGAACCTGGCGCTGTTCCCGGGCGAGGTGTTCGGCTTCCTGGGCCCGAACGGGGCCGGGAAGACCACGACGATCCGCATGCTGCTGAACCTGGTGCGTCCGTCGGCGGGGGAGGTCTGGCTGTTCGGGCAGCGTCTCCGCGACGACCCGTCCGGGTTGTTGCGGCGGGTGGGCGCGCTGATCGAGTCGCCATCGTTCCAGCCCTACCTCAGCGGCAGGCAGAACCTGCGTGTCGCGGGTCGCTATACCGGACCCGTGAGCGCCACGCGGGTGGACGAGGTCCTCGACCTGGTGGGGCTGTCGAGCCGCGCGGATGACGTCTTCGCGTCGTACTCGCTGGGCATGAAGCAGCGGCTGGGCATCGGCGCTGCGGTCCTCATGGGCCCGGACCTCGTGGTGCTGGACGAGCCTACCAACGGCCTCGATCCCGCCGGCATCGTGGAGATCCGCGAGCTGATCCGCAGGCTGGGCCAGGAAGGCACGACCGTCCTGGTCTCGAGCCATATCCTCGCGGAGGTACGGCAGGTCGCCACCCGCATCGGGATCATCCGTGGGGGGCAGCTCATTGCCGCGGGCGAGACCCGGGACATCCTGCGCCCCAGCAGCCACTGGGAGGTCGTGGGCCTGGATCTGGCAAGCGTGCGGCGCGCCCTGGAGGGCGTGGCGACGCGCGGCTCCATCGAGCCGAATGAAGGCGGTGTCGCTATCTACGAGGCCAGCCTGGAGGGGCGGGTCATCATCGAACGGCTGGCCCGCGCGGAGCTCTTCCCGGAGCAGGTGCGGCGAACGACGGAGGACCTGGAGAGCGTCTTCCTGGCGCTGACCGAGCGCGAGGCGGGCCTGTGATGGCCTCGCTCGCGCGCCTCACCGGCAACGAGCTGCTCAAGATCACGCGCCGGCGCCTCGTGTGGGCGCTGCTGGCGGCGAACCTGGCGTTCGTGCTGGCGGCCTGGCTGGTGCAGATCTACTACGCGCTGCGAAGCCCCGACGGCTTCCAGGCGGGGCACCTCCTCGGCGGGACGAACGGTATCTTCGACGCCATCGGACAGCCGATGACGCTGGGCCGGCGCTCCGGCGAGTTCATCGCCGCGGCGCTGGGCGGGCTCTTCGTGGGTGGAGAGTTCGCGACCGGAGCGATCCGCCTCACGCTCAGCCGCGGCGTGAAGCGTCTGGCGTACCTGGTGGCGAAGCTCGGCGCGCTCGCGCTGACCTGCGCCGTGCTGGTGCTCGTGGGCGTGCTGGCGAGTGCGTTGCTGAGCCTGTTCCTGCCCTTGATCAACCCGCAGGCGCCGACCTGGGCAGACATCACGCCGCACATCCTGGGCGAGCTCGGGGGGTTGTACTTGGGCACGCTCGCCAACTACCTGCTGTGCCTGTTGCTCGGCGCGGGTCTCGCGCTCGTCGCGCGCTCGGCGGCGTTCGGCATCGCCGCGAGCTTCGCGTGGCTGATCGGCGGCGACATCGCCGCGCAGATCCTGCCTGCGGTGGGAGCGTCCGTGCACAGTCCCATCGGTCACGACCTGGTGCGCTTGATGTTCACGCCCAACGTCAACGCGCTCTACGCGGCGGGCCTCCCGCCGTACCTTCGCGCGACGCTCGACCGGCTCGACGGCGTCATCGCCTGCAACCCCGTCGGCACCCACGTGTGCAGCCAGGTCGGTCTGGCGCAGGCGCTTCCCGTCGCCCTCCTATGGATGCTCGTGCTGGGGCTCGCCGGCGTCGTGCTCTTCGTCCGCCGGGACGTCAAGGAGTAGGCGCCACCGTGCCCCAGCCATGGAACGCGCCCGCCACGCACCCGGTCGTGCCGGCTGCCGGCACCACGTCGTCGACGGCGCCGCCTCGGCGCAGCGACCGGACGCGGGCGCTCCAGTGGTCGCTCCTGGTGGCCCTGGCGCTGGTGTTCCAGTTCGTCGCCAACGACGTCGCGGAGCGTGAGCCGGTTCCCTTCGATGCCAGCCTCCTGACCTGGCTCCACCTGCACGCCACGGCCCAGCTGACGGCGCTGGCTCGCGGGCTCAGCGCGGTCGGGGAGCCCACCGTCATCGCGCCGCTCACGCTGCTCGTCACGCTCCTGCTGCTGGCCCGCCGCCACTGGCGGGGGGCGGCGACGTTCGCCATCGACGTCGGCGGCGCGGCCGTGCTGGATCTCGTCCTCAAACACGTCTTCGCTCGGCCGCGCCCCACGCTCTTTCCTCACCTCGTCCCGGAGACCACCTTCTCGTTTCCCAGCGGTCACGCGGTGGGCGACCTGGCGTTCTACCTGGCCCTCGCCCTACTGCTGCGCGATACGCCCTCCAGACGCTGGTCCTGGTTGGGTCTCGTCGGTGTCGTGCTGGCCCTGCTGATCGGCGCGTCGCGGCCCTACCTGCAGGTGCACTACCCGTCCGACATCGTCGCGGGATGGGCGTTGGGCGCAGGATGGATTCTCCTCGTGCAACTGGTGCTCGTGCCGAGGCTGGGGCGCTCGAAGCGCTCACCCGGCTCCACCTAGAGGTGCCGGTTGCCGTTCCCTCCGCGGAACCCCGGGCAGGAGAGCCACGACGAGCGAGCGCCCGCGACGCTAGCCTGCGCGCCGCGCTTCTGGGCCGGCCGTCACGGGCGCTGTGGTGCCCGCAGGTACGCCGCCAGCTCATCGCTCCCGGAGAGAACCTCGTTGGCGGTGAGCCCGAGGGGCGTGTCGATGCTCAGGGCGTCGGGTCGGGGCGCGTGGCCGCCCGGGCGCTCGAAGCGCTTGTACGACACGGTGAACGGCAGGTGCAGCGCCGGCGTCTGGAAGGAGAGGATGTCGCCGTAGCCGTTGACGTCGGCGCCCATGGGCGATCCCGCGATGGTGGCAAGGGCGTTGTCGCGCAGGATCACGGCGACCATGCCCGCGGAGCTGAAGGTGGCGCCGTTGACGAGCGCCACGACGGCGCCGTGGAAGACGGGTGGCGTGGCCGGGACGGTCAGCGTCGTGCCGGGCCGCTGCATCACCAGGAGGTCGCCGTCGTGCGCGATGGCCGCCTTGGAGAGGGTGCCGGGGTCGCTCCCGCGTTGCGTGGTGAGCGCGTCGGATGGACGGACCTCGACGCCGTAGCTGTGCACGGTGCGCGCCGGAAGGTGGGCAAGGAAGGCGGCCGCCACGTTGGAGTTGCCGCCGCCATCGAAGCGGAGGTCGAGCACGACGCGTGAGGCGGACGCGTCGTGGACGGCCGCGAAGAAGGCGTCGACCGCGGCGCGGTAGTCGGGGGAGTCCACGCACGACAGTAGCCAGAAGATGCCGGTCTTCGAGGGTTCGTCGATGCGCCACAGGTACGTCTTCCCGCGGCCCGTCCATGCCTCGGTCATGCCGGCGGCGCGCTGAAGGAGCGGTTGGAGGGGAGCGCCCCTGTGGGCCAGGTCGGGGGCCGGCGTCAGCGCGGCGGACGCGGAAACGGTCGTGCCGTCGGGCCTCGCCACGGTGAGGCGTACCTGGCCGTTCTCGACCACGCCGAGCCAGCGGAGCACATCCTCGGCGTTCACGAGCTGTCCGAGGCGGTAGCGCACCCAGGCGGAGTTGCCGGGGACGAGCCGGCGCATGCGGCTGAGGAGCTGCGCGGGCGAGAGGTCGCCGAGACGCACCAACCGGCCGACATCGGGGAGTCCCGTGTCGGTGCCGCTCAACGGTGACACCAGGACCGCGTCGGAGACGGTGAAGAACACGACCGGGAGGACGTTGGCCGAGGCGGCTTGCGGCGCGCCGCTGGTGTGTGGGTCGCCGAGCGAGGCGAGCAGCAGCTGCAGGGCGATGGCGACGTCGCCGCGGGTGGGCGCGTTGCCGAGGCGCGCCTGTTGCGCGGCGAGGGTGTGCTCGAGCGCCGTACGGGCCTGTGGCTGGGTGAGCGCGGGATGCACGTTCAGAAGGGTATCGGCCGCCCACCGCAGCTCGGCGCGGGCGGTGGCGGGCTCCACGGGTGACCGGGTCGCGGTCTGGGCGTGTGCGGCTGCTGCGGTGAGCAGCAGTGCGCAGGCTGCTGCCGCCAGGGCGTTGACGGGACGGAAGCGCTTGTGGGCCATGGGTCGTCCTTCGGTGTCTGGTAGGCCTGCTCCGGATGGCTGGCGGAGCGCAGCGTCGCTGACGCGCTCCGGGTGCGGTCGGCTCACCGCGCGCTACTGCCCGGCCGGAGCGTCGAGGCGATAGCTCACGTCGAAGCTGCCACGGCTCTTCTGGCCCGTGATCTCGACGCGGTACCGTCCGGCGGCCGGCAGGGCGATGGAGACGTTGCCGGCGGCCGGCTCACCGGCGCTTCGCGTCCAGATGGCGTCGCCCCCGGGCGACAGGACGCGCAGCGCGAGGATGCCCTGGCTGGGCTCGAGGTCGTAGCGGAGCGTCAGGCTCCCGCCGGTACGGGCCGCGATGGGCCGGCCGTCGTTGCCGTCGAAGTAGCGGAAGCGCGCGCCGATGTGGCCCGGCGTCGAGCTCCCGCTCCACAGGACGCGCCGGCCGCCCGCCCACGGCGGACCCTCGACGGCGAAGTCGAGGCCCAGGCCCAGCAGGACCAGGACGACCAGCCCTGCCGTGAGCCAGGGACGGCGGCCGCGGACGGCGTGAACGCGTTCAGCCATTGGATGCCCCCTCCGCTCCGGCGCGCCTCGGCTGCGCCGGAGTCACGCGTCAGGATGGGCGCGCGGGGTGGGCGCCGCAAGGGACGCCCGTCCCAGGGCGGGACCTTGTCAGAGACGGCCATCGGGACCGGGGCGCCCGACCATTCGCGCGGAGGCGCCGGCGCTCGACGCCGCGTCGCCCGGGTGGTTCGGCAACCCGCCTTGGCCGCTCCTCGCCTCCGCCCGGCTAGGGTGGTCGCGATGGCCAGGGTCGTCGGCGTGAGGAGCGAGAACGGGAGCCTGCACGGCTGGAAGATCTGGTGCCCCGCCTGCCGCAGCTTCCATGTGTTCTCCACCGAGGCACCCAACGACGACGGTGCGCGCTGGTGGTTCAACGGCGACACGGCCCGTCCCACGTTCGAGCCGAGCATGCTCGAGCGCGATGGCCGCGGCGCGGACAGGCGAGGCACGGATCGCCGAGCTCACGCAGCTGCTCGCGCGAGGGCCGGCTGCCGCTACGGCGCCTGGATGGGCAACGCTGACGACGACGGGCTGAAGGCGAGCATCCCCACGTCCGTCATCCCGACCGACGAGATGATGACGTCCGCCGCGGGTGTCACGGTCCCGGTCCAAGCACCCGGGTTGGTGAACTGCCTGAGATCTTCCGTGCTGTGCTCGGCCACCCACAGGGCACCGCTGGCATCGAACGCCAGCGCCTCCGGGCCCCCCGGCAACGCTGCGCCTGTGATGGCGGCGGCCGGTGACGCGCTCGCCGAACCGAGGTCGGCGGCGTCGTACCGCAGCGCACCCGCCGCGGAATCGGCGACCCAGAGGTTCCCGCTGGCGTCGAAGGCGATCCCGAAGGGGTTGGAGAGGCCATTGGTGATGGTGACGGCCGGCGTCGGCGACCCGCTGGCGGCCAGCTGCGACGCCGCGAACTTCACCAGGCTGACCCCGCCGTGGTTGGCCACCCAGAGGTTCCCTGCCGGGTCGAACGCCATCCCGATCGGCGTTAGCAGGCTCCCGCCGGGGGTGGCGCTGATCACCACGGGCGGGGTGGGGGTTCCGCCGGCAGCGAGCTGTGCAGGGGTGAACTGCAGCAGCTTGTTCCCGATGCCGACGGCGACCCAGAGGTCCCCCGCCGCATCGAACGCCAGGCCACTGAGGTTCCCATAGGAGGACGCGTCGATGGAGAGCGACGGTGTCGGCGTGCCCGAGCTCGCCAGCTGTGAGGCGTCGTAGTGGTAGAGCATCCCGCCGAACTGGGAGACCCACAGGTTCCCGGCGCCGTCGAAGGCGATGGCTTCGCCATCGTTGTTCCCGGTGATGCCAATGTCCGGACCCGTCGACCCCGCCGTTGCCAGGGTCGCGCTGGTGAAGCCCTCGACGGCCAGCGGGCCGCCGCCCTTCATCGGCACCCACACGGCGCCCGAGCCGGGGCGCATGGCGTACGCGACCGCCGTCGTGCTACTCCCGTTGTCCGCGACCGAGACCGACGGCGGCGAAGCGGACCCGTCGTACAGCGTCGCCACGATGGCATTTCCGTTCGACGCTGGCGCCACCGTGATCGAGTACGTGCCCGGCGCGACGGTCAGCGTGGTCGTGCTGGTGACGGACTGCGCGTACCCACCCGGCCCTGTCACCTCTACGCTGCCGGCAACGCCGGCGGGCAGACCGCTGATCGTGACCATCAAGCTCCCCTGCGGTGTGGACGAACAGGCGGCCATGACCACCACCAGGGCCACTGCGGATGTAACCAGCCCGAGCAACCTGACGCGACGCATGCGACACCTCCAGGCTCTCATTCTTCTCAGGCCGGGCACGAGAATGCAAGCGGACAGCGGGCGCCAGCGGGGCCGAGTTCGTGGCGGGGCCGGGCGCCCGCCGCACCGACCGTGAGCACGTAGGAGGTGACGCTCCATGAATTGACAGGCTTGGCGGGGGTCCCTATAGTGCGGGTCAACCTCTCGATTGGCACTGCACCGGAACAGCGTTGCACGACCTCCCAAGCGAAGCGCGTCGCGTAAGGATCAGGGTGCTTGCGTGAGAGGGGATTGCTTTGGACCTTCAGCGTCGCGCCTAGCTAGGTCGGTGGCAAGGCGGCGAGCGGTTGGTAGCCGGCGACGCCGCCACCGGGACGCCCGGGAGGGGAATCTTGGCAGGGTACCCGGGCATCGCCCCGTTCCGTGAGCATGCGGAACCATTCTCGAGAGGACGAGCCATGGCCGAAGTGGGACGCATCGAGCGAAACGAGCAGGCACGAGGCGATACGGACGAGGACAAGGGAGTCGATCGTCCGGATCGGCGAAGGTCGCCGGAAGAGCAGGAGAAGGAAGCCGAGCTTCGACTGGAGGAGATCCACCAGTACCTCACCGACCGCTACGCACGCCGCGAGGTCGTGGCCCGTACGGAAACGCGGAGCGGACAGATGCTCGATTGGGTTCCCATCGAGTCGCAACTGAAGGGCCGCAAGCTGGCCGACCCGCCCGACGAGGACCGCCCGTTCGAATGCCACGAGGGTGAGTGGCAAGCGTCGCCGGTCCCGTTCGAGCTCGACGCGGACAAGGCCGAGCGGGGTCCGGCAGGCACGGTTCCGCTGGTTCGCAAGGACATCGATCTGCTGCGCCCCGTGGTGGGCCTGAACGACTGGCTCGCCAAGGGACCCGCGGCTCGGCGGGCCAGCCCGCCGGACAGCCCGCGGGAGTTCGAGGCGCCGGGAAGCGGCGCCACCCACAAGTACGCGTTCACTTCGCAGAGCGTCACGGCGTACGGCACCGAGGGTGAGATCAACGCCTGGGATCCCTACACCGAGTGGTCGAACGAGTTCTCGCTCGGGCAGCTGGCGCTGTCGCGCGGCGGGGGCAGCTCCATGCAGACCCTGGAGGTGGGGCATCAGGAGTACCGCGACCTCTATGGTGACTGGGTGCCGCACCTTTTCGTCTTCTATACGACCAACGGCTACACGCACAGCGGCAACAACAAGGGTGGCTACAACCAGGACGTCGACGGCTGGGTGCAGTACTCGAGCAGCATCTACCCCGAGGCAAAGTCCTCGCCGCTCAGCCAGTTCGGAGGCATCCAGTACGTGATGCGGTTGAAGGTGCAGCTGTGGCAGGGCAACTGGTGGGTGCGGGTGAACGGCCGCTGGATCGGCTACTACCCGGCATCGCTCTACAGCTCGACGGGGCTGAGGTCCCGGGCGAGCCAGGTGGCGTGGTACGGCGAGATCACCGACTCCTCGCATGCCGGCACGTCGAGCACCGACATGGGAAACGGGCACTGGCCCTATGAGGGGTGGCAGCACTGCGCGTTCATGAGCAACCTGCGCTACCAGTCCTCGTCGGCGGGGGGCACGAGCAAGTACCAGGGGACGGCCTGGGCGTCGCACCCGCACTGCTACGGCGTCGAGGAGCACTTCTCGAACACGGGCGGCTGGGGATCGTACTTCTGGTGGGGCGGTAGCGGGAAGAACTCACAGTGCCCCTAGATCCGCCTAGGGACGGGCCGGACGTCATCCCGAGCCCGCTCGACCCGGATGTCGAGTGCGTGCGGATCGGGTCGCAGGCGCACGGAGAGGGCGACGCGCAGCCACCGCCAGGCGGCGCGCCGGAGGCGACGGCGGAGGAGCTCGAGTCCCCCTGTCCGGAGGGGTACGTGCCGCGCCGGCGGCGCCGGCCCCCGTATGACCTCGATGGCAAGGTCGTGCGTCCAGGCGGTTCCGAGGAGGGCGACAGAGACGACAGTGACGGCTGAGCCGGAGCCCGCAGGACATCCGCCACTTCCTTTGCGCGCTGGCGCCGCCTATGTAGTTGGCTAGGCGCGTCGCTCGCTCACGAGCCGTCGCGCGTGGAGGAGGGTGTCATGTCGAGCGCAACGCGAGCCAGGCTCCCGGCGGGTCCGGTGGTGTTGACGTCTCTCGTCGCCCTGCAGGCCGTCAGCGGGCTCGGCGGCGGGGCGGTTCTGGTGCTGGACCCGTCCGGCGGCCTCATGGGGATGCCGCTCACGGTGCTTCGGCGCGGCCCCTTCGTGGACTTCCTGGTGCCGGGCGTGATCCTCCTGCTGGTGTTGGGCGTGCTCCCCGCCGCCATCGCGGTGGCGTTGTGGCGGCGTCCGCGCGTGGAGGCGCTGTGGCGGCTCGAGCGCGCCTTCGGCGAGCACTGGTCGTGGGTCGGCGCGGGTGTGGTGGGCGTCGGCTTGCTGCTGTGGCTGGCGGTGGAGCTGTGGCTGGTCGGCCCGTCGTCACTGCTGGTGATGTACGCCCTGGTGGCGCTGGCGATCATCGCCTTCGCGCTGATGCCGAGCACGAGACGGTTCTATCGAGCGTGACCAACCCGCCTCGTTGCCCGGCGGAAGGCCCGCCGGCCCCTCGCAGCCGGCCGCCTCAACGAAGCCGGGTGAGCGCCATGCCGATGAACCCCGCACCCATGCCGATCAGCCAGCCGGCCTGCTGCGCCCCCACCAGGTAGCCCACGCCCCAACCGACGAACATGCAGCCGACGAACACCAACCCGCCGGCGCCCCACCTGTCCCGCTGACTGCGGCGTGCGCCCGCGGGTGCTCCGCTGTCACCGTGCTCTTGCTCGTCCATGCGCTCGAGTCTCCCTCCGGGTGGCACCTGTGCGGGCCCAGCATATACCGCGACGCGCTGGGCCACGGGCACGAGCCAGGCGAACGGCGAACGCTCGCTGCGCCCCTGACGGCACCCGGCCGAGGCTAGACCGCCGCGACCGGCGGGCGACCGCTGCGGGCGCCGCCGCGGAGGGACTGCCTCGCGTATCGCGGCGAGGGCTAGAACGCCAACGCGGTGGAGAGGATGCCGAAAGCGGTGGCGACGACGAGCACGGCGCCGACCGCGACGGCGGAGCGGCCGCGGAGGCGGTGCTCGCGCGGCAGCGCGCGGCGGGCGAGCAGGAAGAGGAAGCCGAGCACGATGGGGAGGAGCAAGGCGTTCATGATCTGCACGCCGACGCTGAGGCCGACGAGGTTCATCCCGGACAATACGAGGGCGCCGCTGCCGGCGATGGCCGCGAGGTAGATGCCGTAGAACCAGGGCGCCTTGCGGGCGGGTTGCGCCAGCGAGTGCCGGTAGCCGGCGACCTCACCGAGCCCCCATGCGAGCGCCAGAGACACCACCAGGGCAGCCACCAGTGAGGCGCCCAGCATGCCGAGCGCGAACAGCGCGGCGCCGTTCGTCTGGCCGAGGGCGGGGGTGAGGGCGTGCGCGATCTGGGTGACGTCATTCAGCGGCGCGGGGCCGCCGGTGCCGCTCAGAACGCTCGCCGTGCTCACCAGGACGGCGGCCATGATGACCTGCGTGATGACGGC
Organism: uncultured bacterium; assembly: GCA_964496495.1. Taxonomy (GTDB): domain Bacteria; phylum Deinococcota; class Deinococci; order Deinococcales; family Trueperaceae; genus JASBRS01. The sequence continues at coordinate 27,384 of CAZBZU010000005.1, forward strand.
TCCGATGGCGGTATCGAGCCTGGCAGCGGGCAGGTCGCGGGCGGTGAGGCCCTTCTCGACGACGGCCGACTGCTGGTAGAAGATCATCCACGGCATGATGACGGCCCCGATGTTGGCGGCGATCAGGTAGAGGTAGCCTCCGTCCCGCCAGGGCAGGCTTGCCATGGCGGTGGCGAGCTGGGCCGCGCTCGGGTGCGCGTGCCACGCCACCACGATGTACAGCAGCTCGAGGCTGCCGATGATGGCGGCGGCGATCTCGACCTTGCGGTAGGTGCCGCTCCAGGCGATGAGTGCCAGGCCCAGGACGGCGGTTCCCACCGAGAGCGCCGGTGGAACGCCGAAGATGCTGCCCGCGCCGGCGATCCCGACGAACTCGGTGGTGAGCGCGCCGATGCCCGCCACGGCGAGAGTGCCCACCGAGAGCCAGGCCCAGCGCTTGCCGAAGTGCTCGCGGATGAGCTCGCCGTGCCCGCGGCCCGTGATCGCTCCGAGGCGCACGGTCAGCTCCTGCACCACGAACAGCACGGGGATCAGGGCGGCCTGGAGCCACAGCAGGTCGTAGCCCCAGGTTGCTCCGCTCTGGGCCGCGGTGATGATGCTGCCGGCATCGGTGTCGGCGAGCATCACCACCAGGCCCGGGCCCATCACGGCAGCGAACGTGGCCGCCCGCCTGGTCAGGCGTCCGGTGCGCCTGGGGGGCCTCGTCGCATCGCTCGACCTGCAAGGGCTGGCTCCCTGGTCGAGCGGCGCCGCGCTCCCGTCAGCGAATCCTGACTGTGGCGCTTGGGATTCCACACCGCAGGGGACCACGAATGCGTCACCCAGGCAAAGGGACCGATGTCCCGCGGCGCGTCAGCGGCGGCTGCGATGGCGGGTCGAGCGGGGTGGCGGGCTCGTGGCGCGCGGCGAGGACGATGGGCGGCCCGACGCTTCGGCGTCGGGCCGCCCAGGCCTGCGTGGTGGTTGGGAGCGCGCTACTCGACGATGATCTTGCCGTACATGCCCTTCTGGGCGTGGCCGGGAACCTGGCAGAGGTAGTAGTAGGTGCCGGGGGTGGTGGCGCGGAAGTGGGCGGTGCCGGCGACGTAGCTGGCGTTCTGGAGGGAGTCGCTGGAGCGGGGGGCGAGCGGGGGGATGCCCCCGGTGGCGGCCATCATCGTGCCCATGTAGGGGTAGGGCGGCGGGAGGCGCGTGATGATGAGCCCGTGGGCCATGCCGTTGCCGTAGTCCATGTTGACGAGGTTGAGGGTGATGGTGGCGCCGCGAGGGATGCGGATGGTGGGGCCTCCTTCCCTGGCATCACGGGTTCAGGCTACGCAGCTTCTGTTCAGCTTGGATAGAGCCCGCGGTGGCGCGCTCGAAGCGCGAGAGGGAGCGTCGACGGGCCGGTTGGGCTCGCTGCCGCTGGCGTCAGTAGTGGTGATGGGGACCGGGTCAGGCATCGCTCCAAGGGGCGTCGGCGGCCCGCTGCCCGAGCCGCCGACGCCTGAGGAGAGAGGAGTGTGACTGTCAGCGAGTGACGATGATCAGGCCGTGCAAGACGTACGGGTAGCTGCCGTAGGCCTTGAGCGGCACCATCGGCGGCGGTGAGCGGTAGCTGCTGACAACCGCGTCGGTGGGCGCTCCAACCGGCGGGAAACGCTGACGCCACGCAAGGACGGTGGCCGGACCGACGCTCGGTCCGGCCACCGGTCGGGTCGCGCTGGACCTCAGTGCGACAGCGGCAGGTTGTACGGCTGCGGGTCGAACGCCGGCATCTGAGCCGCCGCGGAGAAGCCGGAGATGGTTGCCACGGCGGTGGGCGTCAACGATCCGGTGCCGGCGATGTCGGCCGCGGCGTACTCGTCGGCGGTCGTGCCCTGGTGCGTCACCCACAGGTTGCCGTCGACGTCGAAGGTGACCCCGACGTTGTTGGTCGTTCCGGTGGTGATGGTGGCTGCCGGGCTGGGGTTGGCGGTGAGGCTGGCGGCCGCATAGCGCAGCACCGTGCCGGAGTTCTGGCTGCCCACCCACAGGTTGCCGTCGGCGTCGAACGCCAGACCCTCGGGAGTGTTCAGGCCGCTGGTGATGGTGGCCCCCACGGTGGGGGTCGACGCCAACGACGCCGCGGTGTACTCGGAGATCGTGCTATTGCCCCAGTTCACGAGCCACAGGTTGCCGCTGGCATCGAAGGCCAGGCTCTCCGGCCCATTGAGGCCGCTGATGGTCCGGATGGCGCTGGGGCTGCTGGTCAGCGAGGCTGCAGGGTACTCGCTGGCCGTGTTGCCGTTGTGGTCCGTCACCCACAGGTTGCCGCTGGCGTCGAACGCCAGACCCACCGGGGTGCCGCCGGTGGTGATCGTGGCTGCCGGGCTGGGGTTGCTGGTCAGCGAGGCCGCCGCGTACTCGGTGATGGTGCCGGCATTCTCGTTCGCCACCCACAGGTTGCCGCTGGCATCGAAGGCCACCACGCGATCGTTGCTGAGGCTGCTGGTGATGGTGGCCGTGGGCGTGGAGGTAGCTCCCAGCGTGGCCGCAGCGAACATGTCTACTGCGTTGTTGGTGGAGTCGGGCACCCACAGGTCGCCCTTCTGTACGGCGTAGCTGACGGCGTCGGTGACGGTCGCATTGGCGACCACCGTCACGGTGGTGCTGGTCGCGGTGCCGTTGAAGGCGTTGCGCCGAAGGGTGACGGCTTGCGGGGTGACGGTGTAGCTGCCGGGCGCCAGCCCGGACAGCGTGGTGGTGGTGGTCACCGTTTGCGAGTAGCTTCCCATGGTGACCGTGACGGCGGCATCCACGCCGCTCGGCAGGCCACTCACCGTCACCGTCAAGCCGCCCGTGGAAGGCGACGAGGAGCACGCGGCCAGCACCGCCACCAGGGTGAATACGAGGACCGACAGCACGACCACACGAACGCGAGCCATTGGGACCACCTCTCATGTTTCTCCGCTGGTTCTCACCATACCTCATGGCGAGGTCTGTCTGCGGATCCGGTGTAGCGTGTGGGGCATGGCGCCGCGCATCCTGCTGGTCGAGGATGACGCCGATACTGCGCGGGTGGTACGTGCCTACCTCGAGCGCGACGGCCTCGAGGTGGAGGTGGCGGCCGACGGGCTCGTTGGGCTCGACGCCGCCTACGGCGAGCCCTCCGACCTGGTCGTTCTCGACTGGATGCTGCCCGGTCTGGACGGACTCTCGTTCCTGCGCGCGTTGCGGCGCGGGAAGTCGATTCCGGTCATCATGCTCACGGCTCGCTCGGAGGACGGGGATCGGATCGCGGGTTTCGAGGCCGGGGCCGACGACTACGTGATCAAACCGTTCAGCCCGCGGGAGCTCGCCGCACGTGTTCGTGCCGTGTTGCGGCGGGCGTCGGCGTCGGCGTCCCTGGCACACGGGGAGATCATCAAGATCGCGGGGCTGCACCTCGATGGCGACAGGCGCGCGGTCCATGACGCCGGCAGGCAGCGGCGGGCGGGGCCGCCGGCGCCGCCCCTGCCCGACAGGCGTTGGGCGCCCGCGGCCGGTGCGCGGGCGCCCAACGACGGGCCTCGATCGGGACCGGCTAGGGGGTCTGGATCGGCAGGTTCGAGGCAGGAGGATCGAACGCGATCAAGGGGTAGTCGGTGTTTCCGGCCGCGGTGATGGTGACTTCGGCCGCGGGCGTGCTGCTGCCCGTCAAGGCGCCGGGGTTCTTGAACTCCCGCAGGTCGGACGAGTTGTAGTCGGCGACCCAGAGGTTGCCGCTGGCATCGAAGGCCAGGCCGACGGGACCGCCTCCCAGCGACGAGCTGCCGATGGTCGCGGACGGCGTCGGGCTGCCGCTGGTAGCGATCTGGCTGGCGTCGAAGCGCACCACGTTGTTCGGCGTGTCGTTCGACACCCACATGTTGCCGTTGCTGTCGAAGGTGACGGTGTTCGGCTCGCTCAGGCCGGTGGTGCCGCTGAGGGTGACGGCCGGCGTCGGGTTGCCCGTGGCGGCGAGCTGCGACGGCGTGAACTTCACCACCGAATCGTTGTCGTAGTCGGCCACCCACAGGGCACCGGAGCCGTCGAAGGCGATCCCGCCGGGGCCGCTGAGGCTACCGCTGCCATTGTCGCTGATGGTGACGGTCGGCGTCGGGGACCCGGTGCTGGTGAGCTGGCTCGGCTCGAGCATGTAGAGCTGGTAGTTGCTGTAGTCCGAGATCCACAGATCCCCTGCAGAATCGAACGCCATGCCGTAGGGCTCTGAGGAGTAGGCCGTGGCGTCGATCGTGACCGACGGCGTCGCGCTCGAGCTGCCGAGGTCGGCCGCGTCGTAGCGGTAGACGTACCCGCCGTAGTCGCCCACCCACAGGTTGCCGGAGCCGTCGAACGCCACCACTTCCGCCTCGTTGGTCGAGGTGGCCAGGGTCACGTCCGGGCTGGCCGCACCGGAGGCCGCCAGGTTGCTGCTGGGCAGGCTCTGGGCCTCCAGCGAGCCGCCGTAGAGCGGGATCCACAGGTGCCCGGTGCCGGGCCGGACGGCGTAGCTGACGGTCGTCGTGGCGGTCGCGTTCGCCGCCACCGACGCCGATGAGGACGACGCGCTGCCGTCGTACAAGGTGGCGACGATGCCGTTGCCATTCGAGGCGGGCGTCACGGTCACCGTATAAGTGCCCGGTGCGAGGTTGCTCAACGTCGTGGTGGCGGAAACGGTGTGCGAGTAGCCGCCCGGACCGGCGACGCTCACGGCGGCACTCACGCCGCTCGGCAAGCCGCTCACCTTCACCTTGAGGCTTCCCGTCTGCGTTGCGGAGCTGCAGGCGGCCAACACCACCGTCAGCACCAACGTCAACACCGACGGTAGGACAATGCGAACTCGGCGCATATGCGCCCCCTTTCCGATTACCTTTGCTGGACACACCATAACGTGGCGACGGGCCTCCCATCGCAGGCGATGCGAGCGGGCCTTGCATCCTCGAGGCGGCTGCCGTATGCTGACTGACGCGTCAGTCAGAGCACTGGCCGAAGGATCGATCGGTCGCCATGTTCCACAGACTCGCCGCGTTCTCCGTTCGTCACCGTGTCCCGCTGCTGCTGGCGTGGGGCGTTGCGCTCGCACTGGCCGCACCCTTCAGCATGCGGGTCGAAGACGCGCTTACCGGCTCCTTCGGGCGGGCGTCGGATCCGGGCGTGGTCGCGGTGCGCCGCGCCCTGGCGGCCTTCCCGGGGCAGGGCGCGGAGACCGATGTGCTGGTGGTGCGCTCGACGGACGCGAAGCTGCGCGCTGGCAGCCCGGCGTTCGACGGCGCGGCGCGCGCCGCCGTCGCCGCCTTGCGCCGGTTGCCGGGGGTCAAGACCGTCACGCCCTACACCCAGCTCGGCGTGCCGCGTTCCGAGATGGTCGGCGCCGGCGGGCACACGGCGCTCGTGCTGGTGGGGCTCGCCGCCGGCAGCCTGATCCAGGCAGAGGACGAGACGGCCCCGATCCGCGCGGCCCTGGCCTCGGTGCCGCGCCCCGCCGGGGTGGAGCTGCTCTTGACCGGCGCGCCCGCCGTCTACCACGACGACATCGTCGCGGGGAAGCGCGACACGACCCGCGCGGAGCTCGTCGCGTTGCCGATCACGGGCGTCGCCCTGGTGCTCGCCTTCGCGGCGCTGACCGCGGCCCTCATCCCCCTGGCCATCGGCCTGCTGAGCGTGACCTTCACGCTCGCCTGGCTGTACCTGCTCGGTGGACCGCTGCACCTGCCGCTCAACTCCTTCGGGCAAACGGTCGCCACGATGGTCGGGCTGGCGGTCGGGATCGACTACGCGCTGCTGGTCGTGGCTCGCTTCCGCGAGCAGCTCGGGCGCGACGGCGACCCCGCCCGCGCCGCCATCGCGACCGGGGCCACGGCCGGGCGGACGGTGGCCGTGTCGGGCCTGGCGGTGGCGGTCAGCCTGGGCGCGCTCGCCATCCCCGATTCCCTCATCCTCCGGTCGATGGGCCTGGCAGGAGTGGTGGCGGTGGCGGTGGCGCTGGCCGCGGCGTTGACGATGGTGCCCGCGCTGCTGTCGCTGCTGGGCCGGCGCGTCGACGCGCCGGCATGGCTGCACCATGCCCTCGCCCGCCCGTCCGCCTCGCGCTCGGCATGGGGACGCTGGGCGCGGGCCGTCTTGCGCCGTCCGCTTCGCTACGCGCTGCTGGCGCTGGCCCTGTTGGGGGTCCTGGCGCTTCCGGCGCGCCGTCTCGTGCCGGGCCTGCCGGGCGCGGAGGACCTGCCCAAGGCGACGGAGTCCCGGCGCGGAGCGGAGGCGCTGAGCGCCATGGGCGGCGCCGGCTTGCTCGACCCGATGGTGGTGCTGGTCGATGCGGGCGGCCAGGGGCAGGCCTTCACGCCCGCATTCGTGAGCGCGTCGTTGGCCTTCACCCGGCGGCTCGAGGCGCAGCCCGGCATCGCGGCCGTCATCGGCCCCACCAGCGGGCCGAGCTCGTTCGGGGCCGCCGCCTACGGGCTCGTCTACCGCTCCGAGACCATCGCGCGCCACGGGCCGCTCGCGGCGCTGGTGAACGCCACCGTGGCTCGCGGCGGCGATCGGGTGCTCTTCACCGTCCTCCCGAGTGGCGCGCTCACACGAGCGAGCGCGCTGGCGCTGGAGACGCGCGTCCGGCGGGTCCTGCGAGGGTTCCCGGCCCTCCATCCGGCGCAGGCGGCGTTCGGCGGCTGGGCGTTGGAGAGCGCCGACATCGTCGCCAGCACCTGGTCGTTCTTCCCGCCCATGGCTGCGGGCGTGCTGCTCGTCACGCTCGCGCTGCTGGTGCTCGCCTTCCGCTCGCTGGTGGTGCCGCTCAAGGCCGTCATCCTCAACAGTCTCTCGGTGCTCGTTGGCTATGGCGTCCTGGTCGGCGTGTTCCAGCTCGGTTGGGGGGCCGGCCTCCTGGGGCTGACCGCGCCGCAGCCGCCGCGCATCGACTTCGTGCTCCCCATCCTGCTGTTCGCGGTGGTCTTCGGGCTGTCGATGGACTACGAGGTCTTCCTGGTGTCGCGCATCCGCGAGCTCCACCGGGCCGGCGCGTCGACGGAGCGCAGCATCGTCGTCGCCCTGGAGCGGACCGGGCCGGTGATCACCTGGGCCGCCGTCATCATGAGCACGGTGTTCCTGGCCTTCCTGAGCGCGTCGACGCCGTACATCGTGCAGACCGGATTACCGCTCGCCGTGGCGATCCTCGTCGACGCCACGCTCGTGCGCGTCGTTCTGGTGCCCGCCTTCATGCGCCTGGCGGGTCGCTGGAACTGGTGGCTTCCCGGTTGGCTCGACCGTGCCCTTCCTCACCTCGACCTTCCGACCGAGTCTGCCGACGGGCCAGCCGTGCGATAGACTCCAGCAGGATGGCTCAGGAAGGTCGTACGAACCGGCCGTCCACGCGCGAGCGGTTGCTGGGGGCCGCCAAGGTCACGTTCGCGGAGGCCGGCTACCACGGCGCGCGGGTGTCCGATATCGTGCGCCTGGCGGGCGTGGCGCAAGGCACCTTCTACCTCCACTTCAAGGGCAAGGACGATGCCTTCCGGGCCTTGATCGAGGGGTTCTTCGAGGGCCTGGTCGGTGAGGTCGTTCAGGCCGCCACGCTGCGCGCGGCGGAGACGCCGGCCGAGCTCGCCGAGCAGGGCCGCCGCATGTGGCGCGGCGCGTTGCGCGAGTTCCACGCCGACACCGCCCTGGCGCGCCTCATCCTGCGCGAGGCGCGCTGCCTGAGCCCGGCCTTCGCGGAGGTCATCCAGGGGTACTACCAGCGCGGGGCGCAGGTGCTCGCCGCCTACATGCGTCTCCCGGCGGTGGCTCCTCTGCTGCGAGAGGGTCTGGACGTGGACGTTGCCGCCTGGGCCATCATCGGCATGTTCGAGAGCGTGGCCTACCACATGCTCGTGGTCGAGGCGCGCGACGACGTCGACGCGCTGGCCGAGGGACTGCTGGAGCTGGAGCTGGGAGGGCTCCTCCGCCACGACGCGCCGGCCGGCGAGCACGGCCGCGACTGAGCTGCGCCCGTTGCGCCTCGAGCGCCAGAACGGCGATGCGCCGCAGCGGCGCCGCCGTGGCGGCTCGTGCCTCACGCGCAGCTACCGGGGAAAGGCGGCGGGGTGGAGGATGTGGGCGAGGAGCTCGACGGCCTGAGGGATACGGGGGCCGGGGCGGCTGAGCTCGTCGATCTGCGTCTGGGTGAGGGCGATGACGCGGTGCGCCTTCACGGCAGCCAGGTCTCGCCAGCCGGGCCTGGCGGTGATGGCCTGGCGGGCGGCGGCGTTGGGCGCATCGGCGAGGATGATGACAGCCGGATCGTGCTGAACGATGAACTCCGGGTCGAGCTGAGGGAACTGCCCCTTGCTCGCCGGCACGATGTTGGCCCCGCCGGCCCGGGTGAGGAGCTGCCCGATGAAGGAGGTAGGGCCGGCGCTGTAGGGGGTGGTGTCGAGCTCGTAGTAGACGGTGGTCCTGGGGAGGCCCGCGAGCATGTTCTGGACGGCGTCGACGGCGCCCTGAACGCGCCCGCTGAGCACGGCGGCGGGCGCCTGCTCGTCGATGAGCTCGCCGATGGTCTCGAAGCTCTGGTAGACCCCGTCCAGGGTCTGGGCGGTGCCGGCGTAGGTGGGGATGCCCAGGGCGGCGAGCTTGTCGACGAGCTGGGTGCTGGATTCGTCGGCGAGGACGAGGTCGGGTTTGAGCGCGACGAGGGCCTCGATGTTGGGATCGAAGCCGTTGCCGAGGTGCGGGAGCTTCTGGACGCTGGCGGGGTAGTCGCTGTACTGATCCACGCCCACCAGGCGGCCGCAGGCGCCCTCGGCGCAGACCGTCTCGGTGCTGCTGGGGATCATGCTGACGATGCGTTGGGGCGCGTGGTCGAGCGTGACCTTGCGCCCCAGGTCGTCGGTGACCGTGAGCGGGTAGCTGGTGGCCAGCGCCGTCGACAGCGCAGCCGAGAGCGCCAGCAGCAGGAACACCAGGATGGAGAAACGCCGCATGGTGAGCCTCCTGTCGTGTCCTGCGAGTTGGGGGGAAGAAATGGCCATCCCGTGGGATGGCGGCCGCGGCTGGCAGCGACGTGCGCCGCGCCCGGGCTGCCCTTCCTCGTCCTCGCAAGGCGGTGCAACGTGTGTCGGGCTCGGTCTTCGGGCTTCAGCGCGTGCGCCTCACCGTTGCGGGACAGCGCCGGACTCTCACCGGACTTCCCCGAGCGCCAACGCACTGAGAGTATGCCGCGGGCACGCCGCAGTCAACCGGGGTCCGAGCGGTCGTCTGGAGGGGGGTGGCGCGCGCTCACCCGGGCAACGCCTCCGGCCTGATCCGGGGTTCGGGTACCATGCCGGGAATGGACACTGTGGCGGTCATGCTGCGACCATGGGGTGCGGCCGACCTCCCGCTCTTGGAGCGCCTGCTGGGCGACCCCGAGATGATGGCGCACGTGGGCGGACCGGAGTCGCCGGAGGAGATCCGTTCGCGCCAGCGACGTTACAGCCGTCCCGACGCGGACGGCGTCTCGAGACAGTTCGCGATCATGATGGCGCAGGGTCTGGAGGCCGTGGGCTGGGTCGGCTACTGGCCCCGGGAATGGCGTGGCGGTGCCGTGTGGGAGGCTGGCTGGAGCGTGCTGCCAGAGCTCCAGGGGCGCGGTCTCGCGACGGCGGCCACCAGATCGATGCTGGTGAAGGCGGCCGGCGAGCGTACTCGGCGTTACGTTCACGCCTTCCCGGCCGTGGGCAATCCCGCGTCGAACGCCGTCTGCGCAAAGGCCGGGTTCGCCTTGCTCGGGGAGCTGAACTTCGAGTACCCGCCCGGTCACGTGATCCGCTGCAACGACTGGCGCTTCGACCTCGCGGGCGGCACCGGCCGATGGGCTCACGTCGGGCGGTAGCGCCGCCGGCCCGGACCGAGGCACGGTCCGCTGGCGGCGCTACCGCCGTGACGCGCGCGCCCGCTACTGGAGAGTGACGTTGAGGCCGACGCCGGTCTCGTCCCCCTGGTCGGTGACGGTGACGCTGGCCGTCCCGTAGAACTCGCCGGGGTCGCCAAGCACGCCGTTGTGGTTGGCGTCGTTCCCCGCGGCGACGGTGTAGCTGCCGGCGGGCACGTTGGCGAGGGTGAAGTTGCCGGCGGCATCGGCGCGCGCCTGCTCGACGAGGGTGCCGCCTTGCAGGAGCTCGACGGTGAAGTCGCTGGCGTTGGCCGTAACGAGACTGCGGGCGTCGGCGATGGCTGCCGAGGGCGAGATGAGGCCGTAGCCGAGGTAGTTGTCGACGTAGCTCCCGCCGCCGCTCGCGGTCTGCTCGAGGAGCAGCTTCACGTAGGTCGGCGTCAGCTTCGGGTTCTCGGCCAGCATCAGCGCCACCAGGCCGACGACATGCGGGGTGGCCATGGAGGTGCCGACCAGCGACGCGTAGGCGGGCGTGCTCGGGGTGCCGCTGTTGTCCCACCAGGTGCTGACGATGCCGAGCCCGAGCCAGTTTCCGGGGCTCGGGATTCCGCCCGGCACGAGAACGGGGTTTCCATTGGTGAAGAGGAAGCCGCCGGGCGCCGCCACCGTGACGCCTTGGCTATCGCTGCTGGGGGCGCCGCTGTTGGAGAAGCACGAGGGCGCGAAGGTGCTGGCGCCCTCGTCGTAGTCGACCGATCCGACCGCGATGGTGTCGGGGTAGGCCGCCGGGTAGCTTACCGCGCTCGGTGAGAAGCCGGTATCGTACTGCGCGGGGTTCGTGCAATTGGTGCCGTCGTTGCCGGCCGCGGCCACCACCACCGTGCCGTTTCCGGTGGCGTAGGCGATGGCATCGTCCACGGCTGGCCAGGTGCCGGATCCTCCGAGGCTGAGGTTGATGACGCGCGCCTGCGCCGGAGGCGTGACGAGCACGCCGTTCCCGTCGTACACGGAGAGGCCGGCGGCGTACTCGATGCCGCGCATGGTGGCGGCGGTGGTGCATCCATTGACGTCGCACACGCGCACCGGCAGGATGCTGACGTGCCAGTTCATGCCGGCGATCCCGGCGCCGTTGCCGGCTGCCGCGCCGATGGTTCCGGACACATGCGTGCCGTGGTACTCGCCGTCGCTGTCGGGCGTGGTGGCGCCGGCCTGGTTGAGCACGAAGTCATATCCCGGGTATGCCACGTTCGCCTGCAGGTCCGGGTGCGATCCCATCACCCCGCTGTCGACCACCCCCACCACCACGTCGCTGCTACCGGTGACCGTGTCCCACACGCCGGGCATGCCCAGCAAGCTCATGTCCCACTGGTACTGGTAGTACGGGTCGCTCGGAGTGGCCTGCGGGCTGATGCCTGCCGTCGTGACCGGCACGTGGGCCGCACTCAGGTGCAGCAGGTAGTTGGGTTGCACGGCGGCCACGCGGCCGTCGCTTCGCAGGGCCGCCACCGCCTGCGGCACGCTCAGGCCGCCCGTGTCGAGCACCGCCCAGGGGGAGCTCGGCGCGATCAGGCTCCGCACGCTCATGCCGTGCGCCTGCGCGATGGTCGCGGCCGCACTCCGCACCGCCTGGGCGGTGATGCCCTGCGGCGTGACACGCCCGTTGAGCGCCTGCGGCGCCAGGCCCTGCACCGTCAGGTAGCCGCTCGACACCTTGGCCAGCACCTGCCCCGCCGAATACGCCGCGTTCGGCGTGACCGACGGCGTGGTGCTCACGCTTTGCGGGAGGATCTGGCCCGCCGGTCCGGTGACGTTCCCGCTCACCTGCGCGAAGCGCATCAACGCCGACACGGTCGCGCTGTGCGTTCCGCTCTGCACCAGCAGCGTGCCTGCGTACGTCCCCGGCGTCAGGCCGGCGCGGCTCACGCTCACGGTCACCGCGCCGCTGCCGGAGCCGCCGGCCGGGCTGACGCTCAGCCAGCTCTGATTCGACGTCACCGTCCACGACCCGCTCGAGCTCACCGTGAAGGTCGCACTGGAGGTGCCTGGGAATGCCAGGAAGCCCGTGCTCGTCGACACGCTCGAGCCCCCTCCGGACGACGACTGATTCTGGCAGCCGGCCAGGACCAACACCAGCGCGACCGCGGCCAAGCCAACAACGATTCGCTTCATGCGCGACCCCCGAAAGGCAGCAAGACGAACTCAGGACGCCCCGTCGACATCCCCTGAGGCATTGAACCATGCCATCCTCGCCCGAGGCTGTGGCGTTGGCCGCGTTGCGCGAGCGAGGGCGATGGACACGAGGCGCTCTTCGACGACCTGGCGGCGATGCGGGAGGGCCCGCTCGGGGACGCGGGAGCACGTCGGCCCCCAACCCGCTGGCTGGGCCTTGACAGGCAAGATAGTGATCACTTACTATCTCGCCATGGCGCATTCGTCCGCCACCCGCCTGTCCGCCGAGGAGCGTCGCGAGGAGGTCCTCGACGCCGCCCTGATCGAGTTCGGCGAGCGCGGCTACGCCGGCACGTCCACCGAGGACGTGGCGCGGAGAGCCGGCATCTCGCAGCCCTACCTGTTCCGCCTATTCGGCACCAAGAAGGAGCTGTTCAAGTCGGTCGCCGCGCGCTGTTTCCGCCAGACGCTGGAGATGTTCCAGCGCGCGGCGGAGGGCAAGCGCGGCGAGGACGCGCTCGCGGCCATCGGGAACGCCTATATGGAGGAAGTGCTGGAGGGCGATCGGGTGGCGCTCAAGGCGCAGATGCAGGCGTACGCGGCATGCGACGACGGCGAGATCTGCCAGGTGGTCCGCAACGGCTACGGGGACCTGGTGGCCTACGTCGAGCGCGTCTCGGGGCTGGGCGCGACCGAGGTGTCGGGCTTCTTCGCCACCGGCATGCTGCTGAACGTTCTCGCGACCATGCGGGTGGCCGTGGATGGCGGCGAGCCCTGGGCACGGCTGTTGCTGGAAGGCTGCGGAAAGGACCTGTGAGGGGCTGTCGGCCCGCTCGACTCTTTCTTTCGCAAAGGAGATAGTGATGACTCACAACCTTAGTCGCTCGACCACGGTGTGGACGCTGGTGATCACCTCGCTCGCGCTGTTCATGGTGAGCCTCGACAACCTGGTGGTGACGACCGCGCTGCCGGTGATCCGCCAGGAGCTCCACGCCTCGATGGGGCAGCTCGAGTGGACCGTCAACGCCTACACCCTCGCCTTCGCCGTGCTGCTCCTCACCGGCGCGGCATTGGGCGACCGCTTCGGCCGGCGCCGACTGTTCTCCTTGGGGTTGCTGCTGTTCACGGCCGCGTCGGCGGCGTCGGCGGTGGCCACGGGCCCGAGCATGCTCGACGCGACGCGCGCGCTGCAGGGCGTGGCCGCGGCGATCGTGGCGCCGCTGACGCTCACCATCCTGTCGGCCTCGGTTCCGCCCGAGCGGCGCGGCCTGGCGCTTGGCATCTGGGGTGGCGTGGGCGGTCTCGCCGTAGCCGTCGGCCCCCTGGTGGGGGGAGCCGTGGTGAGCGGGCTGTCCTGGCAGTGGATCTTCTGGCTGAACGTGCCGCTAGGGCTGGTGCTGGCGCCCCTCGCTCGGCTGCGGTTGAGCGAGTCGCGAGGTCCCGACGCCGCGCTCGACCTCCCGGGGCTGGGCCTGGCCAGCGCCGGGCTGCTGGGGATCGTGTGGGCGCTGGTGCGGGGCAACGCCCACGGCTGGACCTCCGCCGGGGTGCTGCTGCCGATGATCGCCGGCGCCCTGCTCCTCGTGGCCTTCGTCGCGTGGGAGCGCCGGGCGGCGTCGCCGATGCTGCCGATGCGCCTGTTCGGGAACCGGACCTTCGCGCTGGCGAACCTGGCGTCCTTGCTGATGTTCTTCGGCATGTTCGGGTCGGTCTTCCTGCTGGTGCAGTTCTTCCAGACGGTGCAAGCCTACTCGCCGTTGCAGTCCGGCCTGCGCATCCTGCCGTGGACGGCCATGCCGATGCTGGTGGCACCGCTCGCCGGGGCCCTCTCCGACCGCGTCGGCGGCCACCGGCTGATGGCGGCCGGCCTCGCCCTGCAAGGCACGGGCCTGCTGTGGATCGCGGCGGTCAGCTCGCCGACCACGCCGTACGCGGCGCTGGTCGCGCCCTTCGTGCTCTCGGGCCTCGGCATGGGGCTGTTCTTCGCGCCGGTGGCGAACGTGGTGCTGAGCTCGGTGCGACGCGAGCACGAGGGCAAGGCGTCGGGCGCCAACAACGCCATCCGCGAGCTCGGCGGCGTCCTCGGCGTCGCGGTGCTGGCGTCGATCTTCGCGCGGGTCGGCGGCTACGCCGACGCGCATGCGTTCGTCGATGGGCTGCGCTCGGCGGTCTACGTGGGCGGCTCGGTGGTGCTCGGCGGCGCCGCCGTGGCCGCGCTGATCCGGCGGCCGGCGGCCACCACGGAGTGGGTGCAGGAGGCTGCTGCCGGCATGCCGCCGGCGGTGGCCGACGGCAGCCCGAGCTGACGGCCCGATTCTGACGGGGGAAGGGATCCGCCTCGCGGCAGCTGCCGCGAGGCGGATCGCCGTGCTGCCGGCGGCGCGGTGCGGAAGCCCGCGGCCCGCGTCAGCCGGCGTAGGGCACGCTGTCGAAGTAGATCGCCAGCGACGCGACACGACCGTCGACCACGGTGAAGAACTCGGCAACGTCGCTGGTGAAGGGCTCGCGGCCGGGCGGGCGGAGGCGGTAGCGCGTCCGGACGCCGGCGGCGTTACCGTCGGTGACGAGCTCGAGCACGTCGACAGTGTCGATCATGCGGTAGAAGCCTCGGGTGGAGTCCAGGAAGGCGTCGCGCCCGCGTTCCTCCTTGGAGGGGGTGCTGTAGCTGCTGAAGCTGGCGTCGGGCGCGAAGTGGTCCTGCCAGCCGCCTCCGGCGGCGAGGGCGGCGAAGTAGCTCAGGATCGTCTCTCGGGTGGTCATCGCGGTGCTCCTCTCGGGTGGGCCGGCCGGACCTCACGGCCGTAGCTCGCGCATCATGCGTCGAGGGTCGGCGACCCAGGGGTCGGGACCGGGGGCGCCGCCGGCGGCCACGGCGGCGAGCCGCTCGAGATAGTGCTCCCAGCCTCGTGAGTGCGACCCGGTGCTGGCCAGGCCCGGCAGCAGGCGGTGCTCGAGGCGTAGCAGGGTGCCGCCGGGAACGGGGGTGAGCTCGTAGCTGACCAGCGTGGTGCCCACCGGCACGGCGGCGCCGTCGCCCTCCCAACCCCAGGTGTGGGCGAGCCGGTGGGGCGCGTCGACCTCCAGGAACACGCCGGCGGCGACCTCGCCGGGAACCACCTCCACGCGGTAGCGACCGCCTGCCGTGGGGTCGAGCTCGGCCGAGCGTCCCATCCACCGCCCCATGCGTTGCGGGTCGGTCAGGAACGCCCACACGGTGGTTGGCGGCGCCGCCAGGAAGGCCCTCCGGGTGACGCTGAGGCGCTCGCTCATGGGCCCGGCGGGCGGCACACCCGCTTCTTCGACCTGGTGCTCGAGCCGCGCCAGCCGGCCATCCCAGAACGCCTCCAGGAACCACCTGGCGGCGGCGAGACCCTGCGGCCTGGCGCGGTAGAGCCGCCTCGTGCCCTGGCGGCGCTCCTCGATGAGGCCGGCCCGCTTGAGGGCGGTGAGGTGCTGCGAGACGGCCGGCCGCGTCACCGCGAAGTGCTCTGCGATGTCGCCGGCGGACCGCTCCCGCTCGGCGACCAGCCTGAGGATGCGGCGCCGACTGGGGTCGGCGATGGCCTTGAAGGGGGCATCCACGCCGCTATATTAAGCACAGTCTAACGTAAGCGTCAACTAACGCACGTGCAGCTGATCGCTCGGGTCGACGATCGAACGCGGCGCCGACCGGACGCTGGCGCCGTCGACGATCCTTGCGCGCAACGGGCGGAGCGCTGCCGCACCGAGCGGGATGGTGCGCGCGACGTCGCGCGCCGGAGGCACTGAGAACGATTCGCTGGCCAGAGCCGCAGGCCCGAGGTAGATTCCGGTATCCCAGCCTGCGGCGCGGCCGCCGCCGCGCCTGCACCGCCGCGTCGATGCCGCTGTGGCGGTGCCCGTTTGGAGCGCCCATGGCAGACGTACAGGTGTTGACGGACGACAACTTCCACCGGGAGATCGCGAGCGGCTTCACGCTGGTGGACTTCTGGGCGGAGTGGTGCCCACCGTGCAAGCGCGTCGTGGGCCCCATGATGGCCGAGCTCGCCGACGCCTACGGCGCCGCGCTCAAGGTCGCCAAGCTCAACGTCGACGACAACCCCCGGGTCGCCATGCAGTTCAGGGTGATGAGCCTGCCGACGGTGATGCTGTTCCACCAGGGACAGCCGCTGGAGGCGATGATCGGCGCCCAGCCGCGGCGGGCCTACGACGCCACCTTGGGGCGCCACCTGTCGCGCGCTGCGTGATCCCCGGAGCCGCGCGGCACGGCGTTGCCGGCAACGACATGCTCGGCCGCAGCGCAGTCACCGAGGAGGGGTCCGCCACTACCACCCACGACCCGACGCACACGCCTTCGACGTGGCTGCGGCCCGGCCTGGAGGAGGCGCCGGCCCAGGCGAGCCGGAAGCCGGCACACCCGAGAGCGACGCGGCGGCCATCTGTCGACCGGTTTCCTCGGCGTGCGGTTCCTGGCCCTCGTCCTCAGCGAGGTGGGCCGCTCCGACCTCGCCTACCGGCTCCTGCTGAACGAGAGCTACCCGTCGTGGGGGTACTCCATCCGCCGCGGGGCCACCACCGTCTGGGAGCCTTGGGACGGCTGGACCGAGGAGCGCGGCTTCCAGACGCCGGCGATGAACTCGTTCAACCACTACTCCTTCGGCGCGGCAGGTGAGTGGCTCTTCCGCTCCGTCGCCGGGATCGACCAGGAACCCGGTGCGCTGGCCTACGACAGCATCCTGATCCGTCCCGAGCTCGGCGGACAGCACCCTCGAGAGCGACCGGCCACTCGCTGCGGCTGACGGCGTCGACGTTCTCGGCGCCGGGGCCGGCAGCGTCGTGGTGTCCGTGGGGTCGGGGGAGTACCGCTTCACGTCCAGACTGGCATAGCCGGGGCACCCCCGCGGGACCCCGCCGAGCGATTCGACGTCGTGGCCGCCGCCGGTGCGCCGCGGCCGGCCCGGGCGGGCGCCCCCGTGTTAGCTTCGAGGGCGCCGACCCACCCGCTGCGGCCGTCCCGGGGCGGGACCCGCTGCGCCGGACGCCGACGGCATGCGCGGGTCGGTGCGCGAGGCTCGACAGGCCGGTCGAGCGTCGCCGCCATGAAGGAGAAAGCGTGCGTATCGGATTCGTGGGGGACGACATGTATCCGGGGTTCGGCGGGCAGGCGAGGGCCAGCGAGGGTCACATCGAGGCGCTCGCGAAGCTGGGGCACTCGGTGCGCGTCCTCGCGGGCGCGGAGCGGTCTCCCAGCGCTGCTCCGGCCGGTGTCGCGGTGGAGCGGCTGCCGGTCTGGCGCCTCGGGTCCATGCAGACGCACCTGGCGCAGCCGCGCAGGCGCACCGTGAGCGCCCTGCTGGACTGGGCGGACGTGGTGCAGGTGAACACCCCGACCCCGCTCGGCGTGCTGGTAGCCCGGATGGGCCGGCGACGCGGCGTGCCGGTGGTGATGGGGGTGCACACCCAGCTCGAGACCTCCAGCCTGCAGCTCCCCTGGGTCGGCCGGCTGGTGCGCTGGAGCATGCATCACTGGTACCACTGGGTGTACCAGCAGGCGGTGTGCCTGACGGCTCCTACGCGCTTCGCGGCGGACCTCGCGGGTCAGCTCACCTCGCGGCCGGTGGTGGCGGTATCCAACGGCATCTCGCTCGACTTCGAGCCGCCGCAGCTACCGAAGGTGCATGCCGATGGCCGCGACCGGACGGTGCTCTACCTGGGCCGACTCTCGCCGGAGAAGCGGCCGCAGGACCTGGTCGAGATCGCGCGCCACCTGAGGCGCGGCACGCACCTCCAGGTCGTCGGCGAGGGGCCGATGCGCGCCGGGCTCGAGGCGACCGCGGCGAAGCTCGGGGTCGGCGACCGGATCGCGTTCCTCGGTCACGTCGACGAGCCGCGCAAGGTCTCGCTGCTCGATGCCGCCGAGGTCTTCGTGATGCCCTCCCCGACCGAGCTACAGAGCATCGCCACCTTGGAGGCGATGGCGCACGGCTGCGCCGTGCTGGCGGCGGACTACCCGTCCAGTGCGGTACCCGTCTGGGTGCGGAGCTCGGGCGCGGGCCTGGCGTACCGTCCCGGCGACCCGAGGGAGGCGGCGCACGCCATCGACGCCCTGTTGGACGATCGCTCGAGCTTGCTGGCCTACCAACGCCGCGCCCTGGCGGGAGCTCGCTCCCACGATGTCATGGAGAGCGGTCGTGCGCTCGTCGCCCTCTACGGGCGGCTGGCGAGCGGCGGCGCCCACGCCGGCCGGGCAGGCAGGCGCCAGAGCGTGACCTGAGGGAGCGTCGGCGGACCGCGTCGCTCCCGGCCGACGTGGCAACGCTCAGGCGTGAGACGGCGAGCGCCGTCGCCGGGGAGCGCTCAGCTCCGGATCGAGGTGCGAGGCGAGCGTCATGAGAGCGCGGGCGAGGCGGTACCTGAGCCGCGCCGCCGGCTGTTGGGCCGCGCGCCGGCCGGCAGGGTCCGCGCGCTGCGCCGCTCGCAGCAGCTGGTGGCGCTGCTGGATGGCGCGTAGCTCGTCGAGCCGTTCACGTGCGAGGCTGTCATAGATGCCGAGATGGTGAGGACCCATGGAGCATCCCTCCCGTTCGCAGGGGACGCCGCCGAGCGGGCACGCTGCCACCGCCCGAAGTGCAGCGGGGCAGGGACGCTCGGCGCAAGGTTGGCCAGGTGAGGAAGCGCACCCCCCGAAGGTAGACGAACAGCCTGTGAGGTGCCTGGGTCATGCCTGAGAAGGCCGAGCGAAGGATGAAGCGGCGCGGCCGAGCCCGGGAGCCCCGCCGCGCGGCCGCCCCGCAGGACCTGTCGATGGGCCGCTTCCGTCGCTCACACGCAAGCCTCACGATCGACGTGGCATGGTGGGAAGGCGCTGGAGCGCGACGCGGTCGTGCCTCCAGTGGGCGACGCCAGTCAGGAGGCGCAGGATGAGCGACGGCCGGAACGTGAGCGGTGGCACGCCAGGCACGAGTCCGTACGCGGCTGGCGGCCCGCGAGCCGGCTGGGGATACTCTGGCAGGCGCACGGTCGGGGCCATGCCGCACGCTGTCGCGATGGTGCTCCTCACCGCAGTGGCGCTCGCCGCGCCGTTCCTGGCGTCGACGGCGACCGCCGCGAACGCACCCTACGTTCTCGCCACCGGGACCAAGGCGCCCAGCGGAACGTTCACCACGGTGGCCGGCGACACCGGAACGGTGGCAGGCCCGGGCGGCGCCGCGACGCTGCTGTGGCTGGTGACCACGTCCTGCCAGAGTTGCCAGTCGGGAACGCGGGCCCTGGCGTCCAAGGTCGCCGCGCTCGCCTCGCTTGGCGTGCGGGTGGTGGAGCTGGACGCCAGCGCAGAGCTCGGGCAGCGGGGGCCCTCGATCGAGGTGTTCGGGAAGCGCAACGCGGGCAGGGCGTACGGCAGCAAGAGCTGGACCTGGGGCGTGGCGTCGAAGGCGTTGGTCGCGGCCTACGATCCGGCGGGGTATGACAACGTCTACTACCTCATCTCGGGTGACGGCGTGATCACCTACGTCAACGGCTCGCCCGCAAGGACCATGCCCGCTCTCATGACCGCCGCGGTGGACCTAAGCCGCGGGTTGAGCGGGCCCATCGGACCCGAGGGGGTGCCAGAGCCCACGGCGCCTCCGCTCGCGGGTCTGGGGAACGCGGCGACGGGCGCCGGAGTCGACGGCATCGCCTGCAGCGCCAGCGAGCAGACCGCCGTGCACCTGCATACCCACCTCACGATCTTCGTCGCGGGCAAGCAGGTCAGCGTCCCCGGCGGAATCGGGATCGCGCCGCCGCGCTCGAGCCAGGCGTCGCCCTACGGCGCCTTCGTGAATGGTGGCCGGTGCCTGTACTGGCTCCACACCCACGCCGCCGACGGCATCATCCACATCGAGTCGCCCACGAGGAAGCCGTTCACGCTCGGCGACTTCTTCGACCTCTGGGGCGTGCCCCTGGCTGCGAGTCGCGTGGGTCCCTCGGAGGGGAAGGTCACGGCATTCGTAGGCGGCAAGGCCTACGCCGGCGATCCGCGCGCCATCCGGCTAGGCGACGACGTGCAGATCCAGCTCGACGTGGGCGTCCCGGTGGTGGCCCCACGGCTCATCCAGTTCCCGCCGGGGCTCTAGCCGGTCCCTCCGAGACCCCGACCAGCGTTTCCACGCCGGGGCCTCGCGACTCGTCGAGCGACGGGGGCGCGTCGTCCCTGCGACGCCTCGCCGGTCACCGCCAGCCGACGCGCGTCACGGACGAGCGCGGCCGACCCTCAATAGCCTTCCGGTCGCTGGGGGACGTAGGCGGCCTCGAGCCGCCGCATCTCCTCAGGGCTCAGCTCCAGCTCGACGGACGCCACGGCATCGTCGAGGTGAGTCGACTTGGTGACGCCCACGATCGGCGCGGTGACGGCCGGCTGGTGGAGCAGCCAGGCGAGCGCGACCTGCGCACGCGTCGCGCCGCGCTCGTCGGCGACCTCTCCGACGGCGTCGACGATGGCGCGGCTGGCGTCCTCGACCTGCCGGTAGAGCCGCTGGCCGAAGGCGTCCTGCTCGCTGCGCGCGGTGGTCGTGGCCCACGGGCGCGCCAGGTGCCCGCGAGCGAGCGGGCTCCAGGGCAGCACCCCGACCCCCTGGTCGAGGCAGAAGGGCAGCATCTCGCGCTCCTCCTCGCGCATCAGCAGGCTGTACTGGTCCTGCATCGAGGCGAAGCGGGTGAGTCCGTGCAGATCGGCCAGGTACTGCGCTTGCACGAACCTCCAGGCGTCCATCGAAGAGGCGCCGATGTAGCGGACGCGTCCCGAGCGCACCAGGTCCTCGAGTGCCTGCAGGGTCTCCTCGATGGGGGTCTCCGGGTCGTAGCGGTGGATCTGGTACAGGTCGATGTAGTCGGTGCCGAGACGCTGCAAGCTGGCGTCGACCTGCGCGAAGATGGCCGCGCGTGAGAGCCCGCCGCCCTTGGGTCCGGGCCCCATGCGGCCATGGACCTTGGTGGCGATGACCACCTCGTCGCGGCGGGCGACCTCGCCGAGCACCTTGCCGGTGATCTCCTCGCTGGTCCCCTGCGAGTAGACGTTCGCGGTGTCGAAGGTGGTGATGCCCGCCTCCCATGCCTTGCGGATCAGCGGCCGCGCCTGCTCGAGGTCGAGGGACCAGGCGTGGGAGCCGGCGGCCGGCTCGCCGAAGCTCATGCAGCCCAGCACGATGCGTGAGACCTTCAAGCCGGTGCCTCCCAAGCGAACCTCGTTCATGATCCTCCTTCCGCGGCGGGGCGTCACAGGGGGTGCCGAGCCCGTCTCGACGCGGTCCCCGCCGCACGCTGCACCGACTGCAGGGTACGGCACGCTCGCGGCCGAAGGCCAAGTGGTCGGCGGGTGGGGACGGTGGCGTACGAGAACCGCACTGGAACGAGGTGCCGCCCCGTTGTAGGCTTCGTCAACGGAGAAACGCTCATGGACGCCGACACCTTCCTGCGCAAAGTCATGGACCTCCTGGTGGACACGGTCTTCGTGGTGGACGCCGAAGGGCGGTTCGTGTACGTCAGCGCGTCGTGCCAGAACCTGTTGGGGTTCGCGCCGGACGAGCTCATCGGCAGGAACATGATCGAGCTGGTGCACCCTCGCGACCGCGAGCGCACCCTGGCGATCGCCCGGGAGATCATGCACGATCACCCCCAGCGGCACTTCGAGAACCGCTGGATGCGCAAGGACGGCAGGCCGGTCGACATCATGTGGTCGGCGCGCTGGTCGCCCGCCGACGGGGTGCGGCTGGCAGTCGCTCGCGACGTCACCGCGCTGAAGCATGCGACTCGCCTGCAGGACGCCGTCTACCGCATCTCCGAAGCGGCTCATGGCGCCGATGACCTGCCCTCCCTGCTTCACAGCGTGCAGCGGATCATCGGCCACCTCATCCCCGCCGAGACGGTTCTGGCGGTTCTGTACGACGACGCCAGCGGGACGCTGTCGTTCCCGTACGCATCCGGCGATCCCGTGCCGGAACGCAAGGAACGGAAGCTGCGGGAGGGTACCCCGCTGGCGCGCGTGCTCCGCGGCGGCGAACCCGTCCTCACGGCCGTCGACGGCGAGGGGGTGGAGGCGCCGGATGCGCCAGGCGGGCGCGGCAACTGGCTCGGCGTTCCGCTCGTTGGCCGGGAAGGCACGCTGGGGGCGTTGGTGGTCGAGACGCCGCCGGGCGGCCCGCGCTTCACCGACGAGCACCAGGAGCTGCTGAGGTTCGCGTCCACGCAGGTGGTAACGGTCGTCGAGCGCATGCGCGACGAGGTGCGGTTGCGCCACCTGGCGCTCCACGACCCGCTCACCGACCTTCCCAACCGGGCGCTGTTCCACGATCGCTTCGCCATGGCGATCGAGCGCGCCGCCCGCGAGGGGGAGCGGGTGGGATTGCTCTACGTCGACGTGGACGACTTCAAGCAGGTGAACGATCGCTTCGGCCACGAGGTCGGCGACACCCTCCTGCGAGAGCTCGGCGCGCGTCTGGCGAGCAGCGTGCGGCGGTCCGACACCGTGGCCCGCATGGGGGGCGACGAGTTCACCGTGGTGCTCACCAACCTCTCGGCGCCGGGAGACTGCGCCGACGTGATCGCCAAGCTGCGCGCCGCCGTCACGGCCCCCTACGAGGTGGGCCCGCGCACGCTCGATATCTCCGTGAGCATCGGAAGCGCCGTGTACCCGGACGACGGCAGCGACCAGGACGCCCTCATCCGCAGCGCAGACGCCGGCATGTACGCCCGCAAGGGCGCCTAGCCGGACGCTGGGCCGCGGGCGGGCCGGGCGGCATCGAGACCGGCCTCCTCGCGCAAGGGCTCGAACAGCTCCACCGGGTTGCCCGACGGGTCCTCCACCAGCGCCTGGCGAACGCCGACACCCTCCATGATGGTGCCGCGGAAGCGCGCGCCCGCTGCCCCGAGGCGGCTGACGGTCGCATCCAGGTCGTCCACCTGTACGGCGAAGCGGTTCCAGCCGCCGGGCTCCGGTGTTCCGGCGCCAGGAAGCGTGGCGCCGCCGCCCGGCTGCGGGTTGGGCGCGCTCAGTACCAGCCGCAGGTCGCCGCGCGCGAGCATGGCGAACGGCGGCGCCGGATGCATGACGAGCTCGAAGCCGAGCAGCCGGGTATAGAAGCGAATCGCGGCGTCGACGTCGTGCACGATGTAGCGAACCTGCACCGTGGCCATGATCGGTCCTCTCCGAGCCGTGGTCGGCGTGGTGGAAGAGCTGGGCTCGCCGCCATGATACGCGCCGGCCGCCGCCGGCCGCCGCCGGCCGTGGCCGCGCCCTCGACGTCTAGCGGAGGGCGAGCTGGGCGGCCGCGTACGCCAGGCCGATGCCCAGCAGCACGGCGCCCTCCAGGCGGCCCACGCGGCCGCGAAGCAGGAACGCGCAGGCCACGACCGCCGCCACCACCACGGCCGGCCAGTCGAGCAGGCGCACCCGCGGCGGCACCGCGACCGGCACCACCAGCGCGATGAGGCCGAGGTTGAAGAGCAGGAACCAGAGCACCGTGCCGACGGCGTTCCCGGCCGCTATGTCGGGGCGACCGCGCCGGGCGGGAACGACCTGGCGAACGATCTCCTCCGCCTCGATCCCCAGCGGCGTCAGCACCATGCCGACGAACCCCGCAGACAGCCCGAGCGCGGAGACGAGCCCGCCGGCGCCCCAGGCGACCACGTCGCCGCCGACGGCGAGGAGGAGCAGGGCGACGGCGGTCCAGCCGATCACCCGGGACAGCGAGCGCCCCGTCGCCACCTCGTCGGCCGCCGCCACGGCCAGGAAGCGGTGCCTCCGGGCGGCGCGCGCCAGCAGCGCGAGCGCCACGACGAAGACTGCCAGCAGCCCGGCGCCCGTCCAGCGCGGCGTGACGGCGAACCACGCCGGCAGCCCCGCTGCCAGCGCGCTCAGGGGGAGCAGAAGCACCGCCGTTCGGGGCAGGCGCACGCGCAGCGGCGCGATCACCGCGCCCAGCCCGAGGGCCCAGCAGAGCATCACCATGGCGCCCCCGTAGGCGGTCCCGAGAGCCACCGCGGCGTTGCCGCGGGCCGCGGCGGCCAGGCCGACAGCGACGTTCTCGGCCTCCATGCCGGAGACCACCGCGCTCACGGTGAAGGCCGTCA
This sequence comes from uncultured bacterium, assembly GCA_964496495.1. Taxonomy (GTDB): domain Bacteria; phylum Deinococcota; class Deinococci; order Deinococcales; family Trueperaceae; genus JASBRS01. Next base: position 51,469 of record CAZBZU010000005.1, read on the forward strand.
GCCCCAGCGCGCCCGCCAGGCCCAGGAGGGCGTCCACCAGTCGGTCGGTGGCGGCCACCACCAGGGCGATGCCCCCCACGAAGGCGGCAACGATCAGCGGCACGCTCACGGGCACGCTCACGACATCTGGCATTAGAGCACCCGGCGCCCTGCCCGGCACGAGCTCGCCCGCCGAGGTCGGGCGACATCCCGTCGGCGGCATCCTACGTAGCATCCCCATGGAGGGGCCGGCATACCCTGCCGCCGCCCGCTTGCCCCAGTGAGGAGAGTCCCATGCAGACCCGCCCCATCGGCTCCCTGAACGCTTCGATCGTCGGCCTGGGTTGCAACAACTTCGGCCGCCGACTCGACCGCACCGGGACCAGAAAGGTGCTGGACGCGGCCATCGACGCCGGCGTGACGTTCCTCGACACCGCCGATCTCTACGGCGGCACCGACAGCGAGCGTTTCATGGGTGAGGCGCTTCGAGGGCGCCGCGACAGCGTGGTCATCGCCACCAAGTTCGGCCACCCGGCCAACCGCGAGGCGCCCGCGGGCGCGCGCCCGGACGACGTTCGGCGCGCGCTCGAGGGCAGCTTGACGCGTCTTCAGACCGATCACGTCGATCTCTACCAGCTCCACATGCCCGACCCCGAGGTGCCCATCGCCGATACCCTCGGGGCCCTGGCGGAGGCGGTCGCCGCCGGCCAGGTGCTGGAGGTGGGATGCTCCAACGTCACGGTGGCGCAGCTGCAGCAGGCCGAGGATGCGGCGACGGCCGCCGGCGCCCGCTTCGTGAGCGTGCAGAACGAGTACAGCATGCTGCGGCGCACCCCCGAGGGCGGCGTGCTGGCGGCCTGCGAGCGTCTCGGGATGGCCTTCCTGCCCTACTTCCCGCTCCTCAGCGGCATCCTCACCGGCAAGGTTCGCAAGGGGCGGCCGCTGCCGCAGGGCACGCGCGTGGCCGGCAGCGAGCGCTGGCAGGCGATGCTCACCGGCGAGGTCCTGGAGCTGGTGGAGGAGCTCGCGCGCTTCGCGCGCGAGCGCGACCACGAGCTGATCGATCTGGCCTTCGCCTACCTGCTGGCGCACCGGCCGGTGGCCAGCGTGATCGCAGGGGCCACCTCGCCCGAGCAGGTGCGGCGCAACGCCGCGGCCGGTAGCTGGGAGCTGTCGCCGCGGGAGCTGGAGGTCGTCGAGGGGATGCTCGACGCCGCCGGCGATCCGCTCCCCGCCGACGACGGCTGAGGTCCGCTGCCTGGGCGTGGAAGCCGGGCGCCGCCCGAGGCCGGGAAGGCTCTCGCCCGGCGCCCTCCGGGTGGCGGCGCGCCGGAGAGAAACCTCACTGCGGCGCCGCCTCGCGGGGTCCAGGCTGGGTCCGAGCCGGCGCAAGGCGCCGACTCGGAGCTGGAGGAGCCATGCGAGCGCTCGATCGGGCTGCCAGCACGCGCGTGGTGCGCTCGACGCCCGGTACGCGCGGCCGCACCAACGCCGTCGTGATGGTGCTCGTGGCGGTCGCAGCAGTGGCGGGCGTGCTGGCCTACTGGTCGGCCGGCGGCTTCCGGCTGCTGCTGCCGGTAGGTCTGCTACTGGCAGCGGCGGCGACCTGGTCGGGACTGGCAGGGCTCTCCGCGAGCTACAGCGTCGACCTCCGGGGGTTGCACAAGCGCGACCTGTGGGGTAGGCGGTTCGTTCCCTGGTCGCGGGTGACGACGGTGTGGGTCGGCCGCACCCGGCTCGGGGCGTTCAACGTCTTCCTGTTCGTTCGCGGCTCGCTGGTGCCGGTGTTCGTGTACACCTCCATGGTGGGCAACGGCCGGGAGGTGGCCAGGGCGATCATCGAGGCGGCCACGCGGGAGCAGCCGGGCGTGCGGCTCGGCGGCTGGGGCAAGCTGGCGTACGGCGAGCCCCCGTTCGGGATCTTCGAGTAGCGACGCACGCGAGGCTGACCGGCTCGATGACCTGGCCGGGCACGGCGACGACCCGACGCGGGCCGCGGGCGGGCGCGGCGGCGTTTGCGCCGGCCTAACCGAAGCTGGCTAGCGTGGCCCTCGGAGGCAACGCATGAGTGACGCACACCGGAGACACGTCTCGGCCGATGACGGCCGCTTCCTGCCCGCGAGCCGGGGCCCCGGCAGGCGCGCCTGATGCGGCGCGCGACCACGCTCGTGGGCGGACTGGCGGTGGCGGTGCTGGTGGCCGGCCTGGCGCTGGGGCAGGCGGGCCTGCTCGGTCGCTCGGGCGGCGGCAGCGCGAACAGCCAGGCGTCCACGAGCCCCAGCGTCGCCACCGGCGCCGCGCTCTACGCCGCCAACTGCCAGACCTGCCACGGCGCCAAGGGGCAGGGAGGCAAGTACCGCGGCGTCGGCAGCGAGGCCGCCCGGCGCGGCTTCTCGCGCTTCAAGAGCCTGATCCTCTACGGCAGCGAGCGCATGCCCGGCTACCTCAAGTCAGGCCTGTCGACCTCGAACAACCTCGGGACGCTGGGCGCCAACGGCTACCTGGGGAACAGCACGGCCCCCAGCAACAAGCAGGTCAGCGACCTGCTGGCCTACCTGCAGACGCTGCCCGCACGCGGCGGCAGGGGCTTCGGCGGCGACGATTAGGATCCGGTCGCTCGGGCGCGGGCCGCACTGGCCCGCTCCCGAGCGGCTACGGCGCCTCGCCCGCGGGCGAGGTGAGCAGGAAGGTGCCGGCACGGACGGTCGCTGCAGACTGCGCCTCGACCGGGCTGGGGAGGGTGTAGGGATCGGCCTGGCCGAGGTCGACGGTGTAGCCGAGGTCGCCGAGCGACGCGATCGTCATGGCGCTCAACGGATCGCTGCCGGGATTCAGCCAGCCGGTCATCAGCTCGTTGCCGAAGATCGCCTCGCGCCAGTGGGAGTCGCGCGTGCCGCTGCCGCAGTTCGAGATGGTGCCGCCGCTGGCATCGATGCAGTTCTCCACCGGCACGTCGCCGCTGCCGCCGAGGGTGTGCCAGGCGCTGTCGGCGCCCGCCCCGACGAAGCGCGGGTTGTCGGTCCCGGCACCGGTGAGGAGCGCGCGGTTGTAGTTCCACAGGGTGCCGATGCCGAGCACGTGCCCCATCTCATGCAAGATGGTGAGCTGCAGCAGGTTGTTCTGCTCGAGGTAGCTGAGGTCGGCGGCGTCGAACATCATCACGCCGTAGACGCTTAGGGAGTCACCGCCGCGAACCCAGCACGGCCCGCCCTGGCCGAGGATTCCCCCCGAGCCGTCGATGGTGCCGACCCACACGTCGATCCGCAGGTCGTCGATGGTGCCGTTGATGGCGGCGGTGGGCAGGCTGATGGTGCTGCTGTTGGGAACGTAGCCGCACGCGCCCTGCGGGATCGACACGGGCGTGTCGGGCAGGCCCGCGGTGATGATCTGCCCCCAGCGCGCGGCGGCCGCGTCGAAGGCGGCCCGCTGGGTGCTGGAGATCGACGACACGAAGTGCAGGTCGATATCGAAGCCCTCGCTGCCGGGGGCCGAGCTGACGGACACGGTGTCGCTGCCGGTGTTGGCGGCGGCGTCGGCGGCCTGCACGGTGATGGTGTTGCCGCCCGTGCTCAGCCCGCTCACGTTACAGGTGAAGTCCGAGGTGCCGCTGCAGGGCTGGAAGCTACCGCTGCCGACCCGGTAGGCGACGCTGACGACGCCCACGTTGTCGCTGGCGGTGCCCGTCACCATCACGGCGCCGCCGCCCACGGAGGTGCCGGCGGCGGGGTTCTGGATCGTCACCGTCGGATCCTGGGTGTCGGGCCCGCTGACGGTCACCTGGACCGTGGCGGTAGCGTTGCCGGCGCTGTTGCTGGCCGTGAGGGTGTAGCTGGTGGTGGCCGCCGGCGTCACGGCGACGCTGCTCAGGCCGGTGACGTCGCCCACGCCCTGGTCGATGCTCAGGCTGAGCGGCGTGCTGCCGCTCACGGTCCAGGACAGGGTGGCGCTGCCGCCTGGTGCGATGCTGGCCGGGCTGGCCGAGAAGGCCGTGATGGTGGGGGGTGCCGGGGTGACGGTGACGGTCACCTTCCGGCTGGTCGTGCCCCCGGCGTTGCTGGCGCTGAGGGAGTAGCTGGTGGTGGTGGAGGGCGCGACCGTGACGCTGGTTCGTCCGCTCACGTCGCCCACGCCGTGGTCGATCGAGAGGCTGATCGAGCCGCTTCCAGTGACGCTCCACGACAGCGTGACGTTGCCGCCGGCCACGCTGCTGGCGGGGCTGGCGCCGAAGCTGACGATCTTGGGGGGCGTGACGGTGGTGCAGGCCGTGAGGATGAGGGCCAGCGCGAGAGCGGCGAGAAGGGGTGCGACGCGGGTCATGCGGCGCCTCCGCGTGGCAGGCGGACGTGGGGGCAGCGCTGAGTTCCGCGAGACCGGCGCGGGCACCCGGCCGGGCACGCGACGCTGCGCATGGGAGCCGCTGGCGTCATAGGGAGCTTCAGTCTACGGGACGCAGCCGGCCGGCGGGGGTACGAAACCCCGCACCCGGCCAGGGGGAGCCTCGCGCACGTCTCGCAGCGAGCGCGGGCGGGCCGGCCGGCGCGGCGCGGCGGCGCTCAGTGCGCCCGGCCGCTGTGCCGGGGATCGTGCCGGAACTCCCCCCAGGCGGAGCTGGCCGGGCCGCCCGAGGCGCTCGCCAGGGCGTAGAGGTTCTCGTCCCACGAGCCGATGTAGACGGTTCCGTTCGGGGCGATCACCGGTGAGGAGGTGACGAAGTAGTCGGTCTTGTACCGCCACGCCAGGGTGCCGTCGGGGTGCAGCGCATAGACGTGGAAGTCGTTGGAGCCGACGTAGATGGTGCCGTCGCTGCCCACCGCCGGTGACGACGTCACGTAGTTGTCGGTGTGGAAGCGCCAGCGGAGGCTGCCGTCCGGGTTCAGCGCCAGCAGGTCGTGATCCTCGGACCCGACGTAGATGGTGCCGCCGGCGCCGACGGCGGGGGAGGAGTAGACCAGGTCGCCGGTGTCGTAGCTCCACGCCAGCGCGCCGGCGCTGGTGAGCGCGTAGAGCTTGCCGTCGCTGGACCCGACGTAGATGGTGCCGCCCGGGCCCACGGCCGGGGACGACAGCACCTCGCCGCCGACGCGGTAGCGCCAGCGGAGGCCGCCGTCCGGCCGTACCGCGTAGACGGTGGCGTCGTTGGAGCCGACGTACACCGTCCCGTCCGGCCCCACCGCCGGCGAGGAGTAGACGATGTCGCCGGTGGCGAAGCGCCACCGCACCTTGCCGTCCGGGCTCACCGCGTACAGATGGTTGTCGTCCGAGCCGACGTAGACGGTCCCGTCCGCGCCGATGGCCGGCGACGAGCTCACCGCGCTGCCGGCGCGGACCTTCCAGCGCAGCTTGCCGTCGGGGTTCAGCGCGTAGAGGTAGCCGTCGCCCGAGCCCACGTAGATGGTGCCGTCCTTGGCGACGGCGGGCGACGAGTAGACGATGTCGCCGGTGCGGAAGGTCCACTTCAGCGCTCCGCCGGGCGTGAAGGCGTAGAGCTGGTTGTCGTCGGAGCCGACGTAGACGGTGCCGTTCGGCCCGACCGCGGGCGAGGACTGCACCCAGTCGTGCGTCGGGTAACGCCACAGCAGCGTGCCGGGCGCGGCGGCGGCCGCCACGGCCGCGGCGGCCATGCCGAGGGTGGCCGCCAGGGTGCCGAAGACTCGTGCCGGCGCGAGGCACAGATGCGGGAGGCGGCGGGATCGAGGTGCAGGAAGGGAGTGGGCCATGCCGGGCCCAGCCTATCCCGGCGCGCGCCGCGCGCCCGGCGCCCGTGCGGCGAGACCGGCTCGGTCACGCGCCCGCGCCACCTGGGGCGCGTCGCGCCCGCGCGTCCGTCTCCCGGATGAAGGCGTCCTTGCCGTGCACGTAGGCTGCGCGGTCGTCGCCGTGCGTGGCGGCGAGCGAGGCCTTCAGCTCGCCGTAGGCGTCGGCCCGGTCCGGGTGGGCGATCAGGTAGTCGCGGAAGCCGACGTGACGAGCCGCCTCGCGGTGCCCCTGCACGAAGGCGTGCACGTGCGCCCGGTCCTCGGCGCCCGGCGCGCCGGCGGCGACCAGATAGCGCCTGCCAGGGATGCCGTTCTCGCCGAGCCAGCGGTAACCGGCGCGCTCGGCCGTGGGCCGTAGCGCATCGAGACGGGCCAGGCTGCGAACCTCCAGCAGGACGTCGATGGTGGGCTTGGCGCGCAGGCCCGGCACGGCGGTGCTGCCGACGTGATGCACGGCGAGGACCTCGCCCGCCAACAGCGATCGCAGGTGCGCGGCCTCCTCTGCGAAGCGGGCGGGCCAGGAGGGATCGTAGGGCACCAGGGTGACGGCGCACTCGGCCATACCCGGCGCTACCCCGCCACGGTCTCCTCGCTACGATCGGTCGCCGGCGGCACCGGCGGCGTCAAGGCGCTGAGCTCCGCGCGCGTCTGCGCGCTCATGGCGTAGTCCGCGGCCGCCAAGGACGGCTCGAGCTGCGCCACGTCGCGCGCCCCGATGATCGGCGCGGTCACGCCCGGCTGGCTGCGCACCCAGGCCACGGCAAGGGTGGCGGGGTGGACGCCCCGCTCGGCGGCGTAGCGCGTGACCGCCTCGGCGACCTCCAGGTAGCGCTCGCCTCCGTAGCGCGCGGCGTACATCTCGTTGTCGACCAGACGCCCGCTGTCGGGCCGTCTACCGGTGCCGTACTTCCCGGTCAACAAGCCCCCGCCCAGCGGGCTGTAGGGAACCACCGCCAGGCTCTCCGCCCGCGCCATCGGCAGGATCTCCACCTCCACCTGGCGCTTCGCCAGGCTGTACATCGGCTGCACCACCTCGAAGCGCGCCAGCTGCTCGCGCGCGCTGACGCCCAGCGCCTTCTCGATCTGCCACGCGGCCCAGTTGCTCACCGCGGGGTAGAGGATCAGGCCGCGCTGCACCAGGTGATCCAGCGTCCGCACGGCCTCGTCGATGGGCGTCAGTGGGTCGAACTGGTGCACGTAGTAGACGTCGAGCCGCTCGGTGCGCAGACGCCTCAGGCTCGCCTCGACCGCGTGCGTGAGATTACGGCGCGACAGGCCGCGGTCGTTGGGGTCGTCGCTCATGCGACCGAAGCCCTTGCTGGCGATCACCAGCTCGTCGCGGTGCCCTTGCATCAGCTCGCCCAGGATGCTCTCGGAGCGGCCGCGCCCGTAGACGTTGGCGGTGTCGAAGAAGTTGACGCCGGCATCGAGGCAGCGGGCGAACATGCGGCCGGACTCGGCCTCGTCGGCCGTGGTGCCGAAGGACATGGTGCCGAAGCACAGCGACGAGACCTGCACGCCGGTGCGGCCGAGGGTGCGGAGTTCCATGCGTCTCCTCTCGAGGGCGCGGCGATCAGCCGGGGATCGCCACCGCGTCGGCGAGGCTGACGCTCACGCCCTGCCGCAGCGTGTTGTGGATCTCGGCCACGCCGTCGGTATGCGCCATGAGCGCCTCGATCGCCTCGGTCGAGGCCCGCGCCCACACGCGGGCGCCGTACGACACCGCGCGCGCCGGCTCGCCGGGGCCGCCGAACTCGCCGTCGGCGGTGACCACCACCTGGGTGAGCTCGATGCCGCGGTGCTCGGCCTCGCGGTAGAGATCGTTACAGTAACAGGTCGCGAGCGCGAGGAGGAGCAGCTCGCCGCCGTTCACCGTGGAGCCGCCGGCCGGGCTGGCAGGAATGGTGATCTCCTTCTCCTCGCCGTTGGAGAACACCAGGGCGGTGTGGCTCGTCGGTCGGTTCTCGATCCGGGCCTGTACGCGCATGTTGCCTCGCTTCCCCGCTCCGGGGCCGGTGGTCTGAAGGCGGAAGCCCTGGGGGTGGGCAGGTTGCCTCCCGGCCCGATACCGCATGATGCACCGTGCGGGGGACGGCCATCAGCGACCCCCGTGGCGGCGCAGGACCGAGCGCGCCGCATGGTAGCCGGCCATGCCGTGCACGCCGCCTCCCGGAGGCGTGGCCGAGGAGCACAGGAACAGCCGGGGATGGGGCGTGGCGTAGGGGTCGAGCCGCAGCGCCGGCCGCGCCAGCAGCTGGCGGAGGTCGAGCAGGCCGCCGCCGATGTCGCCGCCCACGTAGTTGGCGTTGTAGGCCTCGAGGGCCGGGGCGGTCATGCTGGCGCGAGCCAGGACGCGCGCCGTGAACCCCGGGGCGAAGCGTTCCAGCTGCGCCTCCACAGGCGCGGTCAGGTCGCCGGCCGAGCCGTTGGGGACGTGGCAGTACGCCCAGGCCACGTGCTTGCCCGCCGGCGCGCGCGAGTCGTCGAAGCGGCTGGGCTGCGCCACCAGCACGAACGGCGCCTCGGGCAAGCGGCCCGCGGCCACCGCCCGCTCCGCGGCCGCCACCTCCTCCAGCGTGCCGCCCAGGTGGACGGTGCCGGCCCGCGCGCAGGCGTCCGCCCGCCACGGGATGGGCGCGTCCAGGGCGTAATCGAGCTTGAACACGCCGGGACCGTAACGGTAACGCCTCAGGTGCCGGCGGTAGGCCTCGGGCAGGTGCGCGCCGGCAACACGAAGCACCTCCCGTGGCGTGAGGTCGAGGAGCACGGCGCGGCTTGGCGGCAGGTCGGCGATATCGTCCACCCGCTCGCCGGCGACCAGCTCGCCGCCGCCCGCGCGGAGCTCGGAGGCCAGCGCCTCGGCGATGCGCTGCGCGCCACCCGCGGGCAGCGGCCAGCCCACGGCGTGGCCGGCGGCCGCGAGCACGGCCGCCGCGCCGCTGCTGAGGGGTGCCTCCAGCGGCAGCATGCCGTGCGCCGCCAGCCCGGCCCACAGCGCCCGGGCGGCCTCACCGCGGAACTGCCGGCGCGCGAGGAAGCTGGCCGGGGACAGCGCCCGAAGCCCGAAGCGCGCCAGCGCCAGCGGCCGCCGCGGCCATCGCAGCGGCGGCCCCAGCACGTCGCGGGCCAGGTCGGGCCAGGCCCGGGCCAGCGGGCCGACGAGGGCGGCATAGGCATGCTCGTCGAGGAGCGCGTCCGCGCCCAGGCCGGCGGCGGTGGTCGCGAGGTCGCGCTCGAGCGTGGCCGCCCGGGCGCCGTCCAGCGGATGGGCGGCCGGCGTGGGCGGGTGGATCCAGCGCAGGCCGTGCCGCTCCAGCCCCAGCCCCGTGAACGCGGGCGACCCGGCCCCCAGCGGGTGGACGGCCGAGCAGACGTCGTGGTGGAAGCCCGGCAGGGTGAGCTCCGCGGTGCGCGTGCCACCGCCGATGGCGTCGGCCGCTTCCAGCACCAGGACCCGCCAGCCGCGACGGGCCAGCGTCACGGCCGCGGTCAGGCCGTTGGGGCCGGAGCCGACGACCACGGCATCGCGAGGCGCGGCGGAGACGCTCACGGCTCGAGCCTAGGGCAGCGCCGCGAGCGGCGCGGTCGGCCGGCGGCGGCCCCTCCAAGGCGCGGCCGGGCGATGGCGGCCGCCGGACGCGCCCCAGCTACAGGTTCACCCGCGTCATCCCCGTCTCGTCGTAGCGCCCGCCCGCTGCCGCGCCGAGCGGTACCGCGCTGTCCAGCCGGTCGATCTCCTCCTCGCTGAGCTCGAGCTCGGCGGCCGCCACGTTCTCCTCCAGGCGCCCCCGGTGCTTGGTGCCGGGGATGGGCACGATGTCGCTCCCGCGGTGCAACAGCCACGCCAGGGCGAGCTGCGCAGGCGTGACGCCGCGACCCTCGGCGATCTCCCGCACGCGGCCGACCAGCTCCAGGTTCTTCTGGAAGTTCTCGCCCGTGAAGCGCGGCGAGTGGCGGCGGTAGTCGTCTTCCGGCAGGTCCTCGAAGCGGGCGATGCGTCCGGTGAGGAAGCCGCGACCCAGCGGGCTGTAGGCCACGAAGCCGATGCCGAGCTCGCGCACGGTGTCGAGGATGCCCTCTTCCGGCTCCCGCGACCATAGCGAGTACTCGGTCTGCAGCGCGCTGATGGGGTGTACCTGGTGGGCCCGGCGGATGGTCGCCGGGGCCGCCTCCGACAGCCCCAGGAAGCGCACCTTGCCGGCCTCGACCAGCTCCGCCATGGCGCCCACCGTCTCCTCGATGGCCACCTCCGGGTCGACGCGGTGCTGGTAGTAGAGGTCGATGTGGTCCACGCCCAGGCGCTTCAGGGACGCGTCGCAGGCCTTGTGAACGTACTCCGGGCGGCCGTTGATGCCGACCCAGGAGCCGTCCTCGCGCCGCTCGTTACCGAACTTGGTGGCCAGGATCACGGCGTCGCGTCGGTCCTGGAGAGCCCTGCCCACGAGCCTCTCGTTCGTGAACGGGCCGTACATGTCGGCGGTGTCGATGAGCGTGATGCCAAGGTCGACGGCGCGGTGGATGGTGGCGATCGACTCGGCCTCGGTGCCGCCGCTGTAGAACTCGCTCATGCCCATGCAGCCCAGGCCCAGGGCGCCGACCTCGAGACCTTCCGTGCCTAGCTCGCGTCTGTGCATCGTCCCTCCTCCGGCGGACCGCCGCATCGTGACGGCTGTGAACGCCGCTCCGCTTGGGTTGGCGTGCCTCCCCGACCACTCCATGGTGCGCAATCGCGGCCGCCCGGTGTGTGCCCCCGCGGACGCCGTCCGGCCCGCTGCCCCCGCCGGGCGGCGCTACCCTCGCCGGTCGCGACGGATGCGACACTGCCGCCATGCCCTCGGGGACACAGGGGGCGGCCGAGCCCAGGCTGCGCGCCCGGTCGCCGCTGATTGCGCTGATGGCGGTGGCGACCGGCGTATCGGTCGCCAACCTGTACTACGCCCAACCCCTCCTCGACACCATCGGCCGGGCGTTCGGGCTGCCGGACGGACGGGCCGGGTTCATCATCACCGTGACGCAACTGGGGTACGCCGCCGGTCTGGTGCTGATCGTGCCGCTGGGGGACCTTCTCGATCGCCGCCGGCTGATCGCGGGCGTGTCGCTGCTGACGGCGCTGTCGTTGGCCGGTGCGGCGCTGGCGCCCGGAATCGCGAGCTTCGCGGCGGCCAGCGCCGCCATCGGCCTGACGGCGGTCGTCACGCAGGTGCTGGTTCCCCTCGCGGCACACCTCGCGAGCGACGCCGAGCGCGGCCGCGTGGTGGGAAGGGTCATGAGCGGCTTGCTGCTGGGCGTGTTGCTGGCGCGCGTCGCCTCCGGGTTCCTGAGCGACGCGCTGGGCTGGCGCTCGGTGTACTGGATCGCGGCGGGCTTGATGGTGGCTCAGGCGCTGACGCTGTGGCGGCGGCTGCCGAGGGTGAGCCCTACCGCCCGCCTCTCCTACCCGGAGCTGCTGCGGTCGGTGGGGCGGCTGGTGGCGGAGGAGCCGTTGCTGCGCCGCAGGGCGCTGTTCGGCATGGCCGTCTTCGGAGCCTTCACCGTGCTCTGGACCGGGCTGCCGTTCTTGCTGGCGGGCCCCCCTTTCGGCTTCGGCGACGGCGTCATCGGGCTCTTCGGCGTGTTGGGGGTGGCGGGCGCGCTGACGGCATCGATGGCGGGGCGCCTCTACGACCGGGGCCTGGCCTGGCCGGCGACGGGCAGCTTCCTGCTGGTGGTCCTCGGCGCCTTCGTGCTGCTGGGGGCGTTGCCGCGGGCGCTGGCGGCGGTGGTTGCCGGCGTGGCGCTGCTCGACCTCGGCACCCAGGGGACCCAGGTGCTCAACCAGAGCACCATCTACCGCCTGCGGCCGGAGGCCCGCAGCCGGCTGACCACCGCCTACATGACGGCCTTCTTCCTCGGTGGCGCCCTGGGCTCGGCCGTGGCGTCGGTCGCGTACGCGCGCTTCGGCTGGACGGGCCTGACGCTGGCCGGTGCGGCGTTCGCGGTCGCGGGGCTGGCGGTCTGGCTGGCAGGATGGCGGAGCGAGGTGCGCTAGCCGCTCGCAGCGAGGCCGGGCAGCCGCCCGGCGGCGTGGCACGGGTGCGTCCGCCAGCCGGAGCCGGCGCCCCGCGCGAGTCGTGCCGGGGCGTGCTGGAGGTATCAGGCGGGCACCGTCGGGCGGGACAGATCCACCTTGACGGCCATTCTCGCGGGTGATATTTTAACGTTAACATACGCCTTCAGGAGAGAGTCTTGGCGTTCTTGCCCGTGCTGCGCGCTGGCAGCGAGCCCGTTCAGGGGCGCCAAATGAAGAGACGCTCGTGTAAGGGGGTTGGTTCGATGAGAAAGACCGTCGTCGCACTCGCAGTTGGCCTACTCATTGCGGGCCTGTCCATGGCAGGCGCCCAGAACAAGGCGCCCGTCGGGCAGCAGTTCTGCAAGGGCGTCAACATCACCTTCTTCCCCGGCGGCCCGGAGGGCGGCCCCTTCGCTTCCACCGTCTACCGCGGTGCGAAGGCTGCCCAGGACCTCACGGGAGCCAGCGTCGACTACGTGTGGTCGAACTGGATCCCCAGCACCATGGTGTCGCAGTTCAAGAACGCCGTGGCGCGTCACCCGGACGGCATCGCGGTGATGGGCCACCCCGGTGACGCCGCCCTCGACCCGCTGATCCAGGACGCCGAGAAGGCGGGCATCATCGTGACCTCGCAGAACACCACGTTGCCCAAGGCAGAGGCCGAGTACAAGTCGGCCGGCTTCGGGTACGTGGGCCAGGAGCTCTACGCGTCCGGCGCCATGGTCGCCAAGGCAGGCGCTCAGATCGCGAACCTGCAGAAGGGCGACAGGGTCATGGTGTGGGGCCTGCTGAGCCAGGGCACCCGCGGCGAGCGCACCAAGGGTGCGGTCGACACGCTCAAGAACATGGGCATGCAGGTCGACTACATCGAGATCTCCGATGCCGTGAACAGTGACGCCACGCAGGGCATCCCCGTCATCGGCGCCTACATCGCCAGCCACCCCGACGTGAAGCTGATCGTCGTGGACCACGGCGCCCTCACCGCCACCATCCCCACCTACCTGAAGTCGGCGGGCATCAAGCCCGGCCAGATCACCATGGCGGGATTCGACATGACGCCGGCCACGGTCAGCGGCATCAAGGACGGCTACATCAGTGTCGTGCTCGACCAGCAGCCGTGGCTCCAGGGCTTCCTGCCGATCATGCAGATCTGCCTCACCAAGGAGTACGGCTTCTCCGGTCTGCACATCGATACCGGCGGCGCCCTCGTCACCAAGGACAACATCGACGCCATCTCGGCGCTCGTCGACCAGGGCATCCGCTAGGCCGGTCTCGGCAGAGCCGGACGGGAACCGCATGACGGAATCGGCCACGCCGAACGCCTCTGAGCTCCTCAAGCTCAGAGGCGTTCACAAATCCTTCGGGCGCGTCAAGGTACTGCGCGGCATCGACTTCGATCTCGGCAGCAACGAGATCGTCGGGCTGGTGGGCGACAACGGCGCCGGCAAGTCCACCCTCATCAAGCTCATCACCGGCGTGCACCGGCCCAACAGCGGCGAGATCTACTACAAGGGCGAGCGCATCACCATCCACTCGGTGAAGCGCTCGCGCGAGCTCGGCATCGAGACCGTCTACCAGGAGCGCGCCCTGGGCGATCAACAGACGCTGTGGCGGAACATGTTCGTCGGCCGCGAGATCGCCAACTGGGCGGGCTTCATCGACGTGCGCAAGGAGAAACGCGAGACCGAGCGGCTGCTGCGCGAGCACATGGGCTTCACCTCCGGGGCCATCGACACCGACTCGACCGTCATGTTCCTCTCCGGCGGCGAGAAGCAGGGCATCGCCATCGGTCGCGCGCTGCACTTCAACGCCGACCTGATCATCCTCGACGAGCCCACCATGGGCCTGTCGCTGTCCGAGACGCGGAAGGTCCTGGACTTCGTGGGGGACATCAAGAAGCAGGGCAAGTCCGCCATCGTCATCAGCCACAACATGCTGCAGGTCTACCCGGTGGTGGACCGCTTCGTGGTGCTCGATCGCGGGCAGATCGCCGCCAGCTTCCCCAAGTCCGAGGTCACCCAGGAGGAGCTCAGCGAGCGCATGGTGCGGCTCGCCAGGACGGGGAAGATCGCGTGAGCCCCGCAGGAGAGAGCCATGACTGACGCCCCCGAGCCTGCAACGGCGGTCGAGGCGAGGCCGAAGCGGCCGCGCTTCCGTATCCGCAACACGCTCGAGACCGGCATCTTCATCGTCTTCATCCTGGTCTGGGCCATCTTCCTGATCGGCAACCCGCGGGTCTTCACGGGCTTCCATATCTACTACTCGCTGATGTCGACGGTCCCCTTCATCGGCATCCTGGCGCTATCCGTCACGCTGGTCGTGGTGCTGGGGGAGATGGACCTGTCCTTCCCGTCGGTCCTGGGCATCACCTCCTGGGTGTTCGCCACCACCTTCGCGGCCACGCACAACCTGCTCATATCGGGCATCGCGGCGCTCGCCACCGGCGTCGCCTGCGGCTGGGTGAACGCCATCCTGGTGGTGAACATCGGGATCCCCTCGCTGGTCGCCACCATCGGCACCATGTTCCTGTTCCGCGGCCTCACCAACGTGGTGGCGGCCGGCAACGGCATCGCCCTGTCCGCGGCTCGCGGCCACTTCCTCTACGAGGTCGCGGTCGGGCGGCTGTTCGGCGTCATCCCGGCGCAGGCGATCTGGATGCTGGGGCTGGGGGTGGTGTTCTGGTTGTTGCTCAACCGGCATCGCTTCGGCGGCCACCTGCTGTTCGTGGGCGACAACGCCGAGAGCTCGCGCATGATGGGCATCAACGTCAACCGGGTCAAGTCGCTGGCGTTCATCCAGGTCGGCTTCTTCGCCGCGCTGGTCGGGATCCTGTCGACGCTCGAGGTGACCTACTTCTGGCCCAACCAGGGCACCGGCTACCTGCTGACGGCACTGGCCGCCGTGTTCGTGGGCGGCACCTCGGTGTTCGGCGGGATGGGCACGATCCTCGGCACCTTCCTGGGCGCGCTGATCATCGGCTCGCTCGAGGCCGGCATCGTGGCCATCGGCCTGACGGGCTTCTGGACGCAGCTCATCTACGGGGCCATCATCACCATCTCGGTATCGATCTACGCGCTCCTGATGCGCCGGCCCAGGTAGCGGGCGGCGCCCGCGTGCTGGCGGTAGGGTGGGGGCCGATGGGACGGCCCGAGGCAGCGACGCTTGCTCCCGGAAAGGAGGCGCCTCCATGAAGGCCGCGCGCCTGCACGGCGCTCGCGACATGCGGGTCGAGGACGTCCCTGAGCCGACGTCGCCCGGCCCCGGAGAGGCGCTGCTGGCGGTGGGCCCGGTGGGCGTGTGCGGTTCGGACCTGCACACCTACCTCGACGGGCGCATCGGCGATACCCGGGTGGCCCGGCCCGTGGTCATGGGCCACGAGTTCATGGGCCGCGTCCTGGCGGTGGGGGAGGGCGCGACGGACGCCTCCCACCAACCCCTGGCGGTGGGTACCAGGGTGGCCGTGGACCCCAATATCCCCGACGTCACCCACGAGCAGTTCGAGCGCGGCCACCCCAACCTGGCCGTGAAGGCGTTCCTGGGCCTGTACCCGGACGACGGCGGCCTGCAGGAGCGCATGCGCCTTCCGGCGAGCGCCTGCGTGCCGGTGCCGGACGGCCTCTCCGACGACGCTGCGGCCCTGCTCGAGCCGCTCGGCGTGGCGTTGCACACCATCCGCCTCGCCCACCTCGAGCTCGGCGACACCGTGGCCGTGCTGGGCTCGGGCCCGATCGGCTTGCTGGTCCAGCGGCTGGCGCGGCTGGCGGGCGCGGCGGCGGTGTTCGCGTTCGACCGCTACCCCTGGCGCGTCGAGCTGGCGCGCCGCTGGGGCGCCACCGAGGCGCACCCGGTGGCGGACGCGTACGATCCCGTGGCGCGCGTGGCGGCCGCCACCGGCGGCCGCGGGGTGGACGTGGCCATCGAGGCGGCCTGGGCCGACGAGAGCGTGGACGTGGCGGCGGAGGTGGCGCGCTTGGGCGGCCGCCTGGTGCTGGCCGGCATCCCCGGCGACGACCGGCTCGCGCTCAAGCACTCCACCGCCCGCCGCAAGGGCCTGACGCTGCGCCTGGTGCGGCGCATGCAGCACACCTACCCGCGTGCGATCGAGCTGGTGCGCTCGGGTGCGGTGCCCGTCGACGAGCTGGTGTCGCACCGCTTCGGCTTGGAGCGCGCCGCGGACGCCTTCGAGCTCAACGCCCGCTACGACGAGGGCGTTCACAAGGTGATGGTGGACGTGGCGAGCGGCTAGCGCGTCGCCGTGCCGTCCCGGACCGGTGGGCAGGCCGGGATGTGGCCGCCGCCCGCTGGTCATGAGCCTCGCCTCCCGCCGGTAGCTACGCTTGGACGCGTGCTAGCCGGGGTCGCGAGCATGCCGCGGCAGCGCGGCGGCGCCAGCGCGCGGCCCGGATGTGAACGTTCTCAGGATCACGGCTGGGTTCCGTGGCGTCAACGCGGTTTGCCAACCCCGCGGGGGCCACCCGGTAGGTGCATGTATCCCGACGGGCATGCGGGCGTGTCGGCGATTGCGGCGCCTACGCCGCGCGCCGGCTTGAGCGCGTCGGGGCGGGATGCTAGCATGTGAGCGTTACCAGAGCGCGGCGCCAAGGGAGTGGCGCGGGGGTATCTGCCACGTCCTCGTGAGGGCGAGCCAGTGGGGCCGACGGCGAGATTGCGAGGCGGCGACCCGCAGCGACGGGCCGCCACGGGTCGCGCCAGGGAAGGGAGCCGCTCATGACAGAACGCAAGCAGCCGTTGCGTCCGGAAAGCACCTCGCTGGACCCCGTGCCGTTCACGGCGGTGAGCGTGCAGGGGGACTTCTGGGCGACGCGGCTCGAGACCAACCGTTCCGTCACGGTTCCCTATGCGCTGGGCCGCTGCCAGGAGACGGACCGGGTGGAGAACTTCGCCCGCGCGGCTGGACGCGCGGACGGCGTCCACGTCGGCACGCAGTTCAACGACTCGGACGTCTTCAAGGTCATCGAGGGCGCGGCCTACTCTTTGCAGACGCGGCAGGACCCGGAGCTCGAAGCCGAGCTCGACCGCTTGATCGAGCTGATAGGGGCGGCTCAGGAGGATGACGGCTACCTCTACACCTCGCGAACGATCCCGGGGAGCACCCTGCGAGCGGACGTCGAGGGCCCGGAGCGCTGGAGCCACCTGTACATGAGTCACGAGCTCTACAATCTCGGGCACCTCTACGAGGCCGCCGCCGCACACCACGCCGCCACCGGGAAGCCCGGCCTGCTCGCCATCGCCCTGAAGAGCGCCGCGCTGGTCGAGCGCGAGTTCGGGCCGGGCGGGCGCCTGGCGGCACCGGGACACCAGGAGATCGAGATCGGTCTGGTGAAGCTCACCCGCGCCACCGGCGACGGCCGCTGGCTGCGACTGGCGCAGCGCTTCCTGGAGGCCCGGGGGCGGGCCGACGAGCGCGAGCTGTACGGACCGTACTCGCAGGACCACGCGCCCGTCGTCGAGCAGTCGGAGGCGGTGGGTCACGCGGTGCGGGCGGCGTACATGTACTCGGCGATGGCGGACGTCGCCGCGCTGGCCGACGCGCCAGGCTTCCTCGATGCCATCGATCGCATCTGGGACGACGTCGTGGGCCGGAAGCTCTACCTGACGGGAGGCATCGGCGCGCGCCACGAGCAGGAGTCCTTCGGCGATGCCTACGAGCTTCCCAACGACACCGCCTACGCCGAGACCTGCGCGGCCTTCGCCAACATCATGTGGAACCACCGCATGTTCCTGTTGCACGGCCAGGCGCGCTACCTCGACCTCCTGGAGCGAACGCTCTACAACGGCTTCCTGTCCGGCGTGGCGATGGGCGGCGAGAGCTTCTTCTACGTCAATCCGCTGGCGTCGGACGGCCGCACCGCCTTCAACGTCGGCGAGGGTGCCAGCCGTAGCCCCTGGTTCCAGGTGTCGTGCTGCCCTACGAACGTTGTGCGGGCCATGCCGTCGTTGCCGGGCTGGGTGTACGCGGTGCGGGACGATCGGCTCTATGTCGGGCTCTACGTCGGCGGGGAGGCGCAGGTGGTGGTCGGCGGGACCGCGGTGGCGGTGACGCAGACGACCGACTACCCGTGGCACGGCGAGGTGCGCCTGGAGCTGGCGCCGCAAGCACCCACCGAGTTCTCGTTGCGCCTCAGGCTGCCCGGGTGGGCCGCCGGCCGGCCGGTCCCGAGCGATCTCTATCGCTACCTGGACTCAGGCGAGAGCCGCGTGCGCCTGTCGGTCAACGGCGAGCCGGTCCGGGCCGAGGTCGTGGACGGCTTCCTCGACATCCGCCGCGAGTGGCGCGCCGGCGACGTGGTCGAGCTGACGCTGCCGATGCCGGTGCGCCGCGTGCTGGCCCATGACGCCGTGCAGGCCGACGCGGGCCGGGTGGCGGTGGAGCGCGGCCCGCTGGTGTACTGCGCGGAGGCGGCCGACAATGGCGGGCACGCGCTCGACCTGGCGCTTGCCGACGACGCGGAGCTGACGCCGCAGCACCGGGCCGATCTGCTCGGCGGCGTCGTGGCCCTCCGCGGGGGCGGTGTCACGATGATCCCCTACTACGCCTGGTCGCACCGCGGTCCCGGCGAGATGGCGGTGTGGTTGCGGCGCGGGTGAGGGGTCGCAGCCCGCTGGACGCCCGGCACCGCCGGGTCGCACCAGGGGCCCTTGGGCGCGCTCAGCCGCGCGGCCCTCGCGTGGAGCCGAAGGCGACGTCACCGAGTCGCAGATCGCGCCGGAGCGAGCGCAGCTCGGTGCCGCCGTCGATGACCACCAGCTCCACCCCGGCGATCTCCGCGAAGTCCTCGACGTGGTCGGTGGTCAGCGCGTAGCTGAAGACGGTGTGGTGTGCGCCGCCGGCGTGGATCCAGGCGGCGACGCCGGTATGGAAGTCGGGCTTGACGCGCCACAGCGCCCGCGCCACCGGCAGCGTCGGCAGAGGCGGCGGGGTGAGCGCCTCGACCTCGTTGACGATCAACCTGAAGCGGTCGCCGAGGTCGACCAGCGACACGTTGACGGCGGGCCCGGGACGGGCATCGAAGACCAGGCGGACCGGGTCCTCGCGATCGCCGATGGAGAGCGGATGGACCTGGAGCGACGGCGTTGCCGCAGCGATCGAGGGACAGACCTCCAGCATGTGCGCGCCCAGCACCTGCTCGTCGCCGGGCGCCAGGTGGTAGGTGTAGTCCTCCATGAAGGATGTCCCGGGCGCGTGGAGGGTCATCGTCTTGGCGGCGCGCAGCAGCGCGGCGGTCTTCCAGTCGCCCTCGGCGCCGAAGCCGTACCCCTCGGCCATCAGCCGCTGGACGGCCAGGCCCGGCAACTGCGCGAGCCCGTGGAGCTCCTGGAAGTTGGTGCTGAAGGCCTTGAAGCCGCCCTCCTCGAGGAAGGCGCGCAGTCCCAGCTCGATGCGCGCACCGTCACGCAGGCAGCTCTCGCGCGGGCCGCCGGGCGCGAGCTCGGGCGCAACCTGGTACTGGGCCCGGTAGGCCTCCACCAGCTCGTCGACCGCCCCCCCGTCCACCGCGGCGACGCGCTCGGCCAGGTCGCCGACGCCGTAGTTGTCGACGGTGAAGCCGAAGCGCATCTCGGCCGCAACCCGGTCACCGTCGGTGACGGCCACCTGGCGCATGGTGTCGCCGAAGCGCGCCAGGCGTGCGCCCTGGAGGTCCCACCAGGCGTGCGCGGCGGCCGCCCACACCGCCAGCTGACGCTGGACGGCGGCGTCCTGCCAGTGCCCCACCACGACCTTGCGCCGGAGGCCCATGCGGGTGTGCAGGTAGCCGGCCTCGCGATCGCCGTGGGCCGACTGGTTGAGGTTCATGAAGTCCATGTCGATGGTGTCCCACGGCAGCTCGCGGTTGAACTGGGTGTGGAGGTGGCAGAGCGGCTTGGAGAGCGCTTGCAGCCCCCGGATCCACATCTTGGCCGGGGAGAAGGTGTGCATCCACACGATGGCGCCGGCACAGCTCGGGTCGTGGCTGGCCTCGCGGCAGACCCTGGCGATCTCGTCGCCGGTCGTCAGCACCCCCTTGAACACCACGCCGAGCGGCATGTCGGGGGCGCCGTCGAGTCCGGCGGCGACGGCACGGGCGTGCGCGTCCACCTGCTCGAGCGCCTCCTGCCCGTAGAGGTGCTGCGAGCCGCACAGGAACCAGATCTCGGGGTGGATGGGGTCGCTCATGCTCGTGCCTTTCCGCGCGCCGCTGCAGGCGCCTGCCTACTGGCCGTAGATGGTGGTGTAGCGCTCGTACAGGGCGTCGACGTCCTCCTGCGCGAGCGGCTCGGGGTTGCCGAGCTGCATGGCGTGATGGACGGTCCGGGCCACGTCCTCGCACATGATTGCCGCCTTGACGGCAGCGGCCGGGGTCGCGCCGATGGCGAACACCCCGTGGTTCCTCATGAGCGCCGCCGGCGAGCGCTGCCCTTCCAGCACCCGCACCACCTCGAGGCCGATCTCCTCGCCGCCGATGCGGGCGAAGCCGCCGCAGGGGATGGGGCCGCCGAACTCGTCGGCCATGGCCGTCAACACGCAGGGGATCTCACGCCCGAGCGCGGCGAAGGCGGTGGCGTAAGCACTGTGGGTGTGCACGATCCCGCCGACCGTCGGCATGGCACGGTAGATGGCCGCGTGCGTGGCGGTGTCGGAGGACGGCTTCAACCCCCCTTCCACCACCAGATCATCGAGGCCCACCAGGCACATGGAAGCGGGCGTGAGGTCCTCGTAGGCCACCCCGCTCGGCTTGATGACCATGCGCCGCTGCCCCTCGAGCCGGCCGCTGATGTTGCCGCTGGTCGAGCGCACCAGGTCGTTCGCCGGCAGCAGGGCGTGAAGGTCGGTCACGACGCGCTTGAGCTCATCGAGTGTCATGGCGTCGCCTCCTCGGCGGGAACGGCCGCCTGGCGGGCCAGGCGCCGCAGCCGCTTCATCACCCCGCCGGGGTCGTCTGGGCCGCTGCGCCCGAAGGTGTCGTGCAGGTAGAGGTAGTCGGCGTAGAGCCGGTCGTACACCGCGGTGTGCTCCGGCACGGGGCGGTAGGCGTCGGGGGCCAGCCAGCCCATCTTGCGTGCGGCTTCGCTGATGTCGGCGTAGCTGCCGGCGGCCACCGCCGCGTGCATGGCGCTGCCGAGGGCAGGCCCCTGCTCGCTGCCGATGACGTGCAGCTCCCGCCCCAGCACGTCGGCGTAGATCTGCATCATCAGCGGGTTCTTGGCCGGCAGGCCGCCGGCCGCGACCAGCCGGGTGACGGGCACGCCGCCCTCTTCCAGGGTCTCGACGATCAGGCGGGTGCCGTAGGCCGTGGCCTCCAGCAGCGCGCGGTAGATGTCCGGAGGGCGGGTGGCGAGGGTCATGCCCACCAGCAGGCCGCCGAGCTCGGCGTCCACCAGCACGCTGCGGTTGCCGTTGAGCCAGTCGAGCGCCAGCAGCCCGTGCTCGCCGGGCCGCTGGGCGCTGGCCTCGCGCTCGAGCAGCGCGTGGAGGCTGGCCCCCTCGCGCGCGGCGCGTTCGTGGTACTCGGGTGGCACGCCGTTGTCGAGGTACCAGGCGAAGATGTCGCCAACGCCGCTCTGACCAAGCTCGTAGCCGAAGTAGCCGGGCACGATGCCGTCCTTCACCACGCCGGCCATGCCCTCGACCTCGTGCAGCTCCTCGCCCACCAGCACGTGGCAGGTCGAGGTGCCCATGATCATCACCATGGTGCCCGGCTCCACGTGGCCGCAGGCCGGCAGGGTGACGTGGGCGTCGACGTTCGCCACCGCGACGGTGGTGCCCGGAAGCAGGCCGGTCCAGGCGGCGGCCTCCTCGGTCAGCCCTCCCGCGCGCCCCCCGAGCGGGGCCAGCTGCCGGGACATCTTGCTGTCCACCACGTCGGCGAGCTCCGGGTGGAGCGCCTCGAAGTAGTCGCGGGAGGGGAAGTCGCCGTCCTGGTAGATGGCCTTGTAACCGGCCGTGCAAGCGTTGCGCGTCTCCACGCCGGTGAGCTGCCAGACGACCCAGTCGGCGGCTTCGATGAGGCGCCCGGCGCGGCGGTAGAGCTCGGGGGCCTCCTCGAGGATCTGCAGCGTCTTGCTGAAGAACCACTCGCTGCTGATCTTGCCGCCGTAGCGTCCCAGCCAGGTCTCGCCCCGCTCGCGCGCCAGCTGGTTGATGCGGTCGGCTTGCGGCTGGGCGGCATGGTGCTTCCACAGCTTCACCCAGGCGTGGGGCTCGCCACGCAGCTCGGGCACCCGGCACAGCGGCGTGCCGTCCGCCAGCGTCGGCAACATGGTGCACGCCGTGAAGTCGATCGCCAGCCCGGTCACCTCCTCGGGCGCCAGGCCCGCTTCGGTGAGCACGGCAGGTACCGTGCGGCGGATCGCCTCGAGGTAGTCGTCGGGGTTCTGAAGGGCCCAGTCCGGCGGCAGCTCGGCACCTCCAGGGAGCCGCTCGTCGATGACGCCGTCACCGTAGCCGTGCACGGCGGTGGCCAGCTCCGCCCCGTCGGACGTCCGCACCAGAAGCGCGCGGGCCGACTCTGTCCCGAAATCGATGCCGATCGTGTACATGGGTCCTCCCGCTTTGCTCTCGCCGCCGCGCCGGGGCATTCGAGAGCGGTCCGAGACGCACCGCCGCGGCCGTGTGCTTCGTCTTGTTAACGCTCTCAGATTAGCCACCCGGGCCGGGGGGCGTCAAGACGAGCCGCGGCTCGGAGCTGTGTCGGGCGTGTGGTGGCGTCGCCGACGGTCGCCGGCACGGCGTTCCGCGTAGGGCGCGGCCGGGCGTCGGTGGCGCTGGCGCGGCGAGGGTGGTGGTAACATGTGAGCGTTCTCAGGCTGGCACTGGCTGGTAGGCTCGTTGCGACCGCCGATCCGAAGAGGTGCTTCACGTGGCCGACAGACATCGCAGGGCGACACTTCACGACGTGGCACAGCTTGCCGGCGTCTCGCACCAGACGGTGTCGCGCGTGGTGAACGGCCACCCCAGCGTCGCGAGCGTCACCCGGGCCCGGGTGCTGGAGGCAATCCGCGAGCTCGACTACGCCCCCAACAGGGTGGCCCAGAGCCTCGCCACCCAGCGCACCAAGACGGTGGGGATCATCGGGTACGGCACCAGTCACTACGGCCCCTCCCAGATGGTCGCGCACGTCGAGGCGGGGCTGAAGGCAAAGGGGTACGGGCTGGTGTACGCGGCCGTTCCCGATCTCAGCGTCGACGTGCTGCGCGAGCACATCGCCACCTTGCGCGACCAGCTGGTGGACGGTCTGGTGGTGGTGACGCCCGTGGGTGGCGGCCATCTGGCCGATACGAGTGATCTCATCCGCCTGCCGTACGTGATGATCGACGCCATGCTCGGAGAGCAGGTGCCGTCGGTCGTCATCCACCAGCACCACGGCGCCCGCCTGGCCACGCAGCACCTGATCGAGCGGGGTCACCGGGCCATCTGTGAGATCACGGGGCCGATGGAGTGGAGCGGGGCGAAGCAACGGCACGAGGGTTGGCTGGCGGTGCTGGCAGAAGCCGGCATCAGGCCGGGCGCGAGCGTCGAGGCCGATTGGACGCCGCTCGGCGGCTACCGTGCGGCGCACCGCCTGCTGGACGAGGGCGAGCGCTTCACGGCGCTGTTCGCAGGCAACGACCAGATGGCGCTGGGCGCCATGCGCGCGCTGCGCGAGGCGGGCCTGCGCATCCCCCAGGACGTGTCCATCGTCGGCTTCGATGACGTCCCCGAGGCCGCCTACTTCGAGCCTCCCCTGACCACCGTGCGTCAGGACTTCACCACCCTGGGGCAGCAGGCCGTGGAGCTGCTGCTGGCCCGCATGGCCGTGCCCGACGCGCCTGCGCACCAGCGCGTGCTCTACCCGGTGCTGGTGGAGCGGGCCAGCGTAGCGTCGCCGACCCTCGTCGTCAACTGACTGCCAGGCTGGGGTGCCACGGCGCCGTGTCCTCCGACCGACGAAGGGAGACAGCATGACCAAGCTCCGCTGGGGCGTCCTCAGCACGGCCAACATCGCGGTGAGCAAGGTGATCCCCGCGCTGCAGAAGAGCGACATGCTGGAGGTCACCGCCATCGCCTCGCGCGACCCGGGGCGTGCCCGCGCGGTGGCCGAGCGGCTGCGCATTCCGAACGCCTACGGCAGCTACCAGGAGCTGCTCGCCTCGCCCGAGGTGGACGTCGTCTACAACCCGCTCCCCAACCACCTTCACGTCGCCTGGTCGCTGAAGGCGATCGAGGCCGGCAAGCACGTGCTGTGCGAGAAACCGATCGGGCTCACGGCGGAGGAGGGGGAGCGCCTGCTGGCCGCCGCGGCGGCACGACCGGAGCTCAAGGTGATGGAGGCGTTCATGTACCGCTTCCACCCACAGTGGCAGGCGCTGAAGGCGATCGTGGACGAGGGCGGCATCGGCGAGCTGCGCACCATCCAGTCCTTCTTCTCGTACTTCAAGCTCGACCCCGACAACATCCGCAACCGCGCCGACGCCGGCGGGGGCGGGCTGATGGACATCGGCTGCTACAACATCTCGCTGTCGCGCTTCCTGTTCGGCAGCGAGCCGCGGCGGCTGGTGGCCACCGTCGAGTTCGACCCGGAGCTCGAGATCGACCGCCTGGCTTCGGTCATCCTGGACTTCGGCCGCGGAACCTCCACCTTCACCTGTAGCACCCAGCTGGCGCCGCACCAGCACGTCGAGGTGTTCGGCACCGAAGGGCGCCTCGGCCTGGAGATCCCGTTCAATGCGCCGCAGGACGGCCCCGCACGGCTTCGCCACCAGCGGGCGGGCGACACCGTGGAGAGGGTCTTCGACGGCGTCGATCAGTACACGCTGCAGGCCGAGGCGCTGACGCGCGCGATCCAGGAGGGCGCGCCGGTGCCGACGCCGCTCGAGGATGCGGTGGCGAACATGCGCGTGCTCGAAGCCGTGTTCGGTAGCGGCCGTAGCGGCGAGTGGGTGGAGGTCGGCGGCCGCGAGGGGTCATGACGCGAGCTGCGGCGGAGGGAGACGCTCGCCGGCCGCTCGTCGCCACCTTCTCGGTGGCGGCGCGCGACGCGGCCACCGGCGACCTGGGCGTGGCCGTCGCCAGCAAGTTCCTGGCCGTCGGCGCCTACGTACCGGCGGCGAGGGCCGGCGTGGGTGCGGTCGCCAGCCAGGCGCACGTCAACACCACCTTCGGAGCGCGAGCCCTGGCCATGCTGGAGGCGGGCCACGGCCCGGAGGCCTGCCTCGAGGCCTTCAAGGGGAGCGATCCGGGCATGGCATCGCGGCAGCTGGGCATCGTCGCGGCGGACGGCCGCAGCATCAGCTTCACCGGCGAGGCATGCCACGCCTGGGCCGGCGGGGTGGCAGGCGACGGCTTCGCGGTGCAGGGCAACATCCTGACCGGGCCGGAGGTGGTCGACGCCATGGCGGAGGCGCTCTCGCGCGGCTCGCTGACCTTCCCGGAGCGGCTCCTGGGGGCGCTGACCGCGGGCGATGCGGCCGGCGGCGACCGCCGGGGACGCCAGTCGGCCGCGCTGCTGGTGGTGGGTGCCGGCAAGGGGTACGGCGGCTTCAGCGACCGCTGGGTGGACCTTCGCGTCGACGACCACCCGCGGCCCGTAGGCGAGCTGGGGCGGCTACTCGAGCTCCACCGTCTCTTCATGAGCAGGCCGAGCGGTCCCGCGCGCGAGCTGTCCTCCGCGGACATCCGCTGGCTGCAGCAGCGCTTGCGGCAGCGCGGCTATCTCGACGAGCAGGCGACGGGCGAGTGGAGCCCCGCCACCGCCGCAGCGCTCGAGAGCCTGTTCGGGGTGGAGAACCTCGAGGAGCGCTGGCTCGAGGGGCCGCGGGTGGACCCCGTGGCGTGGCGTCACCTGAAGGTGGTGTTGCGCGACGCCGTGCCGTGAGCGGCCGGCAGCCGGCGGTGTGCCGGCCTGCGCCGCGCGTGAGATTTGATTCCCGGAGAGGACGCGGGTTGGTGTTACAGTCGGCTCTGGAACTCACCGCGCTTGCACGGGCGGCGTTGGGGCCGGCGAGGTGCGCGGTACGCGGTCTCCTTCCCCGCCGCGGCGCGAGGGCTCGCGCAGCAGGAGTCGATGATCAGCCGCCGCTCGCGGCGGCCCGGGAAGAAGGCAGGACGTGGGCGAGGCACGTGCCCGATCGACGACCATAGGCCCGGCGTCGGAAACGTCGGGAGAGCAAGCGGCGACAGCGGACACCTCGGAGGACGAGTCACCCGTCACCAAACGGGGCGGGCGCCCCCAGGCAGAGTCCGTTCCCGCGCCGGGCGTCAGCCTGCGCCTGACGCTCTACTCGGTGCTGGTGGGCATCGTCGCCGGTCTCGGTGCGGTGGCCTTCCGCGGGCTGATCGCGCTGTTCCACAACCTGTTCTTCTACGGCCGCATCAGCGCCGTCTACGACACCCTCCTCCACGCCGAGCGCAGCACCTGGGGCGCGGCCGTCATCGCCGTTCCGGTGGTGGGAGCGATTCTGGTGGCGTTCCTGGTGCGGACGTTCGCGCCCGAGGCCAAGGGCCACGGCGTGCCCGAGGTGGTCGACGCCATCTACTACAACGGCGGCCGCATCCGGCCCGTGGTGGCGGTCATCAAGTCGCTGGCATCCTCGATCTCGATCGGCTCCGGCGGGTCGGTCGGGCGCGAGGGCCCGATCATCCAGATCGGGGCGACCTTCGGCTCGGTGCTCGGGCAGTGGGCGAAGCTTCCGGAGTGGAAGCGCCTCACGCTGCTCGCCTGCGGCGCCGGCGCCGGCATCGCTGCGACGTTCAACACGCCCGTCGGCGGCATCCTGTTCGCCGTGGAGATCATGCTGGTGGAGATCAGCGCGCGCAGCCTGGTGCCGGTGATGATCGCGACGGGAGCCGCCAGCTTCATCGGCAGGCTGTTCTTCGGTGCCGACGCCTCCTTCGTCATCCCCTCACTCACCATCAACTCGGCCACCACCACCTCCCTTCCGGTCTACGGCGCCTACGCGGTCCTGGGCGTGGTGATGGGGCTGCTGGCGGTGGTCTACACCCGCTCGATCTACGCCTTCGAGGACCTCTTCGACCGGTTGCCCGTCAGCTACTACGTGCGGCATGCCTTCGGGATGGCGCTGGTGGGCGGCCTCATGTACCTTCTCTACCGCACGCTCGGCCACTACTACATCCAGGGCGTGGGCTACGCCACCATCCAGGACATCCTCAACGGTGGCTTGACGGTCACCTGGATCCTGCTGCTGCTGGTGGTGGCGAAGCTCCTGGCCGTGTCGCTGACGCTGGGCTCGGGGGCGTCGGGCGGCATCTTCTCGCCGGCACTGTTCATGGGCGCCACGCTGGGGGCTGGCCTGCTGCGTCTCGGCCACGTCGCCTTCCCCGGGCTGCCGGTGAGCGTGGCGGGCGGGGCGGTGATCGGCATGGCCTGCATGGTGGCCGCCAGCACCGGCGCCGCCGTCACCGCGGTGGTGATGATCTTCGAGATGACGCGCGACTACAACGTCATCATCCCGCTGATCATCGCGGTGTCCATCGCCTACGCCATCCGCCGCTGGCTGCTCGCGGACAGCATCTACACCCTCAAGCTCACCCGCCGGGGCCGCATCATCCCGGCCTCGTTCCAGAGCAACCTCTACCTCATGCGCGACGCCTTGGAGCTCATCCAGGCGCCGTTCCTCCGGCTCGAGGCGGACAGCCGGGTCGACGCGCTCAAGACGATGATCCACTTCGGGCACCCTGTCCCGCACGTGGTGCTGGTGCGCAAGGGGAAGATCGCCAGCGTCGTGGCGGCCGACATCCTGAGGCCGCACCTTCGCAACGGCTCCGACGGCATGCGCCTGGCCGACCTGGCCGACGGCCACTACACCGTGCTCGACGACACCACCCAGGTGGTGGACCTCATCGGCCGGCTGCGCGCCGAGGTCAGCCGCGTGGCGGTGCTGGTGGCCAAGGACGCCGACCCCACCGATCCCAACAGCGTGGTGGGTGTCGTGTCGTGGGGCGACCTGATGCAGAACGCCAACCTGCCGACGAACATGAGTCACATGCGCCGCCCGCAGCGGTCCTAGCGCGCGCGCCTCAAGGCCGGCGGTAGAGCAGCTCGCGCGAGTTGCCGGTATCGGCCACGACCAGGAAGGCGTCGAAGGCGCGGACGCCGCCCGGGTGGTCGAGCGTGCCGGCGCCGATGCCGCCGTCGTCGGCGGCGGTCCCGCCGAGCGAGGTGTGGCCCAGGACGCGGCTGGCGTGCGCACCGTCGAGGCTCGGGAAGCTATCGAAGACCAGCACGCGGTTGTAGCCGGTGTCGGCGACGAAGATCTGGTTGCCGTTGGAGTCGACGCCGCGTGGGGCGTTCAGGCCGGTGTGCACGGTGGCGGCGGCAGCGCTGTCGTTCGCCGGGTGGACGCCGCTGCCGCTCATGGTCGCCTGGCCGATGACCACCTCGGCGGCCTTGTGCGTGGCGGTGGGGAAGGCAGTCCACAGCAGCACACGGTTGTTGCCCGTGTCCGCCACCAGCAACCGGGTGCCGTCGCTCCAGACGCCCTCGGGCGCGCTCAGCGTGGTGGCCGACGTCGTTCCCGCGGTGCAGTCGGAGCGGCCCAGGATCAGGTCGGCCGGGGTGCCGGAGGTGGTGGGCACGCTGTTCCAGATCATCACGCGGTTGTGGCCGCTGTCGGCCACGATTAGCCTGCCGCCGGCGACGACGGCCGCGCCGGGGTGGTCGAGATGATCCGAGGTGCAGGGCGTGGTCGGGGTGCTGTACAGGCTCGCCTGCCCCACGGCGACCGCGGCCGCGGAGTGCGTGATGGTGGGCGCGCCGCTGTAGAGCAGCACCCGGCTGTTGCCGCTATCGACGGCCAGGAGGTCGCCGGCGGCGTCGGCCACGCCGGCGGGCGCGTTGAGCGAGCGTGCACCGATCGGCTCGGCGGGCCGGGTGGTGAAGTCGCTGTGTCCCAGGAGGTAGTCGAACGGCTGGTTGTCGGAGGCCGGCACGCTCGAGTACCCCACCACCCGGTTGTTGCCGGTGTCCGGGAGGTAGAGGCGCCCGCCGACGAGGGCGGGCGGGCCGGTGGGGTGATCCACCCGTTGAACGGTGGTCGAGGCGGTGCTCGAGGTCATGCCGGGCTGCCCCATGACCGTGTCCGCCACCTGGCCGTCTTGCAGCGCCAGGAACGGGTAGACCAGGTGCAGCGTGGCCGTGGCGGTGACGCCGGCGGCCTTCGCCGACGCCACCAGCGTGTTGCTGCCGTCTTCGAGGGTCACCTTGCCGGAGAAGCTGGAGCCGCTCAGGGAGGCGCCGGGTACCGGCGAGCCGTTCAGGGTGAGCGCGAAGGCCGTGACCGTTCCACCGCTCACCGTCCCCGTCACGGCAACGGTGCGGCCGCCGATGATGCGCTGGCCGTCCTTGTGCGACGTGAACGAGACGGACGCCCCGGCGCCGGGGAACTCGCAGCCCGCCAGGACGAGGAGCGCGAGGCCCGCGGCGAGGGCGAGGATGCTTCGGCGGTGCCTGACCATGCCAACCTCCCGACCGCCACCGTCGGCGTGCCGCGATGGTAGCACCGGCCAGCAGCCGCGGACAGGAAGTTTCGCCCTTCCCGGCGGCCGCCGCCGCGCAGGCGTGGCGGTCGCTCGCTTGAGCGCCGGCTCGCTAGAGCGCCGCCTCGCTAGAGCGCACGCCTGCGCGCCTGCCCCGCCAGAAGGCTCGCCAGCAGCAGCGCGGCGGCGATCAGCGCCACCGGGCCGCTGGCTTCCTGCTTGCGCCAGCTCCAGGCCACCTGCTTGCTGAGGCCTCGGTAGACGTGGTTGAGCTTGCTCGCGGAGTCGACGAAGACGTAGCTGCCGCCCGTCTCCTGGGCGATGGCCTTGAGGGCGCGCTCGTCGAACCGTCCGGCCGCGCCGAAGCGGCTGTAGCCGTTGTAGAAGCCGCCGGGGTCGTTGGTTCCGACGCCGACGGTGTCGACCACGATGCGCTGCTTCTTGGCCTCGGCGGCGGCCACCAGGGGGTCGATGCCGGTGCGGTTGCGACCGTCCGAGAGGAGCACCACCGTGGCGAGCTTGGAGGGGTCCCCGCCGCCCTTCTCACGGTCGGTCAGCGAGGGCAGGTCCTGGATCGCCTTCATGATGCCGTCCCCGATGGCCGTGCTGCGCCCCAGGGTGAGGAGGTCGACGGCATCGAGCACGCGCTGGTGGTCGGAGGTCAGCGGCACCACGGTGGTGGCGTAGCTCGAGAACGCCACCACGCCGACGCGCGCGCCGGACGGCAGCGCCCGCACGAAGGTCTTGAGGGCCCGGCGCGCCGCCTCGAAGCGACTGGGGGCGATGTCGTTCGCCGCCATGGAGCGACTGAGGTCGATGGCGAGGATGATGCCTGCGCGATCGTTGACGTGGGGCACGGGGATGGTCGGGCGTGCGACGGCGGCCAGCCCGAGCCCGCAGGCGGCGAGGTAGAGCGCCGCCGCGATGTGGGCCGTCCAACGCCGCCGCCCGGCCGACGCCCGCGCCAGCAGCGCCACGTCCGGGTGCAGCGCCACGGTCTCCGAGGGCCGGCGCAGGGCGCGCCGGTAGAGCCACACGAGCAGCGGGAGCGCCAGCAGCAGCGCGAGCATCCAGGGCCACAGGAAACCGATCATGCGGGCTCCCGGGACGTGTGCGGGTCGTGGCTCATGGCACCCTCCGGTGGGCGGTGAGGCCGAGGCCGCCGGCTATCAGCAGCAGCGCGACGGCGACGGCCGACAGCAACCCCGAAACCTCCATGCTGTGCGGCACCCAGCGGATGCGGGTGCCCAGCTTGCGGGCGAGGCGACGCACCGCTTTAGCGTCGCCCGGCATGACGGTGTCGCCGCCGCTCAGCTCGCTGAGGCGCTCGAGGTTCTGGGGCGAGTAGGGCACGAAGTAGTCCTGGCCGTTCAGGCGGGTGATGGCGCCACCGTCCTGGCCGAACGGCACGGCATCGATGGTCACGGCATTGTCCCGGGCGAAGCGAGCGGCGAGCGTCAGGGCCTGCTCCTGCGAAAGCCGTGGGTTGCTGCTGAGATTGCCGACGCCGTCCGACAGGATCAGGACGGCGCCGGGCGCGGCGTCGAGCTTGGCCGGCGCGGGGGCGGTGGTCGGTGGGGTGGACGCCTGAGCGGCCGGGTCGAGGGCGGCAGGTGCCCTGGCTCCGTGGCGGCCCGGCAGCAACCGCACGCTGCCGACCACGGCGGCCGTCAGAGAGGTGTTGTCGCCGGGCTCGACCTTCGCCAGCGCGTCCAGGACCTTGGCGTGATCGGTGGTCGGCGTGACCAGCAGGGACGCCACGTCGGAGAAGCTGATGAGGCCCAGCCTGGCGGAGCGAGGGGCGTCCTTGACGAACTCGATCGCCAGCTTCCTGGCCGCCTCGAAGCGGTTGGGGCTGACGTCGTCGGCCAGCATCGACTTCGAGGAGTCCAGGGCGATCACCGTCGCCGCCTGATTGGTGGGGAGGGGCGGCGCGGCCACAGGACGGGCGGCCGCCACCAGCAGCAGCGTGAGCGCCAGCAGCTGCAGCGCGACGATCCAGCGGTCGCGGGCGCTGGGCGCCCGGCGGACGACGCTGCCCATCAGCTCGGGATCGGCGTAGCCTCCCCGGCGCGCGCGGCGCCGGTCCGCGCGCAGCAGGGCCGCCAGGGTCAAGGGCACGATCAGGAGCGTCCAGAGCAGCACGGGCCAGTGGAAGCTCACGATCGCGCCGCCTCTTGCCGTCGGGCCTTCCGCCGCCGAACGAAGGCGAGCAGCGGCCGGACGAGGTCGTGGTCGGTGGAGAGCTGCAGCAGGTCGGCGCCGGACGATCGCAGCGAGCGCGTCAGGGTGCGCTCCCGCGTTTCCACCAGGTGAGCGTGGGCACGCTGCACCTGGGGGTCGCCGGTATCGATCCACAGCTCCTGGCCGGTCTCCGGGTCGCGTACCCGGAGGTCGCCGACGTCCGGCAAGCGGTGCTCGGCAGGGTCGCTCACGCGCACCGCGATGACGTCGTGGCGGGCGGCCAGCCGGCCCAGCTGGTGCGCCCAGGCCGGGTCGCGCGAGGGATCGACCTCGCCGGAGGTGAGGAAGTCGGACACCAGCAGCACCAGTGAGCGCCCGCGGATGGTGCGGCTCAGGCGCCCGAGGGCCGCGGCGAGGGAGTCGTGCCCGGCGTCGCCGGCCGCCGCCGCACGGGCGGCCGGCGGTCGCCCTCCGGGTCGATCGCCGAGGCTCTCCAGCACGCGCAGCACCTGCTGGCGGCCGCTGGCGGGGCGCAGCATGCGGGCGCCCCCCGAGCCGAAGGCGAGACAGCCGACCTTGTTCCCCTGGCGCGTGAGGACGGAGGCGGCGGTGACCGCGAAATCGCGGGCCACCTGCGACTTGAGGCCGCGCCTGGTGCCGAAGCTCATGGACGGCGAGCGGTCCACCAGCAGCCAGGCGCGGATCTCACGCTCTTCGCGGTACTGCCGCACGTGGATCTTGCCTGTGCGGGCGGTGACGTTCCAGTCGATGCGGCGCACCTCGTCGCCGGGCTGGTACTCGCGTACCTCGGCCAGGTCCAGGCTGGGGCCGTAGAAGACGCCGGTGACGTCCCCGAAGAGGAAGCCGTCGAGGCGGCGAAGCACCTTGAACTCGATGCGCCTCAGCAGCTCGCTGGAGGGCAGCGGGTCGCTCCCGGTGGCGCGGGGCGCCGCAGGCGCCGGAGGGTGCGGGCGTTGGGCAGGCGCCGTGGCTCGGCCGGCGGGCTGGGCCGTGGGGCCGCGTCGCGGTCGCCCCTGATGCCGCCCCCTCAAGGACGAGGTGGAGGGGTCCATGGGGTGCCCACGCTAGGCGGGAGCCGATCCCGCGGTGCCGTCGCCCGCCGGCTCGTGATCGCGGTGCGGGTCGCCCAGGTGAACGTGCGGCGGGCGCACCCCGTCGATGATGCGCGCCACCAGCTCCTCAGACGACACCTCGTCGGCGAGGGCGTCGTAGGAGAGCGTGATGCGGTGTCGGAGGACCTCCGGCGCCAGGTCGCGGACGTCCTCGGGGAGCGCGTACTCGCGCCCACGAAGTACCGCCAGGGCCTTGGCTCCAAGGATGAGGTTGACGCTGGCGCGCGGGCTGGCGCCGTAGCTGAGGTAGTGCGCGATGTCCGGCAGCCCCACCTCGCCGGGATCGCGGGTGGCGCGCGCCAGCCGCACGGCGTACTCCGTGACGGCGGGATGCACGTTCACCGAATCGGCCAGGCCTTGCATGGCGCGCAGCTCGCTCGCGGTGAGCTTCACCGACACCGGCGCGAACGACGCCGAGACGCGCTCCACGACCGTCATCTCCTCGTAGAAGCTGGGGTAGTCGATGACGACCTTGAACAGGAAGCGATCGACCTGCGCTTCGGGGAGGAAGTAGGTCCCCTCCGATTCGATGGGGTTCTGGGTGGCGAGCACCAGGAAGGGGTCGGGCAGTGGATGGGTGTCGTGACCGATCGTCACCTGCCGTTCCTGCATGGCCTCCAGCAGCGCCGACTGCACCTTGCTGGGCGCGCGGTTGATCTCGTCGGCGAGGATCAGGTTGGCGAAGACGGGACCCAGCTCGACGTCGAAGCGGGCCTCCTTGGGGTTGTAGATACGGGTGCCCAGCAGGTCGGCGGGCACCAGGTCGGGGGTGAACTGGATGCGCTTGAAGGTCGTGCCCAGCGCCTCGGCCAGGGTCTTGATGGCGAGCGTCTTGGCCAGCCCCGGCACACCCTCGATGAGGACGTGGCCGCGCGCCAGCAGGGCGACCAGCATGCGCTCGAGCATGCGGTCCTGCCCCACGATGACCTTCTTGGTCTCGAGCACCAGACCGCGCAGACGGGCCGCGGCGTCCATCACCTGTTGCGGCGTGAGTCCGGGTGGGGATGCGTCCATCGATGCGGCTCCTCTCGTCAGGCGGCCGGCAGGGCCGGCCCGGCTCGAACGAACGATGCGTTGGCGTGCGGCCGCGACGAGGCGAGCTCGCCGCGGCGCGTGGCGGTCGGGGCTGCCCCGGCGGCGGGCAGCCGCCGCCAGGCGACGCCGCCCGGCGCAGGCAGGACCTGGCTCAGGCTCGGCGGCGCCAGCGGCGCCGGGGGCGGCGTCGGAACGAAGGGGGAGTTGGGCGAGGGCTGACCCGGCGAGGGCTG
>CAZBZU010000005.1:85410-116766 GCA_964496495.1 uncultured bacterium
TGCTGGCCCGGCTGCTGGCCCGGGAGGCCCTGCTGGCCGGGACTGAACTGGAACATGCGGCCGTCACGGAACATGAACAGCTGGCAGTCACCCTGGCCCTGAGCCTGGCCCTGAGCCTGGCCCTGAGCCTGGCCCTGTTGCTGGCCCTGGCCGGGCGACCCGTTCTGCCCGGAGCCGCCGTTCATGCCGGGCTGCCGGCCAGGGCCGCCGGGAAGCGGGATGAGCTCCTGCGGGTTGGCTGGCGCCTGAAGGCCGGGGAGCTGCGCCTGAGCCCAGCTGAAGATGCCCCCCGTGGCTGCAGCCGTTCCGCCCCCGGCACGGGCGGCGACCGGCCGCGGCGCGGCGTGCGGCGAGACCGCGTTCCTGGCCGAAGTCAACGCTGGCGCGGGCCTCGGCGGCACGGCGCTCCAACGGCCCAGCGTGAAGCCCAGCCCGAGTAGGCCGAGCGCCGCCACCAGCGCCAGCGGCATGGCGGCAATGGGCAGGCTGCCGGTTGCGGCCCGCGGCGGACGGTCACTGCGCGCCTCCGCGCCGGCGCGGCGAGAGCCGGTGGCCGTAGTGTCAGCGCGGCCGACGTGCGTGCCGGGTGCGTGTGTGCTGGGTGCGTGCGTGTTGGGTCCGTGCGTGCTCATACGGCTCGAGCGTCACCTCCAGGGCCTTGCGCTTGCGGCACGGGCACCGGGCTGTCGTGGTGGTCGTCGTCGCTGGCGGGCCGTGCCGGAGCGTCCCCTCGACGCCCCGGCCCACGCTCGAGCATGCGGACGTCGGCCTCCGCTCGCCGGATTCGATGACGAAGCGCTACGGGGTGCCGGTGCCTCTCCCCTGTGGAGGTTGGCGTGCACGTCGGTGGGGTGTCGTTATCCTAGGGCACCGCTGTCAAGAAGCCGTGCAGCCCGCGTCACGTGCACGCCGTCATGCCGCCGGGAACGGCGTTCGTCGGCCCCTTCAGGGGCTCCCGGCCGTCGCCTGCAGGCGCTCGCGCGCGCGCCGGATGTCGCCGCGGTGGGGCCGGAGACTGAGGGTAGCGACCAGGCCCAGGCCGCCCAGCAGGAAGAGCCCCGTCCGCGCGCCGAGGTGTCCGGCGAGCTGCGTCGCCAGCAGCGCGCCGAAGGGGATGAGGCCGGAGAACACCAGCATGTACACGCTCATGGCGCGGCCGCGCAGCGCGTCGGGCACCATCAGCTGCACCGTCGCCTGGGCATTGACCATGGTGAGGATCATGCCTACGCCGCACGCTACCAGCACCAGCGCGGCGGTCCACAGGTTGGGCGCAAGGGTGAACGCCAGGAAGGCGATTCCCAGCAGCAGTACGCCGCGACGCATGAGCACGAGCCGGGCCTCGTCGGGGAAGCCGGCATTCACCATGAAGGCGATGAAGGCCCCGACCCCGAGGCTGGAGAGCAGCAGCCCCAGGCCCCCCACCGTGCCGTGGAGCGCCTGGCGGGTGAAGAGTGGCACGATCGTCTGGAAGTTGACGATGGTGAGCGACAGTGCGCCCACGAGCAGCGTGGCGATGCGCACCTCGGGCGTGCGCCAGGTAAAGCTGAGCCCTTCCCGGATCTCCGCCCACACGCGGTGCGGCACGATCGCGCGAGCGGGGAGCGGCGACCTCGCCAGCACCACGATGACGCCCAGATAGGACGCCGCGTTGAGGGCGAAGGCCGGGCCGTAACGCAGGAGCGACCCGGCGCCGAGCAGGTGGCCGAAGAGCTGGATCGCGAAGGCGGCGAACGCCGGCCCTGCCAGCCGGGCCAGGTTGAACGACAGTGAGTTGAGGGCGACGGCGTTGCGCACCGCCGCCCGCGGCACCAGGTCGGGGATCAGGCTCTGGCGCGCCGGGGTGTCGAACGTGCCGGCGATGCCGTTGAGCACTGCCAGGACCAGCAGCCACGAGTAGGTGAGCGTGCCGCTCAGGGTGAGCAGCGCCATCGCCGCTGCCGACAGGGCCAGCGAGCTCTGGGTGGTGAGCAGCACCTGGCGGCGCGAGCGCGCGTCGATGACCACGCCGGCGAACAACCCCAGCACCAACGTGGGCGCGAACTGCAGGGCGCTGACGTAGCCGAACTTGAGCGCTGCCTGGGTGGGGTCGGGGATGAGATCGAACACCAGCCAGGATTGCGCCGTGATCTGCATCCAGGAGCCGACCACGCTCCCGAGCTGGGCGAGCCAGTAGTGGCGGAAGTGGCGGTGGCTCAGGGCCTCGAGCGACCGCGGAAAGCGACCGATGATGGGGCGCGCCACAGCCGCCAAGCATACGCCCGCAGGGGGCGCCGGTCACCAGCCACGGGCACCTACCGCGGCCGCCGCCGGGGACAGGCCGCTCTTCTCGACTCACCCCCCCAAATGGGGGATGCGCTGCCCCATCTCGGTCTCTACGCTACGACTACACGAGGTCGAGATGGGGCGCGTCGGGAGAAGTCGTTCCGGCGCGCTTCCATCGCGGCCTCGAGGGTCCGGGCGCACGTCCGCGGCCGGGTACCAAGGCCTTTAGGAGGGCCACGAAGCGAGGTTGTCACTATGGCCGAGCCGACCATCCGTCCCCCTGGCGTTCGCCACCGAAGCGGTGGCTTCAGCGTCCTCGAGCTGCTGATCCTGGTCGCCATCCTCGGTGTGATCGCAGCGGTCCTGGCGATCAACGGCCGCCGCGTGCTCGGCGGCCAGCAGGAGCTCTCCGCCATCAACACCGTCCGGCAAAGCGTTTGGGAGGGCGCCACGGCGGCCGCGTCGCGCGGTACCGAAGTCGAGCTCAAGCGCAACGGCTCGACCCTCGAGCTCTACGACGTCGGCGCCGGCGGCACGACGCCCTTCCGCACCTTCGATCTGCCCGGCTCCGTCACGACCAACTTGCCCTCCGGGCAGGTGCTGCGCTTCACCCCACCCGGCCGGGTCGAGCTGAGCACGCTGTCGGCCCTGCCAAGCAACCTCACGCTCACCGCCAACGGCCACACCTACAGCTTCGAGATCTCGGTCATCGGAGAGGTCAGGGTGACGTCGTGAACGCCTTGCGTGGCCAACGCGGCCTGACGCTGTTCGAGGTCCTGCTGGCGCTGGTGGTGATCGCCGTGGTGACGGTCGCCTTCACGACCGCGGTGGTGAAGAGCATGCATCACACCAGCATCGCCGGGAAGCGGACCGAAGCGGTGCAGGTCCTCAACTACCTGGGCAGGCGCGCCGCCGGCGGCGACAGCACCATCCTGCCTGTGTCGGGCACTCCCAACACCTGGGCCTACGGGGACCTCGCCACGGCCTTCACGGACCTCGCGAACCAGGGGGGCCTGTCCAGCCCGGCAATGTACCGGGCGTCGATCACCAACGTGGGCGACGTCACCGTGCAGGACGGTAGCGGCAACACGCTCGCCACCGCCACGGAGTACGACGTGAACGTCTGCTACCAGGACGGCGGCGCGGAGCATTGCGTCGATGCCGCCACGCTCGGACCGCAGGCCTCGGGATCCACCACCGCTCCGCCCTTGCCGGGGATCAACTAGGCAGCCGATCATGACACGAACCAACGGCTTCACCCTGCTCGAAGCGCTCATCGCGCTCGCCATCTTCGGAGCGATTGCCGTGATGGCGACCACCGGGGTCTCGAACGCACTGCGCGTCCAGAGCCTGAACGAGTCGGTCAGTGCGTCCCAGGCGCGCCTCAGACGAGCGACCGAGGTGTTCACCCAGGAGCTCCGGAGCGCCATCCTCGGCGGCATCAGCGACAGTCCCTACACGTCCAACGATCACCAGGTCTCCTTCGTGACACTCTCCGGAGGCGCCGGCTATCCCGTTCTGATGGAGGGATACGACGACAGCTCGACGTTCACCAGCGACACCAACCTGGTGCTGCTGTGGGCGGACCCGAGCAGCGATCCGTCAACGGTGCTCGCCAACCGGCAGATGCTGATGGTGAATGGTGCGCGCAACGCGCTGCTCTTCGGCGTCACGGGCGTGACGGCCATCAGCAACGGCGCCTACCAGATCGACCACGCGGGCTGCGCCAACACCATCAGCTACGACCCCTCGACGGTCACCATCCAGAGTCAATCGGTGGGATTCCGGTACGACAGCACCGACCACACTCTCTACCTGAAGGAAGGGTCGGGCAGCGAGGTGCCCATGGCCTTCGATCTCGACTCCGTGCAACTCCAGTACGTCTACCTCAAGGCGGACGGCTCCGTGGCCACGCTCTCCGCGCCCCTTACGAGCGGGGGCAACCCGGCGCGCAGTGGCACCATCGGAGGTCAGAGCGCCAGCCTGGCGCGCGTGTCGATCACCCTGTCTGCTACCAGCAAGGCCAGCGGCCATGACGTCTCCCGCACCGTGAGCGGAACGGTGGAGATGGCGTCGAACGACTTCTCCGTCAACCAGGTGATGCCATGCAACTGACTCTGAGACAACGCGGTGTGGCCATGCTCTACGCGCTGCTCCTGATGGTCGTGATCATGGGGGTAGCCACCCTGATGTTCGCACGCACCATCGGTGAGGTACAGCACAGCGCGGACGACGCCGGCATCGTGCAGTCGCTGATGCTGGCGCGCGGCGCCGCCAACCTCGGCGGCAGCCTGCTGCAAGGGCCAGTCAAGAACGATCTGGCGACGATCATCAAGGCGCAGTCGACGATCACAGGGCGTTGGGCGTTCGGCAGCGGATTGGGCGACTACCCCACGCCGCAGAGCGTGAACCAGGCGCTCGTGACCGATTCCGGCAGCGTCGCCGATCAGCTTCAGACGAGCATCGACACCAGCCTCTGCACCGGCGGCGCACCGTCCGCCCCTAGAGAGGTGAACCCCAGCGGCGGTGGTGCCGCCGCGGTGGTGATCTTCGTCACCGGCTCGTCCGCGTGCGGCTCGTTGCCTTCAGGGGTAGACCTGCCCGCCGCGCACTTCGTCGACGGCCAGCCGCGTCAGGGCACCTCCAACGACAAGCAGACCTACGCCATCCCCTTCGTGCTGGTGGCGCAGGGCACCATCGGCAAGTACAAGAGGAACGTGGTGGCGCAGGGCGAGTACCGCTTCACCGTCGGTCGCCAGAGCTTCGCGACCTACGCCCTGTTCACCAACAAGCACACCACCGCCTCCGGCGGGGACGTGTGGTTCACGGAGAACACCCTCTTCGACGGGCCGGTGCACACCAACCAGTACTTCCGCTTCTATCACAATCCCTGGTTCGGTGGGGAGGTCACCAGCGCCGGTTGCTCCAACCCATCCTCGAGCTCGTGTAGCCAGGACAGGCCCGGCGCGGAGTTCTACAGCCTGGGCTTCAAGAGCTACCCGGGCCAGAACCCGTCCTACAACACGCGCCGCTACGGCGTGCAGGCGCCGGAGCTCACCCAGGGCGTCAACTGGACCAGCCCCTACGTCGCTCTCCCACCCAACCAGGACAGCCAGAAGACAGCGGCCCAGAACGGCGGACTGTACCTCGGCGGCGACGCATCCAAGGTGAAGATGTGGGCGGCCGACAGCAGCGGCGCCCCACTCACGCAGAGCGGGAGCAGCTGGAGCGGCCCCGCCACCTACCAGTACATCCAGACGTGCAATCAGGTCGCTGGCCACTACGAGCGTCAGGGTCGCCATTGGGTCTGGGTACCCCCCAGCGGCGGCTGCACCACCTACCGCTACGACAGCAGCATGAACCTGCAGGTCGACGACGGCAGCGGCAGCTGGAGCACCTACAGCGACCCCACGACGGGCGCGCAGGCCGCCCCGTTCAACGGCGTGGTGTACGTTGACGGCTCGATCGACCGCGTCACCGGACCGGACCGCGTCGGCTCCAACCAGAGCGACCCGGACACCGCCCCGCCGGCGCTGACGTCGTTCGCGCAGGTCACGCTGGCCAGCGCGAACAGCATGACGGTCACCGGCGACCTCAAGTACGAGGATCCCCCCTGCACCGGGGAGCTCGGCCGCGACAGCAGTGGCAACGTCACGACCGCCAACTGCAACAACCTGAACGCCCAGAACGTCCTCGGGCTCTACGCTCAGAACGGCGACGTGCTGATCGGCAACAACAATAGCGACAGCACGCTGAACGCGCCCGAGAACGTGCGCATCGACGGCGTGTTGATGAGTGCCACGGGTGTGGTCGGCGTCCAGAGCTACGACAGCGGCAGCGTGCGCGGTGACGTGCACCTGCTCGGCGGCGTCATCGAGAACAACTACGGCGCCTTCGGCACCTTCGATCCGAGCACCGGACAGAACGCCACGGGCTACAGCCGCAAGTTCACCTACGACCAGCGCATGGCGCAGGGTCTCGCGCCACCCTACTTCCCGACGGTCGGCGGCGACGAGCTGAAGAACGTGGTGCTGTTCAGCTACGGCCAGCGCGAGCAGGTGTACTAGCCGCAGCGGCGGGCTCCAGCTATGCGAACGCGGGCCGGCCCCGGTGCAGGGGCCGGCCCGACCCGTGTGGAACGGCGCACACGGGGCCGACCCTGCCCCCGATCGGGGGATGCGAGGCCGCGATGTGCGCCCTATCCTCGAAGCTGCCAGAAGCGCCGGAGGCGGTTCGATCGGAGCCGGACGCAGGTCGGCCGGCCACCGACCTCCGACGCGCGCAACGCCGTGCATTGCGTTGAGAGAGGTGAACGATGAGGGCTCGAGCATTCAGACGCCGACACGCCGCGGGCGGGATGACCCTGGTGGAGATCCTGATCGCGTTGGCGGTGGCCGGCATCCTCGCCGCCGGCGGGGTCGTCGCGCTGGGACGGCTGGGCCGCAACCAGGCCTACCAGGGCTACGTCTCCGGTTTCGGCCAGGCGGTGTCGGACGCCACCACGCGCGCCAACCAGACCAACACCATCTACGCCTTGACCTTCGACGGCTCCGGCTACAGCTGGGGCCCGGTCGGCGGCACCCTGTCCTCGTGCACCGGAGCGGCCTCGGCGCCCACGCTGACGTCCACCATCGCCTCGCACGCGGCACCGAACACCGTCACTACGGGCGACAGCGGGTGGTTGTGCTTCTCGGCGCCGGGCCTGGTGTACCGCCTCGCCAACCTGAGCGCCACCTGCAGCTACAAGACCTACACCTTCCCGTGCCTGAACTTCTCGGGCCCGGGCAAGAGCGAGAAGATCTTCATCTCCGTCGGCGGGCAGGTGATCGTGCAATGATCGGCCGGACAGCAACAGCCCGTGAGCGAGGGTTCACCCTGGTCGAGGTGATGGTGGCGCTGGCGGTGTTGCTCGTCGTGACCTCGGCGGCGGTGGGCGTGTACGTCACCGGCTTCCGCTCCGACTCGAAGACGATGCTGTCCACCGAGGGCAGTCAGGTGCTGGCCGGCATCGGCGCGCAGATCACCCAGCACCAGCTGGATGTCGCCGACGGGTCGTCGCAGCTCATCGTCTACGCCCAGGGCCCGTCGCCGCAACCGGTGACGGTGAGCCCGGCACCCACGAGCTGCAACAGCTACCTGCAGACCGATCACCAGCACCTCTGCGCCACGGTGACCAACCTGGACGACTTCGACCCCACGACGTCGTCCGGGAGCAGTCTCCTGGCCAACCCGATGCGGCACTACAGCATCCAGGTGTGCTGGACCATCCAAGGAGGGAAGAGCTGTGCGGACGCGAACACGCTCTACTGACGGCTTCACCCTCGTCGAGCTGCTGATCGCCGCGGCCATCCTGGTGGTGGTGCTGGGGATCGTCACGCGCGGAGTCGTCCACTACCTCGGCTACACCGGCTCGGTGCAGACCAACGTCAACGTCCAGACGCAGCTCAGGCGGACCATGGAGCTCGTCACCCAGGACCTGCGCAACGCCAGCTTCGGCATGCTGGCGTCGGTGCCCTACCCCTCGGACCAGACCGACGTCTCGCTCATGCAGATGGACGAGACCAGCGCCTACCAGGTGCTGAAGGGGAGCGCGCTGGGGTCGCAGGGCTTCCAGAACGCCGACAACTTCCAGGTGGTGGCGCCCAACAACCTGGACTGGGCCGAGGGCACCTTGCTGTTGCTGCTCAGCCCGAACAACGGCCAGGGCACCTCGCTGGTGCTGTCGAAGGACCCGGGCGCCACCGGTCACGACTGGACGGCCGTCCACTCCAATCAGGCCAACACCATCTGCTGGGACCAGGACATGATCGCGGTCAAGGCGACGGCGATCGGCTACCGCTACGACAGCACCAACAAGCTGCTGATCCGCGGCACCGGCGTGAACGTGAAGGCCACCAACGGCACGCCGCTGGCATCGGCGGCCGAGCAGCCCGTCGCCTTCGCGGTGGACGCCTTCAATATCGCCTACATCGGGGCGAACGGCACGTCCTACAACAAGCCTGGCGACGCTACCGCCGCCGGCACCCGGGTGGTGCGCGTGGCCGTGAGCCTGACGATGAGCGGCGACTACCGCGGCCACGTCGTGAGCAAGGAGCTCACCAGCTACGTCGAGCTG
Source organism: uncultured bacterium (assembly GCA_964496495.1). GTDB lineage: Bacteria > Deinococcota > Deinococci > Deinococcales > Trueperaceae > JASBRS01. The sequence goes on from CAZBZU010000005.1 coordinate 93,788, forward strand.
CCCCAGCAGTTCACCCTCGCCTCCGAGCCTCTGGCCTTCGTCGAGTCGGTCCAGGGAAGCCCCAACATCCACTGCCCATGAGAGGAGCCATCATGCATTCGTCCCGTCGCAGCGGCGGCTTCGCGCTGGTCACCGCGCTCCTCTTCGTCGTGGTGCTGGCGATCCTGACCGGCCTGGTCGCGCTGTTCGCGGTGAACAACGCCAAGCACACCCGCTCGAACGTGAAGATCAACCAGACCCTGGCGGTGGCGCAAGGCGCCCGCAACTTCGGGGCGGCCCTGCTCGGCCAGCCCATCGCGGCCCAGCTCGGTGACGAGATCAAGTCCGAGGCCAGCTCGGGCACCCTGGGCGGCGCCGGCACCTGGGTCTTCGACCCCACCAACACCCAGCAGAACGCCGCGGCGCCCGACCCCAACACGGTCATCAGCAACCTGGACACGCTCGCCTCCAACCTGCAGGGCAATCTCCCCGGCGGCGGCTGCTACGGCCCCTACAGCCTGTCGAGCGGCGAGCAGGTGTCGGTGCGCGTCACCTTCACCGGCGCGCTGCCCGATTGTCAGGGCGGCACGACGAGCGTGAAGATCGGCTACGGCCGCTTCCTCAACGGCTCGCGCGACTCCCAGCAGGACTACGCGCTGCCCTTCGTGATGGTGGTCTCCGGCACCTCCGGGGTGTCGAAGCGCACGCTGACCTTGAACGGCCAGTACAACTTCTCCGTCGGGCCCGGCAGCTTCTCACGCTACGCGCTGTTCACGGACTCCGAGCAGGTAGCCAGCGGAAGCCAGAACTTCTTCACCGGGTCCTACCTGTTCGACGGGCCGGTGCACACCAACGGCAACTTCGCCTTCTACGGCAACCAGTACGACCCCAACACCCCCGGCACCGGCCAGCCCCAGTTCTTCGGCCAGGTGACCAGCTCGGGCGTGACCGACAAGGGCAGGCCCGGCGCCTACTACCTGTCGTCGGACGGGCGCTACCTGTCGTTCCGCAACCCCAGCCAGCTCAGCCCACCCTTCTGGCGGGGCACCGAGCCGCACTTCCAGGAGGTCACCTGGAACGCGCCGGCGGTCCCGATGCCCACCAGCTCCGACCGGCAGAAGACGGGCGCGAAGAACAACGGCCTCTACATCAACAGCGGGGTGCAATCCATCGAGCTCTACGCCGGTGACGTCGACGGCAACACGCTGGTCAAGAACAGCACGACGGGCGCCTGGCAGCCCGCCGGCGGAGCCAACGACACCGTCTACCAGTACATCAAGGTATGCGACACCACCACCACCTGTACCCTCTACCGCTCCTACGTCGACCCCACCAGCAACAACAAGGTGCTGCAGATCCAGAAGCCCAACGGCAGCTGGCAGGGGAAGGTGTCCCCCTTCAACGGCGTGATCTACGCCGACGGCAACGTGCAGTCGTTCAGCGGCCCGCCCCGGCCTCCCGGAGCCACCGACGCCAGCGACACGCCCCCCGCCGTCGCCTCCTTCTCGGCGCTCACCATGGCCAGCAGCATGGACATTCGCATCACCGGCGACCTGACGTACCAGCAGCCGGTGTGCGACGGAACCCTGCACCGCAACTCGGACGGCACCATCAACCGGCCGACGTGCACCAACGACCCCGCGGCGGTGCAGAACGTGCTCGGCATCTACGCGTCCGGCACCGGCTCCGGCACCCCCACCTGCAGCTTCCCGTACGGCACCGGCTATGGCGGAAAGGGCAACGTCTGCATCGGCTACCACTCCGGCAATGCCTCCCTCACGGCGCCGAAGAACCTGCAGGTGGATGCCAGCATCATGGCCCTGAACAAGGTGGACATGGAGAACTACGACACGGCGGCGGTGCGCGGCACCTTCACCGTGATGGGCGGGATCATCACCAAGTATGACGGCGTCTTCGGGGTGTTCAACTCCTACACCGGAGCGCAGACCAACGGCGTCCTGCCGAGCTTCACCTACGATCAGCGCTTCGAGAACGGCGCCACGCCGCCGCTGTTCCCGCAGGCGCAGCTGCCGTCGCTGGATCCGACCTCCGTCGCCCCGATCATCTACAGCCAGACCGAGCAGACCGCCAACTGACCGCCTCACCATCACTCGTGCCGTCGCCGCGACCCCCTGGGGCCGCGGCGACGGCCGCTACCCCCGCGCTCGGCCGCCGGCAGCCAGCTCGGCCAGCCTGCTCCGCACGTTCCGCGTCACCACGCCGCCGTGGTAGGTGATCGCGGCGTCGACGTCGAGGCCGGCGAGCTTGGCGAGCGAGGCCATGGCGGTGGCCATGTCGGGCGTCGCGCCGGGCCGGGGGCCCTGGAGCTCGCCGTCCTCGGACACCAGCGCGTCGCCGGTCACCAGCACCTTGCCGCGCCTCAGGTAGAGGCTGATGTGCCCCGGTGTGTGGCCCGGCGTGTGCACGACCAGGATGCCGCCGCAGTAGGGCAGCTCCTCGCCGTCGCCGAGCGTCCGGTCGACGTGCGCGCGGGGCGGCTGCGCCATCATCGCCTCGACCTTCGCGCGCTGCTCTTCGGGCAGCTGCTTCAATCGCTCGGCCATGCGCTCGGGGTTCATCTTGATCGGCGGTTTCGCGCCCTCGATGTAGGGCTTGTCCGCTTCGTGCGCGAGCACCTCGACCGCACCCTGGGCGGCCCGCAGCACCTCCGGCAGGCCGCCGATGTGGTCGATGTCCTGGTGGGTGACGATGATCCGGTTCAACCGGTCGAAGGGCGCGCCCGCGCGGCGCGCCTCCTCCCTGATGGCCTCGAGGTTGCCGGGCATACCGGCATCGACGAGGATGACGTCCGAGCTGTCCCAGATGAGGGTGGGATGGATGGTCGTTCGGCCGCCCATGAACGCCATCGTGAGCTCCAACGCTTCGACACCGTCGGCTACATGCATGGGATCGTCCCCCTAACGGGCCTCAAGGTACGTCGCGAGAGGCTGGAGCGCGGTATCCCGCGGTGCGAGGTGCGCGGATCGTCTGTGCCGTGTGAAGCAGCGGCACTGGAGGTCGCCTCTTCCCGTCGGCCCTGGCGCGGAGCTCGCCGGGCGGACGGCGGGTGCTAGGCTCCGAAGGACCGTGCCCCGGCCCACCCTCACCACCCTGAACGCAGTGGAGCGCGCCTGCCTGGCGAAGGCGGGCGCGCTCCGAGATCGTCCGTTCGGCGCCGGCACGCTGGTCGTGAAGGTCGGCGGCCGCAAGGGCGGTCGGATCTTCGCGCTCATCGCCGAGGACCGCGAGCCGCCGGCCATCAGCCTGAAGTGCGAGCCGGAGCTGTCCGAGCTGCTGCGATCCAGTTACGATGCCGTGCGGCCCGGCTACCACCTCAACAAGCGGCACTGGATCACCGTCACGCTCGACGGCAGCCTTCCCGACGCGTACCTGCTCGAGCTCATCGACATGTCGCACCGCCTGGTCGTCGCCAAGCTCGGCGCTGCGGCGCGGCGTGCGCTCCAGTGAGCCCCTCGGCGTCGGGTCGGTACCCGACCGATCCCCGCGCCCGGCTGCCCGCCGCCGTGCGCGCTCCGGCCGCGCGACTCAGCGTCCCTGCGACGCCCCTTCGATGAAGTCGTAGGGGTACGGCAGCCTCACCTCGCTGGCCGAGGTGAGCGCTTCCAGCTGCTGGTCCTCCAGCTTCCAGGCGGTGCTGCCGAGGTTGTCCTCGAGCTGCTCCATGGTGCGCGCGCCGATAATGGGCGCGGTGACGCCAGGGCGCTGCAGCAGCCAGCGGATGGCCACCTGGGCCGGGCTGCGGCCGGTCTCGCCGGCGACCCGCTGCAGCGCGTCGATGACCGTCCAGGTGTGCTCGCTGGCCACGTTGGTCCAGCTCTCGCCCCAGCCCTTCTCCTCGGCGACCTCGATGCGCGTGCCGCTCGGCGGCCGCTCCAGGCCGCGATGGAACTTGCCGGAGAGCCAGCCGCCGCGCAGCGGGCTCCACGGGATCACCCCCAGGCCCTCGCGGAGCGCGACGGGGATGAGCTCCCATTCGGTCGACCGGCACAGCAGGTTGTACTGAGGCTGCAGGCTGGCGTAGGGCTCCCAGCCGCGCTCTCGGCTGAGGTCGAGGGCGCGCTGTAGCTGGTAGCCGGTGACGTTGCTGACGCCCACGTAGCGGGCCCGGCCGGAGCGAACGATGTCGTTCAGCGTGCTCAGGACCACCTCGAGGGGTGCGCCCGGGTCCCAGGCGTGCACCTGCAGCAGGTCGACGAAGTCCGTGCGCAGCCGGTGCAGGCTGGCGTCGACCGACGCCAGGATGTGCTTGCGGCTCAGCCCCACGTCGTTTGGGCCGTCCCCCATCGCGAAGCGGACCTTGGTGGCGACCACCAGCTCGTCGCGCTCGCGGCCGTCCAGCCAGCGGCCCACGATCTCCTCGGAGACGCCGCGCGAGTAGACGTTGGCGGTGTCGATGAAGTTGCCGCCCGCCTGCACGAAGCGGTCGAGCATGGCGTGGCTCTCTTCCTCGCTGGCCTCGCCTTCACGCCCGAAGGTCATCGCCCCCAGGCACAGCTCGCTGACCTTCATGCCGGTGTTGCCGAGATAGCGATACTCCATGTCCTCACTCCCAACTCGGTTCCAGGTAGGCACGCTCGTCCCCATGCTATGCCCTGCGCCGGTCACGCAGGTCGGTGCCGTAGAAGGCGTTGACCGTGGTGCGATGGCCGCGCTGCATGGGGACGTGCACCGCTTCGCTGGGCGTGAGCGGGTGCAGCCCGTGGCGCGCGAAGGCGAGGTCGAGCTCGGCGGGCGCCAGCAGCGTGATGAGGCCGTGCGGACCACCGAAGCCGGTGAAGACGTGGCGTTCGCCCTCCACCGGCGTGAGCGGAACGCCGGCGGGACGCGAGTCGGGCGCGAAGTTGGCCACCAGGCAGCGGCCGTCGGGCGTCAGCACTCGACGCACTTCCGCGATGGCGCGGTCGAGCTCGCCGTCGCTGCCGGCGTTCTGCAGCACGCCGAAGAGCAGCACCAGGTCGAAGCGACTGTCGGCGAACGCGCCGAGATCGTCCATGCGGCCGCGCAGCACACGCCGGCGGGCCTCGGCCTCGCCCAGCAGGGGCTGCAGCTGCGAGCGGGCCGCCTCCACCATGGCGGCGGACGCGTCGATCCCCCACGCGTCGGCGCCGGCCGCGGCGAGGTAGCGCAGGTTACGGCCCGCCGCGCAGCCCACGTCGAGCACCCGCAGGCCGGCGGCGCCCTCACGCGAGAGCAGCGCCGCGAGGCGGCGGTCCGGGTCGCGAGTACCGAACTGGGCGACGACGTCGGGGCGCTCCCAGAAGGGGATATCTGCCATGCCGCCATTGTCGCGCTCGCGGCCGCTCCGGAGCGTCGCCTCGCCGCCGGACGCGGGCGCTCGCTCGGGCGGCGCGTCCCGTGGACGGGGTCAGGCCAGCAAGGGGAAGGCGACGTGCCACACCACGTCCGCCCAGAAGTGAACGCCCACGGCGGCGAGCAGGCCCTGACGCAGGAAGGCGCGGCCAGCCAGCAGCCCCAGGCCGCCATTGAGCAGGGTCAGCTCGGCCAGCTCCGCCGCCGGCAGGGCGGCGGGCGAGGTGACCCCGGCCAGCGCCATGGCGCTGGCGAGGTGCCCGGCCGCGAAGGCCAGGGCCGCCAGCACGTTGGCCGCCCACAGAGCAGCGGCGCGCCGCCGGCGGCCCAGGAGCAGCGTCAGCAGCGCCGCCCACAGGCTCAGCAGGAACAGGCGGAAGGCGATCTCCTCACCGATGCCGGCGCTGAGGGAGGCGAGCAGCGACGACGGGAACGGCGGATGCGGGAATCCCGCGAACGGCGTCAGGGCCGCCGTGGCGCGGTCGACGGCGACCAGGCCGGCGCCGGCGGCCAGGCCGAGCCCCAGCGGGCGCCACCCGAGATCGGTCAAGGAAGCCCCCGACCGCGCCGCGCCGGGGAGGCCGGCTCGTCCCGCCAGCCAGTCGCCGAGGAAGGCGAAGAGGCCGTACAAGACGGCAACCAGCGAGAGGTTGGCGACAGCGAGCTGCCACAGCGGCATGCCAGGCATGGGGAGGCCCATGACCGCGGCATTCTGCCGTAGCCCCGCGGGTAGCAGTACGTAGGCGGCAGCCGCCACGGCATACACCGCCAGCAACCACGACAGCAGGCGCCGGCGGAGGCGGGGTGGGGCACGGACCGGTCCGGAGGTCGGCGGCCGGGCGCAGTCCGAGGCGAGCGAGCGGCCGGTCATGCCCTCATTGTAGTGCCGGCCGTGCCGCCGGCTAGGACCGGCTCCGGGTCGTCGCTGCCGCCCGCCCCGAGTCGGCGCGGGCTTCGCCCGCCCGCACCGCCGCGCTCAGCCAGGCCGCGAGCCGGCCCCCTTCGCCGAGCAGCGCTTCGGGCGTGCCTTCGACCTCCGACTCCGGCCCCGACAGCGCGGCGATCACGCGTTGGCGAAGCTCCGCCTCGTCGGCCTGGGGGCGGGGGTCGATGAAGCCGTTGTCGGTGAGCCAGGCTTCGAGGTCGCGGCGCTTCGCCTTCTGGAAGTTCCTGACCTTGCTCGGCCCGTTCAGCGCGTCGACGAGGGCCCGGCCGTCACCACCCAGCTCCTTCGCCAGCGCGTCGATACGGTCCAGGAAGGTGTCGCTGACCGCGCCGGACGCCTGGAGCGCCTCGCGATCGACGGGACGGCCGCGGCCGCGGCGCCAGCCGGCCAGGTACGCCTCCAGCCCGCGGACACGCCGCTCGATGAGGGTGCGCTCGTGCGCCGCGAGCAGGGCGTCGGCTGCGGGGCTCTTCAGGAGCGAGCCCAACGGCCCGACGCTATCGGCTCCAGCCTGCACCAGCGTTCGCACCAGCGGCAGCTCGTCCCTGAGCAGGTGGAAGACGTGGCAGGCCTCGGCCGCGCGCCAGGGGTCGAGGGGCGGCACGTCGAGCAGTGTCGCGTACAGCTCGGGCGGCGTTCCGTCGGGGGCGGGAACCGGCGCCGGCGGGTCCGCCGCCAGCGCCTCGGGGGACGTGACCGCCGCGCCCCGCCGCCGGATGCGGGCGACATCGATGATGTGCAGCGCGGCCCGCGCCTCACGTGCCGTCGGGCCGGCGCTCGCCTGGTCGCCCGCCGCCTCCTCGGCGGCCGTCGGGTCTGAGGCTGCCTCGCCGCTCACGGCGGGCCCGGTCGCCCCCGCGCCGGCCGCGGGCGACCGCGCCCGCCACAGTGCCGCGTCTTCAGCGCGCGCCGTCAGGTAGAACAGCTGCCGTCCGCCCTCGCGAGAGAGGGTGCCGAGGCTGTCGGCGACCTCCTGGAAGCGCTCCGCATCGGCGGTGGTGAGTGCCTCGTCGAGGAACAGCGGTAGCGGGGTCCGGCCGGCCTCCGCCTGCAACGCGAACGCCACCCGTACGGCGAGCAGGAGCTGCGCCCGGGTGCCCGTGGAGAGCTCGGCGGGGTAGCGGCGCTCCCCGCTCGCGGTCTCGACGGCGGCGAAGGCGGGGTCGCGGCCGCCGTCGTAGTCGAGCTCGAAGCGGTTGCGGGTGAAGCGCCGGAACCAGGCGCCGGCGCGGCGCAGGGCGGGGGGCTGGCTGTGCTCCTCGTGCTCGGCCGCCACGCGATCGAGTAGGAAGCGGCCGGCCTCGGCCCGTAGCGTCGCGTCGAGCACCTCCTGCAGAGCGTCCGCTGCGGCCTGGCGCTCGGCATGAGCGCGCTCCAGGGCACGCTCCCGCTCCGCCTCGGCGACGAGCGTCTCGGTGCTTGTGATGTCGTGGCTGAGCCGGTCGCGGTCGCCGGCCCTGGCCTCGAGCGTCTGCAGCGCCTCGGAGAGCGCGGCCTCGTCATCGGCCTCCACCAGCGCCAGCAGGTCGTCGCGGCCCGCCAGCTCGCGGGCGCGGTCGTCGTGGCGCGCCTTGGCGCCGCGCAAGCGCTCGACGGCGTCGTTGAACGCCGGCAACCGCTCGAGCCGCTCCCGGAGCGTCACCTCGAGAGCCCGCTCCGCGTCGGCGCCGCCGTCCTCGCCGGGCTCGAGCCCGGCAGCGCCGAAGTGCGCCCGGATCTCCTGCTGCTGCCGCGCGCCCTCGCTCTCGGCGCGCTCGATGTCGGCCGCGGCGGACCGCAGCGCGGTCGCCGCCGCGTCGCGCTCCGTCAGGCGCGCGGCGAGCGCCTCCAGTCGACGCCCCAGCAGCGCCGCACCTGCCTCCGGTTCCTGCGGCGCCTCGTCGTAGTCCCGCAAGAACGTCCCAAGGGAATCCCTGCGAGTGCGGACGGCGTCGAGCTTGCGCGCCAGGTCCGCGCTCGCTTGGGCCAGGTCGGCGCGCCCGCGATCGACGGCGTCGACCAGGCGCAGCCAGCGCTGCAGGTCGGCGTCCAGGTGGCGCGGGTCGAAGCCGACTCTGTCCGCCACCGCACCGAGCTCCGACTCCGCAGCGCCGAGCTCTCGCTCCACGGCGGCGAGGCGGCGCGTCACCTCCGCGCGCCGCGCCAGGGCGGTCTCGTAGGCGGTGCCTTCGGCCAGGGCCACCTCGAGCCGGGCGAGTTGCCGCGCCACGGCCGGCTCGCCCCACCCCTGCGGCTCTTCCAGGCCGCTGTCGCGGTAGCGCGCCACGGCGTCGCGTCGGGCGCGGGCGCCATCGTCGCGCAGCAGCAGCAGGAGGGCGACCACGACGAGCGCACCGCCGCCGGCCAGCAACGGCCAGGCGGTGCCGGCCAGCGCGGCCAGTGCGGTGGCGCCGGCGCTTCCCGCCAGCGCCAGGGTCAGACCGAGCGCGCGCAGCACGCTCCAGCGCGCTGGGCGCGCGGCCAGCGCCGCCGCCAGGGCGCGGCGCCCCTCGCGGAGGGTGTCCAGGTCGTGCTGGGGCCGGGCGTTGGCGTCCGTGGGATCCGGCAACGCCTCCAGCTCCCGCTCGAGCGCGCGGCGCTGCGCGTCGGCCCGGCGCCGGCGGCCGAGGGCGTCGTCAACGTGGCCCAGGGTGGCCGGGTCGAGACGTGGCGGGCGCGAATCGTGCGGCCGCGCGGCGCCGGCCTCCTCGCGCGCGCCCGCACCCGCGTCTGCTGCAACGCCGCGAGGGCTCGGGGCGCCATCCCGAGCAGCACCGCTCTGCTCGGGCGCCCGAAGCTCCGCCTCCGCTTGCTCCAGCCGTGCCCGGGCCCGGCTCGCCTCGCTCTCCAGCGCCTCGGCGTCCCCCTCGAGCCGTTGCAGCTCCTGCAGCGCGGTGCGGCGTTCCTCGATATCGGTCTTGCTGAGCATGCGCCCTTCCAGCCGGCTGTTGGCGAGCGCCCGCTGCGCGTCGAGCCGCCGCGTCCTGGCCTGGCGCAGCGCCTCCTCCGCCTCCTCGCGCCTGGCCTGCAGCGCCGCGAGGCGGTCGGCCTCGTTGCCCCGCAGTCGCTCCATGCCCGGCGGGAAGCTCGCGACCGTCCCGCGGAGGGAGTCGATCTCGCGACGCACCGTCAGGAGCGCCAGGGCGCGTTGGTGGTCGGCGGCATCCTCCTGTGCCCGCCCGGCCTGCACGAGCTCCTCGCGCCACCCCGCGATGCGCGCCTGCTGCCGCTGCAGCTCCTCGCGGTCCCGCAGCACGTCGCGCAGCCGCTCCTCGGCGGCGCGCAGTGCCTCCGCCTCGCTCCTGCCGGTGCCGGGGGGCTTGAACGAGCCGCTATCCCGGACCGCCGCGAGGTCGTAACCGCCGAGTAGCTCCAGCCCGAGCTGCCGCGCGATCGCTGCGTCCGTTCCGGTGAGCGCGGCCAGCTCCTCGACGCCCAGCGTGTAGCAACCCAGCAGGTGGTGCGGTGGCAGCTCCGGCGCCGGTACCGCCTCGCCGTTGCGCGTCCACGCCACCGCCCCTCCGACCCTGGTGACGCGCAGCTCGCCCTCGTCGTCCTCGAACGTTCCGTCGACGTCGACGGGCAGGCCCTTCAGCTCCTCGGGGTAGAGGAGCGCGCGCACGGCACGAAGCAGACTGCTCTTGCCCGACGCGTTCGGACCGATCACCACGTTGACGCCGGGCGCGATGTCGGTGACCTCGAAGCCCGGGTCGATGCCGGGCAGGCGCTGGATGCGCAGGGCGCGCAGCCTCACGCCGGCTCCTCCTTCTGGGCCAAGAGCGCGTCGATGGCATCGAGGGCAGCCGCCTCTAGCAAGGCGGCGACGCGCTCGTGGTCCGGCGCGTCCGTGCCGGCGGCGCCGAGGTAGCGCCGCTCCGGGACCTCGGCGAGGTGGCGGCCGGCGCTCTGCAACAGCGCCGCGCGCCCCTCGGGATCGCCGTGGCCCTGCAGCACGCGCAGCTTGCGAGCGAGCAGGCCCAGCGGGCTGGGCTCGCGGGCGAGCGCCTCCAGGTCGAGCGCCGGCAGCGCCTCGAGGCGCCAGGCGTGGATGAAGTACTCGGTGCCGTCGTGGGCCACGGACAGGGCCCTGGGGTCATCGTGCGCCAGGCTGCGGGCCACCGCCCCGCGCAGGCTGGTGCGGCCCGTCAGCGCCAGCCGGCAGCCTACCGCCGCCGCCTGCAACCCTTCGGCGGCGAGGCGGGCGTGGAGCCGGTCGACCTCGCGCGCGATGCGGACAGGCACCTCGCCGACGTCCTCGATGCCCGTCAGGTCGACCGGCAGGTCCTCCCAGCGCAGCGGCGCGAGCGGCCGGCTGCGCAGCGTGAGGCGGCCGTCGGGCGCGACCTCCAGCAGCCAGGCTCCGTGGGGGCCGGGCTCGCCGGGATCGGTCGCGGCCAGAGAGCCGAGGTAGCCCGCCGGGCGCGGGTCCGCAGCGATGTCCGGTTTGTGGACGTGCCCGAGCAGCCAGGCATCGACGGGTGCGACCCGCAGGTCGGCCGAGCGTACCGGGGCGTAGCTGCTGCCGGTCTGGTCGCGGTCGCAATGGAGCAAACCGATGGTGGCCTCCGGACCGCGCGGCGGCAACGGATGGGCCAGCGGCTCCTCGGAGGTGACGGGCTCGGGGAAGGACCAACCCACCACGCTGGCGCGCGTGCCGTCGCGGCCGGTGACCGCGTGCGCCTGCCAGGTGCCGTCGCGGCCCAGAAGCGTGACGCCGCGGACGGCCTCGGCCAGACGCGGCAGCACCCGGGTGTCGTGGTTGCCGGCCACGGCCAGCACCGGGATGCCGCCCGCGACCAGGTGCTCGACGCCGGTTCGCAGGTCGGCGTAGGCCTCGAAGAAGTCATCGTCGCGATCGACCACGTCCCCAGCGAGGAGGAGGGCATCCACCCGCTCCTCGAGCGCTAGATCCACGAGGCGCCGCCAGGCCGCGGCAGGGCCGAGGTCGGCGGGGCGCGCGGCGAGCGCGCCCGGCAATCGCGACGGCTGCCGGCCCAGGTGGATGTCCGCCGCGCAGAGCAGCTTCACGCGCGGGACCCCGCGGCCGGCCTCACGCGGGGCCCGGCCGGAGCTCCCGCCGGGCGCACCGTCCCCGTGGCGTGGTGGTCATGAGCGTAGTGACGTGCCCTCACCGGTCCTGCCTCTCCCCCCATCATGCCCGCTCGAGCCGGTGCGCGGGCCAGGCGCGCGGCCGTTGCCGCTGTAACGTGGGCCATGCGCGCCCGCCGTCTGCTGCTGCTCGCCGTCCCGACGCTGCTGCTGGTGACGCTCACCGCGTGCGTTCCCAGCGTCTACCGTCACCCCTATCCGGTGCGGCCCGTGACCCTCCCACGGGATGCCGCGGCGCACGCGGCGCCGATCGAGTGGTGGTACTACAGCGGCCATCTGGTCGATCCGCAAGGGCATCACTACGGCTTCGAGCTGACGTTCTTCAAGCTCTACCCGCCGCCCGGCGTCAACCTCATCGGCCCCATCCCCGCCTACGCGCTCATGGAGAAGGTCTACGTCGGCCACTTCGCCGTGACCGACGTGGCCCGCCAACGCTTCGCCAGCGCCCAGCGCTCCACCGTGTGGGGCTACCAGGGCGGCTCCTCCATGGACCGCTACCGCGTGTACGTCGCGGACTGGTCGGCCGAGGCGCTGGGGAGCCCCGACCATCAGCACATCCAGGCCGGGGGGGACGGCTACCGCATCGACCTGACGCTGACATCGCAGAAGCCGCCGGCGCTCAACGGCGCCACCCCTGGCATCCAGTCGATGGGACCGGGAGGTACGAGCTACTACGTCTCGCACACGCGCATGGCCGTGAATGGGACGCTCGGGGTGGACTGCGGCTTCCTCGCTTGCCGCGACCAGAAGGTCACCGGCCAGGCCTGGGAGGACCACCAGTGGGGCGACTTCCAGATGACCGGATACGCCGGCTGGGACTGGTTCAGCCTCCAGTTCAGCGACGACACCGAGCTGATGCTCTACCTCATCCGCGGCGAGAAGGGGGGCCTGGCGACCGCGGCCGGCAGCTTCGTCACCAAGGACGGGCGCACGGTCCACCTGACGAAGCAGGACTTCCGGGTGACGCCCACCGGCTCGTGGACCAGCCCCTCCACCGGCGCCGTCTACCCCATGGGCTGGCGCGTGCGGGTCCCGCGCTACGGCATCGACGTGAAGGTCGCGCCGGTGATGAAGGACCAGGAGATGAACACGCGCTCCACCACCCACATCGTGTACTGGGAGGGGGACGTACGCGCGAGCGGCACGAAGGCCGGCGAGGGGTACGTGGAGCTCACCAACTACGACCGCTACCCCTACGAGCCGCCGGTCTCCGGCGCGGCCACGTCCCCTTGAGCGGGGCTTGAGCCGTCGCGACCGGCCGGCGCCCGCCCGCCGCGCGGCTCGCGCCGGCGTCCGTTCCGGGTCACGCGCCCGCCTCCGCGGCGGGGCGTGAGCGCCACGGCGGACGCCATGAAGGCTGCGGCCAGCCACACCAGCGCGGCGTAGCCCGCGACGACGGCCACCAGCCCGCCGAGCAGGGAGCCCACCACCGCCGCCACGGCGCCGGTGGCCGCGTACAGCCCCATCGCTTCGCCTTGAGGAAGGCTCGAGCTCTCGGCGGCCAGGTCGGAGCCCGCCACGGCCAGGAGCGACCAGGCCAGCACCACCGCCCCGAAGCCGCCGATGGCGAGCCAGCCGCGCACGTGGGCGTGCAGCAACGCCACGACTCCCAGGAACAGCAGCGCCGCCAGGCGCAGCAGCATACCGCTCCGGTAGACGCCGGCGGGCCCCGCCCGGCGGGCCGCGCCGCCGGCCGGCCCGTACAGCGTCAGCCCCAGAGCGGCGGCCCCCGCGAACGCCCAGGAGGCGGCTCCCGCTCCCAAGCCGAAGACGTGGGCCATGACCAGCGGATAGAAGGAGAACACCGCCGCCCCGCCGATGTTGCCGAGGAACCAGCCTGCCAGGAACGTCACGAACGGCGACGGCCCGCCGCGCATCAGGCCCGGGAGCTTGCGCAGCCCGCGCACCAGGTGGGGCAGGTGCACGTGGCTCATGAAGGTGCCCAGCACCAGCCCGCCGTGCCGTGGCTGGTGCCGACCCGCGACCGGCCGCTCGCCGTGCGTGGTGGCCGGCACGATGCGGAACATGGCCGCGCCCAGCACGGCGGCCATGGCGGCCAGCGCCAGCGCGAGCGGCGCCCGGGTGACGCCGAAGACGCCGGCCAGCACCAGGCCCGCCACCTGCCCGCCGCCGTAGCACGTCTGCAGCCACCCGAAACGGGCCCCCCAGCTCTCCCTGGGATGACGCTCGGTGATGAAGAGATTGGCCACCGTGGCTGTGGCCGACGCCGCCAGGCCGATCACCAGGGCCATGACGACGAGCCAGCCCAGACCGCGGTGCAGGCCGAAGGCGGCCGTCGCCGCCGCCACCACGATCAGTCCCAGCACGTAGAGGGGGCGGTGCCAGCCGGTGCGATCCGCCAGCGCGCCCCAGAGCGGCGCCACCAGCATGCCGAGGTTGAAGGTGGCCATGACCAGGCCGGGCGCCGAGGGGCCGCCCGAGCGCGCGGAGAGCAAGGGCAGCACGATGGGAGCGATGCCCGCGATTACCAGCCCCAGCAACGCGTAGGACAGGTACCAGCGTTGGACGGGCGCCGAGGCGTCGGGAACCGCTTCGTGGACGTGAGGCCCTGGCTGCATGGCACGGTCCTTCCCGTGTGCCGTCCGTTGCCGCTCCGGGCGGCGGCACCCCCTCCAGCGCACACCACACTTATCAGTGCGCCGCCCGGCCATCTGTAGCCTGGGTCATCCGACCCTGCCGCGACCGCGCGATCAGCGCTAGTATCCCGGTCGGTACGCCCGGCGGTACAGCCGGGCCGCGCCGGAAAGAAGGCGCGCTGATGGCCTCCTCGCGCCGTACGCACCCCTCCGAGACCGCCTCGCCTGAGCGGTCGTCGCGGTCGGCAGCGGTGCCCGGAAGCGAGGGTGGAGATCCGCCCTCGTGGGAGGACCGTTCCGTCGATGAGGTCTTCCGCTCGCTGCAGGCGGGCCGTGACGGCCTGTCGGCCGAGGAGGCCGCTGCACGCCTTCGCCAGTACGGCCCCAACACCGTTCAGGAGCACCGCAAGAGCGTGTGGCTGGCGCTGCTCGGCTTCTTCTGGGGTCCCATCGCCTGGATGATCGAGGTGGCGGCGTTGCTGTCGGCGGTCGTCGGCCACTGGACCGATTTCGTCGTCATCCTGGCGATGCTGCTGTTCAACGCTGCCGTCGGCTTCTGGCATCAGTACCAGGCGGACAACGCGGTGAACGCGCTGAAGCGCCAGCTGGCGCTGCGCGCGCGGGTGCGCCGCGACGGCCGCTGGGCCGAGGTCGACGCGGCCGAGCTGGTGCCCGGCGACGTGGTGCACCTGCGCCTGGGCGACATCGTTCCGGCCGACGTGAAGCTCTTCGACGGTGAGTTCCTGTCGATCGACCAGTCGGCGCTCACCGGCGAGTCCCTGCCGGTCGACAAGGGCGCCGGCGACGTCGGCTTCTCCGGCTCCATCGTGCGCCAGGGCGAGATGACGGCGCTGGTGGCGGCCACCGGCGACCGGACCTTCTTCGGCAGGACCGCCAGGCTGGTGGAGGGAGCGCGGCCGGAGTCGCACTTCCAGCGCGCCATCCTCGCCATCGGCGACTACCTCATCTACCTGAGCCTGGGCCTGGTCGCCGCACTGGTGGTGATCGAGCTGTTCCAGGGCATCCCCTTCCTGGAGCTGGCGCAGTTCGCCCTCATCCTCACGGTCGCCTCCATCCCGGTCGCGATGCCGGCGGTGCTCAGCGTCACCATGGCGATCGGCGCCACCGCGCTGGCCAGGATGAAGGCCATCGTCGCGCGGCTCGAGGCCATCGAGGAGATGGCCGGCATGGACGTGCTGTGCTCGGACAAGACCGGCACCCTCACGCTCAACCGGCTCGAGCTCGGCGAGCCGGTGCTGTACGCCGCGGACGATGGCGCCAGCCTGCTCGCCGCCGCCGCCCTGGCGTCGGACGAGGCGAACGCCGACGCCATCGACCAGGCGGTCCTGGAAGCCGCCGGCGCGGCCGGCTACCAGCCGGACGGCTTCCGCCGCACCGGCTACACGCCCTTCGACCCGGTCAGGAAGCGCAGCGAGGCGAGGGTCACCACGGCCGACGGCGAGCGCTGGCGCCTCACCAAGGGGGCGCCGCAGTCGGTGCTGTCGCTGATCGAGCTGGATGAACGGCGGCTTCACGAGGTGCAGGGCAAGGTGGGCGAGCTGGCGAGGCACGGCTTCCGCACCCTGGCCGTGGCGCGGGCCGCCGGCGACGCCGCCTGGGAGCTGCTGGGGCTGCTCGCCCTATCCGACCCGCCGCGCCCCGACTCCGCAGACACCATCGCCAGCGCGCGCGAGCACGGCATCGACGTCAAGATGGTGACCGGCGACAACCTCGCCATCGGCAAGGAGATCGCCGGCCAGCTCCGGCTCGGCACCGACCTGCTACAGGCCGAGCAGCTGTTCGGAGAGGGTCAGAACGAGGCCGAGACGGGCGAGTGGGTCGAGCGCGCCGACGGCTTCGCCGAGGTGTACCCCGAGCACAAGTACAAGATCGTCAAGGCGCTGCAGGCGCGCGGCCACATCGTAGGCATGACCGGTGACGGCGTCAACGACGCACCGGCCCTCAAGCAGGCCGACGTGGGGATCGCCGTCAGCGGCGCCACCGATGCTGCCCGCAGCGCGGCCGCGCTGGTGCTTACCGCGCCCGGCCTGTCGGTGATCGTGCGGGCGGTCGAGGAAGCGCGTCGCATCTTCGGCCGCATGAACTCGTACGCCATCTACCGCATCACCGAGACCATCCGCATCATCTTCTTCGTCACGCTGGCGATGATCGCCTTTCACAGCTACCCGATCACCGCCATCATGGTGATCCTGCTGGCGCTGCTGAACGACCTGCCCATCCTCACCATCGCCTTCGACAACACCCCGCTCGACCCGAGTCCGGTGCGCTGGAACATGCGCCGCGTGCTCACGGTGGCGACCTCGCTCGGCCTCATGGGTGTGATCGAGACCTTCACCCTGCTGGCGCTGGCCCGCGCCTACCTGCCGCTCGATACCGCGCAGCTGCAGACGCTGATCTACCTGAAGCTGGCGGTGGCGGGGCACTTGACGCTGTTCGTGACCCGTACGCGCGGGCGCATGTGGTCGCGGCCGCTCCCCGCGCCGGCGCTGCTCGGCGCCATCGTCGGCACCCAGGGGGTGGCGGTGGTGATCGTCGGGCTCGGCCTGTTCGTGGCGGCCATCCCCTGGTGGACGGTGGCTGCGGTGTGGGCCTACTGCCTGGCGTTCGTGGTGGTCGAGGACCAGCTCAAGCTCAGCGTCTACCGCACGCTGGAGCTCGGTGGGCGCCACCACCGCAGGTTCCTCGGCAGGCTGCAGGAACGCCTTCACAGTCACGCTCAGGGCGACGACTGACGGTGATGCCGGGCGAGGACGGACGGGGACGGACCGGCGAGCGCGCTGGCGGTCGCCACCGGCGGGACCGGGGCCGACGGCCTGGGACGTTTGGCCTAACGCCTGGCTCGGCACGCTGGTCGTGCAGCACGCCGTGGGCGTGCGGCTGTAGGAGTTTCTCCCACATGCCCGTCCAATCAACCGCCGACCGCCGGCGCCGGACGGCGCGCCACCCTGGAGTCGCGGGTGGCGGGGCACATGTCCCGCCCCGGGGAGGGGACGCACGGCGATGATCACCAGCGACGAGAGTGCGACGAGCGGAAGGATCGGCGGCCGGGCGCGTCGGGACGTGAGCTCCGGGCGCGGAAGCGTGCGCGTGCTGCTGTGCAGCCCCCAGCTGATGATGCGGCAGGCCCTCACCACGGTGCTGTCGGCATCGTCGCGCCTTCGCGTGCTGGGGGATGTAGGCAGCGGGAAGGATGCCCTGCGCTGGGCGCTCGAGGTTCGGCCCGACGTCACCGTGCTCGATGCCTTCCTCAGCCCCGTCGACGGCGTGCACGCGGCCACCGCCATCCACGCCGAGGATCCTGGCCTGAAGCTGGTCACGCTGTGCGATGACGAGGGCGCCAGCGACGTCGACGACGGCGGCGCCGTCTCTGCGGCACGGATCTCCAAGAAGCTCTGCACCCGCGCCCTGGTCGAGGTGCTCGTGAGGGTCGCCGACGGCGAGGTCCCCGGCGACGTGCCGGCGCGCGGGCCGCGCGCCCTGGTGCCGAAGGTGGCGGCGGCCATGCCCGGCCTGAGGCCGTCCGAGCGCGTCCTGCTCGAGCTTCTGGTGGTCGGCAGCGACAACCGGGCGGTGGCCGAACAGCTTGGCTGCAGCGAGAAGACGGTCCGCAACCGCCTCAGCGATCTCTACGCCAAGCTCCACCTGCACAACCGCACGCAGGCCGCCCTCTACGCCCTTCGCCACGGGCTGGGCGGCGACACCGGCGTGATCGGCGCCGACTGAGGCGGGGGCCGGACGCCCGCCCGGGCCCGCGGCGCCAGCGGGTCGTCAGCCTGCGGAGGGCACCTGCCACACCACGGGCAGCGCCTCCAGCGCCTTGAACCCCGGTAGCGGCCGGTAGCGCAGCTCGGCGCCGGGCGCCACGCGCACCGCCGGCAGCCTGCGCAGCAGCGTCCCGAGCGCCACGTCGGCCTCCAGCCGCGCGAGCGGGGCGCCCAGGCAGTAGTGGGCGCCCTTGCCGAAGCCGAGGTGGCGGTTGGGATCGCGCTCGAGCTCGAGGCGGTCGGCCCCTTCGAAGGCGTGCGGGTCGCGGTTGGCCGAGGACAGCACCAGGATCACGGGATCGCCGCGGTGGATGCGGTGGCCGTGCAGCTCGACGTCCTCGGCCGCCCAGCGGATGATGGCGCGCTCGACCGAGCCGTCGTACCGCAGCAGCTCCTCCACGGCGCGGCGCATGGCACGCCCGTCGCCAGCCGTCAGGGCCGCCTCCAGCTCGCCCCGCGCCTCGGGGGCCCGCGACAGCGCCAGCACCGCGTTGCCGATGAGGTTCACGGTGGTCTCGTGGCCCGCCACGATGAGCAGCACCATGGTGCTGAAGAGCTCGCTCTCGCTGAGCCGGTCGCCGGCATCCTCGGCCTGCAGCAGGCCGGTCAGCAGGTCGTCCTGCGGGTTGGCGCGGCGCTCGGCGAAGAGCGTGCGCAGGTAGTCCGTGAACTCGGTGAGCAGGCGCACCGCCTCGGCCTGGCTGTCCTGATCCAGCGCGGGCGCGATGAGCGCGTTCGACCACGCGCGGAAGCGCTCGCGATCGCCCTGCGGCACGCCCAGCATCTCCAGGATGACGGTGGTCGGCAGCGGGAAGGCGAAGTCGGCGATGAGGTCCATCCGCCCGCGGCCCACCACGCCGTCCACGAGGGCGTCGGCCAGGGCCTGGACGCGAGGGCGCAAGGCCGCCACCCGGCGCGGCGTGAACGCCTGCTGCACCAGCGATCGCAGGCGGCGGTGGTCCTCGCCGTCGTGGTTGAGCATGTGGTCGTTGAGCAGCGCTGCCAGGCCGCCGTCCATGGGCTCGAGCCCCGCCAGCGTGGGGTCGCGTACGAAGCGCCGGTCGTCACGCAACGCGGCCTCGACATCCTGGTAGCGGCTCAGGAACCAGCCGCGCGCGCTGCCGTCGAGTCCCAGCTGGTGCAGTACGGGGTCGTTCTCGCGCATGGCGGCGAAGGTGGGGAAGGGGTCGGCCTTGAAGCGCTCGCTGTAGAGGTCGTACTTGCGGTCCGGCTGCCGGTCTGCGGTCATGCCGGTCAGCCTACCCGCGGTCCCGGGCGAGCGTCGCCCCGGCAGCCGCGGCGAGCTCGCCGGTGGTGTCGCCGAAGACCCGCTGCGGGCCGCTGTAGACGTTGAACCGCTCGCCCCTTAGGAACCCCACCAGGGTGAGCCCGAACCGCTCGGCCAGCGCCACGGCGAGGCTCGAGGGGGCGGACACGGCCGCGAACAGCGGGGCGCCGGCCACCACCGTCTTCTGCAGCAGCTCGAAGCTGGCGCGACCGCTCACCACCACCAGGCGCTCGTGGAGCGGCAACTCGTCCTCGAGCAGCGCCCAGCCGATGAGCTTGTCGAGCGCGTTGTGCCGGCCGACGTCCTCGCGCACCGCCAGCAGCCTTCCGCGAGCGTCGAACAGTCCTGCGGCGTGGAGCCCGCCGGTACGGCCGAAGAGCGTCTGCGCGGCGCGGAGCCGCTCGGGCAGCCGGGCCAGCAGCGCCGGCGACACCCGCGGGCCGGCCGCCGGCGGCGCCGGGCAGCGCACCTCGAGGGCGTCGAGGTGGGCCTTGCCGCAGACGCCGCAGGCGCTGGTGACGGTGAAGTGCCGTTCGAGGCGCTCGAGCGGCGGCAGCGAGCCGCCGCGAAGCGCCACCCTGACGATGTTGTGCCGTTCCTCGGGTGCCTCTTCGAGGCAGTAGCGCAGCGTGGCGATCTCCTCGCGGCTGCGCACCACGCCCTCACCGTAGAGGAACCCCGCGGCGAGCTCGAAGTCGTTCCCGGGCGTGCGCATGGTCACGGCCACGGAGACGCTGTCGGGGGCGGCGGTCGCCGCCCCGTGGCGGATCGCGGGACCGCCCGCCCCAACCGTGCCCCGGCCCGCCGCCAGGCGGATCTCCAGGGGTTCCTCGGTCGCCACCAGGTCGGGCTCGGGCGGCCAGCGCTCGCCTCGCGCGACGCGCGTCACCGCGACCCGCTTGGCGGCCAGGGCGGCGGCCGCGTTCAAAGCCGCATCTCCTGCGCCGAGGCCAGCGACTCCGCCGCGACCGCGTCCGCCGTCCCCGCGGCTCGGATGCGGGCGGTGGCGTCCTTGTAGGCCGGGATGTGGGCGTTCGGCGAGCGGGCCGCCGGGTCGACGAGCACGTTGGCCTCCGGCCAGCAGAGCTGGACGGAGCCGGGCGCCACCTCGGCGGGGAAGACCCGGCCGCGCATCGCGCCGTGCCGGTTCTCGACCACCACGGCCTGGCCCTGTCGGAGGCCCAGGCGGGCGGCGTCCTCCGGGTTGAGCATGACCGCGTCCCGCGGCATGCCGTTCATGGGGTCGACGTCCTCGTGGACGATGCTGTTGAACTGCTTGGCGCGGCGCGTGACCACCGCGAACTGCTCGGGCGCGCGCTCGGGCCGCGGTGGGGCCTGCACCAGGAAGCGCGCCTTGCCGCTGGCGGTGGGGAAGGTCCAGCCCTCGCACAGGCGCGGGCCGCCGTACTGCACCTGGTCGCCCTCCTTGGCCAGGTGCTGGATGCCGTCGTACATGGGGATGACGCGTGCGATCTCGGCCCGGATCGCGGCCGGGCCATCGAAGCGCACCTTGTCGGCCAGCTCGGGCCTGGCGCGGGCGACGATCTCGCCGAGGACCTGCCACTCCGGGCGCGCCTCGGGCAGCCTCGGCCCCGGGATCTCGGGGCTGAACACGATGCGCCGCTCGGTCGAGGTCTCGGTGACGCCGCCGGGCACCTCGTAGCGGGTGGTGGCCGGCAGCAGCAGCACGGTGTCGGCCGGCTCCTGCAGCATCTGGCTGCTGAGCACGATGTCCAGATGCACGCGCAGGCCGATGCGGGACAGCGCCTCGTCGGAGGCCGCGGGGCCCGGCATGACCTCGCGGAAGTTGCCGCCCACTGCCATGAGCACGTCGATGCGGCCGTCGCTGGCCGCCTCCAGCATCTCCGGGGTGGTGAGCCCCTTGCCGGTGGGCACCTCGAATCCGTAGAGGTCGGACAGCTCGGCGGCGTGCTCGGTATCGGCCGGCCGGCCGCCAGGCAGCACCGTGGCGTAGGCGCCCATCTCCGCGCCGCCCTGCACCCCGGAGTGGCCGCGGATGGGCATGAGGCCGCACCCCTCGCGACCCACGAACCCCCTGGACAGCGCCAGGTCGATGACGGCACGCACGTTCTCCTCGCCGAAGGTGTGCTGGGTGATGCCCATGCCCCACACGAACACCGCCCGGTCGGCGGCGCCCAGCAGGGCGGCGTAGGACTCCATGGCGGCGCGCGACAGCCCGCTGCCCCGCTCCAGCTCCTCCCAGGTCAGCGACTCGAGGAGTCGTGCCAGCTCGTCGAAGCCCTCGGTGTGCGCATCGATGAAGGCCCGGTCGACGCTGCCGGCCGCCACCATCGCCTTGAGCGTCCCGCGAAGGAAGGCCTGATCGCCACCCGGGGCGATGCGGTAGAAGCGGTCGCTGATGCGGGTGCCGAACAGGGCGCTCTCGAGGTCGGAGGGAATCCAGTAGCGGTCCATGCCGGGCTCGACGTAGGGGTTCACGGTAACGATCTTGGTGCCGGCCTTCTTGGCGTGGTAGAGGTACTTCATCACCACCGGCTGGTTGTTCGCCACGTTGGAGCCGATGAAGGTCACCACGTCCGTACCGATGAGGTCGCTGTAGGAGATGGTGGTGGCGCCGACGCCCAGACCCGCCTTCAGCCCGACGGTGCTGGGGGAGTGGCATACCCGCGCCGCGTTGTCGACGTTGTTGGTGCCGAGGGCGCGCATGGCCTTCTGGGCCACGTAGTAGGTCTCGTTGGGGATGCCGCGACTGGTGAGGTAGAGGTAGCTGCGGTCGGGCTCGATGTCCCGCAGGCGCTCCGCAACCAGGTCCAGGGCCTCGTCCCACCCGATGCGCGAGAATCCCGCCTCGCCGCGTCGGCGGATCATGGGGTAGGGAAGGCGTCCGAGCGCGCGCAGCTGCCGCGAACGCAGGGCCTCCAGCTTCGACACGTCGGCCATGGCGGCCGGGTCGAGCGATCCCATGGTGTTGAGACGCAGCAGCCTGAGCCGCACGTTGCATAGATGGACGCCGTCGATGGTCCAGTCGCGCATGCCGCTGGTACCCAGGGCGCAGCCGTCGCACACGCCGTGGGCGAGGATGCGCCAGGCGTAGGCGGCGCGGTCGCGGTTCTCCCACGCCGCCCGGAACACCTCCTGGAAGTTCTCGGTGTGCGCCAGCGGGACGCGCGTAGCCCAGCTGGCGGGGTCCCACCCCGGCTTCGGCGGCTTGACCGCACGCTTCGGTCGGCTGCTCATGAACGGCATGGCTCGTCTCCTCCCGGTCTCGACCAGGCAGGCGCCGCGCCCGCACAAAGGCGGCGCGCGGTCGGGTGCCGATGCGCTGCGATTGACGCCACCATAGCGCTGCCCTACGAGGGGGCCATGAGCGCGGAGTTACCAACGGCGGCGCTAGCGAGCACGGAGCAGCCGAGGACGGGGCGGCCGAGCACGGTGCCACCAAGCACGGCGTGACGGCGATGGGCGAGCGCGGCCGCGCCGGGCGGCTGCGGCCGCTCGGAACGGGCCGCCGTCCCAGGGGTGTGGGCGCGGCCCGGGTGGGGGGAGGGTGCGAGCCCGGAGGCGACGCCGTCAGCCGCTGGCCGGGCCGGGGAGGACCTCGACGAACCAGCCGTCGCGGCGCGGGAAGAGCCTACCGGAGTAGGCCTCGAAGTCCCCGAAGTCGACGACCCGGCCGGCGAAGTGCTCGGCGATGGCCCGGGACGGGAACGGACCCACGCGGCAGTCGACCTGCCCGTGCCAGCGGTTGGGGACGAGCGCCGGCAGGAAGGCGGGGGACTCTCTTGCGAGCACGGAGTCGAGCTTGCTGTCGAGTCGCGGATCGCGCGCCAGGAGCATCTTGGTCCTTTCCCGAAGGCCGCCCTCGCGGGCGCGGAGGCTGCTGACGCCGTCAGCATGGGCCGGCGATGTCATGGCAGCATCAGCCCACGGCGCGCCGAGGCGGCGCACCCAGGGCATGCCAGAGGCCTCCGGGCACCTCGACA
>CAZBZU010000006.1:0-103565 GCA_964496495.1 uncultured bacterium
CGGCTGCGGTAGACGCGCAGCTTGCCCTCGGGCGGGTAGTGCTCCGAGTCGCTCTTGATCGGTACGACGTAGACCGTCTCTGGCTCGTGCGCGTGGACCTGGATGGGGAAGCCGAAGTCACTTGGCAGGTTGCCGCTCACCTCCACCCAGGAGTCGCCGCCATCGTCCGAGCGCATCACGTCCCAATGCTTCTGCATGAAGAGGGTGTCGGGCCGTGACGGGTGCATGGCGATGCGGTGGACGCAATGCCCCACGTCGGCCTCGGGGTCGGGAAGCACGCCCTCGGAGTTGAGCCCGCTGTTGGCCGCCCGCCAGCTCGCGCCACCGTCGTCGGTGCGGAACACCCCTGCGGCGGAGATGGCGACGAACATGCGCTCGGGCCGGCTGGGATCGAGCACCACGGTGTGCAGGCACATGCCCCCGGCGCCCGGCTGCCACTTGGGGCCGGAGCCATGCGTACGCAGTCCTTCGAGCTCCTGCCAGCTGGCCCCGCCGTCGCGGGAGCGGAACAGCGCCGCATCTTCCACGCCGGCGTAGACGGTGTCCGGATCATCCAGCGAGGGCTCGAGGTGCCACACCCGCTCGAACTTCCAGGGGTGGGGGGTGCCGTCGTACCACTGGTGAGTGCCGGGCACGCCCTGGTAGCTGAACTCGTTGCCCACCGGCGACCAGCTCCTGCCGCCGTCGTCGGAGCGCTGGATCTGCTGCCCGAACCAGCCGAGGCTCTGCGAGGCGTAGATCCGGTCGGGATCGACCGGCGAGCCCTTGAGATGGTAGATCTGCCAGCCCCCGAACTGCGGCCCTTCCACCTTCCAGTCGCGCCGGCGGGCGTCAGCGGTCAGGACGAAGGCCCCCTTGCGCGTGCCGACCAGTACCCGTACTCCGCTCATGCCGCTCTCCTTCCCGAGCTCCCGGGCGACCGGGTGGCTCCACACGCGCCGGCAAGGGCGCTCCCTGCCATCGCTACGCCGTGCCGTCCGAAGCGTCCGCCCCCTCCGGACCGGCGGCGATCAACGACTCGCGTACCTCGTTGACGCGCCGCGCGCCGGCCAGCAGACCTGTCCAGGCGTCCACTCCCATCGCGTCCACCACTCGCCGCTGCGCCCGCTCCCAGGCCACCACGGCGCGTCCGAGCCGGCGCTCGCCGTCCGGGCTCAAGCGGGCCAGGCGCTCGCGCCGGTCATCGCCGGCACGCGTCTCGATCCAACCATCACGCTCCAGGGGCCCCAGCGCGCGCGTCATGGTGCTGCGGTCGGCGTGGATCACCTCTGCCAGGCGCGACACCGTGGCCTGCTCCAGGAGGGCGGTCGCCACCAGCACGGAGAACTGCGTGCCGCGGAGCCCCAGGGGGCGCAGCTCGCGGTCGAAGGCCTCGCCCAGGATGCGCGTTGCGCGGCGCACATTGAAGTACGTGCAGGTCTGCGCGATGCGCTGGCAGGTGGTACGGGAGACCGGCGCCTCCGCCGTCGTCATGGAATTAAGTGTATATGCAACTATGCCCGGCGTCAACGGCAGCGGCCGGCAACCCGGGACGTTCGCACTGGCGGCACGTCGGCCGCGCGCCTAGGCTGGATACAGCGTGACAGCCGCGCACCGCCCTATCCTCGACGTCGCACGCGAGCTCGGTCTGGATGCACGTGTCGTCACGCCGCTCGGCCCCGCCAAGGCCAAGGTCGACCTGGACGCCGGCCACGCCAACGGATCTGGGAGACTGGTGCTGGTCAGCGCCATCGAGCCCACCGCCGCTGGCGAGGGCAAGACCACCGTGAGCATCGGGCTGGTCGACGGGCTGCGGCGCTTGGGCAGCCGCGGGGCGGTGTGCCTGCGCGAGCCCTCGCAGGGCCCGCTGTTCGGCATCAAGGGCGCGGGTACCGGCGGCGGCAAGGCGCACCTCGAGCCCGCGCTCGACATCAACCTGCACTTCACTGGCGACATGCACGCCATCACCAGCGCCCACAACCTGCTAGCCGCGCTCATCGACAGCGATCTCCACTTCGGCGGCGCCAGCGGCCTCGACCCTGCCCGGGTGACCTGGCCTCGCGTGTTGGACGTCGACGATCGCGCGCTCCGCGATGTCGTGGTAGCGGCCGGCAAGCGCGCCGAGCGCCGGACGCGGTTCGACATCACGGCGGCCAGCGAGGTCATGGCGGTCCTGGCGCTCGCCGCCGACCAGGAGGACCTGCGGCGCCGCCTGGCACGCACGGTCGTGGGTTGGGGGCGGGACGGAGCCCCCGTGACGGTCGCCGATCTGCACGCCACCGACGCCATGCTGGCGCTCCTTCGAGAGGCCCTGAACCCGAACCTGGTGCAGACCGCCGAGGGCACCCCGGCGCTGGTGCACACCGGCCCCTTCGGCAACATCGCGCACGGCTGCTCCAGCGTCGTCGCCACCCGCCTCGCGCTCAGGCACGCCGACGTGGTGGTGACCGAGGCGGGCTTCGGCTTCGAGCTGGGGGGCGAGAAGTTCCTGCACCTGAAAGCGCGGCAGTCGGGTCTGTGGCCGCGGCTGGTGGTCCTGGTGGCCACCACCCGGGCCCTGCGTGCCCACGGCGACGGCGACCTGGGTCGAGGCCTCGCCCACCTGGACCGGCAGGTCGCCAACGTGCGCGCCTTCGGCCTTCCGCTGGTGGTGGCGCTGAACGTCTTCGAGAACGACGAGGAGGCCGACCTCGAGGCTGTGGAGAGGCATGCGGCCAGCCTCGACGCGGCGGTAGCGCGCATCACCGCCTACGCCGACGGAGGCGGCGGTGCCGAGGCGCTGGCCGCCCAGGTGCTGGAGCTCCTCGGCTCAGGTGACGCGCCGGCGCAACCGCACTTCCTCTACCCTCTCGATGCTCCGCTCCACGACAAGCTGCGGATCCTCGCCCGCACCCTCTACGGCGCGGCGGACGTGGTCCTCTCCGACGCCGCCTGCCGCGACCAGGAGATCCTGCGGGGTGCCGGCATGGGCGAGCTGCCGGTGTGCGTCGCCAAGACGCACCTGTCGTTCTCGGACGACCCCAAGGCCGGCGGTCTGGCCAGCGGCATGACGCTGACCGTGACCGGGCTACGGCCGGCGCTGGGAGCCGGCTTCGTGGTGGCGCTGATGGGCCGCATCAGGACCATGCCGGGGCTGCCGCGCGAGCCGGCGGCGCTCCGCGTGCGCGTCAGCCCGGACGGTCGGGTCAGCGGCTTGAGCTGAGGTCGACCACCCGCTCCTCGCGAGACCCCCGTCAGCCTCGCCCAGGCACACGTCCGCTTGCCGCGGCGCGGCTCCGTCAAGCATGGCCCCGGCTCCCCCGGTCGGGGACGCGAGCTGCGGTAGCGCTGCTCAGGCCCAGGCGGGCG
Source organism: uncultured bacterium (assembly GCA_964496495.1). Lineage (GTDB taxonomy): Bacteria > Deinococcota > Deinococci > Deinococcales > Trueperaceae > JASBRS01. Next base: position 3,328 of record CAZBZU010000006.1, read on the forward strand.
CAGCCTCGCCGAGCAGCGAGCGCGCGATGCTGCCGGCCCAGGCCGCCACGGCGTCCAGGTCGCGGAAGTCTCCGGCGGGGGCCTTCACGGTGCGCACGATGAAGGCGTCGAAGGGGTTCAGCGCATCCCGTTCGAGCGCCCCGTGGAACACCGCGATATCGCGCGGTCCGATGCGGTCCGCTACGGGTTGTAGGGCGATGGGGAAGCGCCAGCCGTGAAGGAGCTCCTCGAGCCCGCCCTCGCCGGTCGGGCCGCTGGAGAAGAGCCACACCGGCAGCCGCGCCAGCTGCCCCTCGGCGTTCCGCAGCAGGTCCGCTGCCTCGCGCCGCCAGCGCCCCATGTAGACAGCGCTTCCCAGCACCACGGCGCCGTAGCCGTCCAGGCCCTTCACCTCGCGGCAGGGGCGCACGTCGACGTCCAGCCCCGCCTCGCCCAGCGCGCGGCCGATCGCCTCGCCGATCCCTTCGGTGGCGCCATACTTGCTCGCGTACGCGACGAGCACCTTGTGATCCATCGTCGCCCCTCCTCGGCTGACACTGTGGGAGACGGCGCCGTTCGGCGCCAGGGCCAAAGGCCCCTCGCAACGCTATGCCGGCGCTCGAGGGGGCCGCGCCGAAGCACGGGAAATGCGATCCCGAACGCATACGCACGCCGGGCGGCGGAGCCCGACAGAGACCTTTGGCCCTGGGAGGATGCCCACGGGGATGAAAGGCTTGACGGCATGGAGCTGCCAGCTCCCGACGACGACCTCTCCGCCTCGCCACCCGCCCTCCACGTCCTGGGTCCGTCGGCCCGGCCACGCCCCTACCGATCCGGCCTGCGTGCAGCGTTCGGCACCGACATGGTGTTGCTCCACGCGCCGTCGGTCTTCGACTTCCGCAAGCTCAGCATCCTGCTGGGACCGTTCGCGGACGTGGTCCCCTCGACCGGCCAGTTCGAGATGTACCCGGTCGGCCTCACCAGCATCGCGGCCTACCTGGAGCGGAACCACTACAACGTGCGCATCGTCAATCTCGCCTACCGCATGCTGCGGTCCTCACGCTTCGACCCCGAAGCGCAGTTGCGCCGGCTACGCGCCCCCGTCTTCGGCATCGACCTGCACTGGTTGCCCCACGCCCAGGGCGCGTTGGCGGTGGCGGAGCTGGTCAAACGCTTGCACCCGGACGCGGCGGTGCTCATCGGCGGCCTGTCGGCGAGCTACTTCCACGAGGAGCTCGTCCGCCTTCCCTACGTCGACTACGTCATCCGGGGGGACTCCGCCGAGGAGCCCACACGCCTGCTGCTGGCAGCCCTTCGCCAGGGCACGCCGCTGTCGCAGGTGCCGAACCTCAGCTACCGTGACGCCAGCGGCGCCGTGGTGGTCAACCCGCTCACCTTCGTTCCGGCCGACCTCGACGGTATCGACGTGCCGGGCTACGACTACGTGCTTCGCTCGGTGCTGAAGTATCGCGACCTGGCGGACGTCGTCCCCTATCTGGAGTGGCTGCGCCATCCCACCACCATGGTGCTGAACTCGCGCGGCTGCACCTTCGACTGCGCCATCTGCGGGGGCTCGCGGAGCGCGTACCGCCTCACCTCGAATCGGAGCCGACCCGCGTACCGCTCGCCCGAGCGCCTCGTCGACGACATCCGCACGGTCTCGAGCTTCTCCAGATCGCCCGTGTTCATGGTTCACGACCCTCGCATCGGCGGCGTGCCAAGGGCGGAGCGCTTCTTCGAGCTGCTCGGACACTCGGGGGTGCGCAACGAGCTGGTCTTCGAGCTGTTCTATCCTGCCGGCGACGGCTTCTTCTCCATGCTGGCCGGGGCCACGCGAGCCTGGAGCCTGCAGATCACGCTGGAGTCCTCCGACGAGGGCCTGCGGCGGGCCAACGGCAAGTTCCCCTATCCCAACGCCGCGCTCGAGGACACCATCGCCAGCGCCATGGCCCACGGCTGCCGCAAGCTCGACCTGTTCTTCATGGTCGGGATCCCTCACCAGACGCCGGAGCGCGCGCTCGCCACCGTCGACTATTGCCGCCACCTGGCCGACCGCTTCGGGAACGACCCCCGCCTGCAGTTCTACGTCGCCCCGCTCGCCCCGTTCCTCGACCCCGGCAGCCGAGCCTTCGAGGACCCGGCGCTCGGCTACCGGCTCCGTTATCGGAGCCTCGACGACTACCGCCGCGCCCTGCTCGAGCCGACCTGGGGCGACGCCTTGTCGTTCGAGACGGACGCCATGACGCGTGCTCAGGTCGTCGACCTCTCCTACGCCGTGGCGCGGGGTCTCAACGAGCTCAAGCACGACCGTCGCCTCATCGACGATGCCACCTACCGTACGGTCCGTGCCCATCTCGACGCGGCCGAGCGCGCCATCGAGGGAGTGCGCGCGATCACTGCTGGCGGAGGCGCCGGAACCGTCCATCCCCACATCACCAAGGCCGACACCACCTCCCTGTGCGGCAGCGACGAGCTGCGCTGGTCCGGGGCGGACGGTCTGCGCATCTCGTGGTCGGTCGCCGCGACCCTCGCCCGCGCCTTCGTAGCGGAGGCGCGCCGCGGGGTGGCGCGCTACCGCGGCCGCTTCGACGGGGCCGTGTGGACGCCCGAGCAAATGGCCGCGGTGGCGGCGGCGGGCAGCCGTGCGGCAGACGAGCCACCCCGCCTGGCGCCGCGCGCTACAGTGTCTGCACGCTCCTAGCAGCGACTTTTGAGACCCTGGAGGCCGGCATGGCGACCCTTGGCGATGCAGCAGCGAGCGCCTCGAGCCTGGATGGCTCGGTGCGCGCCGCCTGGGACAGGAACACGGCGGTCAACCGTGTCCTCCTCGACCACCTGGAACCGGCGATGCTCAGCGCCCGCAGCCCTGGCGGCGACGCCACGGTGGCACAGCACCTGGCCCACATGGTGATGACCGTCAAGTTCTGGGGCGACCTCATCGACCCGCAGCGGATGGCCGCGCTGCCGGACCTGGTCCGTAGCCAGCCGACCGGCGGGGCGCCCGAGCACCTCGATCCCGAGACCGACCTGGCGCGCATCGCGACGGTGTGGCAGCAGACGGCGGCTGCCGCGCTCGCGACCGCCGTTGCGCATCCCGAGGGCGGGCCGGAGTCGCCGCACCCAGATGGCGCCGCCTACCTGACGCACATGCTCGCCCACGACGCCCACCACCGCGGGCAGATCCTACTGGCGCTCAAGACGGCCGGCCACCCCCTGCCCGACGCGGAGGCGATGTGGGCGCCGTGGCGCAGCTGACGCACGTCGAACCGTGACATCGGCCCTTGACCGGAGCCGCCTCCTCGGTGCATCTGTAGGGTCTCGAGGAGAGAGGGGACGGATCATGGCCGAAACGCCACCGATGAAGCCGACCATGGGCGCGTTCAACGTCGGCGAGGTGCCCACCATCGCGGTCTTCAACCAGGCCACCACGGCGCTGGGCGTGGAGCTCGGCGCGCTCATCGCCGCCATGCAGGCGTACGTCGACGCGAGCGTGGTACCGGTCTGGGGCACGCCTGCGCACCTCGTGGAGACGACGGACTTCAAGTCAGGCGCGTGGGCGATGGTGTTCCTCGACGACGCCGACCAGCCGGGCGCGCTCGCCTACCACGACCTCACCCCCGACGGCTGGCCGCTCGCCAAGGTGTTCGTCCGCACCGCCCAGAAGAACGGCGACCAGGTCAGCGTAGCGGCGTCGCACGAGCTGGTGGAGATGCTGGTCGATCCTGCCATCAACCTCATGAGCACCGGCCCGGACGCCACCACCATGTACGCCTACGAGAGCGCCGACCCGGTGGAGCAGTTGAGCTTCGAGGTGAACAACGTCGCCATGAGCGACTTCGTCTATCCGTCCTACTTCGAGGTGTTCCGCAAGCCCGGCTCGAGCCGCTTCGACCACCTCGGCCAGGTGGACAGACCGTTCCAGATACTCGCGGGTGGCTACCAGATCGTGTTCAAGGACGGCAAGTGGAGCCAGGTCTTCGGATCGGAGGCGAAGGCCCGTGCCTTCGCGCGCGAGGACAGGCGCGGACACCGCAGCGAGACGCGCGGGAGGGTGTTGGAGCCGGCCTCCCCCGAGGCGATCGCACGTGCAAGGCGCGCGGGAGGGTGACCGCGGCACGAGAGCTCGCTCCCGCCTCACGTGGCTCGACACGTCGGCGCCGCCCTTGACCATCCCCCGGCGCGGGATTAAGCTTGAGGAGGTTCCCCCACCCCCGGGGGGTGGGTTTGCGCAAGGCGAGGAGTCACCATGACGACCGTTCAGATAGGCGTCGAAGGCATGACCTGCGCGAGCTGCTCGGGGCGCGTCGAGCGCGCCCTCAACAAGGTGGCAGGCGTGAGCGAAGCCACCGTCAACCTGGCCACCGAACGCGCCAGCGTCACCTTCGACCCCGCGCTCGTCAAGCCGGACGCCTTCATCGCGGCGATCACCGGCAGCGGCTACGGCACCACCACCGCCCACGCCGACCTCGGTATCACCGGCATGACCTGCGCGAGCTGCTCGGGGCGCGTCGAGCGCGCCCTCAACAAGGTGGCCGGGGTCCTGGAAGCCACCGTCAACCTGGCCACCGAACGCGCCAGCGTCACCTACCTGCCCCAGACGGTGACCCCCGCGAAGCTCAAGGAGGTCGTGCGCGACACCGGCTACGACGTCCTCGAGGAACAGGCCGGCCAGGACGCCACCGACCTGGAACGCGAAGCGCACGAGAAGCACGTGCGCGGCCTGCGCCGTGACCTCATCATCGCCGCCAGCTTCGCGGCCCCGCTGGTGCTGTTCGTCATGCTGCCCATGGCCGTCCCCAGCTTGCAACGCGGCATCGACGCGGCCATCGGCACCTTCGCCGCCAACCTCATCGGCTTCGCGCTCGCCAGCGTGGTGCAGTTCGGCCCGGCCAGACGCTTCTACACCACCGGCTGGGCCAGCCTCCGCCACGCCAGCCCCGACATGAACGCCCTCGTCATGCTCGGCTCGAGCGCCGCCTACGGCTACTCCGTCATCGCCACCTTCCTCCCCGAGATCCTGCCCGCCGGCACCGCCCATACCTACTTCGAGGCCTCCGCCGCCATCATCGCCCTCATCCTCGTCGGCAAGTACCTCGAAGCCATCACCAAAGGACGCACCAGCGAGGCCATCAAGAAGCTCCTCAACCTCCAGGCCAAGACCGCCCGCGTCGAACGGGGCGGCGCCCTGCAGGAGCTCCCCATCGACCAGGTCGTGCGCGGTGACATCATCGCCGTACGCCCCGGCGAACGCCTCCCCGTCGACGGCACCGTCACCAGTGGCAGCAGCTACGTCGACGAGTCCATGATCACCGGCGAGCCCATCCCCGTCCTCAAGAGCGAGGGCGCCGAGGTCGTCGGCGGCACCATCAACCAGAACGGGGCCTTGCGCTTCACGGCCACCAAGGTCGGCGCCGACACGGTGCTCGCGCAGATCATCCGCATGGTCCAGGACGCCCAGAGCGCCAAGATGCCCATCCAGGCCCTGGCCGACCGCGTGGTGCGCTACTTCGTGCCAGTGGTCATCGCGCTGGCGAGCATCACCTTCGTGGTATGGCTCCTTGCCGGCCCCTCCCCCGCCCTCACCTACGCCCTCGTCAACATGGTCGCCGTCCTCATCATCGCCTGCCCCTGCGCCATGGGCCTCGCCACCCCCACCAGCATCATGGTCGGCACCGGCAAGGGCGCCGATCTGGGCATTCTCTTCCGCCGCGGGGACGCCCTCCAAACCCTCCAACAGGCCAGGGTCATCGCCCTCGACAAGACCGGCACCCTCACCCGCGGGCGCCCCGAGTTGACCGACCTGGTCACCGCCGATGGCGCCGACGGCAGCGCGGAGCTCGGCATGATCGCCGCGGTGGAGCGACACTCCGAACACCCCATCGCCCAGGCCATCGTCGACGCTGCCAACCAGCGCCAGCTCGACATCTCCACCGCCGACGGCTTCCACGCCGAGCCCGGCTACGGCGTCACCGCCACCGTGGGCGACCACACCGTGCACGTCGGCGCCGATCGCTACATGTCCAAGCTCGGGCTCGAGACCAGCGCCTTCCAGGCCACCGCCACACGCCTCGCCGACGAAGGCAAGAGCCCCATGTACGCCGCCATCGACGGCAAACTCGCCGCCGTCCTCGCAGTAGCCGACCCCGTCAAGCCCACCACGCCCGCCGCCATCGAGGCCATGCACGCGGCCGGGCTGCAGGTCGCCATGGTCACCGGCGACAACCGTCGCACGGCCGCGGCGATCGCCGCCCGCCTGGGCATCGACACCGTCCTCGCCGAGGTCCTCCCCGACGGCAAGGTGGACGCCGTCAAGCGCCTCCAGCGCCAGGGCAACAAGACCGCCTTCGTCGGAGACGGCATCAACGACGCCCCCGCCCTCGCCCAGGCCGACATCGGCCTCGCCATCGGCACCGGCACCGACATCGCCATCGAAGCCGCCGACGTCATCCTCATGAGCGGCGACCTCCAAGGCATCCCCAACGCCATCGCCCTCTCCAGGGCCACCATCACCAACATCAAACAGAACCTCTTCTGGGCTTTCATCTACAACGTCATCCTCATCCCCGTCGCCGCCGGAGTGCTCTACCCCGCCTTCCACATCCTCCTCAACCCCATCATCGCCGCCGCCGCGATGGGCACCAGCAGCATCTTCGTCCTCACCAACGCCCTCAGGCTCAAGACCTTCCGTCCGCGCCGCCCGGCGTCCGTCCCGGATGCCGCCACCGTGGGGGCGCAGCCGGCGGCCGCCTGATCGGAACTCACGGTGACCGCCATCACCCTCTACACCAGCCCCGGCTGCCCCGATTGCGCCGCCGTGCGTGCCTGGCTGGAGCGCCACCACGTCCCCTACAGCGAGCGCGACCTGAGCCAGCCCGGCGTGGCCGACGAGGCCAAGCGGCGCTACGGCGTGCGCATCGCCCCCATCACCGTGCTGGACCGAACCACCTTCTTCTACGGCACCTTCGACGAGCAGCGACCCAGGCTGGCAGCGGCCCTGCTCCCGCAGGGCTGAGGCCCGGCCGGCTCGGCACCTTCAGCCGCCGGCGAGGCGCCGCGTCGCAGAGGTCGGGCGGCGCCAGGCGTGAAGGCGGCGCCTGCCGTGCGGTCGAGCGCTACACTCGAGTCGTGGGACACGTCCTGGACGAACAGCCCGGCCTCTTCGACGCGTCGAGGCTGGTCGAGCGGCGGCTGGCGTCCGGCGTGACCGTGCGGGTGAGGCTCGAGCCGTTGTCGGACGACAGGGTGCGCGTCCTCGAGTATCGCCGCCGCGCCCGCGACGAGGGGCGCTGGCAACGCCGCCCGGGCGAGGAGGGACGCACGTGTCCCTACGGCGCGCTGGGCCTGGGCCTGCCTTTTGAAGACGTCTTCGGCTGACCGCGGCTGGCCGGACCCCGCCGTTTCTCGGGACAGCCTCTCTCGCCACGCTATCGTCGCTGGAGGACGCGTTCGGACGCGTGCGCCGTAGCGCACGTCCGCTGCCGACGACAGCGAGAGAGGAGTTCTGGCGAATGCCGCGTGCCGTGAGGTTCGAGACGTACGGCGGCATCGACGTCCTCCAGGTGGTGGAGGTCGACCCGCCGCAGGTGCCACCGGACCGCGTGCTGGTTCGCGTGAAGGCCGCAGGCATCAACCCCGGCGAGGCCTCCATCCGGGAAGGGAGGATGCATGCCCGGTTCCCCGCCAGCTTCCCCTCCGGCCAGGGAAGCGACCTGGCCGGCGTCGTGGAGCAGGTGGGTGCCGAGGTCGCCGGCGTCGCCGTGGGCGACGAGGTGCTCGGCTTCACCAACGACCGCGCCAGCCACGCCGAGCTGGTCGCGGTCGAGGCCGACAAGCTGGTGCGCAGGCCGCATGGCGTGTCATGGGAAGCGGCCGGCGCCCTGTTCGTGGCCGGAACCACCGCCTACGCCACGGTGCGCGCCGTGGACGTGCGCGAGGGCGACACCGTGGTCGTCTCCGGCGCGGCCGGCGGTGTCGGCACGCTCGCCGTGCAGCTCGCCCGCTTGCGGGGCGCCCGCGTGATCGGCCTGGCGAGCGAGCCGCACGGCGCCTGGCTCGAGGCCCACGGGGTCGCGCCGGTCGACTATCACGATGCCGTGGCTGGGCGCATCCGGGAGGCCGCGGGCGGCCGGGTCGACGCGTTCGTCGATGCCTTCGGCGGCGACTACGTGCGGCTTGCCGTCGAGGACCTCGGCGTGGCGCCGGAGCGCGTCGACACCATCGCCAACTTCGCCGCCAGGGAGCGCTACGGCGTCAAGACGGAGGGCTCCGCCGCGGTGGCGGGCGCCCGGGTCCTCAGCGAGCTGGCACAGCTGCTCGCCGACGGCCGCCTGGAGCTCCCCGTCGCTCGCGTCTACGCCCTCGAGCGCGTGCGCGACGCCTACCGCGAGCTGGAGTTGCGACACACCCTGGGCAAGATCGTGTTGCAGCCCTGACGGCTCACACCGCATCGCAGCGAGCGCCGTCGGCTGCCGCCGTCCCTCGCCGGCGACGACCTTGGCACGGCCGACCCGCTCAGCCGTCGGCGCCCACGCGCCTCCGCGCCACGGCCGTCGCCCGCCCCGGCGTCATCGCCAGGAACGCCAGCATCACCAGAAGCAGCGCCTGCACCACCTTGAGCGAGACCCCCCAGGGCTCGAAGGACGGCGTGCGCTGCGGCGCGACGCCGAGGTAGGCACCGATGGCGAACAGCTGAAAGGCGGCACCCAGCAGCCACAGCACCCGCCGGTCGGTCGCCCACAGCAGCACCGCACCCAGCAGGAAGGCGCCGCCGGCCAGGGCGCCGAAGGTCGTCAGCGACACGTCCGCGCCGGCAGTGTCGTCGACCACGCGCGCCACACCGGCGCCGATGAGCGCGTAGACCATGGCGTTGGCCAGCGCCAGAGCGCCGGCTGCCAGCCGCACTCTCCGGCGCAGCCGTTGCCTGGGGTCCTCTGGCGCCCACACCCTCGGCCAGCCAACATGCAGGTTCGTCCTCATGTCCGCCTCGCTTTCCCGTCGGCGTCGCTGGTGCGTCCCCGGTCGCGGTCCGTCGCCGCACTATGCGGAGGCGCGCGGCTGGAGCCAAGGGACAACCGCCCCGCCATCACCCGCCGGCCGGGAGGAGCCGCAGAACCAGATGCACGCGGACGTCCACCGTGTCGTCGACGACCACCGCGAACAGACGAGGCCGGGTCATGCCGAAGTCCGAGAGCCGTAACGGAAGCGTGAGGCGCACGTCGAGCCCGCCCTCGGTGCGAGACACCTCGCCGCGCGCCACCACATCCCGCTCGACACCGTGCATGCGCAAGCGTCCGCGGACGCTGACCGCCGCGCTGCGAGCCTCCCGCAGCGAGGCGGGCCGGGACGTGACGGCAGTCAGCGTGTAGCGGATGGTCGGAAAGCGCGACGCCTCGAAGACCGCGCGGGCCGCGTTCAGGTCGCGCAGCACGTTCCCGGTGGTGATCGCGCTGGTCCGCACGACGATGGTCGCCTGGGCGCTCGTCGGCCGCTGCGGGTCCACTGCGGCCGAGAAGCCCGCCACGGGCACCCTGCCGTCGAACCCTCCGAACGCGTCCGAGGCGTGGAAGGTGATGGCGCTCTCCGCTGCCAGCGCGACCCGCGTCCGGCCGGGTCCCGCCACCGTAGGCGGCGCTGCGCCGGTGTCTGGCAGCGCCGCAACGACGACGCCCGCGCACGCCAGTGCCACGGCCGCGGGGACGGCCAGAAGCAACCTCGGCCGCGCAGGGTGGCAACCGCCTGCGGCGACGTTTCCGCGAGCTCGGCGCATCGGCACGGCTCCTCCTCTCGCTCGGGGACCATCTTCCCGTGTCCTGTGATACGCGGCCACGGCAGCACTGGATGCCGGCGGGCCACGATCCACCGGCCCGGCGCGCCGCTCGCGAGTCCGGGGCCGAAACGCGCTTGCGGCGTGGCTCGGCTCCGTGGCACGATGCGCCCCGCGAGCACGGCCGGCCTGGCCGTGCTCATGTCTTGACGGTGGTGAGGATCCGACCTATAGTTAGCGGCATGCGAATTATCAACATTACCCTAACTACCTTCGGAGGGGGCTGACGCCACGGACAGGCACGCCTTGATCCGAGAGGTCATCGAGAGCTTCCGCGCCATGCGCGCCCAGAGCATGCAGGGGCTGCATCAGGTCAGGCGCGACGCGGCCAGCGTCGCGCATCTGCAGGTGCTGGTGCGTTTGCGCTCGGACGGACCTCTGCGCGTCAGCCGTTTGGCTCATTGCCTCGATGTGTCGCCCGCCAGCGCCACCGGCATGGTGGATCGCATGGTCGAGCGCGGCCTCGTCGAACGCGTGCGCGACGAGGCCGACCGCAGGGTGGTGCTCGTGCGCCTGGCGCCCCCTGGCCGCGCCCTGCTCGAGAAGATCGGCAGCCGCGGCAGGGCCGGGCTGGCACGTGTGTTGGAGCGCCTCGACGAAGACGAGCTGGTGGCGCTCAAGACCGGGCTGGCCGCCTTCGTCGGCGCCGCGCGCGCCGTCGCGGAGGCAGAGGTCGAGCGCGGCCGAGCCGGCCGCGACGACTGCGCTCCGCCCCGGCACGCGCGCGCGGGACGCCACCGCGAAGCGAGCGCCGAGCGCGGCACACCGCACCGCCGGAGGGGGGCGAGGACGCGTCATGCTGCTGAAGATCCTGAATGACTTCACGCGACCCTATCGCGGCGTCATCGCAGCCATCCTCGGCCTGCAACTGGTGGGTACGCTGGCGGCGCTCACGCTGCCAAGCATCAACGCCGCCATCGTCGACAACGGCGTCATCCGCGGCGACACCGCCTACATCCTGCGCGAGGGCGGCTGGATGCTGCTGGCGTCGCTGGTGCAGATCCTGTGCACCATCGCCGCGGTGTTCTTCGGCGCCCGCACCGCGATGAAGTTCGGCCGGGACGTGCGCTCCGCCATCTTCCACCGCGTCGCCGAGTTCTCGAGCCGCGAGCTGGCGCGCTTCGGCGCGCCCTCCCTCATCACGCGCACCACCAACGACGTACGCCAGGTGCAGATGATGCTGATGCTGGCCTTCACGCTGATGGCAACCGCCCCCATCATGATGGTCGGTAGCGTCATCATGGCTCTGCGTCAGGACCTGGGGCTGTCGTGGCTGGTCGCCGTGGCCGTGCCGCTGTTGGGCGCGCTGGTGGCACTCGTCATCAGCCGCATGGTCCCCGGCTTCCGCAAGATGCAGAAGCGCATCGACCGCATCAACGAGGTCTTGCGCGAGCAGATCGGAGGCATCCGGGTGATCCGGGCCTTCGTGCGCGAGCCGGAGGAACGGCAGCGCTTCGAGAAGGCCAACGAGGAGCTCACCGACGTAAGCCTCTACGTCGGGCGCTGGATGGCGCTGATGTTCCCTCTGGTCATGATCGTCACCAACGTCTCCAGCGTGGCCGTGGTGTGGTTCGGCGGTCTGCGCGTGGCATCGGGCGCCATGCAGATCGGCTCCATGATGGCCTTCCTCAGCTACCTCATGCAGATCCTGATCTCGGTGATGATGGCGACCTTCATGCTGGTCATCCTGCCCCGCGCCGCCGTCTCGGCCGACCGCATCGAGGAGACGCTCGCCACCGAGCCGACCGTGCTGCCGCCCGCCCACGGCGTGGCGCGCGCCCCCGAGCGCGGCCACCTGCAGCTCCGGAAGGTCGGCTTCCGCTACCCGGGCGCCAGCCACCCGGTGCTCAGCGAGGTGGACCTCGACGCGGCGGCCGGGCAGACGGTCGCCATCATCGGCTCGACCGGAGCGGGCAAGACCACCCTGCTCAACCTCATCCCGCGGCTCTTCGACGCCACCGACGGTCAGGTGATGCTCGACGGCATCGACGTGCGCGAGTACGAGCCCGACGCGCTGTGGTCGCGCATCGGCCTGGTGCCCCAGAGGGCCTACCTGTTCAGCGGCACCGTCGCCAGCAACCTGCGCTTCGGCAAGCCCGACGCCAGCGAGGCGGAGATGTGGCAAGCGCTGGAGATCGCCCAGGCGCGCGACTTCGTCGAGGCCATGGAGGGTGGGCTGGAGGCTCCCATCGCCCAGGGCGGCACCAACGTCTCCGGTGGGCAGCGGCAGCGCCTGGCCATGGCGCGTGCGCTCATCAGGCGGCCCGAGGTCTACCTCTTCGACGATGCCTTCTCTGCGCTCGACGTCGCCACCGACGCACGCCTGCGTCGCGCGCTGGCGCGCGTCACGCAGGGCGCGACGGTGGTGATCGTGGCGCAGCGCGTCGCCACCATCGAGGGCGCCGACCAGATCGTCGTGCTCGAGGACGGACGGGTGGTAGGGCGTGGCAGCCACGCGGAGCTGCTCCGCAGCTCGGACACCTACCGAGAGATCGTGGCCTCCCAACGGCAGGTGGCAGCATGAGCGGCCCGAACGAGCCCGGCCCTGAACGGCAGGACCCGCCCAAGGTGATGCAACGCACCGAGCGCGTTCGCGTGGGTGGCGGGCCCGGCCACGGGCCGCCCGGCATGGTGGGCCAGAAGGCGCAAAGCTTCGGCCCCTCGCTGCGGCGGTTGCTGGGCCGCCTGCGCCCGGAGGGTCGCAAGCTGAGCGCGGTGGTGGTTGCCGCCGTGGCCTCGGTCGGACTGACTGCTCTCGGCCCGCGCATCCTCGGCCACGGCACCGACCTCCTGTTCGCGGGCATCATCGGCGCGCGTCTGCCGGCCGGCATGACCAAGGGGCAGGCCATCGCGGCGGCGCGGGCCGCGGGCCAGGGCAAGATCGCCGATCTGCTCACCGGCATCGATCTGGTGCCCGGCCGTGGCGTGGACTTCACGGCCCTCGGCCACGTGCTGCTGCTCGCCCTGGCGGTCTACCTCGTCGCGGCACTGCTGCAGTACCTGCAGGGCTACCTGCTCAACGACGTGGTCCAGGGAACGGTGTACCGCATGCGCGAAGCGGTCGAGGAGAAGCTCAACCGCCTGCCCCTGCGTTACTTCGACCGGCAACCGCGCGGCGAGCTGCTCAGCCGCGTCACCAACGACATCGACAACATCTCGCAGAGCCTGCAGCAGACCCTGAGCCAGGTCCTCACTGCGGTCTTCACGGTGCTCTTCGTGCTGGCGATGATGCTGTCCATCTCCCCGGTGTTGTCCCTGGTCGCGCTGGTGAGCATCCCGCTGACCATGGTGGTGGCGAGCCTCGTCATGCGCCGCTCCGGCAAGCAGTTCATCGCCCAGTGGCGCCGCACCGGCACGCTCAACGCCACGGTCGAGGAGGCCTACACCGGCCACGCCCTGGTCAAGGTGTTCGGCCGCCAGCGCGACGTGCAGGCGTCGTTCGAGGAGGAGAACGAGGCGCTGTACCAGGCGAGCTACCGGGCGCAGTTCCTGTCCGGCCTGATCATGCCGGTCACCAGGCTCATCGGCAACCTCAACTACGCCGCCATCGCGGTGCTCGGCGGGCTCCGGGTGGCGAGCGGCACCATCTCGCTGGGAGACGTGCAGGCCTTCATCCAGTACAGTCGGCGCTTCACCCAGCCGGTCACGCAGCTCGCCTCCATGGTCAACCTGCTGCAGTCCGGCGTCGCCTCCGCCGAGCGCGTGTTCGAGCTGCTCGACGCCGAGGAGCAGATCCCCGAGGTAGCGGCCGCCACGCTCCCCGAGCAGCCGCGCGGGCGTGTCGCGCTCGAGCACGTGCAGTTCCGCTACGAGCCTGACCGTCCCCTCATCGCCGATCTCTCGCTCGTCGCCGAGCCGGGGCAGACGGTCGCCATCGTCGGCCCCACCGGCGCCGGCAAGACCACCCTGGTCAACCTGATCATGCGCTTCTACGAGCTCGACGGCGGGCGCATCACGCTGGACGGCATCGACATCACCGAGGTGCCGCGTGACGCGCTGCGTTCGCGCATCGGCATGGTGCTGCAGGACACCTGGCTGTTCCGCGGCAGCATCCGCGACAACATCGCCTACGGCCGTCCGGGCGCGAGCGAGGAGGAGATCATCGCGGCCGCGCGCGCTGCCTTCGTGGACCGCTTCGCTCACAGCCTGCCGGAAGGCTACGACACCGTCATCGACGACGAGGGCGGCACCGTCAGCGCCGGCGAGAAGCAGCTCATCACCATCGCTCGAGCCTTCCTCGCCGATCCGCCACTGCTGGTCCTCGACGAGGCCACCAGCTCCGTCGATACGCGCACCGAGATCCTGGTGCAGGAAGCGATGGAGGCCTTGCGAGGCAACCGCACCAGCTTCGTGATCGCCCACCGGCTGTCGACCATCCGCAACGCCGACGTCATCCTGGTGATGGAGAACGGACGCATCGTCGAGCAGGGCACGCACGAAGCGCTCGTCGCAGAGGGCGGCGCCTATGCCGAACTCTACCGGGCGCAGTTCGAAGGCAGGGAGGAGATGGCCGCCTGAGGGCGGCGCGCCATCCTCGCCACAGCGCCGCAAGCCGGGCGGCGGCGGCGACCGCCGCCTACGAGCGCAGGTGCCGCACCACGTGCCACGCCACCGCCAGCACGACGACCGCCACCAGCGCCGCGTCGAAGCGATGAAAGTAGCCCCCGAGCGTGTCCCAGTGGTCGCCCAGCACGCGCCCGACCCACGCCAGCGCGAGCGACCACACGAACGAGCCGATGAAGGTGTAGAGGTTGAAGCGCACCAGGTTCATGCGGGACACGCCGCCCGGGAAGGCGATGAACGTTCGCACCACCGGTAGCAGGCGCCCCACCAGGATGGTGATGTCCCCGTGCCGCGCGAACCAGCGGTCGGCCGCATCGATGTCGCGATGGGAGATGAGCAGGTACTTGCCGTAGCGCTCCACCAGCGGCCGGCCCCCCCACGCGCCCACGCCGTAGGCCGCCATGGAGCCCACCACCGAGCCCAGTGCGCCTGCCAGCGCCACCCACCAGATGTCGAAACGGCCCGTGGACACCAGGAACCCCGAGAACGGCAGGATCACCTCCGACGGGATGGGGATGCAGGCGCTCTCGATCGCCATGAGCGCCCCGACGCCCACGTACCCGAGGCTGGAGATGGTGTTGGTGATGAAGGCTGCCAGGTGTCCGAGCATGGCTATGCGCCGCGGCGCTCCTCCCGTTCGTCGTCGCCCGCGACCGCAGCGATCCTGCGGGTCCGCCAGCGACAATACGTTGCCCACGCTTGCGCGCGCCAGCTCCCCGTCGCGCTGCGCAGAGACCGGCGCCGACCCGGCCCCCGCCGCTCGGGGAAGGGTCCGCACAGGCGAGTAGAATACCCGAACGGCGGGAGACGACTCGCGCGCGCAGACGCCCGTGGCTGCAGGCCCCCCGATCGCCAGCCGGGGCAGGCGGACGCAGCGGCGTGAGGCCGTCGCGACGCCATGCCTCGGAGCGACCGCTGCGGCACCGACGCACCCGACCACCGCACACGAGAGGACGTGAGGATGGACCTTCAGGAGGCATCGATCGAGACGCTCCAGGCGTGGATGGATCGCGGCGAAGCCAGCGCCGTCGAGATCGTCGAAGCGTATCTGCAGCGCATCGCGGCTCTGGATCGCGACGGTCCGGCGCTGCGGTCTGTGATCGAGACCAACCCGGACGCCGTCCGGCTGGCGTCAAGGCTCGACCGCGAGCGGGCCGAACGCGGAGCTCGCGGGCCGCTGCACGGCATCCCGGTGCTCTTGAAGGACAACATCGATACCGGCGACGCCATGGCGACCACCGCGGGCTCGCTGGCGCTCGAGGGCAACCTGGCACCCGAGGACGCCTTCCTGGTAGCGCGACTCCGCGCCGCCGGAGCCGTGATCCTGGGCAAGGCCAACATGAGCGAGTGGGCCTACTTCCGTAGCACGCGCGGCTGTAGCGGGTGGAGCAGCCGTGGTGGTCAGGTTCGCAACCCCTACGTGCTCGACCGCAACCCGTGCGGCTCGAGCTCGGGGTCGGCCGTCGCGGTGGCCGCCAACCTCACGGCGGTGGCCGTCGGCACCGAGACGGACGGCTCGATAAGCTGCCCCGCGGCCGTGAACGGCATCGTCGGGCTCAAGCCGACCGTCGGTCTGGTGAGTCGCAGCGGCATCATCCCCGTCTCGGCGTCGCAGGACACGGCCGGCCCCATGGCGCGCACGGTCGCCGACACCGCCACCCTGCTGACCGCCATGGTCGGGCCGGACCCGCGCGACCCGGCCACCGGCACCGCCTCCGCGGCAGCGAAGGACTACCGCGCATTCCTGCGGCCCGATGCCCTGAAGGGCGCGCGCCTGGGCATCGACCGCTCCGCGTTCGGCAGCCACGAGGGCGCGGACGCCGTGGCCGAGGCCGCGCTCATCACCCTTCGAGAGCTGGGGGCCGAGCTGATCGACGAGGTGGATCTGAGCGCCGTGGGGACCGTCGCCGAGGAGGAGATGCTGGTGTTCATGGTCGAGCTGAAGGCCGGGCTCGATGCCTACCTCGCCGAGCACCCGGCGGCCGGCGTTAGGTCGCTCGCGGACGTCATCGCCTTCAACGAGGCGCATCGCGACGAGGTGATGCCGTACTTCGGCCAGGAGCTGCTGGTGATGTCGCAGGCCAAGGGTGACCTCACCGACGAGGCGTACCTCGCCGCCCGCGCTACCTGCCTGCGGAGGGCGCGCGACGAGGGGATCGACAAGGCCTTGCGCGATCACCGGCTGGACGCCATCGTGGCACCGACCACGGCCCCGGCCTGGGTCACCGACCCGATCGACGGCGACCGCATCCTGGGGCTGAGCGCGGGCCCCGCCGCGATCGCCGGCTACCCGCACCTGACGGTGCCTGCAGGCTTCGTCCACGGGCTCCCGATCGGACTGTCGCTGTACAGCGGGGCGTTCAGGGAGGGGCGGCTGCTGGCCTACGGCCATGCCTTCGAGGTGGCCACCGCCGTGCGACGCCCACCGACGTTCAGGCAGAGCCTGGAGCAGCCGCTCACAGCGGCCTGACCCACGGCCGAGCGACGGCGCCGATCCGCCTCCGGGGCATCGGCAAGCGCTCGACGGCGGGAGTCACCGGCCTTCCGCTCGGTGTCCCGCCGGCGCCTGCCCGGTAGCCTGACGAATGTCCCTGGGAGGCGCGGGGGGCCGGGGAGAGCATGGGGGAGCTGCGCTTCGCGCCGGCGTGGAAGGGAGCCATGCCGCGGCCTACGCACGCTCGCACCGACGTCCAGACCGCTCCCCACCAACCTCAGGCCACCAACCGCATCGTGGGGTCCGGCCGCTGGTGGGCATTGGCAGCGGTGCTGCTGGCGATGTTCTTCGCCGCGCTCGACCAGACGGTGGTGGCCACCGCCTTGCCGGTGATCGTCGCCGATCTCAACGGGCTGGCCGTCTACACCTGGGTGTTCACCGCCTACATGATGGCGTCCGCCATCACCGTTCCCATCTACGGCAAGCTCTCCGACGTCTACGGACGCAAACCGTTCTATCTGGTAGGCCTCGGCCTGTTCATCCTCGGCTCCGCCTTGAGCGGCCAGGCACACACCATGATGGAGCTCATCCTGGCACGGGCATTGCAGGGGGTCGGCGGCGGCGGGCTGCTGAGCATGCCCCGCGCCACCATCGGCGACATCTTCAACCCGCGCGATCGCGGCCGCTGGATGGGCGCGATGTCGGGCGTGTTCGGCGTGGCCAGCATCATCGGTCCCACCTTCGGCGGCTGGATCACCGACCAGCTGGGCTGGCGCTGGGTGTTCTACGTCAACCTCCCGGTGGCCGCGCTGGTGCTCGTCGCCGTGCTCGCCACGCTTCCACGCGTGCGGGCGGCGCCGAGCGCGACCGTCGACTGGCAGGGGGCGGTGTGGATGGCGGCGGGGCTGGTGCCGCTGCTCCTGGGCTTCACCTGGGCCGGCGGCCGCTACCCTTGGGGCAGCCTGCAAACGCTGGCGCTGTTCGCCTCCGCGGTGCTGTTCCTGACGGTCTTCGTTCGCCACGAACGACGAGCCCGTGAGCCACTCCTCGACCCTCGGCTGTTCGCCGCGCCGGTGTTCACCGTCGCCAGCCTGGTGGCGTTGTTCGTCAGCATGGCGATGTTCGGCGGCCTGATGTTCCTGCCGCTCTACGTGCAGGGAGTCCTGGGCGCATCGGCCCAGGCATCCGGCATCATCCTCACGCCGATGATGCTCGGCTTCGCCGGCGGCAGTGTGGCCGGGGGCGTGCTGATGAGCCGCACGGGGCGCTACCGCGCTCTGGCCATCGCCGCTGCCGCCCTGAGCGTCGCCGGCATGCTGCTATTCAACACCCTGGGCGCGAGCACGCCGCAACCGGTGGTGGTGCGCGACATGGTGGTCGCCGGGATCGGCATCGGCGCGCTCATGCCGCTCCTCAACGTGGTGGTGCAGAGCGCCTTCCCCTACCGCATCATGGGCGTGGTCAACGCCACCCAGCAGTTCGTGCGGTCGCTCGGCGGGGTCATCATCGCACCCATCCTGGGCACGGTGCTGGCGAGCAGCTTCCAGGTCCACTTCCAGCGGAGCCTGCCGCTGGCGTTGCGGCTGGCGCTGCGCCTGCTGCCGCCCGAGCAGCGGGCCGTCCTGAGCGACCCTCAGGGCCTCATCAGCGCGCAAGCCCAGCAGGCCATCCGCACAGCCTTCGCGCGTTTCGGCGACCAGGGCGACACGCTCTACCAGCAGTTCCTGCACGCCCTGCGAACCGGCCTCGACGCCGGTATGGACCGCGTCTTCCAGGTCGGCCTGGTCGTGGCGGGTCTGGCGCTGCTGGCGACGCTGTTCCTACCCGAGATCCGGCTTAAGCGCGACGAGTTCTACGCCGAGGAGGAGGCGGCCGACGCCGGCGACACGGCTCGGTCAGGCCCGCGGGGGGAGCGGCAGCCGTGAGCGACCCCCACCGGACGGTGGCGCCCGAGCGACTCAGAGGGCTGGAGCGAGCCGGCCGATCCAGGTCGACGAGCCGTTGCCGGTCCGCCGCGGTTGCGCGCGCCGAGCGCCAACCGCCTGCCGGGTGCCGGCTATGCTAGCGCCACCGCGGGGGCAGGGAGGGCCGATGAGCAAGTCCCGGTTGGAGACCTTCAGCGACGGCGTGATCGCCATCCTCATCACCATCATGGTGCTGGAGCTGACGGTCCCGCACGACGCGACCTGGCCGGCGCTCGGCGCCGAGCTGCCCGCTCTCCTGACCTACCTGCTCAGCTTCGTCTACCTCGCCATCTACTGGAACAACCACCACCATATGCTTCACGCCATCGAGCGCATCGACGGCAGCGTGCTGTGGGCGAACCTGCACCTGTTGTTCTGGCTCTCGCTGGTGCCGTTCGTGACCGCTTGGATGGGCCAGAACCACTTCCGCGCGGCGCCCACGACGGCCTACGGGGCGGTGCTGCTGCTCGCTGCCATCGCCTACTACCTGCTGCAGCAGCGGCTGATCGTCGCCAACGGGCCGGACTCCCGCCTCCGCCGCGCCCTGGGGCCCGATCTCAAGGGCCGGGCCTCCCCGCTGCTCTACCTGACGGCGATCGTCTCGGCGCTGCTCGGGGCGCGTTGGCCTGCCTACGCCATCTACGTGGCCGTCGCGCTCATGTGGGTGGTGCCGGACCGCCGCATCGAGTCGACCCTGGCCGACTAGGGCACGCCGGCCGCCCGCACCGCCGGCCGTGTGGCGCGCACCACAGCGCTGTAGGTATCCCGCGCCAGCTCCTCGCCGGCGGCGGGTTCGACGCGGATGTCGCTGAAGCCGGCGCGCTCCAGATAGCCGCGGTAGCGCTGCGCCGTCTCGGCCCCGTCCACGCACGCGCACCAGCCCTCGCGACTCGCCGGTTCCTGGCGCTCGACCCGGCGCAGGACGTCGCTGATGGCCAGCCGGCCGCCGGGCCGAAGCACGCGGAAGGCCTCGCCGAAGACCGCGCTCTTGTCGGCCGACAGGTTGACCACGCAGTTCGACAGCACCACGTCGACGCTGGCGTCGGGTAGCGGCACGGCCTCGATGATGCCCTCGACGAAGCGCACGTTGCGGATCCCGAGCCGCTGCGCCCCCTCCCGAGCCCGCTCCAGCATGGCCGGCGTCATGTCGACGCCCGTCACCCGGCCCTCCCGGCCGACGGCGCGCGCTGCCCGGAAAGCGTCCAGCCCGGCACCGCTGCCGAGGTCGAGCACGTGCTCTCCGGGGCGCAGCTCGGCGAACAGGGTCGGCTCGCCGCAACCGTACGAGGGGACGCCCTCGACCTGGACCGTGGCAACCGAGATGTCGCCGCAACACCCCTGGGAGCCCTTCAGTCGCTCGCTGTAGTAGCGCTTGACGTCATCACGCAGCTCCAGGTTCGTCATGTCATGCCTCCTGCAAGAGTCGGGGCGCCGGCGTCCGCAGCCGGGTCAGCTCACGCACGACCGCATCCAGGGCTGCCTTCTCGAGCTGGTAGTAGACCCAACGACCCCGCTTCTCAGAGCGCACCAGGCCGGCCGCCACGAGCTGGTGCATGTGGTGGCTCACCGTCGGCTGTGAGAGCTGCAGCACGCCCTCAAGGTCGCAGGCACAGACGCCGTCGGCGCGGCTGCAACACTCGGGGGCGGGGTCGCTCAGAAACGCGACGATCCGAAAACGCGCCGGATCCGCCAGGGCCTTCAGGCGAGCGCTCAGCTCGGGCTTGCCAGCATGCAGCGCCATACATCGACAGTAGTCGATACATCGATCATTGTCAATACGTAGGGCGACCTGGGAGCATGCGCCCTCGGCCGCGCCCGCAGCGGCCGCTACGGAGCTTGCAGGAGTCTTTCCAGCTGATGCGGCGTAGCGACCCGGCCCGACAGAACCACCTGGTCGTCGACGACCAGCGCGGGCGTGGACCCGACGCCGTACGCCAGGATGGCCGCGACGTCCGTGACCTTCTCGACGCTGGCATCGATGCCGGAGGAGGCGAGGGCCAGGCGTACATTGGCCTCCAGCCGCTGGCAGTTCGGGCAACCGGAGCCCAGGACCTTGATCGTCATGACTGTCACGCTCCCAATCTGGAATTGCGCCGCGAAGGCGCTAGAGCACGGCGTTGAAGAGGTAGCCGGTTCCGAGGATGCCGAGGCCGACCACGACGATGAAGAGCACGATGAGGCGGGGCTTGAGCACACGCCGCAGGATGATCATCTCGGGCAGGGAGAGCGCCACCACCGCCATCATGAACGCGAGCGTGGTTCCCATGGCGAGGCCCTTCGCATGCAGGGCCTCGACGAGCGGCAGGATGCCGGCCGCGTTCGAGTAGAGGGGGATGCCGAGCAGCACCGCGGCAGGCACGGCCAGGGGCTGGCCGGGCCCTGCATAGCGGAGGAAGAAGCTCTGCGGCACCCACCCGTGGATCGCGGCGCCCAGTCCGATGCCGACGAGGAGATAGGGCCAGATCTTGCCGAGGATGGCGCCCACCTCCTCGACGCCCATCTCGACCCGTTCGGACCAGCTGAGCTCCCGCCCGGGCGCGACGACCTTCCCCCCCAAGCGGGTCTCGAAGACGAAGGGCTCGACCCAGCGCTCCAGCCGCAAGCGGCCGAGCACCATCCCGGCCACCACCGCGACGGTCAGACCGCTCACCAGGTAGAGCCCGGCAATGCCCCAGCCGAAGAGGCCGAAGAGCATCACCAGGGCGATCTCGTTGACCATTGGGCTGGCGATGAGGAACGACAGCGTCACACCCAGCGGCACCCCTGCGGCCACGAAGCCGATGAACGCCGGCACCGCGCTGCACGAGCAGAACGGCGTGACGACCCCCAGACCCGCGGCCAGCACGTTGCCGGCGCCCTGGCGGCGGCCGCCGAGCATGGCACGCGTACGCTCGACGCTGAAGAAGCTCCTGAGCACGGTGACCACGAAGATGATGCCGACGAGGAGCAGCACGATCTTGATGGAGTCGAAGACGAAGAAGTGAACGGCGCCACCCAGGCGCGACGACAGGTCCAGCCGGAGCAGCCCGGCGGCGAGGCCGGTGGCGGCGGCTCCCTTGAGGAGATAGAGGGCGACCCAGGCGACGGCGGCGAGGGCCAGGCGCAGCGCCGGGAAGCCGTCGGATGCCGGCGCCCGCGCCGCCGACCTCATGCCTGGCCCCTCAGGAACACGCTGGCCCGCGGCTCGGCGCCGCCATCCCCGAATTCAGTGAGCGTTGATTCAATAGTCGTTGGTACAATCACGCCCGAAGCCTATGCCAGCGCCGCCCGAACGTCAAGGTACGGGGGTCCCGGGTGCCGGGGTGGCGTTCCAGGGGGCACGCGCGCTCCCAGCGTCGGAGCGAGGCCGGGTACGGGCGACGCGGCGCTCCCCGCGTCAGCTGTTGTGGCTGCCCGCGTCGGCGGCGACCCCGCGCGCCCGGCCCGTGGCGCTTCCCAGCCACGCCGCCACCAACGCCCCGGCGGCGGCGATGTAAGCCATGTCGCCCATCACCCACAGGCAGCCGCCCGCGATGCTCTGGTCGGTTCGGGCGTCGATGAGCCCCCACACCCGCGGCGCCGCCGCGTAGGTGGGGTACAGCACGCGCTGCGCGAAGAACAGATACGAGCCGAGCACGGTGTTCACCAGCAGCGCCAGGAGCACCCCCGCCAAGCGCCTCAGCGGGGCGCCGGCGCGGTGTCGCTCGGGCGCGATCGGGTGGACGACCGGCCCCCAGAAGAGCACGCCGAAGAGCAGGAAGGAGAGGTGCTCGAGGTCGTGGATCGGCTCGTGCCTCAGCGCCGCTTCGTACAGGAAGGGCACGTGCCAGGCGAGGACGACGGCGCTGTAGAGCACCATCCCCCGGAGGCTCCAGAAGCGGTTCACGATGGGGCCGATCAGCGGCAGCGCACGCACCTGCTGAAGCATGCCCCTGGGGATGGCGAAGACCAGCAGCAGCGCCGCCACCAGGGTGAGCGCCATGTGCTCGAGCATGTGCATGGTGAGCAGCACCGATTCGCCCATCGTGTCGAGCGGCGAGGAGAGCGTCAGCACCGTCGCCGCCACGCCTGCGACGAAGCAGACCGCGAGGGCGGGGTGGGGCCGGCGAGGCAGCCGCGCCCACAGCAGCGCGTAGGCGACCAACGCCGCCACGCCCCAGCCCAGGGCGCCGACGTCGAGGCTCCAGTGCGCGTAGCGCGAGGCGGGAGCCACCGCGACCGCCGCCGGCGCCAGCACGAACGCCAGCACGAACGCCAGCACCGGCAGCGGCGCCAGCACCGCGCCCGCGGGTCCGCCGGCCACCCGCCGGTTGGGCCGGCGGCCGCGCCGCCCGCCGCGGCCGCGCGTCGCACTCATATGGGTCACCATACGCCGCGCGCCGGGTCCCCGTCCCGTGGCAGGCCGCGGCGCACCGAAGGCGCCTCTCCGGCTACGGGATCTCCAGGCTCATCCCTGCGCGGATCGCGTCGCTGGCGAGGCCGTTGAGCCTTCGCAGCGCGGCCACGGTGGTCCCGTATCGCCGTGCCAGGCCCCACAGGGTGTCGCCCGGCTGCACCGTCACGGTCCGGTGCATAGGTACCGCGCCCTCCGGCACCGCCACCCCGCTGGCCCGCCACTTGGCCCACAGGTAGGCGCGCGTCGTCAGCCCACCATCGCGGATCGCCCTGGCCGCCTCCGCGCCCAGGTAGCGGTAGTGCCAGGGCTCGTACATGTAGCAGGTGTCCGCCTCGTGGCCCTTGGGGTAGCTCATCACGAAGCCGTAGCGCCAGGCGTTGGCCGCCACCCAGGCGCCGGTCGGTGTGGCAGCCCAGTCCGGGTAATCCCAGGGGGGCCTGCCGCCCTTCGCGCGCAGGTCCATGGCCGTGCCGAGCTGGTGCTCGGAGTGGCCCGGGCGCGCGCTCGACTTGAGCGCGTAGGCGTAGCCGTCGACCTTGACCCAGTACTGGAACGTCGCCACCTGCGTTTGGTACGACCGATAGCCGCTCTGGACCGCGATCGGATGCCCTGCGGCGGCTGCCGCGGACGCCATCGCCTTGAGGTGCGGGATGACCAGGGCGCGAAGCTGCTGGTCGCCGTTCAGCCCCGCCCGGCTGGTGGAGACCAGGTCGGGTGGAGCGTAGTCGGCAGGCAAGCGGAAGTGCGTGTCCACCAAGGTGGAGGCCCACATGTCGTAGCCGGTGAAGGCCGTTGGCGCGTCGGCGACGGCGCAGGTGGGGACAGAGGCGTCGCTCGCCGTCGGTGGCGCGTCGGCGCTCGCTGGAGCGCCAGCCACCAGCAGCAGCGCAACCGCCATCGACGCGAGCGCTTCACGCATGCGCGGACGCTACCATCCCGACGCGCCAAGCGCGTGTGCATGCCGTGAGCGCGGGCGCCGACGCTGGCACGTGGGTCCCGCAGAGGCCTGGCCTGCGCCCCTCACGCACCCGCGTGCCCCTTCTCATGATCGCTGGCGGTAGCCTGCGCCATCGGCCGCGGCGGGCGGGCGCGGCGGCAGCGTCCCGCCCGCCGTGGACACCGCTGATTGCGCCCGCCCGGGAGGTCACGCGTGCTCCGTACTCTGGTTCCATCACTGACCGTCGTTCTCGTCCTCGCCATGGCCGCGTCCGGGGCTCGAGCCGCCGCTCCCCTCGACCTCGGCAGCGAGGCCGGAACCATGGTGGCACAGGCCGTCCGCACGCTCGGCGGCACCTTCGTGACCTGCGACGGCGCCGTCCCTGCCACCCTGCCCGCGGGGACCCGCGTCGCCTGCGCCACCGTTCCTGCCGACATGTTCGGCTACTTCAAGATGGGCGTGCACGGCCGCCTGTACGAGTACCTCGACCGCGGGACGTTGCACGTGGCCAAGCCCTGGAGCGCCTCCGGCAACGTCCTCGAGGTGGTGTACGACCTGCACGGCGGCAAGCTCACGGTGGAGCGTGAACGCTCGGGCGGGAAGATCTACGGCATCTTCGAGTTCCGGCCCGCCGCGGCCGTAGCCTCGTCGACCGCGCCGACGCACTGAGGACGAGGCCGCTGCGCCGGCGGCCCCTGGCGATACTGCCGCCCGCATCGGCCCCGACGTACCATGCTCCCGGAGGCACCCATGCGCCATGGCCCTACCTGCGCCTGCCAGGTCGATGACCGCCGGATACCGCCATGGTTCCTCGACAATCTGCTGAGGCGCCTCGTCCAGCCGCCCCGCCGCTTCCTCGCGCGCCATCTGAGCGCCGGCGACCGCGTGGCCGACCTGGGCTGCGGGCCCGGTCACTTCACGGTCGCGATGGCACGGATCGTGGGCGATCGTGGCCGCGTGGTCGCCATCGATCTCGACCCCAGAGCGATCGATCGCGTCCGGCGCAAGGCCGCGCGGGCGGGCGCCGCCGAGGTCGTTGAGGGGCACGTCGCCTCTGCCGCCGGTATCGACTTCGTGGCATCCGCGTCGCTCGACTTCGTTCTCGCGGAGTCCCTGCTGTGTTGCATGACCGACCATGCCGGGGCCATGCGTCAGATCGATCGCATCCTGCGCCCCGGGGGGCGGGCCTGGCTGAGCGTGATGAAGCTCGCCCGAGCCGACGACCCTCGCAGCGTCGGCCAGGCGGAGTGGACCACGCTGCTGAGTCAGATGCGCGTCCACCGGCGCGGCGAAGGACCGTTCTCGCGATGGGCGCTGGTGAGCCCGGCCCGTCGGAACGCAGAGAGCCCGCACTCCTCGGGCCAGAGCGAGCTCGCCCCGCCACCGGGAAACATCTCCTCCCCTTGGTAAGCTGCCGAACGTGACCCATCGCGGCCAGCCAGACGCGCGCGCCCTGGCACTACGGTTCGTCATCGGCATAGGCGTGGTCAGCCTCTTCGCCGACCTAACCTACGAGGGCGGCCGCAGCATCGTCGGGCCCTACCTCGGCGTCCTGGGCGCGACGCCGTTCCTGGTCGGGGCCATCGCCGGCATCGGCGAGTTCCTCGGCTACGCGCTGCGCCTGCTCTCAGGCAACTACGTCGACCGGCGCGGCCACCACTGGACCGTCGTGTACCTCGGCTACGCCGTCAATCTCCTCGCCGTCCCCGCCATCGCGCTCGCCGGCACCCTCGCTCCTGCGGCCGGACTCGTCTTCGCCGAGCGGCTCGGCAAGGGCCTCCGCACGCCCGCCCGCGACACGTTGCTGGCCAGCGCCAGCCACCATATCGGCCGCGGCCGCGCCTTCGGCCTTCACGAGCTGCTCGACCAGATCGGCGCCCTCGTCGGGCCGCTGGCGGTCGCCGGCGCAGTGGCGCTGAGCGGCTACCGCCTCGGTTTCGGCATCCTCCTCGTCCCCGCCGTGCTTGCCATGCTCTTCCTGGTGCGCGCACGCGGCCTCGAGCCGACCGGCGAGCGCCACGCGGCCCCCCTCACCACCCGCGGCTTCTCCCAGACCTACTGGCGCTACCTCGCCTTCGCCGCCCTCGCCGTCATGGGCTTCGCCCACTTCGCGCTGGTCGCGTTCCGCTTCGGAGCCGATCGGGTGGTCGCTCCTGCCGTCATCCCGCTCCTCTTCGCCCTCGCCATGGGGGTCGACGCCGGCGCCGCCTACCTGGTCGGCCGCCTGTACGATCGCTACGGCCTGCGCATCCTGGCCGCGCTCCCCGTACTCACGCTGCCGACCGCTCCGCTGCTGTTCCTCGCGCACGGCACGCTCCTGCTGGCGCTCGGAGCCGCCGTCTGGGGTGCCGCGCTCGGCCTCCAGGAGAGCCTCATGCGCGCCGCCGTCGCCGACCTGACCCCGGCCGAGCGGCGCGGCACCGCCTACGGGCTCTTCGACACGGCCTTCGGCAGCGCCTGGCTTCTCGGCAGCCTGGCCATGGGCGGTCTCTACGAGATCGCACCCGGCTACCTGGTCGCCTTCTCGCTCCTCCTCGAGCTCGCCTCCCTGGCGTTGCTCGCCAGGGTCTTCCGCAGCCTGCGCTAGCCGCGGCGGCACGACTCGGGCGCCGCCGCGGGCCTGCTGCCGGTCACGCTTCGCCGAGCGCCTCGATCACCGACGTCAGTGCCGGCAGATGGAAGCGATACCTGCCTCGCGTGCCCTCCAGCAGGCCGCGTTCGCGCAGCTCGCTGAAGGCCATGGTGACCGACACGCGGGTTGCCGACACCATCGAGGCGATCTCCTCGTGGTTGAGATTGGTGGTGACGCTCGCCCAACCGTCCCCGTCCGGCTCCCCGAAGCGCTCGGCCTGGTCGAGAAGGACCTTGGCGACGCGTACCAGGACCGGGTCGTGACCGCTTGCGAGCTGCGCGCGGCAGTCGAACAGGTGCGCCGAGAGGATCTCGCAGAGCCCGAGCACGACGCGTGGTGCGTTGAGGGACAGCTGCAGGAACTGATCGCGCGTGATCGGGCAGGTCACCACCTCGGTCAGTGCCACCGCTTCCGCCCTGTATGCCGCGCCCGCGGCCACGAACGCGTCCCCCACGAAGTCGTCGGGACCGCAGATCGCTAGGATCCGCTCCTCGCCCTCGGGTGTCGGGACGCTCACCTTCACGCGACCCGCGGCGATCACGTGCATCTCGCGCGCCGGGTCACCGGCCCGGAAGACGGTATCGCCGCGAGCGAACGGCCGCTCCGGGCAAACGCGCATGAACACCTCCATGTCCTGGCGCGCGATCACCTCGGAGAAGCGCGTATTGCGAACGATGAAGGGGCTGTCGCCCATGACGTCGCATCATACCGAGGGGCGCGTTGGTCGCCACCGCCGATGGTGCGGGCCGGCCGCTCCGGCTGCCGCCGAGTCGGCCGGCGCCCTCACCGCCCCGCGGCGGTTCGGTCAGCTGCCGAACAGACCCGCGCCGCCCGTGCCCCCTACCATGCTGTGAGATGGGAGGTCGGCATGCTGTCCAACCGGGTTGCGACGGGAATCACGGTCATCTTCCTGACGGGCACGCTGGCGATCGCCCCGGTCGTCACGGCGACGGGCGTTCCCAAGAGCACGGCAGCTGAGAGCCTCGCCGTGCCACCCCTCCCGTTCGCCAGTCACAACGACCCCAGCCTCTGCGGCATCCCCAGACCCATGGGTGAGGGCACGACCGGCCTCCTCGACGGGCACTACCGCGGCCGGTTGGTCGAGCCCACCGTCTACCTCTACGACAGCCACCTGCGCAACGCCGTCACCGGCGAAGCCCCCAGCGGAACGCCCGTGGAGGTCCTCTACTTCCAGAGCAACCCCACCCTCGACTACTACCTCGTTCGCGTCCGCACCGCCACCGGCAGCTTCGACGCCTGGGTGCCCGCGCCGTTCCTGCGCCACATCACCACCCCCTGAGCCGGCGCGAGACCCGCGCGGGCCGACCGGGCGGCCCGGCATACGCTCCGCGCGCGTCGCGGGCGCCGCTGGACCGGCGAGCCGCACAGGCGACCCGCCGGTCCGGGCGGCCGCGTCAGGCTCCCCGATCATCGTCGCGCAGCGGCACCAGCGGTTCCCCCAATGCCCGCGAGCGTCGCACCAGCAGGAACAGGACCGTAGCGAACAGGGCGTGCGCCAGGTAGACCGTGAGCGCGAACTTCGCGCCCAGCGCCGCGCCGAAGAACCCCGCCCCCAGCGCCTTCGGCACCGGGCTCACCAGGAACCCCGTGCCGAGAAGCAGCGCGTACGGGAACGCCAGCCACGGCTGCCGCCTGCCGAACAGCAGCAGGTAGATCAGCACGAACGCCACCCCGTTATAGACGTGATCGGCCCACCCCAGCAGGTTCGACGCCAGATCCGGACCCACCATGATCCGGCCCGTCAACAGCACCCCCATCAACATCGGCATCGACCCCGGCATGCTGTGGAACGCCCGGAACCCCACGATCCGCACCAGCTCCAGACCCGCCGTCGCCACCACCCCCACGGCCACGCCCACCACCAACGTGCGCCCCAGGCCACGCCACCCCGCCACCGTCGCAACGACGGCGATCGCCACGAGCACGCCGACGGCAGGCAACATCACCACCAACGCCAGGCGCGAGAGCGAAGCGTACCCCGCCTCGCTCACCGCGAACAACACCGCACCCGACACGCCCGCCGCAGCAAGCGCCAACAGCCTCGCGAGACGCTCGACCACCACACCAACCCTGCTCTCCGGCGTTGCAGTGCGAGACCTCCGAGAGCCATCCATCACGCGCCCTCCCGTCACCCTGGCCTCACCGCGTCGCCTGCGACAGGATCCTCGCGAACACGCCGTCCATCTTCTCCCCGGCCTTCGCCAGCTCCGGCGACACCCCCGCGAACAGGTCCGACGGCTTGAAGTACCCCACCTCGGTCTTGCCGCTCGCGTCCACCCACACGTACACCCGCAGCGGGATCACGGCACCCGCCGCGGCGTCCATCTGGAACAGCTTCTTGCCCGCCACCGGGTTGCCGACGAAGAACGACTCCGCCCCCGCCAGGTTCAGACCCGTCGTGGACAACGCCCCCTTCTGGTTCAGCTTCCCCAGCACCATCATCCCGCTCGACGCCACCGCCCTCTTCAAACTCGACACCGTCGCACCGAACGACGCGCTCGAGGTGGCATGCAGGAACTGCGGACCACCCTGCGCCGACGCCAACCCCACCACCGCCAGCAACGCCAACGCCAGCACCACACCACGGAACGAACCAACCATCTTGCGCATAAGGATCTCCTTCATCAATCGGGTTCGGCCGCGCTCGCCGCGACCCAGCGACGCGCTCGCGCCGACCCCACCACCCTGCCGCAACCGCCCCCACCCTTCGGTCAAACGTTTGACCGAGCGCCGGCCCCTGCCCCGACACAATGGCCCTATCGGGCTGGCCCGCGACCCTCGCGGACCCGCATCTCTCGGGAGGACACATGATCGAAAGCTACGACGCCATCGTCATCGGCGCCGGCCAGGGCGGCGGCCCGCTCGCCGGCAAGCTCGCCAGGGCCGGCCGGCACGTCGCACTGGTAGAGCGCGAGCACGTGGGCGGTACCTGCGTCAACGAAGGCTGCACCCCCACCAAGACCATGATCGCCAGCGCCCGCGCCGCCCACCTCGCCCGCCGCGCCCCCGACTACGGCATCCACACCGGCGACGGACAGGTCCGCGTCGACCTGGCGCACGTCCGCCAACGCAAACGCGACATCGTGACGTCCTTCCGCCAAGGCTCCGAGACCAGCCTCCGCAAGACCGACACCCTCGACCTCGTCATGGGAAGCGGCCGCTTCACCGCGCCCCACGACGTCCACGTCGAGCTCAACGGTGGCGGAACCCGCACCCTGACTGCCCCCGTCATCATCCTCGACGTCGGCACACGCCCCAGCGTCCCCCCCATCGACGGCCTCGACACCGTCCCCTACCACACCAACGCCAGCCTCATGGAGCTCGAGCACGTCCCCGACCACCTCCTCGTCCTCGGCGGCGGCTACGTCGGCGTCGAGTTCGCCCAGATGTTCCGGCGCTTCGGCAGCCGCGTCACCCTCCTCCAACACGGCCCCCAACTCCTCCCACGCGAAGACCCCGACATCGCCGAAACGCTCACCAACATCCTCCAGGGCGAAGGCATCGACGTGCAGCTCAACGCCACCACCGAAGCCGCGGAGGCAGCGGACGACGGCCTGCGCCTGACCGCCACCGTCGACGGTGCACGTCGCACCATCGACGGCAGCCACCTACTCGTCGCCACCGGCCGCCGACCCAACACCGACGACCTCGGCCTCGACCACGTGGGCATCGACCCCGACAACGACGGCTTCATCCCCGTCGACGACCGCCTGCGCACCGGAGCGAGCGGCATCTACGCGCTCGGCGACGTCACCGGCGGCCCCGCCTTCACCCACACCTCCTACGACGACCACCGCATCCTCGCCTCCGACCTCCTCGGCGACGGCAGCCACCCGGGCCGGGACGAGCGCACCCTCGCCTACACCGTCTACACCGACCCACAACTCGGCCGCGTCGGCCTCAGCGAGCGCGACGCTCGCGACGCCGGCTTCCAGGTCCTCACCGCCACCCTCCCCATGAGCAACGTCGCCCGCGCCCTCGAGACCGACGAAACCCAAGGCCTCATGAAGGCCGTCGTCGACGCCGACACCCACCGCATCCTCGGCGCCGCCGTGCTCGGCCCCGAAGGCGGCGAGCTCGCCGCCACCATCCAGATCGCCATGCTCGGCGAGCTCCCCTACACCGCGCTCCGCGATGCCCCCATCGCCCACCCGACCTACGCCGAGTCGCTCAACAACCTCTTCGCAACGCTCTGACCCGGCTGCGGTGGCCGCGCCGGGGCGAAGGAGCGATGCGCGCCGCGCGACGCCAACGGGCACCGGGCGCGGCCTGGCCGCCGGCCCAGCCTGGAAGCGATACGGCCCGCCGCCCTGGACCCCGCTTCACTGGAACGGCTACGCTCGGCGCATGCCGATCGTCGAGCTCCTCTACTTCGACGGCTGCCCTTCCTGGCAGCGAGCGTGGAACGACCTGGGCGAGGTTCTCGTCGCGAGCGCTATCGACGCGACCGTGCGTCGCCGCAACATCGACGACCTCCCCGAGGATCAACGCCACGGCTTCGCCGGCTCCCCCACGCTCCGCATCAACGGCCGCGACCTGGACGGCTACGACGGCCCAGCCGTGTACGCCTGCCGCCGCTACCTCGACAACGAGGGCAGGGGGTGGCCCACGCCGGAGCGACTGCGGCGCGCCCTCGAGGCTGCGGCCGCCGACGGCTAGCCTGACCCGTCCGCAAGCGCGGTTCGTTGTGGTCGGGCCGCGTCGTCACGCTGGCGCTACGCCTTCCCCACGAGCGCCGAGACCAGCGAGGCGGGGAGGAACGCCCGCAATGCCATGCGGCCCGCGGCAATCTCCCCTTCGAGCACCAGCGCCGCTCCCTTGCCGAAGCTCAGCCGCATCCCGTCGCTCCGGCCCGTCATCAACAGCGAGCCGAACGCGCTGAGCTGCGGCTCGTGGCCCACTACCGCGACAACGGCCGGGCCGCTCCCGAGCTCGGCGCGGATGGCGGCGAGCAGCACTGCGGGCTCGCCACCCGTCAGCGCCTCAAGATGGTCGACGTGGCGGCCGCCGGTCAGGGCCGCGTGCAGCGGCTCCGCCGTCTGCGCCGCCCGCAGCCAGGGGCTGGAGAGGAGCCGATCGAAGCGAACGTCCCAGCGCTCCAGCAGTGCGGCCAGCCGAGCCGCCTGCCGCACACCCGCCGGGGTCAGCGGCCTCTGCCGGTCGTCGGGCCACTCGGGTCCGCGATGCCCCGCCTTGCCGTGCCGGACGATCCACAGCTCCATTGCCAGCTACCGTCCCTCCGGGGCGCCGCCGGGACCGCCAGGGCAGCCGCCGGGTCACGACGGGAGGTCGCCCTGGCCCCCCTCGTCGGCGCGCACCTCGCCAGCGGACGCGAGCGCCGCCGCGAGCTCGTCGTCGCTCGGAACCCGCCCGGCGGCCAGGCCGTCGACGAGCAGCCGGCTCATCCGTCCCAGCCCGTCACGCACCTGGCGCCATGCTGCCAGCTCATGCCCGCTGGGGTCGGGAACGCTCGCGTGACGGCGCACCGTGCGGGCCGGGTACGCGGGGCACGCCTCATTGGCATCGTCACAGACGGTTAGAACGACATCGAATCGCCAGGGGTCGGGAAGCTCGCTCAACGCCTTGCTGCGGTGCTCCGCCAGGTCGATCCCGAGCTCGCCCATGACGGTCACTGCGTCGGGCTTCACGCGCGTCCTCTCGATCCCCGCCGACGACACCTCCGCCTGCAGCCCGGCCTCACGTGCGTGCCGCCGCAACCACCCCTCCATCATCTGGCTGCGGGCACTGTTGTGCGTGCACAGCACCAGCACCCTGGTCACGGCCGGTCCCCTGCGGTGCCTGCGGACGAACGCGTGGCGCTCGTCGCCGTGCGATCGGGGGGCGCCGCGGCAGCAGCGAACGCGCCGGCAGGGTCCTCGAGCTGGCCGCCGCGCCTTCGCAGCCAGCGGGCCACGTTCACCAGGCCGATCATCACCGGGACCTCGATCAAGGGACCGATCACGGCGGTGAAGGCCACCGCCGAGCCGATGCCGAAGACCGCGATGGCGACCGCGATGGCGAGCTCGAAGTTGTTGCTGGCGGCGGTGAACGCCAGGGTCGTGGTCACCGCGCCGTCCGCGCCGACGCGCCGTCCCATCCAGAAGCTCACCAGGAACATGACCACGAAGTAGATGCCGAGAGGCAGAGCGATACGCAGGACATCGAGGGGGATGGACAGGATGAGCCCGCCCTTGAGGCTGAACATCACCACGATGGTGAAGAGCAAGGCAACCAGCGTCACGGGACTGATGGCGGGGAGGAAACGCCGCTCGTACCAGCTCCGGCCCTTGGTCGGGATGAGCACCACGCGGCACAGCACGCCGATCGCGAACGGAACCCCGAGGTACAGCAGCACCGCGCGCGCGACCTCGCCGATGGAGATGGTGATGGCGCGCCCTTGCAGGCCGAGCCAGCCAGGCAGCAGCGTTGCGAAGAGGTAGGCGTACACCCCGTAGAGGAGCATCTGGAACAGGCTATTGAGCGCCACCAGGCCCGCGGCGAACTCGCGGTCGCCGCCCGCCAGGTCGTTCCACACGATGACCATGGCGATGCAGCGAGCCAGCCCGATCAGGATCAGCCCGACCATGTACTCGGGCCGGTCCCGGAGGAAGGCCAGCGCCAGGGCGGTCATCAGCAGCGGCCCCACCACCCAGTTCTGCAGCAGCGACAGCGCCAGCACCCGAAGATCGCCGAACGCGCTCGGGAGCCGCTCGTAGCGGACCTTCGCCAGCGGCGGCACCATCATGAGGATGAGGCCCACGGCGATGGGAACGCTGGTGGCGCCGACCTGGCCGCGGGCCAGCAGGCCGGCCAGGCCGGGCGCGAGCGCGCCGAGCGCCAGGCCGAGCGCCATGGCCGCGAAGATCCACAGGGTCAAGAAGCGATCGAGCGCGGGCAGCGCCGGCGCGTGGTCGCTCGCTCCGCTCATCCGTGCACGACCGTCAAGCGTCGTCCCTCGCCGTGACGCACGCGTCGGCGCACACCGAGAGATCGATCCCCAGCCGGGACGGCTCCGGCGGGAGGGCCGCCGCGAGTCGCTCGAGCGCGCCCTGGTCCAAGGTGTAGTCGATCCAGCGACCGCGCTTGGACCCTGTGATGAGGCCCGCTTCGCGCAGGACCTTGAGGTGGTGCGACAGGAGGTTGGACGGTACCTCCACCGCCGCCTGGATCTCGCACACGCAGCGCGTGCCATGCGTCAGCACCGCCAGGACTCGCAGCCGGGTCGGATCGCCCAGGGCCTTGAAGCCCGCGGCCAGGGTCTCGGCCGACTCCTCACATGGCACGCCACTCCGAGTCATATCAACCGAGGTTGAACTAACCATGCTTGTAAGGTAGCCTCGTTCGCGGCTCCCGTCAAGCGTTCGCCACGCCCCGCGGAGTGGCCGGTGCCTGGTGGCGGAAGCCGCCTCGGCCGACGCCTGGCGGCGCGGCCGCGCCCACGGGCGCCGTCCGTGAGGCAGGTGGTCCCGGGGCGCCGTGCCGAGGCTGCTAGTCTGAGCCATGCCGTACCGGTTCGGCAGAGGCGAGAGCGTTTCGGAGGCGGGGCGACGCGTCATCGTGGAGCGTCTCGCCAAGGCAGCCGACGGGTTGCGCGGCGGCGACCCCGTGGGCACGGCCGTGCACCAGGCACGCAGGTCCCTCAAGGAGGCGCGGGCCGCTCTCAAGCTGGTGCGCGGCGGCCTCCCCAGGGAAGCGTCGCGAGATCAGCGCCGGCGGCTCCGCGACGCAGGCCGGCAGCTCGCTCCCGTACGCGACGCGCGCGTTCTGGTCGACACCCTCGACCGGCTCGGAGCACACCGTGAGCGCACCACCGGGCTCGACGGCTTCGTGGCCGTCCGCAAGGTCCTTCGGGCGGACGTGGTGAAGGCACAACGCGCCTTCAGACAAGCGGCGCTGCGGGAACGAGTGGCGTCTGCGCTGGACGACGCACGGGGCAGCGCAGAAGCGCTGCCGATCGAGGCATGCGACTGGGGGCTGCTCGCGCGCGAGCTCGAGCGCTGCTACCTCGCCGGCGTCGAGGCCCGCGAGCGCGCGCTGCGGACCTCTGAGGACGACGACGTCCACGCCTGGCGAAAGCGCGCCAAGGAGCTGTGGTGCTTCGAGCGCTTGCTGCGAGGGATCTGGCCGGGCGTGATGCGCGCCCGAGCCAAGGCGTGCGGCGAGCTCAGCGACCTCCTCGGGCAGGATCACGATCTCGCCGTCCTGCGCGCAACGCTCACGGAGCGGCCAGCCCGCTTCGGCGAGACCGGCGATGTGCACGAGCTGGTGCGGCTCAGCCAGCTGCGCAGTCGACGCCTGCGCGCCGACGCCGTCCGCATGGCCGAGCGCGTGTACGCGGAGTCCGCCAAGGGGTACGCAGGACGCATGGGCGCGTACCTGCGCGCGTGGAGCCGCCAGGGGCATCCCCGCTAGACGAGGTGCAGGCCACGAACGCCCCAGGTCACCACCGCCAGCACGAGGAACGCCACCGTCAGCGGCAGCGCCGTGGCCAGCGCCGTCCACCTCAAGCTGCGGGTCTCCGACCAGATCGTCCAGATGGTGGTCGAGCAGGGGTTGTGCAGGACGCTGAAGAGCATCAGGTTCACCGCCGTCAGCAGCGTCCACCCCGCACCCGTCACCAGGACCGCCCGCAGCTCGCCGAGCGCGCCGACCTCCAGCATCACGCCGGCCCCGGTGTAGACCATGATCAGCGTGGGGAGGACGATCTCGTTCGCCGGGATGGCCACGATGTAGGCCAGGATGATGGCCCCGTCCAGCCCGATTGCCCATCCCAGCGGCTGCAGGACCTGCTGGAGCCTGGTGGCCAGGCTCACGCCACCCGCCTGGATGTTGGCGAGCAACCAGATGACGCCCCCCGCCGGCGCCGCCATCACCACGGCTCGCCAGAGCACGAACAACGTGCGGTCGATGAACGAGGTGGCGAGAATCCGCACCACGTTGGGGCGCCGGAACGGCGGGAGCTCCAGGTAGAACGCGCTGGCGACGCCCCGGAGAAGGGTCCTGGACAAGACCCACGAGACGACGAGGGTCATCGCCAGACCGACCAGCGTGACGCCGATGACCGCCCCCGCCGCCACCAGCGACGCCACGCCCGGCGAGAAGGCGGTGGCGATGAGGGCGCTGGCAATCACGATCAGCGTGGGCCAGCGCCCGTTGCAGGGCATGAAGTTGTTCGTGAGGATGGCGATCAGCCGCTCGCGCGGCGACTCGATCACCCGGGCCGCGACCACCCCGGCGGCGTTGCAACCGAGGCCCATCGCCATGGTCAGCGCCTGCTTGCCGTGCCCTCCCACGCCACGCAACAGCCCGTCGAGGTTGAAGGCGACCCGCGGCAGGTACCCTAGATCCTCGAGCAGCGTGAATAGCGGGAAGAAGATCGCCATCGGTGGGAGCATGACCGACACGACCCACGCCAACCCCCGGTAGGCGCCGTCCCACACGAAGCCCGAGAGCCACCAAGGTGCGCGCAGCGCCTCGAACGCCGCCCGCCCCCAGTCACCGAGCTTGAAGGTGACCGCGAAGAGCAGCTGCGACGGGTAGTTGGCGCCCATGATCGTCAGCCAGAAGACCAGCGCGAGCCCGCCGAGCATCACCGCCGGCCCCCACAGACGTGACGTCAACACCCGGTCGAGGCGGTCCTGGAAGCTGCGAGCGTGCACGCCCGGCCCTTCGACGACCCGGCGGGCGATGCCCTCCGCCTCGCGGAACAGGCTCTCCACGAGCCGATCCCGCGCTCCAGGGCCGAGGCCGACGCGCAGGCGCTCCGCCTTGGCTAGAAGCGCCGGCAAGGCCTCCTGCGCTTGCGCGACCTCGTGACCCGTCAACTCGCCGCTGGCGAGACCGTCACGGACCCGAGGGTCGCCGTCGAGCAGGCGAAGCGCGACCCAGCGAGGCCGGCTGACGCCGGGGAAGTCGTGGCTCAGAGCCTCGGTCACGGCACCGGCCGCGGCCTCGAGCTCCGGCTCCAGGGGCACTCTCCGCACACTCGCCTCACCGCCCCGGCCTCCGACCGTGTCGAGCAGCGCGTCGAGCAGCGAAGCTACTCCCTCGCCCGTGCGCGCCACCACCGGAACGACCGGCACCCCCAGCTCGCGGCTGAGGCCCCGCTGGTCGACGCGGATGCCGCGGCGACGGGCCTCGTCCATCAGGTTCAGCGCCACGATCACGCGGTCGGTGATCTGGAGGATCTGCAGCACCAGGTTGAGGTTGCGCTCCAGCGCGGTCGCGTCGACGACCACGACGGTGGCGTCGGCATGTCCGAAGAGCAGGAAGTCCCGCGCGATCTCCTCTTCCGGCGAGTAGGCGAGCAGCGAGTAGGTACCGGGAAGGTCGACGACCTTCAGCCTTCTGCCGCGGTACGCTACCCCGCCCTGAGCCTGGGCGACGGTCTTCCCCGGCCAGTTGCCGACGTGCTGCCTGAGCCCGGTCAGGAGATTGAACAGGGTGCTCTTCCCGACGTTGGGGTTGCCCGCCAAGGCGACCACGTGATGGAACGACTCGCCGCGAGCGCCGAGGTGCCGCAGCCGCAGCGCGCAGCCTTCGCAACCCCTGTGGCTGGCGGCAGCCGCCATCACGCCTCAGCCTCCCTCGCCGCCCCGGAACCATCGCCTTTGCGTGCCACCAGGATGCACCGGGCCTGGTCCCGCCGCAGCGCGATCTTGCTCTGCCGGATGAGGTACGCGGTCGGGTCGCCGCCCAGGGCATTCACGAGCACGGGCATCACCTCGGCACCCGGCGTGAAGCCGAGGTCGAGCAGGCGGCGCCGCGCCTCACCACGCAGCTCGTTGGTCAGCATCACGACCGAGCCCGACCGACCCACCTCCAACTCGCTCAGGCGCGCAATCCTCCGTAGATCGGCGCCTTCGAGGTCGCTGAGCACGACGTCCACCATGGCCGCCGACAATGCTTCGAGGCGGCACACGCCAACGCCGGCCACGCGCACGCTCACCCCGGCGTCGTCGCTGGCAACGACCTCGAGCTCCACGGCGGGCGCCACACCGGCTGCGAGCAGCTCACGGAAAGGCGCGTCCGGCTCGTCTTCGACGTGCACAACCCGGACGACACTGCCTGCTGGACAGAGCGCGAGCGAGACGCGACGCGGCTCCGGAAGCCGTCCGCCGGGGCCGGGGATGAGGTCACCGTGCGGATCCCGCACGGGATGACCGAGGCTGCGGTCCATGGCCTCGATGCGGTCCATCGGGATGCCGTGCTCGAGACGATCGGCCAAGCGGTGGACCACTCGAAGGGCCTTGCCGCCTCGTTCCGCAAGGTAGGTCTCCAGCACGCGGTGGCTGCGCACCACTGCGCTCGCCACCCTCAGGCCTTCCGCGGTCAGCCGCAACCTCGGACCGTCTGCCCTCACCAGACCCCGTCCGGCGAGCCTGCCGAGGCAGGCACGCACCCGCTCCAGACGAACGCCCAACATGCCTGCCAGCGCCTCGACCGACACCTCGCGACCCTGCTGCCGGTCCTGGAAGAAGCGCTTGAGTACATCCTCGTCGAGCGTCCGGGTCCGCTTCCTGGAGCGCCGCAGGAGCCACACCGATGCACCCACGATGACTGCCACGGCACCGAGCGCGGTCGGAAGCATGGCGATCTCCTAGCTCCACCCGGAGGTGGCGTTGACGCCCCACCTGCACCATCTCACGCGGCCAAGGCATCGGCGAGGAGCGTATGTCCCGCACCCCCGGGTCCTGGCAGCCATACTGAGCAGATGCGGGCGGCGAACCTGGCACTCAAGTTCCTTCTCGAGCTGGCGGCCTTTGCCAGCCTGGCGCTGTGGGGCTGGCGCGCAGGGCCAGCCTCCTCGCGGGCCGTGACGGCCATCGCGCTACCGGCTGCGGCGATCGTCGTGTGGGGGCTGTTCGCGGCGCCTCGCTCCGCGAGGCGACTCCCTACCAGGTGGCGGGCGCCGTTGGAGCTGGCGATACTCGTGCTCGCGGCCGTCGCGCTGGGAAGGTCGGGGCACGCGGTGCTCGCAGGGATGTTCCTGCTCCTCATCGCGGCGAATGCGCTTCTGCTCACCGTCTTCCGGCAGTGGGAGTCCTGACGCTGGCACCGCGGCGCGCCGACGGGTTCGACAGCACGGGCGGTCGCCCCCTGGCCCCACCCCCGGGACCGTGTCGACCATCGTCAGCGCTCATGCGCGCGAGGGTCGACCTGGGTCGAGCAAGGTGGTACATGATGAGGCATGAACACGTCGACGGCGCGCCGGCCCGAATTGGAGCCGGTCACGTTGGACTCGGCGACAC
The DNA here is from genome assembly GCA_964496495.1 of uncultured bacterium. GTDB lineage: Bacteria > Deinococcota > Deinococci > Deinococcales > Trueperaceae > JASBRS01. Next base: position 42,307 of record CAZBZU010000006.1, read on the forward strand.
GGTCCTGGTTGCTCGACCCCGGCGATCCCGCGCTGCGTGCGAGGGTCCTGGTGGACCTCCTGGGACGGTCCGCCGAGGATCCCGAGGTCGTCGAGGCGCGAACAGCGATCCCGTCCCAACCGTTCGTGCGCGCCGCGCTGGAGGCGTGGTCCAGCGGCCGCGTCCGAGAGCTCGGCCCCTACCAGAAGTATCGCGGCGCGACCTGGACCCTCGCCTTCCTCTCGGAGATGGGCCTGCCGGCCGAGCACCCGGTGGCCGCCGAGGGGGTGGCGTACCTGCTGGGACAGGCCCGACCCACACGACAGCTCCGCGGACGCAGCGTTGCACCGCTGCTAGGCGCGCAACCCGTCCACTGGATCCACCCGCTCGCCTGTCTCACCGCCCGCATTATGGCGGTCCTGAGCCGCTTCGGCCTTGCCGGTCACCCGGTCACCCGCGGCGCCCGCGCGACGCTGCTGCACCTCTACCGCCCCGGCTGGGGGTTCGACTGCGCCGTGCTCGACCGCTCGCTGCTTCCCGCATGCATCATGACCCTGCCGGAGACGCTCAAGGGGCTCCTGACGATCCCGGCGGGCGAGCGCACCGCGGCAGAGGACCGGCTGATCGAGGACGGCGTGCAGGTCCTCCAAGGGATCGAGCTGTTCCGGTACGTGCCCGCCCAGGGCCGGGCGTTCGCGGAGGCGACCCGAGACCTGCCCATCGACCAGGTGCACGTCGAGAAGACGGCGTGGATAGCGCAGGGCCGGCTCGCCGAACGCGCCGAGAAGCCGGGATGGCTGCGCTTCAGCTTCCCGCACGGGTACAACGGCGACCTGCTCGAGGTGCTGTGGGTCCTCGCCGCCGCCGGCGCGCGGCGCAACGCCACCATCGATCAAGGGCTGGCGCTACTGCTCGGCAGACGCACGCGCAGCGGCCGCTGGAAGCAGACCGGCGGGCTCAACGGCAAGCTGTGGGCCGACCGCGGGGCGAAGGGGCGGGACGATCCGTGGATCACCTACCGGGCGCTGCGCGTGCTCAAGACGTTCGGTGTCCTTCGGGCGTAGTCGGGACCGCCGTGCGTCACGCCGCGCCTGCTCGGGGGGTAGGCTCTGCCGGAGGAGCCGAGGCCACAGGTGACGCACTCGCAGATCATCGACGAACGGCTCACGCGCCAGCGTCTGACCGGATCACGCATGTCGAGTGCGCGCGAGGTCGTCGCGCACTTCGGGGCGATGCAGTCGCAGGACTTCCAGGCGGCGCTTTGGGCGGTTGCCTTGCGGATCGACGACGCCGGTAGCGGCGCTCGGCGCGTCGAGCAGGCGATCGCGGAGAGGGCCATCGTACGGACCTGGCCGATGCGTGGCACGCTCCACTTCGTGCCGGCCGAGGACGTGCGGTGGATGCTCGAGCTTCTCGGGCCGCGCGCCCTGGCGTCGAGCGCCTCGCTGCGGCGAAGGCTCGAGATCGATGGGCCGGTCCTGTCCCGCAGCCGGAAGCTCGTCACGGACGCGCTGGCAGGCGGTCACGCCCTCACACGCGGCGCGATCTACCGGCTCCTCGAGGGTGCCGGCATCCAGACGGGAGGAGGACGAGGGCTCCACATCCTCTTCCACCTCGCGCACGATGGCCTCCTCTGCCTCGGGGCACGCGCCGGCAAGCAGCACACCGTCGTTCTTCTCGACGAGTGGACGCCCGCCTCACGGGCGCATCGGCCGTCGCGAGAGGAGGCGCTCGCCACGCTCGCGAGGCGGTACTTGGGCGCCCACGGCCCCGCCACGGCCAAGGATTTCGCGTGGTGGACCGGCATGAGGCTCGCGGAGGCTCGTGAGGCGATCGCGCTGGTGCGCTCGGAGCTCGGCCGCGTCACCGCCGAAGGCGTCGAGCTGTGGTCCCGTGACGGCGCAGAGCGAGCGCGCGGAGATGGTGGCGCGGCAGCGAGTGGGCCCGTCGCCGCGGCCTCGGAGCCCCGCGCGTTCCTTCTCCCCAACTATGACGAGTACGTGGTGGGCTATACCGACCGCAGCTTGATAGCCGTCGAGACGCATCGGGCGAAGCTCGACGGCCGGGGCAACATCCTCTTCATGAATACCGTGGTCCTCGATGGCCGCATCGTCGGGACCTGGAGGAAGACGCCCCGCCGTGACGGCATCGACATCTCGACCAGTCTGTTCGCAACGCTCGACGGGGCGGCTCGCCGTGAGATCGACCGTGCCGCGGAGCGCTACCTCGCCTTCGCGTCGAGCTGAGCGCCCGCCCTGCAGGGCCGTGCCGACCGCCCCACGGCCTGCGTCGGGGCCCGCACCCATCGCGGACCCCGACGCGCTCGGCAGGTCGCTTGTGAGGACGCCACGTCGGCCGCCTCGAGCCGGCGCTACCGAGCCGCCTGGAGCGAGCGCAACCGCTGAAGACGCGCCTCGTGCGCGCGCGCCAGCGCCTTGAGCTCCCGCATCTCCTCCGCCGGCGTCCATACGCGCTGTGACGTCTCGACGGCGCGCATGTGCGCCACGGCGGCAAGCTTGACGTCCCGCATCTCGTCGACCGCCGTAGTCCCCGCACGACTCAGGCTCTCGAGCTCCCGCATGTGCGCCACAGCCGCAAGCTTGACGTCCCGCATCTCGCTCGCGGGCGACGCCGCCACCGCCAGCAACGCGGACGACCAGCCGGCCACCGCGAGCACGACCGCAGCCAATCCCTTGATCGAACGACGTCCTTGCATCGCCATCGCACGCTCCCTCCCAGGTCCGCCCGCGAGACGCTCGCTCGCGTGCGTCGACCTACCTGATTGGAGCGCCTGACACGGCCCGCCTGGTCCCACGAAGCGCTACCGCAACCGAGACAGCAACCGCCACCGCCCGTGCCACCGCGCGTCGAGCGCGCCCGGCCCGCCGCCACGCGCGATGCTGCCAGATCCCCGGCGGTGCCGGTGGTAGACTGGCGGCCAACCTCCTTCTGCTTCGGCGACAGACGCACCGCACACCTCAGGGGGGACACGCGTGGACTCGTCGCACGAAGACCGCCTGTTCGGCCTGTGGCTGCGCAGACGCCGTCGAGCACTCGACTTGACCCAGAAGCGCCTTGCCTCGCTTCTCGGGTGCAGTGTGGCCACCATTCGCAAACTCGAGCGCGAAGAGCGCCGCCCATCACGAGGCCTGGCCGCCGCCATCGCCAGGACCCTCGGCGTCCCACAGGACGACCTCGCCTCCTTCGTGCGATTCGCGCGGACAGGATGGGCCGACGCGCCCCCATCGGCAGCCGACCCCGAACTCGAGCGTCCCTGGGCAGGAACGACCCCGCCACGATTCCTCTCCGACCGCGACACCGGCGAGGGCGTCAAGGCTCCGATCCACGACCACGACGCTCCGGATGCGCCCCGACCGGAACCCCTTGCCACCGTGGTTGGACGCGACCCGGAGCTCGCGCACCTCGACGAAGCCCTCCGATCCGCACTGCAAGGCAGCGGTCGGGTCGTGCTGGTGTCCGGCGAGGCCGGCCAGGGCAAGACCGCGCTGCTCGCATCCTTCGCCGCGCGGGCCCAGCGCGCCCATCCCGAGCTGCTGGTGGCAGCAGGCAACTGCAACGCGTTCTCCGGCCTGGGCGACCCCTTCCTACCCTTCCGAGAGGTCCTGAGACAACTCACGGGGACCGCGAGCACGGCGCCGAACCCCATCGCAGCCGACCCGCTCGTTTCCGAGCGTCTCGACCACTTCGCGCAGCAGGGTGCCGCCATCGTCCTGGAACACGGCCCGCGACTGCTGGGCACGCTGCTGGACGCGAGCGCGCTGCGCGCGCCGCCGGCCAGTACCGGGCTGGTCGACGGCGCGCCCGAGAATGGAAGCCGCGAAGGCTATCGCATGCAGCTGGAGCTCGGTTCCGGCGGCGTCCAGCAGCAAGCGCTCCGAAGCGAGACCGTGGAGGTCCTGGAGCGCGTGACGGACACGGCGCCGCTGCTGCTCGCCTTGGACGACCTCCAGTGGGCAGACACGAGCTCGCTCGAGCTCCTGCTGCAACTCGCCGGCGTCGCCACGCGACACCGGCTCCTGGTGACGGGCGCGCTCCGGCCAACGGCGAAGGTCGCCGCGGGCGGAGGGAACGACCCGATGGCCGCCAGCCTCCACGAGCTCGAGCGCAGGCTGGGGGACATCGTCCTGGACCTCGACCGCTCGGACGGCCGCGCCTTCCTTCGCGCCTGGCTCGACCGCGAGCCCAACCGGCTCGACGACGCCTTCCGCGACGCACTCTACGGCCAGACCCACGGCCACCCACTCTTCACCATCGAGCTCCTGCGAGCCATGCAAGAGCGCGGCGACCTCGCCAAGGACACCGAAGGCCGCTGGTCGGCACCCAGCACACTCCACTGGGACGCACTCCCGGCGCGCATCGCGGGAGCCCTGGCCGAGCGCGTGGACCGACTCGATGAGGGTGCACGGCGTGTCCTGCAAGTAGCCAGCGTCGAAGGCGAGACCTTCACCGCCGAGGTCGTCGCTCGGGTCCTGGGACGAGACCCCCGCACCACCGTGCAGAGCGTCGCAGCTGACCTCGCAAGCCATCACCACCTGGTCGAATCCAGCGGCGTGCAGCGCACCGGCACGGGGCTACTCAGCCAATACCGCTTCCGCCACAACCTGATCCAGCGCTTCGTCTACGAACGACTCGACGAGGGCCAGCGCACCTACCTGCACGAAGCCGTCGCCGACGCTCTCGCCGAGCTCAATGCCGGCGCGACGGACCCCGCAGCCCTGGCCCTGCACTACACGGAGGCCAGAGCCCCGGACCGTGCCGCGCCCTTCCAGCGCCGAGCTGGGGATCGGTCGAGGGCCTCGGGTGCGCTCCCGGAGGCCATCCGTTACTACCAGGCTGCGCTGGACGGCTGGGATCCGAGCGACAGCGGCGGACTCACCGAGCTCAGGGGCGCCCTCGGCGAGTGCCTCCAGATCCGCGGCGAGCGGGATCGGGCCAAATCCCTCCTCGAGCAAGCCAGGGAGGGATTTCTAGGGGCCGGAGACCGGCGCAGGGCGGCCCTGGCTCAAGTCGAGATCGCTCGCGCGACCCACGACTTCGGGGAACCTCAGGCTGCCCTCGCGGCCTGCCGCGACGCCCTCGACCTGGTGCAAGACGAGCCCGAATGCTGGGAGCGAGCGCACGTCATGAGCGCCATGTGCATGTTCCATGGTTTCGCGTACGATCACGACAGTGCCATCGCTTGGGGGCAGCGCGCCTTGGCGATGGCACGGCGGGTCCAGGCCCAGGTCATCGAGGCAATCGCCTTGAACAGGGTGGGCAGCATCCTGGCCCACTTTCGTCCACGGCGACGCAACGAGGGTCTCGAGATGCTTGCGAGTGGACAGCGCTTGGTCGAGCTCCTCGATGCCCGGGAGCTCGCCGGGGTCATGTTCAACCTGGCCGACGCGCTGCAGGGGCTTGGACATCCCGTCTCTGCGCTGCGCCGGTACGACTACTACCTGGCTTACACCGAGCGGCTCTACGCCGAGAAGGACACCGACACCCGGTTGCAACGGTGGCGCCTCGAGTGGAGGCTGGGGCGGTGGGCAACGGCCGTGGACCATCTCAGCTACCTCAAGGGCCGTGCGAGCAGCACGGAAGGCTGGCTCCAGTACCGCTCGCCCTACGCCATCGCGTCCGCGGAGCTCGATCTGGGTAGGCCAACGTCTGCACGGGCCGCCATGGAACGCCACGAGTCCGCACTACCTGTGAAGCTGCTCCTGCCACTACGCGCCGCCGCACATCGCGAGCTCCTGCGCGCAGCCGAATGCCTCGATCCTCTGCGTGCCGACCGCTACGCCGCCGCCCTGATCGACAGCATGACCGAGGCCTCGGAGTACTTCTACGATGTGATAACGCCGGTGCTCACGGCCCTGGAGTGGCTGGTGCGCCGCCCCTCGCCCGGGACCACCCGGCGCATCTCACTCGGCCTCAAGGTGCTGGAGCAGGTGGAGCATCAGTACGGCTCGGCCGAATCGCGAGCCGCCATCAACCAGGCGCACGCGGCGCGGGCCGCGGCCTCAGGAGCGTGTGCCGCGGCCGCCTGCGCCTACCTCAGGAGCGCAGAGGCTTGGAAGGATGCCAGCTTCCCGCTCGACGAGGCGCGTGCCCGAAGCGCCGCAGGCCGCGCGCTCCTCCACGCAGGCGACCGCCGGCGCGGCCGTGCGGCTCTGGCGCGCGCGGATCGACTGATGACCACGCTGGCCCACCAGCTCCCATCCGACGGCCTCGCCGAGGCGTTCGATCGCGTTCGGAGAGCGATGCTGCGACAGGCGCGGGCGCCCGGATGGGAGGCCGCGCCGGGTACACTCGAACCGTGAGCGACTCCAGGGGCCGTGGCAGCTCGCCGCCAGGACGCGGCGCCGGCAGCATCGCGGCGCCGGAGACATGCGGCGACGGTCTCGTCGCGCCGCCGCCCGATCGCCCCATCGTCACCGAAGCCGTGCGTCAGCTCAAGGGGTTCGCGGACGAGACCCGCCTGCTCCTACTCAGCCTCCTGCGCGAGGGTCCCGTGTGCGTCCACGACCTGGTGGACGCCGTCGAGCTGTCGCAATCCGCGGTGAGCCACCAGCTGCGTGTGCTGCGCGATGCACGCCTGGTCACCTCGGTGAAGCGCGGCCGCCACGTCTACTACTCGCTCGCCGACCGGCACGTCGAGCGCATGCTCGACAACGCTTTGTCACACGGTGCCGAGACGCCCTAGCGCCGAGGCGCCGTAGCGCAATCGCGCGCGGCGGATCAGCCGGCGCGAGCGATCGCCGCGTTCGCGGATCGTCCGGAAGCGCCGGCGGCCCGGGGCCCGCGGTAGCCCAGCAGGCGCAGGGCATTGACCACCACCGCCACCGTGCTGCCCTCGTGGAACACCACGGCGACGGCGATACCCACCATGCCCGCCAGCGAGGCGACCACCAGCACCGCGATCACGCCCAGACTCACCAGCAGGTTCTGCACGATCATGTGCCGGCTCGCGCGCGACAGTGCGATGGCATACGGAAGCCGTCCCAGGTCGTCCGCCATGAGCGCGATGTCGGCGGTCTCCAGCGCCACGTCGGTGCCGGCGCCGCCCATGGCGATGCCCACCGTCGCCGTCGCCATCGCCGGGGCGTCGTTGACGCCATCGCCCACCATGGCCACGGGCCCGTGCAGGCGCCGCAGCTCCTCCACCGCCTCCAGCTTCTCGTCCGGCATCAACCCGGCCCGCACCTCGTCGATCCCCACCTCGGACGCGATGGCGCGCGCGACGTCCGGGTGATCGCCCGTCAGCATCACCGTGCGCGTCACGCCCAACCGCCTGAGCGCATGGATCGCCGCCCGCGCCGCCTCGCGGGGCTGGTCGCGTACGGCCACCAGACCCAGCACTCGCTCGCCGCGCGCGACGAACATCACGGTCTTCCCTGCCTCGCGGAGGCTCGCCGCCTGCGCCACCGCTGCGTCGGGCCGCGGCACGCCGGAGCCTTGCAGCAGCGCCTCGGTACCGACCCGGATCGTCTCGCCGTCCGCCGCGCCGACCACCCCCAGGCCCTGCCGGGCGGTCACGTCGTCGGCGACACGCGCCGCCAGGCCGAGCCGGTCCCGCTCTTCGACCACCGCCCGCGCCAGCGGATGCGAGCTCCCCGACTCCACCGCCGCCGCCAGCGACAGCACCTCGCGCTCGTCGACGCCGCCCGGCAAGGCCCACACGTCGGTCACCTCGGGCCGGCCCGTCGTCAACGTCCCGGTCTTGTCGAACGCCACCACCCGTGCGATGCCGGCGTTCTCCAGGTGGACGCCCCCCTTGACCAGCACGCCGCTGCGCGCCGCCCGCGCGATGCCCGCCAGCACCGCCGACGGCGTCGCCAACGCGAGCGCGCACGGGCTCGCGGCCACCAACAGCGTCATCGCCCGCATGAAGCTCGCCCCGAACGGCACCCCCAGCAGAGGCGGCACCACGATCACCAGCGCTGTCACCACCAGGATCACCGGAACGAACACCCGCTCGAAGCGCTCGGTGAACCGTTGCGTCGGGCTCTTCGCGGACTGCGCCCGCTCCACCAGCGCGATCACCCGGGCAAGCGTGGTATCGGTCGCCAGGCGCGTGGCACGGACCAGCAGGGTGCCGTCGCCGTTGATGGTGCCCGCGAACACCTGCGCGCCCGGGCCCTTCCACACCGGCATCGACTCGCCCGTGATCGGCGCCTGGTCCACCCCGCTCTCGCCGTCCACGACCTCACCGTCGCTCGGCAGCCGCTCGCCGCCGCGCACCACCACCACGTCCCCGACCGCCAGCGCCTCGACCGGAACCTCGCGCTCGCGCTCTCCCTCGCGCACGCGCGCCGTGCGTGGCGCCAGGTCCGCCAGCGCCCGGATCGCGCGGCGTGCCCGGTCCATGGCGAAGCGCTCCAGGGCGTGCCCCAGGCTGAACAGGAACAGCAGCAGCGAGCCTTCCGGCCACGCCCCCACGATCGCCGCCCCCGTCGCCGCCACCAGCATCAGCACGTCCACGTCGAAGCGTCCCCGGCGCGCCGCCTGGAAGCCGTGCTGCGCCGTCCTCCAGCCGCCCGCCAGGTATGCCAGTGCGTAGAAGCCGACCCGCAGGGCCGGGGGCGCACCCAACGCCCATCCCGATACCCACCCGGCCAGGAGCGCCAGCCCGGCGCCGAGCGACAGCGCCAGACCCAACGGCATGCCGAGCACGCGGCGGGCGCCACCGGGGCCGACATCACTGGCGCTGGCGTCACCGGGGCTGGTGTCGCTGCGCTCACGCGCAGACACCTCGGCCTGCGCCTGGCCGCGGCCTCCGCCGGATGACACGGTGGACGGGTCCGTCACGGGCGCGCCCAGCGCCCGCGCCTCATACCCGAGAGCGCGCACGGTCCGTATGAGCGATTCTGCCTTGCCGCCTGCCCCCACGTCCAGCACCACATCGAGGCGCTCCGACCCGTAGCTCGCGTGCGCTTCTGCCACGCCCTCGAGACCGCCCACCTCCGACTCGATCGACGCCGCGCAGTCGGCGCAGTGAAGCCTCCCCAGACGAAACGATAGGTGACGGTACGCATCCCTCACCCCCGCCGCTGCGTCCCGCACCAGCCGATGCACCTCGCCCGCGTCCGCCATCGCGCCATCGTGCTCGACCTCCAGGCGCACGCCACCGGGCGCCGGCGAGAGCGACGCCAGCTGCACGCCGGGCCGCTGCGCCACCTCCGCGCGGAGGCGCTCCAGGCACGCGTCGAGAACTGGCGGATGCCCCGGAAGTAGCTCCCTCACGTCGAAGTTCGTAACCATCAGATCCTCGCGTTCACGCCGCGACGTCCCGTCTCGGCGCACATAAGAAGCATATATGAGCAAGCATGCATGCGTCAACCACGCACCCGCCGGCCCTCCTCGGAGTGCCCGCTCGATGCCCGTGTCGCACACGCCGGGCGCCCCTAGCGACGGGCCGCCACCACCACCTCCGACGCCACCCCGTAGGCGCTGACCACCGTCCCGAACCGCAGCTCCCAGCGCGGCGGCCCCAGGTCGTCGCGCATGCGCAGCGGCCTGCACCCCCCTGTCAGTCCCGGACGCAGCCGGAAGGCTCGCGTCCACAGCGCCGACACCCACCGGGCGGCGCCCCTCTCGCCGGGGGTCAGGCCCGCGATGCCGATCAGCCCGCCCGGGGCCAGCACCCTATGCGCTTCGAGCAACATCGCAGCGATATCCTCCGCCCCCAGCAGATCGAAGACGTAGGTGGCCACGAAGCGATCCGCCGACCCCGTCTCGACCGGCAACACCGGCGCGCCGTCGGTCTGCACGATGCTCGCGCGGGCCCCGAACGGCTCCGTGCGCTGCCTGGCCGACCGCACCATCACGCCGCTCGCGTCCAGCCCCGTGTAGCGCGCCGACGCCGGCAGGGACGACGCCAGCAGCTCGGCCGCCAGCTTCCCGGTGCCGCATCCCAGCTCGACCACATGCGTCGCCCGGGCCAGCTCTGCATGCGAGCAGAGTTGCGCCACGGCCTCCCGCTCGTAGAACGCCTGGGTATCCTGCGCCCTCCCCACGCGATCGTAGAAGCGCCTCGCCTCCTCGTGCGTCAGGGTTCTGCCTTCGTGCGATGCGTCCGCCATGGGTACCGCCGACCGTACCACCGACCCGGCGGCCGCGATGGGCCGCGGGAACCCCCGTCAGCTCGCGACGACCTCCACCTCGTCGTGTGCTGTGAAACGCGCCAGAGCCTCGGCCTCGCGCTCGATCGCCCGGGTGACCTTCTTCGGAAGCCGCCCGAAGGGTGCCACCTTCAGCAGCAGGCGCCGCCCCTTGCCTTCCTGCGACCAGGTGCCCCGCACCCGCCCGTCAACGAGCAGGACGGGCGCCACCCACCCCTGCTTGCGGTACACGTCGTGCATGTGCTCCGGGGGCACGATGGCACGCCGGTCCGCGTGGCCCAGCACGTACCCGTCGAAGTAGGGCAGCAAGCGAACGCTGGGCCGCGTGAGCTCCGCCTCGAGCAGCGCCTCGCGGTCCTCTGCGACGATCCAGCCGGTCCAGCCGTCCACGCCGACGGCTAGCAGCTCCGGGCGGGACCGCTCCCAAACGGCTTGCGCGTCCGACGCGCGCATGCCCGTCCAGGCGACGAAGTCCCTCAGCGTGGCGGGACCGAAGGCCCGGAGGTAGCGCCGCAGGAGCCGATCCTCGGCGCGGTCCCGGGGCAGGTCCTGCCAGCCCTCCAGCCAGGCGTCCGCCCGCACGAACGTCGGCTGGTTGCCACGCCGCGGGCCGTGGCAGACGACCCCCTCCGCACCCGCGAGATCCAGCAGGTACGACGAGGGCGTGTCGATCGGTCCGACCGGCACGCAGGGGATCTTGCGAGAGCTTCCCCAGCCGCCGCCCGCCCGCCAGCGAAGCGGCCGAGCGAGCGCCTCACCGACCCGTTCTGCCAGCTCCAGCCGCGTCAACGGGCGGTCGAGCACGGCCAAGGTGGCCTCCAGGGCCTGACGAAGGTCGGGCGCCGCAACCCCCCGATTCCGCATCCAGCGAATCTCCTTGTCCGCGCGCCCGGCCGTGCCACGGACGAACATGGCCAGGTCGTCGGAGGGCAGCAGATGCAACGTCCTGCGCATGGCCGCGGCCTTGGCCACGCGCCGCGTCTGCCACACCGCCGCAGCCACCGCTGCCGCGTCCAGTCCCGTGACGCGCGCCGCCAACGCCGCGCCGGCCGCCGACTCGATCTGCGCCTGCGCGCCCGCCATCGCCGACAGCACCCGCACCAGCGACCCCCGAGGCGCACGCCGGTGGAGCCCCTGCCGCTGCACACGGAAGGCCAGGACCCGGCGTTCCGTCACGGGCTCCGGCGACGCCCCCGTTCCCCCACGCGACGCGCTGTTGCTCACGGGTCGAAGTATCGGGCCCGGCGGCGCGCGCCGTCAACCGGGAGTGCGCCCCAGCCGATGCTCCCCTCACCGGGGCAGAGCGGCCGGACCGGCCAGACCGGCGAGGATGGCGTCCTGCTGGAGCCGTGCCGCATCGTCCGCCAGCGCTTCCGGGAGCTCGGGATTCGTGGCGCAGAGCGTGGCAACGCCGTGGACGGCGGCCCACAGCGCGAGCGCTACCACCACCGGCTCTTCTCGCCGCAGAAGGCCGGCCTCCATGGCGTCGGTCACGTCGGCGACGAGCGCGTCGAGGGCTGGCCCGGGAGCGGCACGCTCGGCCGCCGCCGGGGGCGACAGCGTGCCGCTCAGGAACAGCGCCCTGAACAGAGAAGGGTGCCGGCGGGCGAAGCTCAGGTAGGCCCGGCCGCGGCTGCGGATGCGCTGGAGCGGACTGCCGGCCGCCTCGACCGGCGGCTGCTGACTCCTGCGGAACTGCTCCCAGCCGCGAGCGCTGGCCTCCCGCAGGAGCGCCTCCCGGGTAGCCCAGTAGTGGTAGAGCGAGGGCGGGGTGCACCTCGCCGCAGCCACGACCCGTGCGATGGTGACGGCTGCGGGGTCCTCGGCCCGCTCCAGGAGCCGCAGCGTAACGCTCAGCAAGGTCTCCCGAAGGTCCCGCCCTCCGGGGGGCCTTCCAACGGGCCGCCGATGTCGAGCCTTCGCAGATGCCGCCAAGACGAATGTCCCTTCGTGCCGCCGCAATAATATAGTAGCACTATATCAGGAGGTTGCAGATGGTGTCCACGCCCGCTCGCATCCCATCGCGCAGTTCGAAGGTCCCGCGCTGGCGGCGGGCGCTCGCCCGCCATCCGCTGGCCGCTTTCGTGGGTCTCGCGTATGCCCTCTCGTGGTCCTGGTGGATCCCCCTCGCGGCTTCCGGCGCGACGATCCGGGCTGGCGTCGGCTGGCCCACGCACATGATGGGGCTCACCGGCCCCCTGCTGGCGGCCGTCATCGTCACCTGGCTGGTGGACGGACGGACCGGCCTCCGCGAGCTGTGGCGCGGCGCGGTGGCGTGGCGCGTCGGCTGGTGGTGGCTCGCCGTGCTCGTTCCGCTCATCGTCGGCGTGGTATGCCTGGCGCTCAACGCCGGGGCCGCAGGGGTCGCGGCCTTCGCCAGCTACCCAGGCGTGGGGCTCGGGCTCGGGGCCGCGGCAACCTTCGCCTACGTCGCCCTGGTGAACGGCCTGGGCGAGGAGGTGGGGTGGCGAGGATTCGCCACGAAGCGCCTGCTGTCGAAGTATTCGCTCACCACTAGCTCCCTCCTGGTAGCGCTGATGTGGGCGCCTTGGCACCTGCCGCTGTTCCTCACCCTGGCGCCGTTCGAAGCGCTCGCCGCCGGTCAGGTCGCCGGCTGGCTGGTCGGCATCGTCGCCGGCTCGATCGTGCTCACCTGGCTGTTCCGGGGGTCGGGCGGCAGCATCCTCCTCGTGGCCGTGTGGCACGCGGTCTTCGACTTCACGTCCGCGGCCGGCCCCACCGTGGCCGGGCCCGCCGCGGCCATCGTCACCACCCTGGTGATCCTGGCCGCCGTCGCCATCGTGGCGGCCGACGCGCGCGCCCGAACGGCCCGGCGACGCCTGAGCGGACACGCGGGCGAGGAAGCAGCAGGGGACCGGCTGGATCCGATGCGCTGACGGCCAGATACGGCTCATGGCTCGGCCGCCCTTGCCAGCGGCGAGCCGCAGGTGAGCGCGGGTGCGAGCTCTGGGCACAGGAGGTCAGCCTCGCGGGCCGGCGCGCCGAACCGGTGCCGACATCACCCAACGCATCGTTCGCGCGCGACCCGCCGGACGGTCCGCACGCCTGGCGGCCGACGCTATCGAGCTTCCGTAGCCGCAGGGCCGTCGCCGCCGTCCCTGCGAAGGCCGTCTCCAAGGCACCGAGCTCGCAGCGTGTAGCGACCGGCTCCCCTTGCGCCAAGCAGTAGGGCGAGTGCGCAGTGCAAACGACCGGGGCGATTGCCCCGGATGCAGGCACGCGATGACCCCTCCAGCGAAGGAGCATGGACGCGATGTGCGGCGGCGCCTTCTGGCCGCCGGGTCGTGTCGATGGCGTGCCAGCGCTCCGCGCCTTCCGTAGCTGCGTGCCGATGCGACACCTGGACCGGCGGGGCGCGACGAAGCCCTGCGGCGCTTCATGAATCATGCGCCGCGGTACACGATCTTGCCGGGCCGGACGTGGGCGACACGGTGCGTGGGGCCGCGGCGGCCCGGCGGCTCACGTGAGTTCTCAGACGCACACGCAGGAAGCTCACATGGAACGTCCCTAGCCTTGACCGAGCGTGGCCGTTGCGCACGACCCGCTCTGCTCGCGTTCACAGTCCAAGCGCACCGCTCTCAAGCTCGGAGACCCTCACGGCGCCCGCCGGGCGGAGTTCAGTCGAGACGGAAAGGTGGTACGTCTGATGGCACCGACTACGATTCTGGTCCGCGAAGGTCACGACGAGCCGTCGAGTCCGGCAGCGATGGCCGAGGCCGGGAGCGCGTGCCTGGGCGCCCGCACGGCGCCGCCGTCCGGAGACCGCAGGCGTGGGACCCACGTCACGGCGACGGGCGTCATGTCGTCCGGGCCGAAGCTTCTCCACGAACACTTCGAGGCCCAGGCGGACCTTCGTCCGGGCGCCACTGCTGCGGTCGTCGCAAACGAGCCGGTGAGCTATGGAGCGCTGGAATGCCGAGCGAACCGCCTCGCCCGCCACCTTCGCGCCTACGGTGTGGGCCGCGCGACGCGAGTGGCCATGCTGCTGCCGCGGTCGGTGAACACCTACGTGGCGGTGCTTGCCGTTCTCAAGGCAGGTGCGGCGTACGTTGCCCTGGATCCCGAAGCCGACCGGGACGGGTTGCGCCAGATGGTAGCGGCCTCGGGCGCGGCAGCGCTGGTGAGCACGGCGGCACTGGCAGCGCGCCTCCGGTCGTTCGACGGCCCGGTGATCCGGCTCGACGTGGACGGCCCCGCGGTCGCGCGGCTCTCTGCGCGACGCCTCCGACCCTCCACGACAGGAGTGGGGCCAACTGACGCGTGCTGCGTCGTCTATCCCGCCACCGCGGCGGCAGATGCCCAGGGGGTGCTGGTGGTGCACCGTCGGGCGAGCCAGGTCGTCGCCTCTGCGGCCCGCGTGTTCCGGCTGACGGCAGACGACCGGGTGTTCCAGGGCGCACCGTTGCGCTTCAATGCCTCCATGTTGGAGATCTGGCTCGCCCTCCACTGCGGCGCGACGCTGGTCGGAACGAGCGAGGCAATCGCGTGGGCCGGACCCGACCTGGGCCGCATGCTGACGGCCGCGAGGGTGACGGTGCTGCCGTGCACACCGTCGCAGCTCGCGATGTCGGGCGACGACATGCCCACAGTGCGGCTGCTGCTCCTGCGAGATGAAGGGTGCCCGGAGCGACTGTTGCGGCACTGGATACGGCCCAGGCATCGAGAAGTGCAGGGCTACCAGGGCACGGAGCCGCGCGGCGGCGCATCCCGGCCCGCGGCCCGGGCCGGTGGGGGCCATCTCCCGCCACAACGGCTTCGTGCGAGGCAGGAGGCCGGCGACGCCGAGGCCGACCGCGGAAGCTGACAGACGGGCTACGCCCGCCCGCCAGCCCGCCCTCTCGCGTGAGGGCGAGCGGGTCCGGAGCACATCTAGGCGAAATCACTGGGAGGAACCACCATGGGGCCACACCACGACGCTGTCTTCGACGCCCTGCTGCGCTGCCACCTGGACGACCTCCAAGCGCAGGTGCACCGTCTCCGGATGGTGCGGCTTGGCCAAGCGGGGAGAGCGTCGCGGCGCCAAGGCCGGCAGCGCCGGTCCAACGAGGTGCGCTGCCATCTCGCTCGTACCCTCGTCGCGCTGGCGCGGCGGCTCGACCCTGACGCTGGAATGCTTCCTCGTCCGGGCGGAACGCCAGGCCGAGCCTGAGCTGTTGCCATCCGCCGCACCGGGGCCGCCCGGGCTGCCTCGCGCTTCCCTGAACGGGCACGAGGATCGCTGTGGGGCGGTGCTCACGTCGGATCTGGTGTGTATGTCGTTGCCGGTTGCTGGGAAAGCGCAGCCTGGAGGCTGCCGCCTTCGCGAGTCCCGCGGGACTGGCAGAAGGGAGGTACCAGGATGAACAGGACGCTTCGTTTGGCCGGACTGGTTGCGGGGTTGGCATTGCCGCTGGCCGGCTGTGCGGTCACCGTGCGACCTGGCGAAACGGCCGCAAGCGTACAGGGCCAGGGGGTCATCGTCTGGGGCCACCTCGGCATGCGCTTCGAGTTCCCTGGGCTGGTCGTCATCGACCGCGGCTCGAGGCCGCATCACTTCTACGCGGTGTTCCAGAGCGACGCATCCCTGTATGACGTGTACCTCGACGTGGACCGGCGCATGTTCGAGCACGGCTGGTTCAGGCGCTCCTTCGACGAGAGCTTCGACACGATCCACGCGATCTACACGCGCGGCCGTGATCGAGCCTATGTGGTCATCCGGCAAGAGAGCTCCGGCGCTCGGTACCGGCTCACGATCGACGACTGACCACCAACCCCCCGGAATCCGACCGTTCCCGGCGCTGCCGAAGGGTGTCGCGTGAGAGAAAAGGCCCGTGGTGAGGCAGCTCGAGCACGGCTCGACACCGGAGACGGTGCCGTCCGATCAGTGTAGCGGGCAGGGGGACCGGCGTCCGTGGGCCCTGTCGGTAGCTGAGACCTGGCCGCGTGCCCGCCGGCGGCACCATCGCGGGCCCGCCGGGGCCTGGGTCGACCGGCTGCCGCGTAGGCCCGTCCTCATCGTGTGCGACGGCGGCCGCGCGATCCTTCCGGCCGCCATCCCCTGCTGGTCCTGTCGGGCTCGGCTTCAGCAAATCGGTGGCCCGCCTCGTCGAACCCTGCCCGGCCGGCATCCTCATCGCTGCCGTCACCGGTCCGCTCAGCGTTCTCCTCGACGCCGGTTACGCGCTGTCCTTGGGTCTCATCGCACGGGCGCGGTTCCCCGACCCACCACCGTCCCCCGCGCGCACGAACGGGCCTCGGCGGCTGGCCTCCGCCGTCGGTCGGGGCCTCACGTGCGTCGCAGGCCACCCGTATCTGCGGACCCTCGGCACGACCACGCGAACGTTCAACCTCTTCACGAGCATGACGTTCGCCATAGGGCTGCTCTACGTCGTGCGCGTGCTCCACCTCTCCGCCCCGACCGCCGGCCGGGTCCTCGCGGCTGAAGGCGCGGGCGCACGCCTCGGGGCACCCGTCACCGCCCGCACACAACTTGCCGTCGGCATCGGACCATCGATCTCCGACGCCCTCCTGCTTCACGCCTGCGGCCTGCTCCCGTACCCCCTGGTCCACCGGCCCCACGCCGCGGTCGTGCTTGGCGGCGTCGTTGATTGCCTCACCAGCCTGCACGCCTTCATGTGGATCGGGGCGCTCGGCTCGGTGTGCGCCATCGCGCCCATCGCGCTCTCCCCCGTGAGAGCCGTCCGCGACCACCCCTGCCAACTGGCCCCGGGCACGGCCCTGCCCTCACCCGACGCTTGAGCCGACGCGCTGCAACCACCCACATGCGGCAGAGATCACGCAGTGGGGTCCGCACCGTGTTCTACCCTCCTGGCACACTAGTGCTGTCCGACGCTCACCCGGCTGAAAGGACTAGTCGCACAGAAACGACGGCTCGCTCCCGTCCGTTTTGACGCGACCATGAAGCAACTGTTATCGTCTCTTGTAACAGCTTGAGGCATCGCCTGATGCTCGGCCTCGACGATCTACCCGGCTATGACCGTTCCCATCGACCTCCGCCATTCGCTTACGATCGACCGCTCGCTCCCGCTCGGGGTCGGAGTGCAGGTTCGCGGCCAGATCGAATACGGTGTGACCACGGGCGAGATAGCGCGCGGGGCGAAGCTTCCGTCCGTCCGGGACCTTGCCCAGGCTCTGAGGATCTCACCGGCCACGGTTTCGGAGGTCTACAAGGAGCTGCGCGACAAAGGGCTCCTGGAGAGCTACCAGGGGCGTGGGACGTTCGTTTCGGGGAGCCTGCCAGCGACGCTACAGAGCGAAGGTGCGGTGACGTTTCGCAAGGCGGTTGATGCCCTCTTCGCGACCGCCGAGCGCTTGGGCTACACGCGAGCCGCCGTCGCCGAAGCAGTTGCGCTTCGAGCAGGACAGCCCGGTGGCTCCGGGGCCGAGCTCCACATCCTCTTCGTGGGCGTCTACGCCGAAGCAAGCGAAGCGTATGCGGCCTCGATCCGCGGCTCGCTTCGACGTGGAGACGTGATCCAGGCAACGACGTTCGAGCGATTCCAGCGTAGCGAGCCACCCGAGTGGACGTCTGACGCCTACCTGACGATCGCAAATCGAGAGCGCCAGCTTCGCGCGGTGCTGCCTGAAGGGGCCCCGGTCATCGGCCTCACCTTCATCCCATCGCAAGAGACGCGTACGCGACTCGCCGCCCTGCCTCCCGACTCCCGGATCGCCGCCGTCAGCAACGTTCCCGACTTCCTGCCCACTCTGCAGAACAACGTCCGTCGATACGCGCCGCACGTCACGGACGTGAAGGCGGTGCTCAACAATCAACCCGGGTTCGATCGTTCGATCACGTCGAGCACCGTCGTCGTGTATGGCACGGGATCAGGCGAAGTCCTCAGCCGGCTTCCGCCCGAGGTCACCGCCCTCGAGTTCAGATTCGAACCCGAAGCTCGGTCCATCGAGACCCGACTGCTCCCGAGGCTGGAGGGGCTACGCCTGAAGGGATCCACGTAGGAGGCGCCATGAAGATCAACCAGATGAACTGGATGCAGGTCGAGCGCTACCTCGAGAAGGACGACCGCGTTGTCGTTCCCATGGGAAGCACGGAGCAGCACGGCTACTTGAGCCTCTCGGTGGACTCCATCCTGTCGGAACGGGTCGCCACCGAAGCGGCAGCTCCGCTGGGCGTGCCGGTGTTCCCCGCCCTCACCTACGGCATCACCCCCTACTTCCTCCGCTTCCCGGGAAGCGTCAGCCTGCGACTCGAGACCTACCACCGTATCGTCGAAGACATCCTCCACAGCCTCGCCGCCACGGGATTCAAGAGGATCCTCTTCGTGAACGGGCACGGCGGGAACAGCCCAGGCGGCTCAATCCTGCAGGAGTGGATGAACCGGAACCCCGGCATCGCCGTGAAGTGGCACAACTGGTGGAACGCACCCCGATGCTTCGCGGTCGTGCAGGGGATCGATCCCGAAGCCTCGCATGCGTCCTGGATGGAGAACTTCCCGTGGACGCGCCTCGACGGGGTCCATCTTCCCGACGACGCCAAGCCCATGATCGACGTTGCACGCATGCGCCTCATGGACGCCGCTGCCGTGCGCGCGTACCTCGGGGATGGGAACTTCGGCGGCGCCTACCAGAAGCCCGACGACCGGATGATGGAGGTCTGGGCGGCCGGCGTTGAGGAGACTCGCGAGGCCTTGAAGGGCCCCTGGCAGTGACCCATTCCGACAAGAGCGACGAACGCCAACGCATCCTCATCTGGGGCGCTGGCGCCATCGGCGGCACCGTGGCCGCCTACCTTGCACGAGCCGGACTCGACATCACGGTCGTCGATGCCAACGAGGCGCACGTCGGTGCCCTACGCCGAACGGGCATCCAGCTCACCGGCCCGATCGAGAGCTTCACGCAGGTCGTGCCCTGCTGCCTGCCCGACGGTGTCGAAGGCACGTGGGACACGATCTTCCTGAGCACGAAAGCCCTGCACACCGAGGACGCCGTGCGACAGCTCCTGCCCCACCTGTCTCGCCAGGGCCTGGTCGTCTCGCTCCAGAACGGACTCAACGAGCTGGCGATCGCTGATGTCGTGGGTCCGTCACGCACGCTTGGCGCATTCGTCAACTTCGGCGCAGACGTGCTCGAGCCGGGCGTGATCCACTTCGGAGGGCGAGGGGCCGTGGTGGTCGGCGAGCTCGACGGCCGTTCCAGCCAGCGAGCCAACCGAGTCGTCCAGGCACTACGCCACTTCGAGCCGAATGCTGTCGCCACGGACAACGTCTGGGGCTACCTCTGGGGGAAGATGGGATACGGCGCGCTGCTGTTCGCGGGTGCGCTGACCAACGCTAGTATCGTCGATAGTCTGCTCGCCCCTGATGCCCGGCCTGCCCTGATCGAGCTCGCCCGAGAAGTGACGCAGGTTGCGGCGGCCGAAGGTGTCACACCCATGGGATTCAATGGATTCGACCCGGATGCCTTCTCGAGCGCCGCGAGCCCGACCGCCGTCGACGCGACCTTTGCGGCCATGGTCGCGTTCAACCAGGCATCCGCCAAGACGCACAGCGGCATCTGGCGCGACCTCGCCGTCCACCATCGAAAGACCGAGATCGACGCGCAGTTCGGCCCCATCCTCCGCATCGCGCGCCGACGGGGCATCCCGGCTCCCGCGATCGAGGCCCTCGTGGAGCTGATGCACGAGGTCGAGTCGGGCGATCGGCCCCTGGCTTGGTCGAACCTGCTCGAGCTCCCGGTCGGGAACCAGGAAGGAGCGCCCGGTGCACATCCGCTTTGATGGCCGCACCGCCCTCGTCACCGGCGCCGCGCACGGCTTCGGCCGCTCCATCGCCCTCAGCTTCGCTGCCTTGGGCGCGCAGGTGGTGGCTTTCGACATCGCCGAGGCGGAGTTGGACGAAACGGCACGACTCGGAGAGGACGCAGGCACGCCTCTCGAAACGGAACGGCTCGACGTCACGGAGCGTGACAGCGTCCGCGCCGCCTTCGACAGGGCGCGCGCTCGTCACGGTGGCATCGACATCCTCGTCAACGATGCGGGCGGCGTCCTCGGTCAGGTTGGAAGGCCACTGGAGGAGATCTCCGTGGAAGCGTGGCGCGCGATCGTCGCCGTCAACCTCGACGGCGCCTTCTACGCCAGCCAGGCCGCAGCGCCGGCCATGAAGGAGGCCCGCAGGGGACGCATCATCAACATCTCCAGCGGCGCCGGCCTGGGCATCAGCCTGACGGGCATCCAGGCGTACGCGTCGGCCAAGGCCGGACAGATCGGCCTGACCCGTCAGCTCGCACACGAGCTCGGCCCGTGGGGAATCACCGTCAACAACGTTGCGCCCGGCTTCGTGCGCTCCAACCCCACCACCGAGAAGCAGTGGAAGGCCTACGGCGAGCAGGGTCAACGCAACCTCGTCGATGGCATCGCCCTGCGCCGGCTCGGCACGCCCGACGACATCGCCAACGCCGTGCTCTTCTTCGCCAGCGAGCAGGCAGGCTGGGTGACCGGCCAGACGCTCGCGGTCGACGGAGGGAAGTGACGTGGACGCCGTCCTGAAGGTGCTGCAGGAGCAGGGGCCGCGCTACCTGGACGAGCTCTCGGAGTTCGTCGCCATCCCCTCCGTGAGCACCGACCCGGCGCGCGCAGAGGACGTCCGGCGCGCCGTGGCGTGGGTCGAAGCGCGCCTGGCGCGCGCCGGCCACGGCGCCATCGACGTCGAGGTGTGGCAGACCCCGCGGCACCCGGCCGTCTTCGGTAGCTACGACGGCGCTGGCGACGCCCCGACCGTGCTCGTGTACGGCCACCTGGACGTGCAGCCGCCGGAACCGCTCGACGCCTGGGCGTCCCCACCGTTCACACTCACGGAGCGCGACGGGCGCCTCTACGGTCGCGGCGTCAGCGACGACAAGGCTTCGATGTTGCTGCCCATCCTGGCGGCCGAGGCGTTCTTCGAGGCCGGCGAGCAACCCCCGGTGAACCTGCGCTTCCTGTTCGAGGCCGAGGAGGAGATCGGCAGTCCGCACCTCGGCGCGCTGGTGGAGTCGCGGAGGCAGGCGCTCGCCTGCGACCTGGCGCTCTCCGCCGACGGCGGCATGTGGCGGGCGGAGGCTCCCAGCATCACACTGGCGGCGCGCGGGCTGGCGGGCCTCGAGCTCACCGTGCACGGCCCGGCCAAGGACCTGCACTCGGGCCGGCACGGGGGCGGCGTGGCCAACCCCCTTCACGCCGCCTGCGAGCTCGTCGCCTCCCTTCACGACGGCGGCCGCGTGGCCGTGGAGGGGTTCTACGACGACGTGCAGGAACCGGACGCGGCGCTCGCTGCGGCGCTCGGGAGCCTGCCCTTCGACGAGGCGACCTACCTGGCTGCCGTGGGGGCGCCGGCCGCGTTCGGCGAGGAAGGCTTCGGCACGCTGGCCCGGCAATGGGTTCGGCCCACGCTCGAGGTCAACGGCCTCTACGGCGGCTACCAGGGCATCGGGACGAAGACCGTGCTGCCGAGCGAGGCGCACGTGAAGATCACGTGCCGGCTGGTGCCGGCCCAGGACCCCGAGGACATCGTCACCAAGGTGCGCCGCCACCTCGAGCGTCACCGTCCGCCCGGCGTGACGCTGAGCTTCGAGGGGGAAGCGCACGGGGCCGTGGCCTACCGCGTCTCCTCGGAGAGCCCGTGGGTGCGGGCGGCGGCCGAGACCCTGGAGGCCGTCTTCGGCGCCCCGCCCGACGTGGTCGGCATGGGCGGGACGGTCCCGATCGCCGCGACCTTCCGCGAGGCGCTCGGGGTGGATACGGTCTTCTACTCGTTCAGCACGGCCGACGAGGACATCCACGCCCCCAACGAGTTCTACCGGCCCGAAAGGTTCCGACTCGGGCTGCAGGCCTGGGTGGGGCTGTGGCGCAGGCTCGCAGGCCGCGGTGTCGGAGGCGCAGGGTGAGCAGCGACGTGGAGGCGCTGCGTGCGGCGCTGGCGGGCGGCGGCCTGTGCGCGCTGCTATGCGACCACGACGCTGCCGAGGCAGCGCGGCCCGTGTGGGGCGTGCGCGTCGGCCCCGACTTCGTCGGGCGTGCCCGCACCGTGGCCGCCTGGCGGGGCGGCCTCGGCGCGGTACGCGCCGCGGTTGAAGGGCTCGCGCGAGACGATGTGCTGGTGGCCGCGGCCCGCGGCCTCGAGGCCGCCTTGCTGGGCGACACCCTGGCGGGCGAGGCCGCCGCGCGCGGCGCTGCAGGCGCCGTGGTGGACGGCTACGTCCGGGACCTCGCGGCGCTCGCGGCCGGCGGTCTGGGTGTGCGCGCGCGCGGCGGCTTCCCGCGCCGCGCGCGGGGCGCCGGTGGCGGCCACGCCGACGCCTCCGTGGCCGACGCCATCGACGTGGCGGTCGACCTGGCCGGCGTGCGCGTCGTCCCGGGCGATGTGATCGTGGCCGACGCCGACGGCGTGGTGATCGTGCCGGCATCGCGGCTGCAGCGCGTGGCCGCCGAGCTTCCGGGTTGGCTTGCCGCCGGGGACGCTCCGGTGCCCTCCTGAGCGGCCGCACCGCGCCCGCGCGGCGGTTCGCGCCCTCGGCGGCCCGCCGGCCGCCGGCACGGCGCGCCGGTCAGCCGCCTTCGAGCGTGTCGCGCAGGGCGTCGCCCACCAAGTTGAAGCCGAGCACCACCAGCAGGATGGCCAGGCCAGGGAAGGTGGCGATCCACCAGGACGTCAGGAAGTACGTCTGGCCATCGGCGAGGATCGCGCCCCAGTCCGGCGTGGGAGGCTGCGCGCCGAGGCCGAGGAACGAGAGGCCCGCAGTCTCCACGATCACGGTGCCGGCCTGCAGCGTCGCCGTCACCAGGATGGGGACGGCGCTGTTGGGTAGCACGTGCCGGAGCATCACCCTCAGGTCTCGCGCCCCCAGGGCCCGCGCCGACTGCACGTACTCCTGCTGACGGATGGAGAGCGCCTTGCCGCGCAGCAGGCGCGCGTACTGCGGCGTGTACACCACGCCGATCGCCACCATGGCGTTGAACAGGCTCGGCCCCAGGGCCGCGACGATGATCAAGGCCAGCAGCAGGTAGGGGAACGCCAGCAAGACATCCACGACACGCATGATGATGCTGTCCGTGGCCCCGCCGTAGAACCCCGCCGCCAGCCCGAGGCCGCTGCCCGCGACGAGCGCGATGCCGTCCGCGACCAGGATGGCGAGCAGTGCCGTGCGTGAGCCATAGAGCACGCGCGTCAGCAGGTCCCGCCCGTACTGGTCGGTGCCCAGCGGATGCCCCGCGACGGGCGGCAAGCGCGCGCTGAGGAAGTCCCCCTCGGTCGGATCGAAGGGCGTGAGCACGGGCGCCAGGACGGTGACCGCGAGGAACGCGAGCACGATGACGCTGCCTATCACGAAGTTCGGCTTCCTCAGCAGGCGCCTGAGATGCCGCGAGCGCGCACCGCCGGCAGGCGCCGCCGCGACCTCCGGGCTCGTCGTCGCGG
The DNA here is from genome assembly GCA_964496495.1 of uncultured bacterium. GTDB lineage: Bacteria > Deinococcota > Deinococci > Deinococcales > Trueperaceae > JASBRS01. The sequence continues at coordinate 65,837 of CAZBZU010000006.1, forward strand.
TCGTCATTGGTAGCGGATCCTCGGGTCGAGATAGGCGTACGAAACGTCCACGAGCAGATTGATGACCACGAACACCAGGGCCACGACGATGGCGCCGGCCTGCACCACCGGGTAGTCGCGATTGAGGATGGAGTCGACCATCAGCCGGCCCAGGCCCGGAAGCGAGAAGATCGTCTCGGTGAGAACGGCCCCCGAGAGCAGCAGCCCGAACTGCAGGCCCACCACCGTCACCACGGGGATCATGCCGTTTCGCAGCGCATGCCTGAGCACGACGCCGCGCTCGCGCACGCCCTTGGCGCGCGCCGTGCGCACGTAGTCGTGCCCCAGAGCGCCCAGCACCTCGGCACGGGTGATGCGGGTGATCAGCGCGAGGGGGATGGTGGCCAGCGTGACGGCCGGAAGCACCAGGTGCCGGACGGCGCTGTCGAACGCCGCCCACCGCCCTTCGAGCGCCGCGTCGAGGACGGGCATGCCGGTGATGCGGTGCACGCTCTGGCCGATGTCGAGCACCCCGCCGATGGGCAGCCAGTTCAGGTGCGCGCCGAACACCAGGATCAGCATCAGGCCCAGCCAGAAGATGGGCATCGACACGCCGATGAGCGATACGCCCAGCAGGGCGTTGTCGAGCCAACCGCCCGGCCTGGTCCCCGCCACGACACCGAGAGGCAGGCCGGCGAGGAGGGCGAAGGCCAGGGCCGCCAGCGCCAGCTGGAAGGTCACCGGGAACGCCTGCAACACCATCCCCAGGGCGGGGTGGTTGGTGCGCAACGACAGGCCGAAGTCGCCACGAAGCGCCGACGTGAGGAACGCCCAGTACTGCACCCAGATAGGCTTGTCGAGACCGAGCTGGTGGCGCAGTTGGACGAGCTGCAGCTTGGTGGCGCGGTCGCCGAGCAACAGCGTCGCGACGTCCCCCGGCAGCACGTGCATGGCGAAGAACACCAGCAGGCTCACGCCGAGGATGACGGGCAAGAGCTGGAGCAGGCGGCGGGAGGTGTACTGGAACATGGCCTCCAGGCCAGTCTAGGCCCGAGTCGAACGTTCCCCGCCCCACCGGAGGCCGTCCGGTGGGGCGGGGAACGCGTGCGCCCCGAAGGGCGCGCGCGGCGAGCTCACTTCAGGCCGACGTTCTCGAGCCCGAAGAACATCTGCGTCGGGTTGAGGACGAAGCCGGTGACGTTGTCGGTGGTGGCGCGCACCTGCAGGGTGTTGTTGAGGAAGATCCAGGGGGCGTCCTGCCAGATGAGCTGCTGCGCCTGCTGGTAGAGCTGCACGCGCTGGGCGTGGCCGGTCTGGGCCTGGGCCTGGGCGAGCAGGCTGTCCACCTGCGCGTTCTTGTAGTGCGCGGTGTCGCCCACCGGGATGGTCGATGAGTCGAACAGCTCGTAGAGGAAGTTGTCCGGGTCGCCGTTGTCGCCGGACCAGCCGGTCATGGCCATGCCGTGGTAGTCGCCCGAGCGCACCTTGGAGAGGAACGAGCCGAACTCCATCTGCTGGATGGACACGTCGACGCCGATCTTCTTCAGGTAGCTCTGGATCGCCACCGCCATCTGAGCGCCGGCCGGGTTGTAGCCGCGCGCCGAGTTGTAGGCCAGCAGCTCCGCCTTGAAGCCGTTGGGGTAGCCGGCCGCGGCCAGGAGCTGCTTCGCCTTCTCGGGGTTGTACGTGTAGGGCGAAAGGCTTCCGTCGTAGCTCCACTGCGCCTTGGGGATGGGCGCCGTCATCGGTACGGCAAGGTCGTTGTAGAGCGACTTGTCGATTGCGTTCCGGTCGATGGCGTAGTTGAGGGCCTGCCGCACGCGGGCATCGTCGAAGGGCTTGGTGTCGGTCGGCAGGGCGATGCCGTTGACCGTCAGCCCCGGCTGCGTGACGAGCTTCAGGTGCGCGTCGGACTTGATGGCCGGGATGATCTGGCTGGACACGTCGGCCAGGATCTGCACCTGCCCCTGCTTCATCTGGAGAAGCGCCGTCTGGGCGTCCGGGATCACCTTGAAGATGACGCGGTCGACCTTGGGCTTGCCGCCCCAGTAGTCCGGGTTGGCCTCGAGCGTGACGTGGTCGTTGTGCACCCACTCCTTGAAGATGAAGGGGCCCGTTCCGACGGGGTTGTTGCGGAAGTCCTTGCCGTACTTCGCCGCCGCGGTCGGGCTCACCACGCCGTTCCAGACCATCGCCAGGCTGGTGAGGAAGGGCGCCGAGGGCTGCTTGAGCTTGAACTGGACGGTGTAGTCGTCAAGCGCCTTGTAGCTCGCGACCGCGTCGTAGGTGAAGTGGATGTAGCTCTCGACGGGACCAGTGTTGTAGATGTACGCGGGATCGCTCTTGTTGAACAGCCTGTCGAGGCTCTTGACGTATGTCTGCGCGTCGAACGGCGTACCGTCGGAGAACTTGACCCCGTGCCGCAAGTGGAACGTGTACGTCAACCCGTCCGCCGAGATGTCCCAGCTCTCGGCCAGACCGGGCTCCACATCCACGGTTCCGGGCTTGTAACGGACCAGGCTGTCGTAGACGGCCGACATGACGAAGCCGGAGGTGTTGTTGAGCACGGCCTCCGGATCGAAACCTGTGGGGTCGGCCTGGATCGCGATGACCAGTGTCTTCTGCGCGAACCCGACCGTCGCGAGAAGCGCCAGCAACGCAACGAGAATGGTAAGCGTTCGTTTCATACCGCCTCCTATTGCGAAGATGCACGTTCAGGAGCGTGAGGTAGCGACGGGAACGCGAGCACCCGCCCGCGCTCCGCGCGTACGGTGATTCCCCCTCTCCGTCGTGCGAAGATTGAACGACGAAAGTTGTTACACGAATATAGGACAATCGCCTGTGGGCGTCAACGTGGTCGGTCCGCGAGGGCCACAAACAGCTTCCGAGGCGCGCTCCACACAGCACTTCCCTGGCACGCTGGTCGCGACAGGACGCCGCCTTGACTTCGCCGAGAGTGCTCGTTACAGTCATATGTAACAGTTTTCCGCGGTAGTCCAGGAACTCCAGGAAAGGGAACCACTGTGCCCTTCCGCCCATTCATCGACCGAGCCAGCACGGTCGCTCTCGGCGTTCAGCTACGGGGACAGATCGAGTACGCCATCGCATGCGGAGACCTGAACCCGGGCACGCGGCTGCCAACCGTCCGGCAGCTCGCCGAGACCCTAGGCGTCTCGCCGGTGACCATCTCTCAGGTCTATCGGGAGCTCCAGAAGGGCGGCCTCTTGGAGGCGCTACCCGGCCGAGGCACCTACGTCACCGAGACCATCGGCGTGCCGATGGGGGGCGACCAGGATCGTCAGCTCGAAGCCATCCTGGACCGCCTCGCCATCGAGGGGAAACGCATGGGCCTCGAGGCGGGGCAACTCCTGGATCGCGTGGCAGCGCGCCTCGATCGCAGCGAAACCCGAGAGCGCGAAATCACGATCCTCCTTGTCGGGTTGTTCGAGGGCGCCACCGTCGGATACGGTGATGCGCTTCAGGAAGCCCTGGCAGGATCCGCGCGCGTCCGCTCGACGACGTTCGACGACCTCCCCAAGGACGCCCGTTCCACGAAGGCGGACTTCGATCTGTTCGTGACCCTCCCCTACCGTGTATCGCAGCTGCGCAACCTCATCGGTCCTGGCGCTCTGGTCACCTACCTGCGCTTTCAGCCGAGTGAGCACACGCGTGTGTCGCTGGCCCGCATCGATCCGCGCGACCGCGTGCTCGGCGTGGCCCGACTTCCTGGATTCCTGCCGGCACTCGAGGCAGGAATCGCCCAGTACGCACCTCACCTCGCCAAGGTGGCCTATTGCCTGGTAACGGATCCCCACCTGCCGAGCCTGGTGTCGGCCAACGACGTCGTCGTCTACGCCAGTGGCGCCGAAGAGGTACGAACCCACCGGGGCGCCCACGAACGTGCCTTCGAGTTCCGGCACACCCCCGACCCCACCTTCGTCGAGGCGCACATCCTTCCTATCGTCAGAGCGCTGCGAACCGGAAGGCCCCTTCCCGACGTTCCTGCTTCACCCCACGACAACCACGAGATACGGGTCCCGTCGGAAGGGAGCCCATGACACGATGCCGCCTCGGAGCCCGACAGACCGCCACGCCAGCCCATTACGACCCCCGGACCCATCTCCCGGGCAACGCTGGCAGGGCATGCTGTATCCCCACGGCGAAGCCGGCGGGGGCGTCCCCTGCTTCGTCGCGAAAGGCTCGGGGGACGGCCCCACCGTTCTCATCACTGCGGGCATCCATGGGGCGGAGTATGCCTCGATCGCGGCCGCGCACCGGCTCGCCCAGATCGCGCCGGCAACGCTTCAGGGAACCTTGATCGTGGTGCCGATCGTGAACGTGAGCGCGTTCTTCGCCCGCAGCATCTACGTCACCCCCGAGGATGGGAAGAACCTGAATCGGGTGTTCCCCGGCAGACGCGACGGGAGCCATAGCGAGATCCTTGCTTCGTGGCTGACGGGCCTCATGGAAGGCGCCGACGCATACCTGGACCTGCACGGCGGCGACCTCATCGAGGCACTCTCGCCCTTCGCAATCCATGTGCCCGGAACCGATGCCGTCGCCCGCCGCGCGGCCGAGCTCGCAGACGCTTTCGCGCTGCCCTACCGGATCGAAGACGCCGGCACCGGCATGACCTTCAGCGCGGCACACGATCTTGGCATCCCCGCCGTCCTCGCGGAGGCCGGGGGCCAGGGCCTGTGGCCCGAGGCGAGCGTCTCCACGCTCACGGGTGGCGCACGGCGCATGCTGCACAAGCTCGGAATGCTCGAGACATCGTCACCGACAGAGACCCGAACGACCGTGCTCAGCAAGTTCTCCTGGTCCCGCAGCACGGCCAACGGCTGCTGGTACCCGGCGATCGAGGCCGGAGAGCGCGTTGCGGCCGGGCAATCCCTCGGAGTTGTCACCGACGTTCTCGGTGAGCTCCAACAGGAGGCGAAGAGCGCTGTCGACGGCATCGTGATGTTCAGCGTCACGAGCCTCGCCATCAACGAAGGCGACCCTCTGGTCGGCGTCGGCGCCACCAGCTAGGCCGGCAGGATTCGCTTCCCCCGATGACGTCTGCCCAAGCACCCACCAGACCCGCAATCGCGGGCAGATGGCCGAACGCACGGAGATCATGTGCCGCTTGCGGCGGCCTGGGCGGGCATGCAGCACCACAGGCGAGGCATTCGTGATTCAGGAGCGCGCCACGGAGGGTGGCCGGATCGAAACACCGGCCCAGGCCGCGTTCCGTCGCTTCCGGCGCAATCGACTCGGCGTGACGGGCTTGGCGTTGAGCTTCCTGATCGTGCTCGTCGCACTGTCGGCCCCGGTCATCGCCACGCGCAACCCGAACACGCAGTTCCCCGATGGCCTGTCGGCGATGGGAGGCCCTCTACCGCCGAGCTCGACCTTCTGGTTCGGAACGGACAACCTCGGGAGGGACCTCTACAGCCGGATCCTGTACGGGACCCGGACCTCGATGTTCGTCGCCATCTCCGCGAACATCATCTCATTGGTGATCGCGCTCGTCTTCGGCACGGTTGCCGGCTACGCTGGCGGCGTTACCGACACGGTCCTGATGCGCATCACCGACATCCTCATCAGCTTCCCCGTTCTCCTGCTCGCCGGCTTCCTGGCCGTGGTTCTGCGGCCCGGCGTGACGGTCGTCGTGCTCGTGATCGGCTTCTCGTCATGGTTCTACCTCGCCCGGATCGTTCGTGGCGAGGTCCTCTCCGTCAAGCGCCGCGAGTACATCGAGGCCGCGAGGGCACTGGGAGCGCCGAGTGGACGCATCGTCCGGTCGCACGTCCTGCCGCAGATCCTTGGACAGGCGCTGGTGTACGGGACTCTGAACTTCTCCACGACCGTCCTCTTCGCAGCCGCCCTCTCCTACCTAGGCATCGGCGTGCAGCCGCCCAGACCCGACTGGGGCAACATGATCGCCGAAGGGGCGCAGTATCTCACGGTCATGCCGTGGCTCGTGATCTTCCCGGGTATCTTCCTGGGCATCTCTGTGCTCGGCTTCAACCTCCTCGGAGATGGGCTTCGTGACGCTCTGGATCCGAAGAACACGGGAGGGCGCTGAACATGCTGGAGTACCTGGGTCGGCGCCTTCTGTGGAGTGCCGTCGTACTCCTCGCAGCATCCATGATCACCTTCACGATCGGTGTCCTCATGCCTGCCAATCCTGCCAGAATGATCGCCGGTCCGAACGCTCCCGCCTCGGTCGTCGACAGCATCGCCCATGAGCTGGGCCTCGACCAGCCCGTCTACGTCCAGTACTGGCGCTACCTGACCCGAGCGCTCCACGGCAATTTCGGGCGCTCCTTCAAGACGTCGCAGAAGGTGCTCCCCACCATTCTCCGGAGGTTCCCATACACAGCTGAGCTGGCGCTCGCGGGTCTGTTCGTCGAGCTGATCATCGGTGTCAGCTTGGGAGTCGCGGCGGCCGTCTATCGGGGGTCGGGCATCGACGGCGCATCGATGGTCTTCGTGCTACTGGCCCTCGCCGTCCCGCCGTTCTGGCTCGGCATCATCCTGCTCTACCTCTTCGCGTACGTCGTTCCTATCTTCCCTCTAGGGGGCGCGGCGGGAGGTGCCTCCGCGCTGGTCCTTCCAGCGCTCACGCTTGGCGTTACAGGGTCGGCCTTCTACACCCGCATGAGCCGGGCCTCGATGCTGGAAGTGCTCTCCGAGGACTACGTGCGCACCGCCCGCGCCAAGGGCCTGAAGAAGGCCATCGTCATCTACAAGCACGCCTTCAGGAACGCACTGCGACCCATCATCACGATGGCGGGCCTCGACCTCGGCGTCTTCATGGGCGGGGTGCTCATCATCGAAGAAGTGTTCGGTTGGCCGGGCATCGGCACACTGGCCTGGCAGGCGATTCTCAACGTCGACATCCCGATGATCATGGGGACCGTGCTGTTCACGGCCGTCGTCATCGTGCTCGCCAACACAGCGGTCGACATCCTCTACGGCTTCATCGACCCACGCATCTCGTTCACGAGGGGAGGTGAGTGAGGGGTAGCAGCGGAGCCGAGCACTCGGTTCCTACCGTGGCGCCGCGCCCCTTCCACTGACACGTCGGCGGCCACATCCAGGGGTCTAGGTGCCCCACCAGTCAACTAGGAGGCAGAGGCTTGCGTCGTTCAATGAAAGCACTCTCACTGGTCCTCGTCACGATAGGCCTGGCCGCGTTCATGGTCGCCCAGGCCGCAACGGTCGTTCACGTGTCCTACACGGAGGACATGGCAACGCTCGACCCGGCCATCGGGTACGACATCGAGAACTGGCCGGTCGAGCACGCCCTGTTCATCACGTTGCTCAGCTACGAGAACGGCACAACGCTCGTCCCATGGGCCGCCACGGGCATGCCATCGGTGAGCACCGACCTCAAGACCTACACCTTCCATATCCACCCGGGCATCAAGTTCTCTGACGGCGAACCCGTCGACTCTGGCGCGTTCCGCTACGCGATCGAGCGCATCCTCGATCCGAAGACGCAATCGCCGCAAGGGGGCATGGGTGGCTGGTACGGCAACCTGGTGGGCGCACAAGACTTCATCGACGGCAAGACGGACCACGTGGCCGGCATCAAGACGCCGGACCCGCTCACCATCTCATTCACCCTCGCGAAACCCGACCGCACCTTCATGAACATCCTTGCGACCCCCTTCTCCTCCGCCGAGCCCAAGCAGGCCGTCGAGAAGTGGGGGCGAGACTACTCGCACCACGTCGTCGGAAGCGCGCAGTTCCTCCTCAAGTCGTGGGTGCCCGGCCAGAGCATGGTCTTGGTCAAGAACCCCGACTACTTCGACCCCGCCACCGCCGCCAAGGTCGACGAGATCGACTTCACCTTCAACCTGGACCCCCAGGTCGCCTTGCTCCGCGCGCAGCGCGGCGAGATCGACGTCATCGGCGATGACATCCCGTCGGCACAGTTCCTGTCCGTGGCGAATAACCCGAAGTACAAGGCCGATCTGCACCACTTCACCCAGGTGGGCATCGACTACGTCTTCATGAACACCCAGGTCGCGCCGTTCGACAACAAGCTCGTTCGCGAAGCCGTCAACTACGCCGTCGACAAGAGCCGCATCGTCCAGCTCATGAACGGGCGCGGACAAGTAGCCAACCAGATACTCCCGCCGGCCATGCCCGGTTATGACAGCTCGATCGAGGCGATCAGCTACAACCCGCAGAAGGCCAAGGACCTCCTCGCCCAGGCAGGGCACCCCAACGGGATTCAGGCGGACTTCATCACGCTCTCGAACCCACCCGGCCCGCAGATCGCCCAGGCACTGCAGCAGCAGATGGCAGAAGCGGGCATCAAGCTCAACATCAAGGCGCTGCCGCACGCGGAGTACATCAACACCATCACCACGCTCAAGAAGGCGGCCATCGGATACAGCGGCTGGTATCAGGACTACCCGGACCCATCCGACTTCCTCGACGTGCTCTTCAACTCGGCCAACGTGAAGCAGGGCTCGTTCAACCTGTCCGAGTACCAGAACGCCGCGGTGGACAAGCTCATGAACGACGCCCAGGGTCTTCCCATCGATCAGGCCTTGCCGATGTACCAGAAGGCCCAGAAGGCGATCCTCGCCGACTACCCGTGGGTCCCGCTCTTCTTCCCTGTCGAGTACAAGTGGGCCAACCCCTCGGTCACGAACTTCACGATCGATCCGGTTTGGACCTTCGTCTACGCCGCTTGGGGCAAGAAGTAGCCCGCCTGACCGTCACCATCGCTTCACTGGCGTCCTGCGCAGCTGCCTGCGCAGGACGCCGTTCCATGCGCCCAGCGAGGTTTCCATATCTGCAACGGCCCGGAGCGACTGGAGCGGCCGACCATCGGGACGTGGCGGCCGGCGCGGCATGGACGCGACGGAGATAGCCTCCCGAACGCTCCAGAATCGCCGCATCGACACCGGCGCCCCCTCCCGGCCGGATCGTCTCGCCGCCACAACCATCAACGCCCACGCAAGCGAGTCGTTCGCAGGCATGAGGGCCGCAGCTTCCAGGTCGCGGTCCAGTAGAACTCCTCGAGCACCTAGCCACTCACGACCCAATGCTGCGCCTGATCGACACCGTTCCAACAGAGGCCGTCAGCAAGTCCGCGCGACTAATGGCAACCGCGCGAGCTCTTGCATTCGCACCGGTGACCGGCTTGCCGAAGCGCGTACCTCGTCGTCTCTTCAGTGAACGGCTCCGGGCTCGGGCCCGGCAGGCCGTGGAACGGGGTCTTCTGGTAGCAGGGTCGGCACATCACGATGGCGTTCGATAGGCGGTTACCCTGGCTGCGGCGCTTGTGGTGTACCTCGAGATCTTCCGTTCGCTTGCATCTACTCACGATGCTCCTCCGCTCCTACCCCAGCGCCGGCGGTCGCGTCGCTGGGAACCTCCGAGTCACGCGGTCCACGCCGGGCCTACGCCCGGTCGCGGCCCGACGCGCCGTTGTCGATCATGCCGGGCCACGCTGCGCGACAGCCCCGCTGCCCAGCGCCACGCGCTTCCGCCATCGGGCCACCTGGACATAGTAGGAGTCCTGGCGCGCGAAGACGCGCCCCCGGACGGCCTCGAAGCGGCCGAACTCCACCACGCGATCGGCGAAGTACTCTGCCACGACGCGTCCGGAGAACGGGCCGACCAGGCACGGCCATTCGCCCTGCCAGAGATTCGGCACGATGACGCGCAGCCACCGTCGCGGCTCGCCTGCAGCCTGCGAAGACTCCATGTAGATTCCCTGACGAAGGCCGCTGGCTTGTCGGGGCCACATCCCGCACTTCCCTTCCCGCGCGAGGCGCTTGCCTCGCTGGGCGTCTCCACGGCGCCCGCCAAGCCGGAGAGCTCCGGAAGACCTCCACAGCCACAGGAGGCTTCCCGTGAACGTGATTGCAGGTCGGTCGCGTGGTACGCGCCCGTGCCGCAGGATGCCAAGGCAACCGACGGGATACCGTCGCCCTAGGTTCGTAAGCGGTGCTCGATTGTACCACGGTAGGGACACACCAGCGCGGTGGACGCGGGTGGCCGACCGCGCCCAGCGCCATCACAAAGGCCGGAACAGCGCGGGAAGGGCAGGGGAACCGTCTTGGTGCGCCGAGGCGCAGCCTCATGCCGACGCCGCGGCGGGCTTGCCCCGCAGCGCTTCGCGGAACGTCACCAGGCGTCGCCGGTCTTCGTCCCACAGCGCAAGCGCGACCGTCCTGAAGCTACCGACCAGGGTCAGCTTCGTGACGCGCTGAAGGGTGGGGTTCTCACGGTGGCACCGCTCCAGGTTGTAGTTGGGGATGCGCGGACTGAGGTGGTGGATGTGGTGAAAGCCGATGTTCCCGCTGAACCACTGCAGGACCCTCGGCAGAGAGTAGTACGAGCTGCCGTGGAGCGCGGCGAGCGTGTAGTCCCACGTCGGCGTGTGCTCCCAGTAGGTGCGCTCGAACTGGTGCTGCACGTAGAAGAGCCAGGTTCCGGCGCTAGCTGCCAGCAGGATGACAGGGAGTCCGATCACGAAGGTGGGCACGACGCCGATGAGAAGGCTCGAGCCAGTCAACAGAACCGCGATGGCCGCGTTCGTCAGCCACACCGACCGCTTCTCCCCGGTGCGCCAACTCGCCCTCGCACCGAGCGGGAAGCGCTGCACGAGGAGGAAGTTGAACGCCGGCGCGACCCCGAACAGGAACAACGGGTGGCGGAAGACACGATAGCCGGCACGCTTCCACCACGGCGCAGAAGCGTACTCATCGACCGTCATGGTCCACACGTCGCCGACGCCGCGCTCTTCCAGTTCGGCATGGTGCGCATGGTGGATCGCGTGCGTCTTGCGCCAGAAGTTGTAGGGCGTAGCCGTCAGGACACCGCTCAGCCCGCCGACGACATCGTTGGCGCGTTTGGACCTGAAGAAGGCACCGTGGCCGCAGTCGTGCTGGATGATGAAGATGCGTACCAGGAAGCCGGCAGCGGGTACCGCCAGCAGCAACGTGAGCCAGTAGCCGACGCCGAGGGCCAGGTACATGAGCGCCCCTAGCACCAGCAGGCCGCCGAACGAGTTCGCGATCTGCCACAGGCTCCTGCGCAAGTCGGGCGTTTGGTACTTCCGTACGATCGCCTGCCAGCCCGGGTATCCGGACTGCACTTGGGTTGGTTCGTTCATCCGACGGTCCCTTCGGCGGGCGCGAACGATGGTCCACGGTGGGGCAAGCCGGTCCACACCGTTCCACTGCCGCGCACCAGCACGGTGTCCCTACCTACGCCGCGGTGGTCCGCACCCATCGGTGCACACGCCGTAGGCGGTTCCCTGAGCGGATCGCGCCCCGCAATGGAGACATCCACGTTGCCTGTCCAAGGAATATTCACAGCCTACCACGTCGTTCCTACGCGGCACGTCGCCTTCGCCGGGAGCTCTGCTCGCCGCCACCCCGTCCGGCCGCAAGGTCGCGCTCGGAGGCCCCGTGTTCGAAGGCCCTTGCTATTCCGGGCCGGAACGTCTATGCTCCGGTGTTCCGAAAAAGTCGATAAGGCTTTCTTGAAACACGGGCGGTCGCCCGGATATGACTGCGCCCGGCTGCGGCCGGGCGACACTTAGGAGAACAAGATCATGGCAACAGGCAAAGTCAAGTGGTTCAACGGCGACAAGGGCTTCGGGTTCATCGAGCAGAGCGACGGCGGCAAGGACGTCTTCGTGCACTTCTCGGCCATCCAAGGTGATGGCTTCCGCAGCCTCAACGAGAACGACCAGGTGGAGTTCACCGTCGAGCAGGGCCCCAAGGGCCTGCAAGCCTCGAACGTGAAGGTTGTCCAGGCGGCCTGACGGCCGCCGATACCCGCCACGACACGCGTCCCCGCTCGAGCTCGCTCGGGCGGGGACGCTTCGTCCCGTGCCGGCACGGTGGCGTCGGCCGTGGCAGCGGAGCGGTCGGGCGGCCGATGTCGGCAGCGGACCACCCCTGCCGGCTCGGCCGCTCCGCGACGAACGCGCGAACGACGCAGACCAACCATCGAGCGGGCGCGCGGCGCCCTCAAAGGAGCGGATGTCATGCCCGCAGCTCGAGCACGTGCAACCACTTTCGACGAGTACATCGCGGGCTTCCCCGAAGCCGTCCAGACCAAGCTCGAGGCGCTCCGGCGCACCATCCGGAATGCCGTTCCGGAAGCGAACGAAACCATCCAATACGGCATCCCCGCCTTCGAGCTGCGGGGCAACCTCGTGCACTTCGGGGTCTTCGGGGATCACATCGATGTCTACCCGCTGGGGTCCGGCGCCGACGCAGCCTCACGGGAGCTCGCCAGCTACAGACTCGGCAGGAACTCCGCCCGCTTCCCGCTCGACCAGCCGCTCCCGCTCGAGCTCATCGGCCGGATCGTCCAGTCCAAGGCGACGGCGAACCTCGACAAGGCCTTCGCCCGTCAAAGGTTCAGAGGCTGATCGACCGGTGGCAGCTGGCCCTGCAGGCGAGCGCACCCGTTGTCCGCCAGGCGACCCTCCAACCTCCGCGGTCCGCTCGACCCATCCGGCGGGCGACCTCCCCGACGGCGAAGCCCGGGACGCCTGTCCCCGGCACGGCGCCGGCTCCTTCCCAAGGGTGACGGATAGCGGTCCACGGAGGAAGCGTGACCACTCTCATCCTCCTGAACGACCCGCCCTACGGAGGTCGCCGGCATTGGACCTGAGTCTCGGCGGGAGACGGCGAACGGTTCGTGGCGCGAGATAAGGAGTACGGTGTACGTATCGATGGCCATCCCCAAGATCATCCAAGGTGGCATGGGGGTTGCGGTATCCGACTGGCGTCTGGCGCGGGCGGTATCGTCGCTCGGACAGCTCGGCGTCGTCTCGGCGACCGGCATCGACACGGTTCTCGTCAGGCGCCTGCAGAACGGTGACCCGGGAAGTGTCGTACGCCGGGCGATGGCGACGTTCCCATTTCAGGATCTGGTCAAGAGCGCGCTTCGCCAGTACTTCCTCCCGAATGGCCGCGCACCTGGCACCCGCTACAAGCAGACGCCGAAGCCGAGCGTGGCGGGCCTCCGGTCGCCGTTCCAGCAAGCCCTCAGCATGCTGGGAGCCTACGTCGAGGTGTTCCTCGCCAAGCGTGGCCATTCCGGCGCGGTGGGCGTCAATCTGCTCACGAAGATCCAGTTGCCGACGTTGGCGACGCTCTACGGGTCGATGCTGGCCGGGGTGGACTACGTCCTGATGGGCGCCGGCATCCCGCGGGAGATCCCCGGGGCCCTGGACCGTCTGGCGCAGCACCGGCCGGCAACGCTCAAGGTCGACGTAAGCGAGCACGAGCAGGGCGCGCGCGCCAGCGCTGACGCCACTACCTTCACGTTCACGCCGGCGGAGTTCGGTGCCGATGAGCGCGATCCCTTGCGCCGGCCGGACTTCGTTCCGATCGTCGCGTCCCACACCTTGGCCGGCGTGCTGCAGAAGAAGGCCAACGGTTCCATCGAAGGTTTCGTGGTGGAGGGGCCCACGGCTGGTGGGCACAACGCCCCACCGCGCGCGAAGAACGTCTTCGACGATCGCGGGCAACCCGTCTATGGGGAGCGCGACGTCGTCGATCTCGACAAGATGCGCGAGCTCGGCGTCCCCTTCTGGCTGGCAGGAGGCTACGGCTCGCACGAAGGATTGCGAGAGGCGCTCGCCCAGGGCGCCGCCGGCATCCAGGTGGGAACGCCGTTCGCGTACTGCCGCGAGTCCGGCATCGCCAGCGAGCTGAAGGAGCAGGTTCTCCAGCAGGTGGCGAACGGCGGGGTCACGGTTCGAACCGACCCGCGGGCGTCTCCGACCGGCTTCCCTTTCAAGGTGGTCGAGGTGCCCGGCAGCGCTTCCGACGAGGACGTCTACAGCGCCCGACGACGCGTATGCGACCTGGGCTATCTGCGCGAGGTGTACCGCTCGGACGACGGGACCCTCGCGTACCGCTGCCCGGCCGAGCCCGTCAACGACTACGTCAGGAAGGGCGGCGACGCCGCCGACACGGTAGGGCGGAAGTGTCTCTGCAACGCCCTGCTGGCCGACGTGGGTTTGGGTCAAGCCCGCGGCTCGGGCGCCACGGAACCGGCGTTGCTGACGAGCGGTGACGACTTCTCGTCGGTGGCGCATCTACTCACCACGAAGCAGTCTTCCTACACGGCCGCTGACGTGCTCGAGTTCCTGCTCGACGGTCGCGGAGACTGACCACGGCCTCAACGCCGTCGACGGGCGAGTGGACGTCGCATGCCACCAAATCATCGATCGCATCGGCCGCTGCTGCGCACCGGCCGGTCCAGATATGCATGTCGGCGCTTTGAACCGACCTGGATTCAGTGAAGGCACTCGCCTCACGGAAGCAGGAAGCCCAGACCGGGCATCAAGTGGCCGAGCCGCGCCACAGCGCCCACCTCATCGCCGGCCATGCGGCCATTCAAGGAGCCTTGCCCACCCGCCGAAGAATCATCGCCGTCACCAGCGGTAGTGCCGATTGCCTAGTTTTTACGTCCAGGACGGCGTTCTTGCGAACATTCCCTCGGCCTTGGCATGGGCCGTCAACTCCAAACGCACACGCGCGAACGCGCACTTGCTTCCGGAATCAGCCTACCCAGATCTCCACAATCGCCGCACCGGCCCGAACCGCCCCCGTGATCGACTACCCCTGGGAAGTCTGGGTTACCCAGGGCCAGCAGGCCCCCACAACCAGCAACCACAACCACAGCGGTATGTAACCGAGGTCAGGTTCCTGGCTCTTGGAGCGCTGTCTCAACCGCGGGAACGCTGGCGGAATCGCTATGGGTGGCACGCCGGGCTCTGGCGGAAGAACAGGTCCACGAGTATCGCTCGGGTGGGCTGCCGGGTCATGCTGCCGGCCCAGCAAGATCCTCCGTGCCAATCGGTCTCATATCCTTGGTGCTCAAGCGTCCGGTTGTCCACAGAACCAGCACGACACCAACCCTCCCCAGGACGGGTCAGAGTCTCGAAAGGGCTGCCGTGCCAACCTTAGAGCATGCCGCGCGCATCCGCCCCGAACGCACCAACGCTTGCGGCCCTGCCACGATCGGGCAACGCAGCGCCCGATTGCGTTGGATGGGGGTCGTCATGATGGATGCGGAACGCACAACCTGGCGACTCCTAAGGAACGCCGCAGCGGCATTCGGCGCAAGAACACGCACGGATCCACAACAGCGCCTGCTCGTCCTCTCCTTCAGCGGGCTAGCCATAGTCCTGATCGCGATCGGCGTGACCGTAGCATTCACCTTGCAACACCGCATCGAACAACGAACCGAAGCGGTAGCCGGTACCATCATGACCAACGCGGTTCGCGGGCACCTAGACCACCGCACCATCGACGGACAACAGGTCACCATCGGCCCGCCTCCCAGCGACACCATCTGGTGGCAACGCTTTCGCGCCCAACTCAAGACCATGATCGAAGCCCAGGACGTTGACGTCCTCGATAGCAACGGAGTAATCCAACTCGGTGATCAGCCCGACGAAGTCGGGCAGCGCTTCATCCCGCCACGCAAACTCAGTCGCCTCGAAGCCGACGACTCAGTCGAATTCCTCCGCACAACTCCTTCCGGGTCCCCGCGCCAGGTCTTCGTCGTGGTAACGCCGATCACCTTCGTAACCTCCAAAGGCGAGCCGGCCGGCACGGGCGCCGTCAGCCTCGAATTCGACGCCGGCCCCCTGCTCTCCGCCGCACGTGACGCACGCAACATGGCGCTGGGAACCACCGCCGGCGTGCTCGCCCTCCTCCTCGTCACCCTCTGGATCCTCGCACGACGACTGACCCAACGCACCTTCCGTGACAACCTCACCAACCTACCCAACCGCCGCTACTTCACCGAAGCCGCCACCACCGCCCTTGCCCACAACGACCGCCACCAACGACCAACCGCACTCATCTACGCCGACATCAACAGATTCGGCGAAGTCAACGCCACCCTCGGCCACCGAGCCGGAGACGCGGTACTCCAGTCCGTCGCCCGCGCCCTCCACCGCCGCGCACGCGCCGGCGACACACTTGCCCGCATCGGCGGCGACGACTTCGCCCTCCTCCTCAACGAGGCCACCCCCGAAGACGCACGCCTCGCCGCCGACCACATCACCACCACCCTCGAAACCGCCACTGCCCTGGACCAGCAACGCCTCCGCATCAGCCTCAGCATGGGCATCGCCTGCCACCCACAGCACGGACACGGGATCGACGAGCTACTGCAACACGCCGAAACCGCCATGCGCGAGGCCAAAGCGCGCCAGCTCCCCTACGTCTACTTCGACCCCACCGACCCCCGCACCACCAGCGAACACCTCAGCCTCGAAGCCGACCTTCGCGACGCCATCCTCAACGATGACCTCGACATCCACTACCAACCCATCGTCACCAGCCGCGACACCACCACCGTCGCCTACGAAGCCCTTGCACGCTGGAGCCACGCCAGCGGACCCATCAGCCCCGGAACCTTCATTCCCATTGCCGAACGCACAGGCCTCATCCGCCACCTCGACCGCGCCATCTACAAGGGAGCCGTCCTCGCCATGGCCACCCTTCAAACGCATCGACCAGACGCGCGCATCGCAATCAACCTGTCAGCCCCATCGCTCGCCGATGCCACGTTGACCGCTTACCTCCGCGACGTCGCCGAACGGCACGGCGTGTCACCAACCCGCATCACGCTCGAGGTCACCGAAAGCGCCAGCCTCGAAGACCTCGAACGCGCAGCCACCACCCTCCGCACCATACGCGACCTCGGCTTTCGCATCTCCCTCGATGACTTCGGCACCGGCTACTCCAGCCTCGCCTACCTCCGCACCCTCCCCATCGACACCGTCAAGATCGACCGCCACTTCATCCACGGCATCGGCCGACGAACCAGCGACGAGACTCTTGTCCAGGCCATCGCCAGGTACGCCCACAGCCTCCACATCCGAACCGTCGCCGAGGGCGTGGAAACCGAAGCCCAACACCACTGGCTCCAACAACAGGGGATCGACTACGAGCAGGGTTACCTACACGGCAAACCCGCACCCCTCCCCCAGGGCGATACCTCCAAACCCCTCAGGCAACCGGCACCGCTAGCAAGAAGACACCCAGAAACACCACGGTGGCCCGCAAGAGAGCCGTGAGCGTTCCCGTGGAACCCAAACCGAGCGCACTCGGGCCCCACCATCACAGCGCCGTCCGCCAAGGAACGCTTCCACTGGATCCTCACTCGCAGGGTCCGCATCGCCGTCCCCATCCACATCGGACTCATCTCGCTGTTCCCGTGGGCCGGCCCCCCCCCGCCACACCGTTCGTGGGCACAGCCTACGGCCGGGCTCGCAACGCATCTCTGACAGCGTCAGGCCGGCGCCGCACCTGAGCTCCAGCCCTAGGACTCGAGCGTCATCACAATCACAACGGGCGTTGCCGCCGAGAAGCAGTTGGAGTTGGCTCGATGCCGTGGACAACTCCGCGCATGATGTTCGACCTCGCGAGGGGCGCGAAACTACGTGTTGGTGAACCGCCTGGGCCCCAAGCCGGTCGCCCACGAGCCCCTATCAGCGGAACCACCTGTGGCGCCCCGTTGACCACCTGCCGAAGAATCATCGCCCGATTACCAGCGGTAGTGTCAGGTACCTAGTTTTTACGTCCAGCACAGCGTTCGTGCGAACATTCTTTCGGCATTGGCATCGAGGCGTCAACTCCGGAGGGAGACGCCTCAGTGTTGGTCGGATTACCTGATGAGCCTCCCGAACCGCTGCACGCCTTGAGGCCGACCGCCAGCGCAGTCGAAACCACCAAGATCTTCCCGTTCCAGCCCCGAAGCTCCGCATATGCCTGCTCGTGCCGGCAATGGACCCGCAAGGTCGTCATTGGGGCACTGCCGCTCAGGCTCCGAGCAAGGGTCGTACGCGAACCGGCAAGGAGCCGTTAGCGCACATTTGCAAAACGTCACGATTTCCGGGACAATCTGCAATATGGAGCGAACAAGGAGCGGGGACGAGGACCCACCCAAGGCCAGCGAACTGGCGGACTGGGCGCTATCGCGCGGTAGGAGCAGCATGACGACCGGGGAGATCGCGCACCTCCTCGGCGTATCCCGAGACCAGGTGAGGAAGCGACTCCATGCACCGGCCAAGCGGGGTCACTGGACCAATCCCGCCGCGGGCCTCTGGATCGCCGTTCCCCCCGAGTATCGCCTCTGGGGCGCTCCCGAAGGCGTCGAGATCATCGATCCCCTGATGAAGCACCTCGGGATCCAGTACTACGTGGGCTGGCTCTCCGCCGCAGCCATCCACGGCGCAAGCCACCACGCCCCTCAGCAGTTCCAAGTCGCGGTTGAACACACCGTCCGAGACCGGAAGGTCGGCCGCACCCACTTCCGCTTCGCCAGCCGCTCACGCGTACCCCTCATTCCCGTCATCGAGAAGCAAACGCGCTCCGGGACCGCCCGCGTTGCGTCCATCGAAGCCACAGCACTCGATCTCTGCGACGCGCCACGCATCGCAGGCGGCATGGATGCAGCAGCCACGGTCCTCATCGAACTCGCCGAACAGCCCAAGCTTTCCATCCAGAAGGCCTTGGACCTGAGCCCCCACTTCCCTGCCGCCGCAGCACGACGCCTCGGCTGGCTACTGACACAATTCACCGACCGAAACGATCTAGCCGAACTGCAAGTCTGGGCAGCCGACGCCAGCCACGCCCCGAGCAAACTCGACGCCAGCGAATCATCACAAGGGCCGATCGACAAAGACTGGTCCCTGATCATCAATACCGACATCGAGCCCGAAACATGATCCCCTACGACGCCATCACCGAGTGGGCCACCGAACGGCCATGGCCAACCCGCGATCAAGTGGAACAAGACCTCCTCCTGTCACGCGCCATCTGCGAGATCGCCGATCACCCCTACCTCAAGGACGAGCTCATCTTCCGCGGAGGCACAGCCCTCCACAAGCTTCACCTCGACTCCCCACTCCGATACAGCGAAGATCTCGACTACGTCCGAAGAACACCAGGCGGCATCGAACCCGTGACCAACGCACTGACCGACCTAGGACAGCAACTCGGATTCAACGTGAGCACCCGGATCAGCCAGCAGCCGAAAGTGTTCTGGCGCGCCCCTGCCCAATCCGGCACCACGCTCAAGATCAAGATCGAGATCACGACCAACGAGCGAACGCCAGCGCTGCCCCTGCTCTACCTTCCACACGACGTGAACTCCCGATGGTGGAACGGAAGCGCCACCGTGACAACGTTCCGAGTGGAAGAACTCGTCGCCACGAAGATCCGAGCCCTCTACCAACGCCGAAAAGGCAGAGACGTCTTCGACCTATGGCTCGCCCTGGAACGCCTGGCCCTCGATCCAACGCAGATCCTCGAGGCGTTCGAACCCTACAGACCCGACACCCTGACCGCCAAGAGCGCGATCGCCAACCTCCGGCAGAAGCTCACGCACCAAGGCTTCCGCGACGACCTCATGCCCCTGGTCCGCGACCTGCCTTCCGATTACGACATCGATCATGCCGCAGAACTCATCATCGCCGCGTTGCTAGCAAGCCTCGATTGACCGTCTGGAAGGGCCTGCGAGGTCGCGCCTGCACTTGGCCCTGACCACGGTGTTCCGGGGCCGGCTCCGGCCGCATCGGCGGCGCCCGATCGCACTAGGCCGAACCTCCGACTCAGGCCTGTCAGACACGACCAACGTTCGGCCTGTCGGGACGAACGGAGCCCTCTGACCAACCGCCGAAGAATCATCGCTCACCAGCGGTAGTGCCCTATGGTTAGTTTTTACGTGCAGCACAGCGTTCGTGCGAACATTCTTCCGGCCATGGCGTCGAACCATCCGACCTCGAGGAAGACCGTGAGCGGGAGCGCGCCTCGGGAACCAGCCTAGACCAGTGCGCCGAGTCGCTGAACGCTCCGATACCCGGCCCCGGAAGAGAGGAACCCGGCACCCTACCGACAGCACCACGGAGCCGCGATCGGCTACTCGACGCGCAAACGGTCGATGCCACCTCGGACTCAAGGCAGCGGCGGGAACCGCACCAACAGCACGTCGTTGGCAGAGCCACTCGGCTTCGAGGAGTCCGACTCCGCGCCGGCAGCCAACGTGCCACTGGTCGCCACGAAGACGTCGCCAGCAGGCCCAAGCGCGATCGACAGCGGCTTCTCCCCATCGCTCGTCCCGAACTGCCGCACGGACGTGCCGTCGCCGGCACGCCCGAAATCGCGGACGAAGGCACGCCACCGCCCGATCGCGTGATCGGAGCTGCCGAGGTCCTGGTTGCTCCATCCCCCCACCAGCACCCGGCCGGCCGGATCCACCGCCACCGCATACCCGAACACCGCCCCATCGTGACCGAACTGCCGCACCCAGGCGAGGTTGCCATTGCGATCGAAGTGCACCAGGAAACCATCGATGTTGCCGCTGTTCACCCGGCCCGGCAGGTTCCCGTAGGTATCGCCGGTGACGAAGCTGCCGCCGTCTCTACCGGGCGCAACGGCATACGCGAAGTCGGCGCCCTCACTGCCGAACTGCCGCAACCACAGCCGCTGCCCGTTGTTGTCGAACTCCCCGACGAATCCGTCCGAAGCGCCCAGCGCGCGGTTGGTCGGGAGCGCGCCGGTCGTCGCGCCCGTCACCAGGACCTTCCCCGCCGCATCGGTCGCGATCCCGTTGATCTTGTCCGCCCCGGGACCACCGAACTGCCGCTGCCACACCAGGTCGCCGCTCGCGTCGTACTTCGCCAGGAAGGCGTCGCTGTTCCCACCGGCGTACCCCTGCCCCGCCAGGGTGCCGTTGGTGTCCCCGGCCACGAACACGTTGCCCGTCGGGTCGACCGCCACGCTCCGCGCGAAGTCCGAGCCCGTCGTGCCGAACTGACGGAGCCAGGCCAACATCCCGTCCGGCGCCAGCTTGGCCAGGAAGGCATCCCCGGCACCCACGCTGTCCCCCTTCGGCATGCGATTGCTGGTGTAGCCACTGACGTACGCGTCGCCCCGAGCGTCCACGGCCACGCCCGTCGCGCGGTCGAAGCCCTTGCCCCCGAACTGCCGCAACCACAGCCGCGTGCCGTCCGCCCCGTACGCGGCCACGAACACGTCGCTCTCCCCCGCACTCGCTGCGTCCGCCATCGCTCCGCTCGTCGTTCCGGCCACCACGACCGACCCGTCCGCGCGCACCGCCACCCCCGTGGCACGGTCCGCCGCGTCGCTCCCGAACTGCGCCCCCCACCGCGCCCCGATCGACGCCGCCGTCGCTCCCGGCGCCGAAGGGGCCGCCGGCGCGCCTGCCGCGGCTGCGGAGGAGCCTCCCCCGCCGGAGGCTCCGGGCTGGCTCGGCGACGCGGAAGACGGGGCAGGAGACGACGGGGCGGGAGACGACGATGGTGACGGCGCCGCGGACGACGCCGCGGCGGCCTGCACGCCAGGCGCCTCCACCGCCGGCGGCAGCGTCGTCAGCAGCCCCGTCACCACCACCACCTCGAGCAGCACCAGCGACTCGAAGCGCAGCGCCCCGCGGAAGCGCGCCGTCCGACCCGCCTGGAAGAACAGCGGCAACCCCCGCAGCCGGTGCGACGCCGCCAGCGCGAGCACCACCAGGAACAACCCGTGTTTCAGCAGGAGCGTGCGGCCGTACGGGGTCGTCACGAACGCAGCGACCCCGAACAGCTCCGCCACTGCGGCCAGGATGCCCGTCGCCAGCACCACCACCACGCACCAGAGCGCCACGCGCGACAGCCTCCGCGCCGCGACGGCCAGCGCCGGCTCCTCCTCCGAGCTCCACGCCGGCAACCACGCCAGCATCGCCACCAATCCCACCCACAGCAGGCCCGCAGCCAGATGCACGCCATCGCTCAGCAGCAGCAGCGGGCTCCCCGTCGCCGCAGCATGGCTCACCATTGCCACCGCGAACACCAGAGCCAGGGATGAGGGGAACGCAATCCACAAGGACCACCCCGGGGCCCGAAACGCTTGCCGCCCGGCCACCACCAGCAGGGCGGCGAGCACGACGCGAAGCAGCACCATCCACCCCGGCAACGTGGTGATCAGGTAGCTCACCACCGTCTCGAACGTCGGTGCGCCGAGCGCCGCGCGCAGCGACAGCACCACCTGCGCGAAGGCCGCCACCGCCACGAGCACCGCGCCCACCCACAAGGCGACGCGCTGGCGCTGCCGATGGACGGGCGCCAGCAGCGAGCGCCCGATCGTCGAAGGGAACAGGGCCGCCCCGATCAGCAGAGCGGATCCGAGCAACAGCCAGGCCTGCAGCGCGCTTGCCAACGGCTCAACCGCCCGATGCGACCGTGAACACCACGATCCCGTGCGTCACGTGCGTGTCCACCGACAGCGCACGCCACACCAGCACGTAGGTTCCCGGCGAGAGATCCCGGGCGAGCTCGATCGTCACCTGCGTCGCCGCGCCGCCCGGATGCGCCAGCCCGGTATCCACCCGGCCCTTCACCGCGCCCTTGTCCGCCATCACCGTGTCCGCGAGCTGCGCCGCCAACGCGTGCACCCGCAAGCTGCGATCGTGCGCGCTCTCGCCCGCCTCAACGGGCACCGACAAGGGTAGGACCACGAACAAGCTGAAGCGCTTCTGCACCGCCTCCGTGAAGTCGAGCTGCAGCGAGGCCGGCGGGCTCCGCACCACCGCACCATCGGCCGGCGTCGACGCCGTCAGATGCGCGTGCGCCCACGCCGGCACCGAAAGGCTCAAGAGCATGAAAGCGACGATCCAACGAACCGACGACGCGCCCATGCACACCAGCCTCACGGGAACGTGATCGAGGATGCCGGCGCGACCTCGTCGCTCCGGAACGTCACGTCGACCTGCGTCGAACCGATGTAGCCGTGCACCCTCAACGCATAGACACCGGGCTGCGACAGGATGAACGGCGAGGTGTAGTGACCCGGCGATCCATCGACGGCCGACAACGGTAGCGACCTCGACGACGAGTCGTCAGGAGCCACGATCGTCACGTCCAGGCTCTTCTCGAGGTTGTCCACCGGCTTCTCGTCCGCACTCGACCGCACGATGAGGTCCAGCCCGTTCAACGTATCCGTCACCGGCGGCTCGTTCACGAACCCCAGCAGCACGTCGTACGGACCCGCCGTCTTCAGCTCGTGCGCCGACGCCCCCGACACCAGCGCAGCCAAGACCACCGTCACCAACAACGCGATCACGCGCTTCATCGCCATCGCCTCCTCCAGGGGCGCACCCGACGTCGCCCCGGCATGTCCCGTGCTCGGCATGATACCGAACCGACGCTCGCGCGCCCCGGCCCCACCCGCCCAACGACCGGACCCCGGCAACCGCAACGCCAGCTCGAAGCGCCATGCTAACCTCTGCAGCAGGGCGCTTCCAACGCGCGGGCCCCCGCGTCAGCGAAAGCAACCTCCCTCGGAAAGGCCAACGACCGTGAGCGGAAAGTCCGGTTCCTCACTGAGACGCGCCCTCCCCTGGGTAGTTCTGGCCGCCGCCGTGATCGTCGCCGGCGGTCTGGTCGCCAAGAGCTTCACCCCACAACGCAACGGCTATCAGGGGACCGAACTAGACCCGACTCCGGCGCCGGCCTTCCACCTCGTTGACCAGCAAGGCGCCCCTCGCTCACTAGCGGACTACCGCGGCAGGGCCGTTCTGCTGACCTTCATGGACGGTCACTGCAAGGACCTCTGCCCCACCACGCTCAAGACCATGGCCGATCTCCAGGAGCGGCTCGGCCGCAACGCGGACCGGCTCGCCATCGTGGCGGTATCCGCCGACCCCTGGCTCGACCGTGTCGGCAAACCCGCCGCCATCGCCACCGAGCCCGGGGCCGTCACCCCACGCCGGTGGGACTTCCTCACCGGCACGGTCGACCAGCTCCGACCGGTCTGGAACGCCTACCACGTCGACGTGCAGGAGCAGCAGATCGGGAAGTTCAGCGCCAACGCCAGCCACAGCACCGGCTTCTTCCTGATCGACGCCAGCGGCAAGGAGCGCCTCTACATCGAATCGACCGCCCCTATGCGCGTGCTCCAGCGACAGGCCCGGAAGGTCATCCACCAGGGATGAGCGGCCGGCGGCAGCTTCCCCCCGAGGGTCCTACCCTGCCTCATTCAGCGCTCAAGACCGGATGGTGTCGTAAGTCGGTGGGCACACAACGCCCTCGAGGACGGGGAGCGCGATGAGCAAGGTTCGAGCGCGTCATGGGACGCTCACATGCGCGGTGCTGTCGATCCTGGTGCTCCTGACGGCCTGCGGTCACGGCCTGACCGACAAGGACTGGACCCAGGCCGTGGCGGACGCGAGGAGCGTCAACGCTTCGCTCCGCGCCGGCTCGTACGACGCAGCCAGGGAGACCTGGAAACCGGTCGACAACCTGATCCACACTGCGTTCCCCAAGCTCAAGAAGGCGGACCCCGCCGTCGCCGGAAATCTGTGGACCCATATGGGCCTCGTCGAAGTCGGCTTCCTCAACAAGGACTACAACCTCGTGGAGCAGGGCTCCGGCGCCCTTCCCGATCTCCTCGTGAAGGCCCACGATGCCTGGAGCAAGGTGCGATGAGCGCGGCGCAAGTCGGTCTCACGAGCCGCCAGGCTCACGCCCTTGAGCTGGACGGCGTCAGCAAGCGGTTCCCGGGCACGGAGCGACCGGTGCTGGCCGACGCCACCCTCCGCATCGCCACCGGCGAGTGGGTCTTCCTGGTAGGACGCTCCGGCGCCGGCAAGAGCACCGTCCTGAGAATGCTCTACGGAGCGGTGGCGCCTGACCGCGGCCACGCCCGCGTCCTCGGTACAGACCTCGCTTCAACACCGCACTTCCGCGTCCGGCAACGGCTCGGCCTGGTGTTCCAGTCCTTCGACCTGCTGCCGCAGAAGACCGCCTTCGAGAACGTCGCCTACGGCGCGGAGATCCTGGGCCTGTCGCCGCGCGGGGCCAAGGCCAGGGCCGCCGCGATGCTCGAGGCCGTCGGCCTCACCTACGCCGCCGCCCGCTTCCCGCGCCAGCTCTCCGGCGGCGAGCAGCAGCGCGTCGGGCTGGCGCGCGCGCTCATCCACCGCCCGCCGGTCGTCCTCGCTGACGAGCCCACCGGCAACCTCGACATCGACGCCGCTCGCGCCATCCATGGCATCTTCGAACGCATCCACGACGAGTGGTCGCCCACCATCGTCATCGCCACGCACTCGCTCGAGCTCATCCGCTGGGCCAACCGCCGCGTGGTGCGCGTTCAGGACGGCACCCTGTTCGATGAAGCCGAATCCTCCCCAAGCGGGCAGCCGAGCCCCGGAGTCGCGCGGCCCCCAAGCCACCCATGAACCGCAGTACATCCGCCCCCAGCCGCACGCTCTGGACCCTCTACTACCTTCTGCGCGACGCGCGCGAGGGCACTTCACGCAACGCCCTCGCCGCCATCGCCGTTGTGCTCATGATCGCCCTCGCCGTCGGCTTCACCGGCTCCGTCGCACTCACCGCCCGTGGCACGGAGTCGCTCACCAGCCTGCTCCGACACCAGGCGCGCATGCGTGTCCTGCTCACCTCCAGCGCCGACCCCTCGGTGCTCACCCACCGCATCCAGGAGATGCCCGGCGTACGCTCCGTCACCTTCATAAGCAAGCAAGCGGAACTGGACCGCATGGAGCGCGCCTTCACTGGCCAGGTCGACCTCCGTTCGGTCTTCACCGACAACCCCTTCCCTAACGGCCTCGATGTGCTGCTCTCCAGCCCCGGCCGCGCCGAAGCGAACGCCAGCAGCATCTCGGCGCTCCCCGGCGTCGAACGCGTCGTCTACGGCCAGCAATACATCCGACCGCTCCTCCGGCTGGCCGGCACCCTCAAACGCACCGGTTGGCTCGCCGCCCTCCTGTTCGGGCTCGTGGCGCTATTGGTCAGCGCCGTCACCTGGCGCCTCGCCATCCTCCACCGCGCCGCCGAGGTCCGCACCAAACAACTCATGGGCGTCAGGCCCATCGTCATCCACGGCCAGTTCGTGGCCGAAGGCGCCCTGCTCGGCCTCCTCGGCGGCACCCTGGCTGCCGTCGTCCTCGTCTACGTCACCGGCGCCTTCGTCGACAACGTGCTCACGCTGCTCCCCATCGCCGGCGCGCACCAGGCCCCCTACGGCCTCCTCGCCGCCGGCTGCCTCGCCGCCGGCCTCCTCCTGGGATCCATCGGCGCCATCAGCGCCATCGGCGCCGTGGCTCGCACCGCCGGTGCGCCCACCTGATGCCCCCCGCTCCGAAGCGCGAGGCCAGAGGGCGCACCGCCGGACGCGCAGGCGCCGTGCTCCTCGCGGTGGTGCTCTTCGGCCTCCTCGGTGTCGCCCAAGCGCACATCACCGGCGTGTTCCTCTACTTCCTCAAGGACGTCCAAGGCCAGGCCGGCCAGAGCAGTCTCGGCATCCTCAAGGCCCAGCTCGACCAGACACACAAGCGCATTGCCGCGCTCGAGCCTCAGGTCGCGCAGGCGCGCGAGCGCTACCAGACGGAGGCCGCCAACGCCAAACGCAAGGTGCTCTTCTACGACCAGTACGCCAGCGAAGGCTTCGGCGCGGTCGTCCTCGGCGCCAAGAGCCCGATCGACGCCCTCGCCGACGCCGAGACGCTCCGCACCGTCGTCGCCCGCGACATGCGCCAACTCCAGGCCACCGCCACCGCCTACCAGGCCCTCGTCACCAAGGAGACCGAGCTCACCGGCTACCAGGCCCTCCTCAAGGCCTTCGCCGAAGCCGAAACCCGGCACACCAAAGCGCTCGGCGCCAAGAAGATGCAGGACCAGGAGATGGCCCTCTACAACATCTCCGAAGCCTGGGAGGAAGTCCGCACCGGCCCCCTCACACGCTACGTCGCCTGGGCCGACCAACGGCTCCGCTCCCTGCCGACCATCGCCACACGCCCCCAGCCCCACGCCAACGGACTCCAGCCGCCGGCCGGCGCCCCCGCGGGCGCCGCCGTATGGACCATCGCCGAGGCCGACCTCAACGGCGCCATCGCAGGCGATCACGTGCCCGTCGACGGCATCCAGTCGATCCACTATTACCTCCGGGCCGACCACACCTACATCGTCGCGCACGTCCAGGTGCCGCTCGGCGAACACCAGCTCATCCTCGTCGGGCAGTGGTCGCGTGAAGGCCCTCTCGCAGTGCGCTACCACGTCGAGTACGCCCTGGTCGACGGCTACCTCATCGACCCCCAGGACCCCCAGATGCAACAGCTCATCGCCGACAAGCACATGCTCGTTCTGCACGGCACCGACCTCGCGCATCGCACACACTTGCTCCAATACCAGCAGGACACCGGCCGCCTCTGGCTCTACCTACGAGCCGGCTGAGCCCCGACGCCACCAGGAGGCCCACATGACCGATCGCTTCCACCTCCCCTTCTCCCGCCGTGCGCGGCGCACAGGCATCGCCCTTGCGGCGGCGCTGGCCCTAAGCCTCACCACGCTGGCATCGGCGCACATCGAGAACCAGCAGACCCAGTTCCCCGACATCGGCGCCAGCCAGCACAAGGACGCCATCGTCCTCCTCGTCGCTCTCGACATCCTGCCGCAGACCCCCACCTTCCAACCCGACCAACCCTTCACCCGCCAGGACCTCGCCGCCTGGGCGGCCCTGACCCACCGCAAGGACCCCGGAGGCGAGGCGCCCGACGTCGCCAAACTCATCCACGACGGCCGTAGCTTCGTCGGTTCCAGCAGCGGCAACGCCACCGCCGCCGACATCAACAAGGCCATCTTCGACGGCAATCTCGACCTCGCCGACCCCAGCCAGACCTTCACCCACGACCAGGCCGCCGCCTTCGTCGCCGACCATCTCACCCCCGCGTTCGTCGCCACGCTCGGCGCCACCGCCGGTCCCAGCGGCACGATCAGCAACGTCAAGACCGGCACCTCGCCCGACGGCGACACCTCCTACACCCTGGTCATCGCAGGCAAGGACTACCCCGTCTACGATCATGCCCGCGTCGTCGGCCCCACCGACCTCACGCTCTGGCAGGGGAAACAGCTCACCCGCTCCTACCAGGCCAAGGAGGACAACGGCCCCGCACTCACCTACCTGGTCATGGCACAGCCGGCCGCGGCCCCGACCCAGAGCAGCTCCGGTACCGTCGCCCCGCAGTCCTCCAGCTCCAACCCTGCCCTGCGCTGGATCATCGGCCTCGCCGTGCTGCTCGTCGTCGTCGCCGCCGTCGCGTTCTTCCGGCCCCGCAAGCGCACGCCTTGACCCACCCGCGGGCCAAGGGGGCCGAGCTCCACGGCCGAACCGCTCGCGTCGTTGCAGCGACCGCGACCCTCCTCACCATCCTCCTCGCGAGCGCCGCCACGGCCCACGGCTACATCGTGGTCGGAACCGTCGGCATCACCCCCAACCCACCTCAACCCGGCCACATCATGACCGTCACCGTCCAACTCCAGTCGACCACCCGAGCCACCGTCACCGGCGCCAAGCTGGTCGCCAAGCTCCTTCCCGGCAACGGCAGCGACACGCCCCCGCTCGCTACCTTCCAGCTCACGCCCGAAGCAGGCGCCGGGGGGTCCTACCGTGGTAGCGCCACGGCGCCCCGAGCCGGCGCCTACACCCTCACCTTCGAAGACCATACCTACCCTCACGAGCACATCACCGCCGACGTGCCGCTGAGCGTCGGCGGAACGCAACCCGACGGGACGCTCGACTTCGTGTTCCCCCCCACGAAACGTGCCGGCCTTGCCACCTGGATCCTCTGGATCCTCGGACCCCCACTGGCCACAGGTGCCGGCGTATGGCTTCTCGTCCGCAGATCGAACACGAAAGCGCGGGCGCGCAGGGACGCGTGAGCGCACGGGGCAACGGCATGCGGTTCCTGCCCGAAGGGTATCGCGGGCTTCACCCACGAGGCGCGGCGCCTCCGCGTCATGGACCCATGCGGGCTTCGTAAAGATGCCACACCGAACCCGTGGGTAGCTCCCTCTCATGGAGCCCGCGCCAGACGGCAAGCGATCCCGTGCCCTCAAGACCTGGGTACGCTCGGGAGGGCGGTGCGAGAGGCCCTGCGTCGCCACCACACCCGCACTCCGGCCAAGACGACCAATGCCTCCAAGGCCACCCCAAGGCCGATCAGCCAACGCTTCTCGCGGCTTGCCCGCACCCCTTCGGCATCGTTCAGCCAGGCGAGCGCAAGCTGCCTGGCCATCTCTTCGTTCGCTGTAGGAAGCACCTGGTAGTAGGGGGTCGTGAAGTCGCTGGGGAAGAGCAGGTTCGCTTGGAAGGCATCGAAGCGGCTGCCTTCGAGACGGGCAGTGGCTTTGCCGGTGGCGGGGGGAGGCCAGCGGCCCACCTGGAGGCTGGCCGCGAAGTCGAGGACGGGCCGGGCCTCACGGTGCGCCCAGTCGGCTACGAACAGCGTGTAGACGTAGGCGTCGCTGCCTTCACAGGAGGCCTTGGAGCGGAACGGAACGTGGTACCTCGCGAGCGTTCCACGGATGGAGCGTGCGAGGCGCTGCGCGATGGCCTCGCTTCGTTTCGCGTCGGAGGCAGGATCACCTGCGTCGATGTGGCTGTGGATGGAGGCGGGATCGAGGCAGAGCACGGTCCCACCCAGGCTGGTCTTCACGAGGCCGTGGGCGCCGCAAGAGCCGGCGAGGGCGCCGAAGCCCGTGACGAGCGCCGCCCTCAGCAGCCCCCATGCACGGGAGGGTGCCCGCCAGGCGTGGTAGGCGGCGCAGAGCGCCGATCCCCGTCGCGTGCGGCGCGTCAACCCTGGTCCGCATCGAGCGAACGCGCGGTGACCCCTTCCACCCACGACGTGCGCCATCTCTCCCGGTGCCTCTCAGCGGCCCGCGCGAGGGTCGAGGTACGGGAGCGGATCGACAGGCTGGCCGTGGACACGGATCTCGAAGTGCAGGTGCGGGCCCGTCGCGAACCCGGTGCTACCCACGCGAGCGATGGGCTGCCCCTGCTTGACGCTCTCCCCACGCTTGACGAGAAGCACCGACGCGTGCCCGTAGTAATACTCGGCATCCCCGTTGCGAACGATCACGCACAGGCCGTAATCGCCGTTCCAACCGGCCAGCTCCACCGTGCCCCCGATGGCTGCGAGGATAGGGTCACCGGTGTTGCCCGCGATGTCGATCCCGGTGTGGAAGTCTGCTCCGTACCCTTGGAGGATCCGGAACCCGTAGTACGACGTGATGCGCCCGCGGAGGGGCCAGCGCATGGCCGCCAACGGTTCCGGTCTCGGTTGTGCGGCGGGTGGGACGGCCCGCCCCAACTGCTCCGGAGGAATGATGATCAGCGTCTGCCCCGGAACCAGCTCGGCCGACGACAGGCCGTTGGCGCTCATGAGCGCAGAAATCGTCGTGCCGTAGGCGTGCGCGATGGACCACAGGGACTCGCCCTTCGTGACGGTGACGGCGGAAGGTACCGGCCCGCCAACGTCGCTGGAGGCAGTGGCCGCGTACTGGCCAGGCACGGCGAGGGTGTCGCCGGGGTGCAGCACGGCGCCCGCCGCGATGCCGTTGGCGGCGGCGAGGGCTTCGACGCTGACGCCGTGCCGTTGCGCGATGCCCCAGAGGCTGTCACCCGGTTGCACCGTAACCTCGAGGAGCGGAGGCGCGGTCTTGCCCGGGCGAAGGGTGAGCCTCTGTCCCGGGTGGATCACCGAGCCACCGAGATCGTTGTATGCGATCAAGTCTTCGACGCTGAGCCGGAACGCCAGAGCGATGCCGTACAGCGTGTCGCCGGGCTGCACGACGTAGCTGGTCGGCGTTTCGTCGCTGCCGTTCGGCAACCTCAGCGTGGCCCCGGATTGCAGCCTGTCGCCGGAAAGTTGGTTGGCGGCCACGAGCGCCTTCACCGTGGTGCCGTAGCGCCGGGCGATGCTCCACAGGCTGTCGCCGGGTTGAACCGTCACGGTGCCGTTCGCCGGCGCCGCCGAGGGCGTACCCGATTGAGCCAAGGCCATGCCGGCGAGTGTCAGGCCCAGGATCGCGAGGGGGAGTAAGCGTCGCCGAGCGGTGCGCACGACCGTAACCTATCAGCTCGTGGCGATCGGCGGCAAGAATGGATTCACATGTCGGGTGCTCGTCGCCTTCCTCCGGGCCGAACTCCGGAACCTGAGCGACGCTCCTAACAGCTCCAGGGCGGCCGGCCGCGCCGTCCGGAAGCGGCCCCTTGATGAGAACCACTTCTCATAGTCCACACGCTGGCAACCCCGGGTCGTGGTAGCTTCCGTGCATGAGGTCGCACCTGGCTGCTCTCGCGATGCTCCTGCTATGTAGCGTCGGCTCCGCACAGGGCGCCTCATCGGTTTCCACGTTGCCGACGTGTGCGGTGGCGGACGTGCCGACCGCCTTCACCGGTTACGACCAGTGGCAGTCGACCCTGGTGGACACGCATTTCCGCTTGCCCGCCAACTACGCTCCGCCGGACCTGGTGTCCACCGAGCAGGCCGGGCTCAACGGCGGTCAACGGATCCGCAGCATCGTGATCCCACACCTGAAGGCACTTGCACAGGCGGCCGCGGCGGCCGGCCACCCGATCGCCGTGCAGAGCGGCTACCGCTCCTACCAAACGCAGGTCGCAACGTTCCAGTACTGGGTCAAGGTAGACGGCTACGCTTACGCCCTGAAGTCCAGCGCACGAGCGGGACACTCCGAGCACCAATTGGGGACCGCGATGGACCTTCGGGCCAAAGGCGGCAAGGCACCCTGGGACTACCAGGACTGGGCCGCGACCCCCACCGGCGGGTGGGTCGCGAAGAACGCCTGGCGGTTCGGCTTCGTGATGAGCTACCCGAAAGGCCACGAAGCGGACACCTGCTACATCTACGAACCCTGGCACTACCGCTACCTCGGCGTGCAAGCGGCGAAACAGATCCACGACCAGAACCTCACCGCGCGCGCCTACCTGTGGCAGCACTGGCAGGCGAGCGGCGTTCCGGTGCCGGCGGACTCCGCCGCGCCCGGGCCAATGGTCACGGTACGGCCCGGCGACACCCTATGGGGCCTGGCACAACGCTACGGCACGACGGTCGCAGAGCTGCGAAAGCTGAACGGGCTGCGTAGCGACACCATCCAGGCGGGTACGACGCTCGAAGTGCCGTAGGTACGGCACGGCCACCCGGCCCACAGCGCGTCCTTGCCGCATCCCTCCCTCGCCGGACCCGTACCGGGCAAGCGCCCGGAGAACCGCCACATCGTTCACGTTGATCAGCACCGCGCTTGGGAAGCCATCCTCGGGCGTCGGAGCCGAACGAGCACGTTGCCGCTCGAGCGCCACCCGCGCAGCCCGATCGAAATGAGGCGCTGGAGTGGCTCCCCCTCCTCGAAAATACCTGTATCGTCATCATCGCAAGCCGCGACGAACTCAGGATGACGTTCGAGCCGTGCCTCACAAACCAACCTGCCGCATCAACAAACGTCCGACGGCGTTGCAAGTCTTCAACTACCGACGTGCCCGGTGTGCCCCGATGTTGCGACGTCTAGGGAAACCGCCCAGGGAGAAAGCGCCGAAAGCTGTCGCTCACAAGCTAGCTTGGCTGCGGGCATTCTCGAGACCATCGCGCGAACCGCAAACCCCGAGAAAGCCATCCCAGACCCGATGTGATTGAGGAACGCCGCCGACAGTCGCGCTGTTGACCACCTGCCGAAGAATCATCGCCCTACCAGCGGTAGTGCCGGATGTGCTCTCCCCGCTCGGCGATCTGGCTCATCGCCTCGATGCCGACCTCGATGTGCAGGTCGGTGTACTCGTGGAACACCGCCCGCGCGGAGTCGCGCGTCTTGATGCCGCCGCGCTTCAGCGGCAGGTCGGAGACGAGCAACAGCGCGCCGATGGGCACCTTGCTGGCGAAGCCCACCGAGAACAGCGTGGCGGTCTCCATGTCGATGGCGAGCGCGCGCTCCTCGTAGAGCTGCTGCTTGAAGCGGTCGTCGAACTCCCAGAAGCGGTAGTCGGTGCTGTGCACGACGCCCGTGCGGTAGTCCAGCTCACGTTCCACCACGATCTGCGACACGAACTTCTGTACCTTGAACGTCGGCAGCGCCGGCACTTGCGGCGGCATGAAGTGCTTCGAGGCGCCTTCGTCCCGGATGGCAGCCGTCGGCAGGATGAAGTCGCCGACCTCGAGCGAGCGGTGCAGGCCGCCCGCCATGCCCAGGAAGAGCGTGGCCTTGGGCTCTGCCGTGGCCAGCACCTCGATGATGAGGGCGGCGACCGGCGACCCGACCGAGAAGTTCACCAACGACACGCCCTTCGCCGGGCTGTGCTTGACGGTCATGGCCGAGCCGCGGGTCGTCCTGGCGTCGGGGCACAGCGCCGAGAAGCGCTCCATGTAGTATTCGAAGTTGGTGAGCAGGATCTGCCGCTGGAAACCCTCCGCAGCGGTGCCGGTATAGCGCTCGAGCACCTCGCGCCCGATGCGCCACTTGTCGGGGTTGTTGTAGATCAGGTTGGGGTTGGCAGCCGCAGCCGCGCTGTCGCCGTCAGCGGACGGCTCGTCGACCGGACCCGGCATCGCGATCTTGTCTGCCATGGACCATGCTAGCGCCTGCGCGGCGGCCTCAGGTCAGGAACGTCACCAGCGCCGGATCCAATCCCTCCGGCACCGGGCTGCGACGGCGTTTGGCGGCGAGCTCGCCCGCCAGGCGCCGCGCGTGCGCCAGGTAGGCCGCGTGGTCGTCGGCAGCCGAGCGCCGGGAGCGCGTCGCCGCCGGCCAGCTCCCGGAGTCGAAGCCGCGCGGGACCTCGGGTTCGTCCTCGCGGTGGTGCCATGCGCCGGTGCGCCAATCCAGCTCGTAGACGCGCACGAAGCGCGCGCCGTGCTCCGCGATGAACTCGACGGCGTCGAGCAGGAACTCGAAGGTCTCGTCGTCGATGGCGTAGTGGAAGCTGATGCGGCTCCAGCCCGGCCGCACCGCGTCGAAGCCCGCCTCGATGGCGCCACGTAGCTCGCAGGAGAGCTCCTCGTCGATGCCGAGCAGGCTGTGCCCGTAAGGGCCGGCGCAGGAGCAACCGGCGCGCGCCTGGATGCCGAAGAGGTCGTTCAGCAGACGTGTCACCAGACGCGGGTGAAGGGTACGCGAGCCCGCCAGCACCTCGAAGGAGATGACTGCGAGGCGCGGCGGCTCGGGGTGTCCCAGGATGTGCAGCTTGGGGTTGCGACCCAGGCGCTCCAGCGCCCGCCCGATGAGCTCCTCCTCGCGCTCGCGGATGCGCGCCACCCCGACGCGCTCCTTGGCCTCGAACGCCAGGGCGGCGCGCAGCTTCTGCAGAATGGCGGGCGTGCCGGCGTCCTCGCGCGCCTCGATGTCCTGCAGGTACCACTGGCCGCTCGCGGTGACGTAGCTCACGGTGCCGCCGCCGGCGGTGGTGGGGGTGGGCAGGTCGTAGAGCAGCTGATCGAAGAGCAGCAGGCCCGGCGAGCCAGGACCGCCGGCGAACTTGTGCGGGCTCAGGAAGAGAGCGTCGATGCCGTCCGGCTGCCCCGGCCGCACGTCGATCTCCAGGTAGGGGGCGCCGGCGGCGTAGTCGAAGAAGGCCGCGGCCCCGTGAGCGTGGAGCAGCCGCGCCACCGCGCGAACGTCGGTGAGGATGCCGGTGACGTTGCTGGCGGCCGAGAACGACCCGATCTTGGGGCGCACGGCGTAGCGCTCGTCGTTCAGCGCCCGCTCCAGGGCGGGGAGGTCGAGGACGCCACGGTCGTCCAGCGGGATGCGCACCACCTCCGCCAGCGACTCACGCCACGACAGCTCGTTGGAGTGATGCTCGTAGGGGCCCACGAACACCACCGGCCGCGCCTCCGGCGGCAGCGCCGCCAGCACGGTCTCGCGCAGCATGGAGGGCACGGCCACGCCGAGGATCTCCTGCATGCGCTTGATCGCGCCGGTGGTGCCGGTTCCGGCGAACACCAGGCGGTAGCGCTCGTCGGCCCCCAGCTGACGCTTGATGTAGGCGCACGCCTCGTGCACCAGCCTGGTGGTGCGGGCGCCGGTGGCGCTGTCCTCGGTGTGGGTGTTGGCGTAGAGCGGCAGCACGGCCTCGCGCAGCCGGTCCTCCACCGACGCCAGCGGCAGGCCGGACGCGATGTGGTCGGCGTACGTCACGCGCCGCTCGCCGAAGGGGGTGGCCACGCACGCACCCTCCACCAACATGTCGCCTCTCATCACCTCGAAGACCGGGTCGTCCACGGTCACTGCCTCCTCGCTCCTCACTCGGTCGTCTACGCCACCCCGGCCGGCGCCAGATGAGGTGCGAGCCGCGCCTCCAACGCGCCCTTGGGAAGCGCGCCCACGACCGTGTCCACGACGCGGCCGCCCTTCATCACCAGCAGGGTGGGGATGCTCTGGACGCCGTAGCGGCCCGCGGTCACCGGGTTGTCGTCCACGTTCAGCTTCACGACCTTCAGCCGCCCAGCGTACTGGCCCGCCAGCGCCTCCACGACCGGCGCCACCATGCGGCAGGGACCGCACCAGGGTGCCCACAGGTCCACCAGGACCGTCACCGAGGCATTCGTCTCGCGCTCGAAGGTGGCATCGCTGCCGCTCACCAGCCACGGCAGGGCCGCGCCGCAGCGCCCGCAGGAAGGCACGGCGCCCGCAGGGGCGGGCTTGACTCGGTTCCTTGCCCCGCAGGCGAGGCAGCTGATCACGGCGCCATCCATGGTCCCAGTGTAGTGGCCCGGCACCCGCGCGGGCCCGCGAGTACTCGCAGACCGCGGACGTGCCAGACTGAAGGCGCCATGCCCGGCCCCGCCAAGCGCGACCCAGCCCCGCCCGACCCAGCCCCACCCGACCCAGGCCCACCCGACCCAGGCCCACCCGAGCCCCGGCGACTGCGGGTCGCCGTCCACCTGCTGCCGGTGGCGGGCGAGCTCGGTGGCAGCGTGGCGGTGGTGGTGGACGTGCTGCGCATGACGACCACCGCGACCGTGCTGGCCGACCTGGGGCTGGCGCACCTGACGGTGGTGCCCGAGGTAGCACGGGCGCGCGAGCGAGCCAAGGCGGCCGGCGCGCTCCTGCTGGGCGAGCGCAACGCTCTCCCGCCGGCAGGCTTCGATGCCGGCAACTCCCCCGCCGAGCTCAGCGGGGCGCTGGTGCGCGGGCGCGCCGCCGTGATCTGCACCACCAACGGCGCCGGAGCCGTGGAGGCCTGCGCCGGAGCTGACACCGTGCTGCTCGGCTGCCTGTGCAACGGCGAGGCGGCCGCCCGGCGCGCGCTGGCGCTGGCGGCGGACGGCATCGGCGGCGGCTGCGTGCGCCTGGTGTGCGCCGGGACCGAAGGGCGGCCATCCCTCGACGACATCGCCGGCGCCGGGCACATCGCGGCGGCTCTCTCGCGACTGGCCCCGCGGGCCGAACTCGACGACCTCGCGCTGGCGGCGCGCCTGGTGGCGGCGCCGACGGATCTCGCTCCGCTGCTGGCAGGCTCACGGCACGGGCGCCAGCTGCTGGCGGGCGGATTCCACGACGACGTGCTGCTCGCCTCGCGCCGCGACGTGTCGAGCTCGGTGATGGAGCGCGTGCAAGGCTCGCTCGACGCCTTCCGCCCCCTCCTCGGCTGACGTCTCCCGGCGCCGGCGGCGGGCGCCGCTCCGCGACGCCGATCTAGACTGTGACCAACGCCGTGTCGGTGCGGCAACCGAGCCCGGCGTCAGGAGGGCGCTGATGTACGGACACGAGGAGGTGTCGCGCTGGCCGCGACGGATCATGGTCGCAGCCCATCTGGCGCTGGTGGCGCTGGTGTCCTGGATCCTGGTGGGTGCGGGCATGCGCGTCGTGGGCGGTTGGCTGGGCGTCGGCTGGGTTCCGGGCGATCCCGCCCGTCGCGGCGTGTTGCTCGCCTTCGCCCTGGTCCTCTGGCTGCGCATGAGCCTGACCGCGCTGGTGCTGCTCCGGCGCCGCTTCCGCTGGTCGGAGATGGTTACCGTGACCTTCGGCGTGGCGCTCTACCAGCTGGGCTTCGGCCTGCTGGGGGCGGGCGCCCGCCAGCCGCTCGGCGCCTGGGACACCCTGGCGGTGGTGCTGTTCCTCGGCGGCGGCTCGCTCAACACGGTCTCGGAGTGGGCGCGGTTGCGCTTCAAGTCGCGGCCGGAGAATCGCGGGAAGCTCTACACGCGGGGGCCGTTCGCCGTCGTACGGCACCCGAACTACCTCGGCGACATCCTCTGGGGCATCGGCTGGGCGCTGCTGGGCCGCTCTCCTTGGGCGGCGCTCATCGTGCTGGTCGAGATCTCCGGCTTCGTGTTCGTCAACATCCCCCAGCTCTCGGCCTACCTCGAGAAGCGCTACGGCGACGCCTACCGAGCGTGGGCCGAGCGAACGGCGAGGCTGGTGCCGTTCCTGTACTGAGCCGCCGTCCGGGCCCCGGACTCGTCACTCTGCCAGCAGGGTCCCACCCACCGGCTCGAGCCGCGCGCTGAAGTGCCTCAGCACCTCCGGCGCCTCCACCAGGCGCACCCCGCGGATACGCTCCTTGACGTCGTTCACGTGCTCCAGCACCTCGGCCAGGTAGTCCACGTGGCTCTGGGTGTACACCCTCCTGGGGAATGCCAGCCGCACCAGCTCCATGGGTGCGGCCTTCTCGCTGCCGTCGGGCTGCCGCCCGAACATCACCGAGCCGATCTCCACCGAGCGCACGCCACCCTCCAGGTACAGCACCAGTGACAGCGCCCACGCCGGGAACTGGCTCTGGGGAACGAATGGCAGCATGGCCTTGGCGTCGATGTAGACGGCGTGCCCGCCCGGCGGCTGCACGATGGGCACGCCCATCGCGGTGAGGCGCTCGCCGAGGTAGGCGATGCTCCGCAGGCGGTAGCGCAGGTAGGGCTCCTGGAGCGCCTCGTGGAA
>CAZBZU010000007.1:0-23677 GCA_964496495.1 uncultured bacterium
CCTGCTCGTTGTTCACGTCGTTGAAGGTGATATCGAAGGCGCGCGCGAAGTTCTCGCCCAGGTAGTGGCTGGTGCCGGCCTGCAGGGCGCGCGCGTCGCGCATCATCGCCTCGATGGTGAGCGTCATGCGGGCCCCGGCGAAACGCTCGCCCTCGGTCTTCTCGCCGCGCACCACCGGAAGGGCCCCGAACTCCTCCGAGAAGGTGGCGTAGGTGTCGAGCATGCGCCGCGTCTCCTCCAGCGCCTCCTCGGCGGTGGCGTGGGCGGTGTGCCCCTCCTGCCACAGGAACTCCGAGGTGCGCAGGAAGGGACGGGTGCGCATCTCCCAACGCACCACGTTGCCCCACTGGTTGTAGAGCAGCGGGAGGTCGCGGTAGCTCTGCACCCACTTGCTGTACAGCTCGCCGATGATCGTCTCGGAGGTGGGGCGGATGGCGAGCGGCTCCTCAAGCTCCTTGCCGCCCGCATGGGTCACCACGGCCAGCTCGGGCGAGAAGCCCTCGACATGCTTGGCCTCGCGCTGGAAGTAGCTCATCGGGATGAGCAGCGGGAAGTACAGGTTCTCATGCCCGGTGGCCTTGAACATGGCGTCCAGCTCGCGCTGGATGTTCTCCCACAAGGCGTAGCCGTACGGGCGGATCACGAAGCTGCCGCGCACCGGGCTGAGGTCCACGAGGTCCGCCCGGTAGACGATGTCGTTGTACCAGGCGCTGAAGTCTTCCGACTGGGGCGTGAGGGCCTGCGTCTTGGCCATAGCGCCTCAGCTTACCAGCAGCGCCCTCGCCGGCGGCACGCCGCGGCGGGGCAGGGCGCGCGGCGCTCAGGTCACCAGCACCGGCACCTCGCTCGTCAGCAGCACCTGCTCCAGGATGCCGCCAACGACCTCCTCCAGCCAGCGGTTGAACTTGAAGCTGCCCATGAACAGGGCGTCGCAGCCGTGCGCCGTGAGGGTCTCCTGGATGGCCGCCGGCACCGGGCCTTGGGCGGAGACGTAGGCGGCATTCACCCCGAACCTCTCCAGGTACCGGCGCGCCCGGTCGAGCGGGCTCACGCCCCGGGCGCGCTCGGTCACCGTCATCACCACCGGCTCGACCCCGCGCTTGACGGCGCTGTACGCCAGCGCGAAGAGCGCTTCCTCTGCGCGGGCGCCGCCGTCGTACGCCAGCAGCGGCTTGAGCATCCCTGCCGGCTCGCGCCGAATCACCAGCAGCGGCCGCGGGCAGCGTCGCAGGAGGCCGTGCAGCTCGGGGGCGAAGCGCCGCTCGCCGTCCACCTCGTCGAACGGCGCCGCCACCACCAGATCGACGTAGGCAGCCCGCGTCCGCACCTCGCGCAGCGGGTCCTCGTCGGTGGCGGCGAACTGCGCGGGAACCTCCGCGGCGGCGCAGGTCTTCTCGAAGCGGCGCCGCTCCCGCTCGAGCGCTTCGGCGGAGCAGTCGCCGGCGTGTAGCCGCAGACCGTACACCGTCGCCCCCTCGAAGGCGGCCACCGATCGCGCCACGTCGAGCGCCTGCTCGTCCCTGCCGCCGCCCCGCAGGAGCACCAGCATGGACTGCACCAGGTGCACGGACTCGCGCCGCTCCTCCGGCGGGACGCGCGAGGCCTGCAACAGCTCGCCGGCTCGCTCCTCGGACTCCATCGGCCGGCTCGGCGCCAGGCCAGCCGCCACCGCCTGGGAGGGCAACCACCAGCCGAACGCCTGCTCCAGGTGGCCGCGGTGCTCGGAGAGGAAGAGGTAGAGGTCGGTCTCGGTGCGGCCCTCGAAGCCGCGCAGCAGCCCGTGCACCCGGATGGCCTCCACCACCGGCAGGTACACGGCGTCGTACCAGTGACCCACCGCCTCGCGGTACGGGATGGGCCGGTCCTGGTCGATGCCCATGAAGTAGCGGTGCACCCGGATGTGCTCGGAGAGCGCCTCGTACTGCCCTGGCGCCGTGACCGTCAGGTCGGCGCCGGGCCGCAGCACGTCGATCTGGGTCTGCTCCAGGAAGTCGGCGTACTCGCTCTTGATGATCAGGTCGTCGGGGTCGTCGTCCGGGGAGAGCGCCACGCGGGTCTGCACCGGGGTGACCAGCGCCTCGATGGAGCGGGCCCCGAGCTGCCGCGCCACCGACACCCGGTGGTTGCCGTCCTTGACGAAGTAGGCGTCGCCGATGCGGTAGAGCTCGACCGGCGGCACTCCCGCCATGCCGGTCACCGCCAGCTTGACGCGCACCCAGCGGTCCTTGTCGGCGTCCATGCGGGGAAGGAAGTCACGGCTGAAGTCCTGGTAGCGA
This sequence comes from uncultured bacterium, assembly GCA_964496495.1. GTDB lineage: Bacteria > Deinococcota > Deinococci > Deinococcales > Trueperaceae > JASBRS01. The sequence continues at coordinate 2,277 of CAZBZU010000007.1, forward strand.
TCGACGCTGCCCACGATGGCGGCGAGCGGCACGTCCTCGCGGCGCTCGGCGGCGCTCTCCACCGCGTGCAGCCGGCGCCTGACCTCGTCGTAGGGCAGCAGCTCGCGGGTCTGGCCGGAGAGCAGCGACAGCACCGACTGCACGTCGGCGCGCCGCCGGGCTCGACGGAAGTCGTTGACGGCGTCGACGGCTCCACCCCTGCTATCGGCCATGCCCTCCATTGTCGCACCGCCGCGCGCGCGGGTCCCCGCACCGGATCACCTGGCCCGCCACCCGCGCGCCGCCGCCGCAGCGCGCGCCAGGCGCCGCCCTCTGGCAGGCACCGTTTGCTACACTGCTGCACGTGACCCGGCGGCTGATGCGTCGTTGCCCTGCTTCCGACTGAGCGAGCGCGCTCGGTCGTGACGGGGCGCCCTGGGACCGGCGCCCCTTCTTCTTGGTGCTACCGAGCACGGCGGGCATCGCCGCCACCGGAGGACGACATGGAGACAGCCGAGGCCGGCATCGCAGTGGAGCGCACGGAGCCGCAACCGTTGCCCGAGGTGTCGGGCGGCGAGCGCGAGCGCGCCACCTTCTACGCCACCACCCCCATCTTCTACGTCAACGCCGCGCCGCACATCGGCCACGCCTACACCACCACCCTGGTGGACGTGGTGACGCGCTTCCACCGCCTGCGGGGCGACGACACCTTCTTCCTCACCGGCACCGACGAGCATGGGGAGAAGGTGGCGAAGGCGGCGGAGAAGGCCGGCAAGACGCCGCAGCAGTACGTCGACGACGTGTCGGGCCAGTTCCGCGCCACCTGGGACCGGCTGGGCATCCAGTACGACGAGTTCATCCGCACCACCGAGGAGCGCCATCAGAAGGTGGTACGCGAGGTGCTGCAGCGCGTCTACGACGCCGGCGACATCTTCTACGGCGAGTACTCCGGGCTGTACTGCGTGGGCGCGGAGCGCTTCGTCACCGAGAAGGAGCTGGTGGACGGCACCTGTCCGGAGTCCGACGAGCCACCGGAGTACCGAACCGAGGCCAACTACTTCTTCCGCATGGAGAAGTACCGTCCCTGGCTTCGTGAAACGCTGGAGGAGAACCCCGAGCTCATCCGGCCGGAGCGGTACCGCAACGAGGTGCTGGCGATGCTGCGCGAGCCGATCGGCGACCTCTCCATCAGCCGCCCACGCAAGCGCGTGCCCTGGGGCATCCCCCTACCGTGGGACGACGAGCACGTCACCTACGTGTGGTTCGACGCCCTCATCAACTACTACTCGGCCCTGGTGTCCAAGGGGATCGAGGAGCGCTACTGGCCGCACGTCGAGCACTTCATCGCCAAGGACATCGTGAAGCCGCACGGGCTGTTCTGGCCGATCATGCTGAAGGCCGCCGGCATCCCGCTCTACCAGCACCTCAACGTCCACGGCTACTGGCTGGTGAACGAGCGCAAGATGAGCAAGTCGCTGGGCAACGTGGTGAGGCCGCTCGACCTGCAGCGCAAGTACGGCAACGACGCCTTCCGCTACTACCTGCTCCGCGACATGAACTTCGGCCTCGATGCCTCCTTCAGCGAATCGGGCATCGCCGAGCGCATCAACTCCGATCTCGCCAACGACCTCGGCAACCTGCTCAACCGCACGCTGGGCATGCTGGCGCGCTACCGCGACGGCGCCGTGCCCGCCGCGGCCGAGCTGGAGGAGGTCGACACCAGCCTGAAAGACGCCTTCCTGGCGCTTCCCGCGGTGGTCGACGCGCGCTTCCGGGACCTGCAGTTCGACCGCGCCCTGGAGGCGGTGATGGAGGCGGTGCGGCACGCCAACAAGTACATCAGCGAGACGCAACCGTGGGAGCTGGCCAAGGATCCGGCCAAGGCCGCCCGCCTCGACACCGTGCTCAACACCTGCGTCGAGTCGCTGCGCTGTGCCAGCATCCTGCTCGAGCCGGTCATCCCCGGCAAGGCGCGCGAGCTGCGCAAGCAGCTGGGCATCAAGCGCGCCCCCTTCGCCCTCGACAGCGCCGGTCAATGGGGCCTCGTCCCGCCCGGCACGCAGACCGCGCCGGCCGGCCCGCTGTTTCCGCGCATCGACCTGGAGGCGTTGGAGAAGGCGATGGCGGAGCCGCAACCCGAGCCGCTGGAGCACAAGGCGGAGATCAGCATCCACGACTTCGGCCACACCGAGCTGCGCGTCGTCACGGTGGAGAAGGCCGAGCCGCACCCCAACGCCAACAAGCTGCTGGTCCTCACCGTGCGCATGGGCCCGGAGACGCGCACCGTGGTCTCCGGCATCCGCGACCACTACCAGCCCGGCGACCTGGTGGGCAAGAAGCTGGTGCTGGTCGCCAACCTGCAGCCGATCACGCTGCGCGGGGTGCGCTCCGAGGGGATGATCCTGGCGGCCGAGGACGACGACGGCAGGCTCAGCCTGGTCACGCTCGAGCAGGACCTGCCCGACGGTAGCGAGGTGCACTGAAGCGCGAGCCGGCGCTCCCCCGCCGCGCTCGCCCGGCTCCCGGCAGGCGTGAGGCTCACGCGTCCGCGGCCTCTGCGATCACCTCGAGGAAAGCCTCGCCGTAGCGTTCCAGCTTGGTCTCGCCCACGCCCGAGACGGAGGCCAGGGCCGCCGCGCTCTGCGGCCGCTCGAGCGCCATCTGCCGCAGCGTGGCGTCGTGGAAGATGACGTACGGCGGCACCCCCTGCGCCTTCGCCAGGCGCTTGCGCAACGCCCGCAGGGCCTCGAACAGGGCCAGGTCGACCCCGCCGAGGTCGCCGGCGGCCGGCGCGCGCCCCGGCCGCCCACGGCGTTCGGCGCCGGGAACGGGCCGCGCCACGTCGCGCCGCAACGTCAACCGCTCCTCCTCCCTCAGCAGCCGAGCCGCGCGCGCCGTGAGCTTGAGCGAGCCGTACCCTTCGGCATCCGTTCCCAGGGCTCCGGCCGCCACCAGCTGCCGCAGCACCGATCGCCACTGGCGCTCGCTCAGCTCCGTTCCCACCCCGAAGGTAGGTAGCCGGTCGTGGCCGAAACGCCGCATGCGCGGCGTGTCCTTGCCCATCAGCACGTCGATGAGGTGGCCGGCGCCGAAGCGCTGGCCGGTCCGCGCCACGGCCGAGAGCGCCTTCTGGGCCACCAGCGTGCCGTCGAAGGTCTCGGGCGGCGACAGGCAGGTGTCGCAGTTGCCGCAGGGCTCGGCGAGCACCTCGCCGAAGTAGCCCAGCAGCACCTGGCGCCGGCAGCGGGCCGTCTCGCAGAAGCCCAGCAGCGCGTCCAGGCGCTGCCCTTCGACGCGCTTGAAGGCCTCGTCGCCCTCGCCGGACGCGAGCATGCGCCGCATCGTCACCACGTCGTTCAAGCCGTAGGCCATGAAGGCGTCGGCGGGCAGCCCGTCACGACCTGCCCGGCCCGTCTCCTGGTAGTAGCCTTCCAGGCTCTTGGGCACGTCCAGATGCGCGACGAAGCGCACGTCGGGCTTGTCGATGCCCATGCCGAAGGCGATGGTGGCGACCACCACCACCCCGTCATCGTCCAGGAAGCGCTGCTGGTGGGCCCGACGGGTGCGCCCGTCGAGGCCGGCGTGGTAGGGAAGCGCGTCGACCCCTCGCTCCGCCAGCCAGGCGGCGGTGCTGTCGACGCTCTTGCGCGACAGGCAGTACACGATGCCGGCCTCGCCGGCGTGCCGCTGCCGGTAGAACGCCAGGAACTGCTGGCGCGCGTTCTGCTTGTCCACCACGGTGTAACGGATGTTGGGCCGGTCGAAGCTGGAGACGAAGCGCCGAGCGTCCTGGAGCCGCAGCTTGTCGACGATGTCGCGGCGCGTGACGGCGTCTGCCGTCGCCGTGAGCGCGATGCGCGGGACGCCCGGATAGCGCTCCGCCAGAGCGCCGAGCTCGATGTACTCGGGGCGGAAGTCGTGCCCCCACTGCGACACGCAGTGGGCCTCGTCGATGGCGAAGAGCGACAGCTCGCTGCGGTCGAGCAGCGTCAGGAAGCGGTCCGACAGCAGCCGCTCGGGCGCCACGTAGATAAGGTCGAGGCGGCCCTCGGCGAGGGAGCGCTCGACGTCGCGGGCCTCCGCGGCGTCGAGGCTGGAGTTGAGGGCCGCGGCGCGCACGCCCGCCTGCCGCAGGGCGCCCACCTGGTCCTGCATGAGGGCGATCAGCGGGGACACCACCACGCCCACGCCGGATCGCAAGATGGACGGCAGCTGGTAGCACAGCGACTTGCCGCCGCCCGTGGGCATCAGCACTACGGCGTCGCCACCTGCCAGCAGATGGCCGATGATCGCCTCTTGCTCCCCGCGGAAGGCGGCGTAGCCGAAGCGCTCGGCCAGCAGCCGGCGGGCGGCCTCGACGCCGACCCCCGGCTCCGGCCGCGCGGCCGCTTCCCGGGCGGGCCGCTCGCGGCTCAGTCCACCCACTCCCCGCCGCGCATCAGCGGCTCGTCGCTGCCGTCCTGGCGCACCCCGTCGACATCCATCTCGGCGCTGCCGATCATGAAGTCGACGTGGGTGATCGAGTCGTTCAGGCCGGCGGCCGCCACCTCGGCCTCGCTCATCTCCGCGCCGCCCTCGACGCTGGTGGGGTAGGCCTTGCCCAGCGCGATGTGACTCGCCGCGTTCTCGTCGAAGAGGGTCTCGAAGTACAGCAGCCCGGTCCGAGCGATGGGGCTCGAGGCGGGCACCAGCGCCACCTCCCCGAGCGAGCGGGCGCCATCGTCGCTCTCAAGGATGCGTGTCAGCTCCTGCTGGCCGCGCCCGGCGCTCGACTGCACCACGCGGCCGCCCTCGAAGCGCATGCTGAAGTCGTCGATGATGCTGCCGCCGCTGGCGAGCGGCATGCTGGCACGAACCACGCCGTCGAGCCGCTGCCGGTGAGGCGCCGTGAAGATCTCCTCGGTGGGGATGTTGGGGATGAACGGCCGGCCGTCCGGGGTCTGCGACGACCCGCCGGCCCAGAGGTGGCCCTCGGCCAGGCCGACGCGCAGGTCGGTGCCGGGCCCGCGGAAGTGCAGCGCGGCGTAGCGGCGCTCGTTCAGGCGCGCGGCGCGGCCCTTGAGCGCCTGCGAGTGCTGCCGCCAGGCCGCCACCGGATCGGGACCGTCGACGCGGCACGTGAGGAAGATCGCGTCCCACAGGGCGGCCACCGCCTGCTCGTCGGACACGCCCGGCGTCACCTTGCGCGCCCACGCGAGCCCGGGGTAGGCGGCCACGCACCAGGCGACGCCGTTGCGCATGGAGATGGCCTGCGAGGGCCGGGTGGCCTGCTGCCAGACCCGAACGTAGCTGGCCCAGCGCTCGGGGTCGGTACCGGCCAGAAGGTCCGGGTCGTCGCCCACGATGGCGAGCGAGGCGAAGCCCTGCTCGAACATCGTCAGCCTGCCGTCGGCACGCCACTGCGGCACGGTCTCGAAGCTGCCGTCCGGCGCGTGCTCGAAGCGCGCCCGGGTGACCTCGTCGTCGCTCCACATCACGTCGACGAGCGGCGACCCGAGACGATAGGCAAGCCCCGCAACGACGCGCACCAGCGGCGCCGCCTCGATCGCGGCGCGGATCAAGAGTCCCTGGCCGGGTTGCAGATTCACCCCCACCTCCACCAGCAGCTCGGCGTACGCCTGCAGCCTGGCGTCCACGGAGGCGCCTGCCGTGCCGGCGGCGGCATGAGGGCGGGATGCGTCGCGTCCGCTGGCGGCGGGCGGGGACGCCGCGGCGGCACCATCGCGGTGGTCAGGGGGCAGGTAGCTCATGGTGCGGCGATGCTACCAGGCCGCGCCGGACGGCTCACGCAGCGGGCGGGCCGGAACCGTCCCAGGCCCGGCGGGCGGCATGCTCCGCCGCCAGCGCCTTGATCCCCTCGAGTGTGAGCACGCCGCGTTCCGTGGCGACGCCGTCGATGAGCGCCGCGGGCGTGCGCTCGAATAGCGGCGAGCGGCGCTCGGGGCCGTGGCCGCCGGCGACACCGCCAGGCCGCGCCCCTGTTCCGGAGGCGTCGGCCTCCTCGCGCTCGCGCGACCAGGTCTCGCCGGCGGCCGCCACCTTGTCGCTCGACGCGGCCGCGACCACCGGCACGCCGGCGGCATGCGCGGCCAGCGCCGCCGGGCGCGTGCCGACCTTGTTGACCACCGCACCGTCGGCAAGCACCGTGTCGGCCCCGACCAGCAGCAGCTCCGCGTCCTCCACCTCGAGCGCCCAGGCGACCGCCGCATCGGGCACCAGCACCACATCGAGCCCGGCAGCGGCCAGGCGCGCGGCCAGGCTGGCGCCCTCGCCGCCGGGGAGCGACGCGCACACCACCACCCTGGCAGGCGCCGGGTCGGCCGCGACCAGCCCCTCCAGCACCGTGCCCGATAGCGACAGGGTGAGCACGCGGTGCCCGGCCACCTCGCGCGCCACCTCGGCCGCGACTCCCTCCTCGGCGTCGATGGCCGCCCGCAGGGTCGCCTCCGCCGCGCGCTGGACGGCGGCGGCGAGGTCGGTCGCGGATGGCGCCTCGGCGACGGCCCGGCTCATGGCTCGGCTCACGCGGTTGTGCACGGCCGTCATGGCAGGGCGGGCGGCGATCAGCTCGTGCGCCAGCGAGGGGAGCTCCGAGCGGGCGTTCCCTTCCGCCTCGCCGCCCGCCAGCGCGGCGGCCCGGTCCCGCAGGGTCTCCAGCGCCCTGAGCGAGAGCCAGGCGGAGCCGTGGTCACGGTCGTCGCGCAGCGCGGCAACGCTGGGGGCCACCCGCTGGTAGGAGGTCCACAGCCGCGGCACCGTCTCCCGCGTGAGGATCTCCGTCGGCGACACCCACTCCCCCTCGTCGGCCTCCCAGTCGAGTCGGGCGTTGCGCGTGGCGACGTCGAAGAGGAAGGGGTGGACGCGCCAGCGGCGACCCTCGTCAGGGTCCTCGAAGGCGAAGGGCTCGCCGCGAGCGACGAGCGTGGCCTCCCCCTCCAGGCCCGTCTCCTCGGCGATCTCGCGGCGAGCTGCCTCCTCGGGGTCGCCTTCGGCGAACCCCGCGATGGCGCCCCAGCGGCCCTTGTAGCTGCCCACGCGCGCGCTGCGACGAACCAGCAGCACCTCGCCGCGGTGGCGCAGGAAGCAGGTCACCACCTCGTCGCGGCGCTCGCTTTCGTCGCTCGTCTCGGCCGCTCCGGCCATACCCGATTCTAGCGACCGGCTTGCCGGACGTGCCGACCGGCCCCCAGGCGCCCGGCCACGCGCTACAATCGGGCGAGGCCGCGTGACGGCCTCCACAATCAGACATCCTTCGGGGCAGGGTGAAATCCCCGACCGGCGGTGAAGCTGCCTGGCCATGCCGAGCAGTTGCAGTCCGCGAAGCCGCGCGAGCGCGCGCGCCCGAACCGGTGCGATTCCGGTACCGACGGTGACAGTCCGGACGGGAGAAGGAGGTGAGAAGCGTCGCGGCGCGAGCCGGGCGCGGATCACATGCGTGGAACCACATCACAAGCGTTACGGGCGGGCCCGGCCCGCCGGAGGCGAGCACGGTGAGCGGCGGCCCTGTCTCCGTCGACGACGCCCGCTTCATGGACCGCGCGCTGGCGCTGGCCGAGAACGGCCGCGGCAGGGTGTCTCCCAACCCCATGGTGGGGTGCGTCCTGGTCCGTGACGGCGAGATCGTGGGAGAGGGCTGGCACCGCCGGGCGGGCGAGCCGCACGCCGAGGTGGAGGGGCTTGCCGCCGCCGGCGAGCGTGCGCGCGGCGCCACCGCCTACGTGACCCTGGAGCCGTGCGACCACCAGGGTCGCACGCCGCCCTGCAGCCGCGCGCTGGTGGCCGCCGGCGTCGCCCGCGTGGTGATCGCCGCCCTCGATCCCAACCCGGTCACGGACGGGGCGGGGGTCCGCCGCCTGCGAGCCGCGGGGGTGGAGGTCAGCATCGGCCTGCGCCAGAGCGAGGCGACCAGCCAGAACGAAGCCTTCTTCACCGCCCAGCGGGAACGCCGCCCGTTCGTGCTCTACAAGACCGCCATGACCCTCGATGGCAAGCTGGCCACCCGCACCGGCCGGTCGCGTTGGATCACGGGCGAAGCCGCCCGCCACCGGGTTCAGCGCTGGCGCGACGAGCTGGACGCGGTGGCGGTGGGCATCAACACGGTTCTGCTGGACGACCCGCAGCTGACCGCCCGGTTGCCCGGGGGCCGCACGCCCCGCAAGGTGGTGTTCGACTCGGTCGCCCGTACGCCGCCGACCGCGCGCCTGTTCGAACCCGATGACGCGGGCGAGCCGGCGCGCGTCACCCTGTTCTGCACCGAGAAGGCGGCCCCGGCCCGCGTGGCGGCGCTCCGGGAGCGCGGCGCCGAGGTCGTGCAGGCGCCCGCCGCACAGGGGCGCGCCGACGTGCGCGCGGCGCTGGCGCAGCTGCACGGCGCGGACGTCACCAGCCTGCTGCTCGAAGGCGGCGGCACCCTGGCATGGGCGTTCTTCGAGGCCAGGGCCGTGGACCGGGTGGCATGGTTCATCGGCCCCAAGCTGCTGGGCGGCGGGGGGGCCAGCCCGCTCGCGGGGCTGGGGGTCGCCACCATGGACGACGCCTTCCTGCTGGACGACGCGCGAACCGAGAACCTGGCGGGCGACCTGCTGGTGACGGGCCGGGTGCGCTACCCCGACGCCGCGAGCCGGCAGCCAGCCGCCCGAGCCGCCACGACGACGCTCGCCGGCGGCGCCGAGGAGGCTTGAGATGTTCACCGGCATCATTGAGGAGATCGGCAGCGTCACCCGCGCCGACGGGCGCGGGGGTGACCTGCGCGTCCGCATCGCGGCGACGACGGTGATGGACGACCTGCACGTCGGCGACTCGGTGGCCGTGTCGGGCTGCTGCCTGACGGCGGTGACGGTGGGGCCGGACGGCTTCGAGGTGGAGCTGTCCAAGGAGAGCGTCGCCAGGACGGCCCCGCGCTGGGCGGCGGGCAGTCGCGTCAACCTGGAGCGGGCGCTGGCGGCGAGCGGGCGCTTCGGCGGGCACATCGTCAGCGGTCACGTGGAAGGCGTCGGCGAGGTGCTGGGGCGCCGCAGCGAGCCGGGAGCCTACGTGCTGAGCGTGCGCGCGCCCGCCCTGCTGGCGCCCTATCTCATCCCCAAGGGCTCGGTGACGGTCGACGGCGTCAGCCTGACGGTCGTCGACGTCGGCGGCCCGGCCGGCAGCGACCCCGCCTTGGGCGACGGCGATTTCACCCTGTGGCTGATCCCCCACACCCTGGAGGTCACCACGCTGGGGGAGCTGACGCCGGGGAGCAAGGTGAACCTGGAGACCGACCAGCTGGCGCGCTACGCCGAGCGCCTGCTGGCCTTCGCCCGCGGCGCCCCGCCGGCCGACGCGGTCGCGGCGGCGGCCGGCGCCGGCGGGAGCGGGGGGGCGTGACATGCTGCTGAGACACCCGCAACTGGCGCGCGTGGAGGAGCTGCTGGCGGAGCTGCGTGCCGGACGCCCGGTGATCGCGGTGGACGACGAGGACCGCGAGAACGAGGGCGACCTCATCATCCCCGCCGAGGCCGTGACCGCCGACAACCTGGCGTTCACCATCCGCAACACCGGCGGCGTGGTGTGCCTGGCGCTCACCAACGAGCAGGCCGACCGCCTCGATCTGCCCCCGATGGTGACGCACAACACCGCCCGGCGCGAGACCGCCTTCACCGTGTCCATCGAGGCCAAGGAGGGCGTCGACACGGGCATCAGCGCGCGCGACCGGGCCGTCACCATCCGCGCCGCCACCTGCGAGGGCGCCAGCGCCGACGATCTGGCGCGGCCGGGTCACGTGTTCCCGCTGCGCGCCCGCGACGGCGGCGTCCTCAGACGCGCCGGCCATACCGAGGCGGCCGTCGACCTCTGCCGCCTGGCGGGCCTGAAGCCGGCGGCGGCGCTCTCCGAGCTGATGAACGACGACGGGTCGATGATGCGCTTGCCGGAGATCCTGGCCTTCGCCCAACGTCACGGCCTGAAGGTGGGCACCATCGCCGAGCTCATCTCCTACCGGCTCGAGCGCGACGCCTTCGTGCGGCGCGTCGACAGCGCGCGGCTGCCCACCCCCTGGGCGGAGTTCACCGTGCACGGCTACAAGGACGAGCTGAACGACAACGAGCACCTGGCGCTCACCCTCGGCACGGTGGCAGGCGACGCGCCGGTGCTGGTCAGGATGCACTCCGAATGCCTCACCGGCGACGCCCTGCACAGCCTCCGCTGCGACTGCGGCTCGCAGCGCGACGCTGCCCTGAAGGCCATCGCCGACGCCGGCCGCGGCGTGCTGGTGTACCTGCGCCAGGAGGGGCGCGGCATCGGCCTGCTCAACAAGATCCGCGCCTACCGGCTGCAGGACGAGGGCGCCGACACGGTGGAGGCCAACGAGCAGCTAGGCTTCGCCGCCGACCTGCGCGACTACGGCATCGGCGCGCAGATCCTCGCCGATCTGGGGGTGCGGAAGCTCCGCTTGCTCACCAACAACCCGCGCAAGGTCGCGGGGCTGATGGGCTACGGTATCGAGATCGTCGAGCGGGTCCCGCTGCATACCGGCCAGAACCCGCACAACGAGCGCTACCTGGAGACCAAGATGGCCAAGCTGGGGCACCTGGCGGACTGATGAACGTCGCTCGGTAGGACGTCGGCGGACGCTCGCCGGCGGGCGGATGTGCTTCACTCTAGGGAGAGGAGACATCGACTTCTCGAGCGCGGGCCTCGCGTGGGGTGAACGGCACGAGGCCCGGCTCGCAACCAACGGCAGCCTCCCGGGGCGGAGGTGGACATGTCGCGGTTCCAGAACCGACGCGAGGCCGGACGCCAGCTCGCCGAGCGGCTGCGCCCCTACGCGGGCGCGGGCGGTATCGTGGTGCTCGGGCTGCCGCGCGGCGGCGTGCCGGTGGCGGCGGAGGTGGCGGGCGCGCTCGGCTGTCCGCTCGACGTGTTGGTGGTACGCAAGCTCGGCGTGCCCGGCCACGAGGAGCTGGCCATGGGGGCGGTTGCCAGCGGGGGCGGCCGGGTGGTGAACGAGGACATCGTCCACGACCTGTGCCTGCCGCCCGAGGCGATCGAGCGGGTGGCCCGCAGCGAGCGTGCCGAGCTGCTGCGGCGCGAACGCGCCTTCCGCGGCACGCGCTCCCCTCCCGACCTCACAGGCAAGACCGTGATCCTCGTCGACGACGGCATCGCCACCGGCGCCTCCATGCGCTCGGCGGTCGCGGCCGTGCGCTCCTTGGCGCCCGCCCGCGTGGTGGTGGCCGCCCCCGTGGCCGCGCCCGAATCGGTCGCCAGACTGCGCGGCGAGGCAGACGAGGTCGTGTGCCTCCTCACGCCCTTCGACTTCATGGCGGTCGGGCGCTGGTACGTCGAGTTCCCGCAGACGGGCGACGCCGAGGTGCGAGAGCTGCTACGCGCGGCCGCGGAGAGCGCCTGATGTCGCCGGCGGCTCAGGGACGGAGGCGTCTGGGAGGCAGCGCCCCGGCGGCCACCTCGGCAGCCAGGCGCTGCACCTCGCGGCGGCGGCCGGAGAACACCGGTCCCGGATAGCCGATGCGTTGGAGCGTCTCGCGCAGGTACCGGTCGGTTGCCAGCACGTCGACGTAGGGGCCCACGGTGGCGGCCATCACCAGGTCGGCCAGGTCGCTGGGGCGGGGGCCCCGCTCCTCGTCGAGGGAGCGGAACGCGAGCAGCCGCACCAGCAGCCTGACGAACGGCAGCGTCATGGCGGTGTCGCGGCCGACGCCGAGGCGGCCGGCCAGCGCCTCGCGCAGGGCCTGACAGCGGTCGAAGTAGCCGCCCGTCAGCGGTACCTCCAGGAGCTCGGCCAGCGGCCCCAGCTCGGCCGCCGCCTGCCAGTCCCCGCCCGGGGCCAGCAGGTCGCGCCGGTCGAGCCGGCCCTCCGCGCCCAGGCGCCGCGCCTGACGCGCGACCACCTCGCGCCAGGGGCGCACCCAGCGGCCGTCGCTGAACTCCGCGTACAGCCCCTGGAGCACCGGCAACAGGTAGCCGCCACGGGTCTCGAGCACGTGGAAGGGGCTCGGCGGGATCACCGGGCGGGCGCGCGGCGGGCGCGTGCGGGCGGCGTGCAGGGCGCGGTAGAGCTCGCCGAAGTGGTCGTGGCCGGCCTGCCCCAGCAGGTACTTGGCGACCCGCGAAGCGTAGTTCTGGTCGAGGTACAGGAGCATGGCCAGCGGCGCGGGGCGCTCAGCCGGGCGCCTCGCCATCGGCGTGGTCCCGGTCGGCGTCCTCCGGGCCGCCTGCGTCCGGCTCCCGCCCGCCGACATCGAGCCGGTGGAAGCGCTCCCCGGATGCCGCCCGCCGGCGCAGCCCGTCGCAGGGGCGGAAGCGCTCGCCGTAGCGCTCGACGAGCCGCTCGAGCCGCGCCACCAGCTCGCCGGCGCCGACACGGTCGGCGTGGTAGAAGGGACCGCCCAGGAACGGCGGGAAGGCGAAGCCGAACACCGCGCCCACGTCACCGTCGACCGGCGAGCGCAGGATGCCCTCGTCGAGGCAGCGCACCGCCTCGTCGATCATCGCCAGCAACAACCGCTCCTGCACCTCGCCGCCCGCCAGGCGGGGCTCGGCACGCTCGCCGCTGCCGAGTCCCATGACGGCGTAGGCGCCGGGGTCCGGCTCTCGGCGGCGGCGCCCGCCGCGCCACCACGGCGCGCCGCGGCGGCGAGCGTCGTAGCGGTAGAAGCCCTTGCCTGCCTTGCGGCCGCGGTAGCCGGCCTCCACCAGGCGTGTCAACGCATCGTCGGCGGGCATGCCCCGGTCGGCGAAGACCTGCTCCAGCACGGCGTGGATCTTGGCGCCGACGTCGATGCCGACATCGTCGAGCAGCTCGAAGGGGCCCTGCGGGAAGCCACGGGCGCGCATGGCGGCGTCGACCGCCGGCACGCCTGCACCCTCGCGCACGCACGCCAGCGCCTCCGCCATGTAGCGCGACAGCACCCGGGTGGTGTAGAAGCCGGGACCGTCACCCACCGTGATGACCGTCTTGCCCTGCCGCAGCCCCACCGCCACGGCGGTGGCCAGCGCCCAGTCGGCGGTGGCGCTCGTGGCGATGACCTCCAGCAGCGGCATGCGCGGCACCGGCGAGAAGTAGTGCATGCCCAGCACCGTCTCGGGCCGGGCGGACGCCTCGGCCAGCCGGGCGATGGGGATGGCGGAGGTGTTGCTGGCGTAGACGTGGTCCGCGGGAGCGTGCGCCTCGACCTGGCGCAGCACCCCGCGCTTGAGCTCCACGTCCTCCAGCACCGCCTCGATGGTGAGCTGCGCGCCCGCGAACGCCGCGTACCCGTCGGTCAAGATCACGCGCTCCACCGCGGCGTCGCGCTCGAAGGCGCGCACGCCCTTGCCCACGCGCCGGCTGAGGCCGCGGTAGATGCTGCCCTTGCCGCTCGCCGCGCGCTCCAGGTCGACGTCCTTGAGCAGCACACGCAGGCCCTCCTGCACGCTGACCTGGCCGATGCCGGCGCCCATCAGGCCCGCGCCCACCACCCCCACGGTGGTCACCGGCCGCGGTGCAGCGCGCTCGGCGAAGGGGTTCTTGCGGGCCGCCGACTGTGCGAAGAAGAGGTGGATGAGCGCCCGCGCCTCGGGCGTGAAGAGCAGCTCTGCGAACGCCCGCGCCTCGGCCTCGAGGCCCGCGCCTCGGCCGCCCTCGACGCCGGCGCGCACCGTCGCCAGGATCTTCCCGGGAGCCGGGTAGTGGCCTGCCGACGCCTTCGCCACCTGCGCCGCGGCCTGCCGCCAGACCAGCGGCCTGGCCACGGCGCTGCCCAGCAGCCGCTCCCGGGCGCTGCGACGAGGGCCGGGCCGGCGCCACCTTCCCCGCGCCAGGCCGCGCGCCGTCGCCACGGCGCTCGCCAGCAGGGCCTCCTTCGGCACGGTGACATCGACGAGCCCCAGGCGGCGAGCCTTGCGTGCGTAGACGCTGCGCCCGGTAAGCGCCATGTCCAGCGCCTGCGGCACCCCGACGCGCGCGGGCAGCCGCTGCGTGCCCGCCAGGCCCGGCAGCAGCCCCAGCCGCACCTCCGGGAAGGCGAAGCGGGTGCTGGGGTGGTCGCTGGCGACGATGGCCCGGCACGCCAGCGCCAGCTCCAGTCCGCCCCCCATGCAGGCCCCGTGCACCGCCGCCACCACCGGCGTGCGGCAACCTTCCAGGCGCGCCATCAGGTCATGACCTAGGTGCACTATGTCGCGGACCTCCTCCGCCGAGCCGTAGGAGAGGAACTCGCGGATGTCGGCACCGGCCAGGAACGACCGCGGCGAGCGGCTGGCGATGACCGCGGCGTCCAGCTCGGGGTCCCGCTCGAGCTCGCCTAGCAGCTCGGAGAAGCGCATCAGGGCGCCGCGGCTGAGGGTGTTGACGGCATCGCCGTCGGGGTCCAGCCATACGATCCCGACGTCGCCGCGCCGCTCCAGCTCTAGGACGCTCATGCCGGCCCCCGCTCGAGCAGCATGGCGTGCCCCTGCCCGCCCGCGGCGCATGCCGTGACCAGCGCCAGCTGCCCGTCCTCGACCTCCAGCCGGTGCACGGCGGTGTTCACCAGACGGCTGCCGGTGGCGCCGAAGGGGTGCCCGAGCGACACCGAGCCGCCCCACGGGTTGATGCGCGCCATGTCGACGGCGGCCACGCGCGAGGTGCGCCCGAGCCGCTCCTGCGCGAAGCTGTCGGACTCGAGCGCGGCCAGCACCGCCAGCACCTGGCCGGCGAAGGCCTCGTGGATCTCGATGACGTCCACGTCGTTCCAGGCGAGGCCGTTGCGCTCGAGGAGACGCGGCACGGCGTACGCCGGGCCGAGCAGCAGCTCGTCGCCGGGGTCCTGTGCCACGAATACGAAGTCGCGCACGCGCGCCCGCACGGGACGCCCCTCGGCGTCCGCCCGCGCGGCGTCCATCAGCAGGGTGGCCGCGGCGCCGTCGGTGAGCGGGCTGCTGTTACCCGCCGTGACGGTGCCGAAGGGCTTGACGAAGGCGGGCTTCAGGCGAGCCAGCTTCTCGGCCGAGCTGTCCTCCCGGATGCCGTCGTCGGCGACGACCGCGTCGAACGCGTCGGGAACGGTCACCGGCGTGATCTCCTGGCCCAGCAGGCCGTTCGCACGGGCCTGCGCGGCGCCCTCGTGAGAGCGAAGCGCGTAGGCGTCCTGGGCCTGCCGCGTCACGCCGAACGCCGCGGCCAGCCGGTCGGCGCTGCGGCCCATGGTCTCGCCGGTGCTGAACTCGGCGATGGCCGGCGGGCGCGGCAGCAGCTCGCGGGGCTTCAATCCCTTGAAGAAGCGCCGCCACTCGAGCGGGCTGCGGTACTTGCGCGTCTCGAAGAAGCGTCTGCGCAGCTCGCGGCTGAAGCCGATGGGCACGTCGCCGAGCATCTCCACCCCGCCAGCCAGCACCGTGGCCGCCTGGCCCGCGGCGATCATCAGGGCGGCGTCGGCGATCGCGCGATTGGCCGAGATGCACGCCATGGTGACGGTGTTGGCCGGCGTCCGGTTCGGCACGCCGGCGGCCAGCGCCGCCTCGCGGGCGATGTTGCTGGTGGCCGGGTTCTGCACCACCGACCCGAGGATGACGGCGTCGAGGCTGGAAGGCTCGACGCCGCTGCGGGCCATCAGCCCGGCCGCCGCCATGCGTGCCAGGTCGTAGGCGATGAGCCGCGCGTAGCCTCCACCGGCCCGCAGGAAGGGGATGCGGCTTCCGTCTACCACCGCCACCGGTTTTGGACTCGGTACAAACATCGTGCCCAGTCTAGCGCAGGCCGCTTGCCGCGGGCGCCACCGGCAGCCGCTCCAGCTGGTCCTGGAGATCGGTGGTGGCGCGCGGGCCGTCCTCGTCCACGAGCACGTCGATCTCGCTGCGCACGCCGAAGTCGGGGAAGTACACGCCGGGCTCGATGGTGACGCCCAGGCCGGCCAGCAAGCGCCGTCGGTCGCGCGTCTCGAAGTCGTCGAGGTGCACCGCGTCGCCGTGGGTGTGGCGGCTGCCGAGGCTGTGGCCGGTGCGGTGGATGAAGGCGTCGTCTCCGTAGCCGCGGCTGGCCAGCAGGTCGCGAGCAACGCGGTCGATCGCCCGGCCCTCGGGCCGCACCCCAGCGTCGATCGCCTCCGCGATCGCGCGGAAGGCCGCGTCGCGGGCGGCCGTCACCGCCTCGAAGGCGCGGGTCAGCTCCGCGGAGGGCTCGCCGCACACTCCCATCCAGGTGGCGTCGGCGTAGGGGGCGTCCTCCTCGTCGAGCTTCGCCCACAGGTCGATCAGCACCACCTGGCCCGCGGCCAGCACGCCGTCGGCGCCCCGACGCGGGACGTAATGCGGGTCGCCGGCGTGCGCCCCGAAGCTGACGTCGGGCGGGTGATCGTACACCAGCCCGCGCTCGTGGAAGTACGACTCGATGACGGCCTGGACCTCGATCTCGTGCACCTCGCGACCCAGCGAGAGGCGCTCGCCGAGGAAGCCGAAGGCACGATCCTTGGCCCCCATGACGGCCTCCGCCGCCTGCAAGTGGGCCGCCAGCTGCGCCGGCGTCCACACCTCCAGCGCCTGGGCCACCTCGCCGGAGGACACCACCTCCACCCCCAGCGAGCGAACCAGCTCCACGGTGCCGGCGTCGACCAGGCCGACGTACGGGTTGTCGCCGGAGGGCGAGTACTCCATGGCCACCCGCTCGCGGCCGGCGAGCAGGCCGCGCACCGCTGCCTCCAGCGAGCCGCGGCTGGTGTAGCTCCGCACCTCGAAGGGCTGGGGCGGCACCGAGCCGCGCTCGATGGCGTGCACCAGCAGCACCGGCTCGCCGCTGGCAGGTACCAGCAGGAAGGCGCGCCGCGAGGCGACGCCGCCCGCCAGGATGGGGCCGATGCGCTTGCCGGCGATGGGGTTGGCGCCGCGGAAGTCGTAGAGCAGCCAGGCGTCCAGCCCCTCGGCCTGCAGCGCGGCCTGGGCGGTGGGGAGCCAGTCCATGGCACAGTCTAGACGGCTGCGGCCGTCACCGCGCAGGGGGCGCGCCGCGGCCGGCGGCCGGCCGGTCAGGGGCGGGTCCCAGCTAGCCGGCGTCGTCCGCGCCGCCGTCCTCGCCGCCGCGCCCGCCCCGGCCCGCGCGGCGCGCCAGCAGCCCCAGGGCCGGCATCGCCAGGGCCGCTATGAAGAGCGCCCCCAGCAGCCAGCTCACCCACGGCAGCGGGTGCCGCAGCCACAGGAAGGCGACGACCGAGAGCAGCAGCGACTGCGTAAGGATCTCCGCCAGGCCGCCCCACAGGAATCCGCTGGGGCTGGGCTTGAGGTACACCAGGCCCTCGATCGAGGAGGCGGCCGGCGCGAACGTCGACACGATGCCGACGACCACCAGCGTCAACCACAGCGCCCACCAGCCGCCGGGAGCGAACACGACGGCGCGGAGCAGGTAGAACACCACCCCGAAGAGCGCTCCCCGCAGCGGCTGGAACAGCGGCCCCGCCATCACCAGCGGATCGTCGGTGGGGCGCATGCTGGCCCGCCGCACGGGGTCCTCGCGGATCGCGCGGCCGTAGCCGAAGAGCGAGAACGCGACCATCCCCACCAGCGTGTAGGTGACCGTGTGGACCACCATGGCGCGCACCACGACGGTCCAGAAGCCGAGGGCAAGCGGGCTCACCAGCTCACGTCCTTCCCGCGCGGCCGCCACCGCCGCCGCGCCTCCAGCCGATTATCACGGTGCCCGCCGCGGGCCGGCCGGGACGGTCGTCCCGTTGTGATCGCGGCTCGCTCCAGCGCCTCTAGTAGACGAACTCGTCGATGTGGTACAGCGCCACTCGAGCGTCCGGCGCCGCCTCGCGTGCCGCCTGCTTGAGCCGAGCGTACTGCGCGTCCCGATCCTCGCGCGGGAGCGGCTCGAGCCCCTCGACCTCGGCCCGCGCCAGGTACGCCGAGCCGGGCTGCACGACGAACGGCGAGAGGTACACCAGATCGCCCTGGCCGAGCGGCAAGCGCTCGAGCAGCGCGCGGCTCTCGGCCTCGTGGGCCCCGGCGAAGCGTTCGCCCCCCACCCCCACCATGAGGATGACGGACACCGCCACGCCCGCCTCCTTGAGCGTGCCGACGAACGCCTCCGCCTCCGCGGCGCCGCCCGGCTTGTTGAGGTAAGCGAGCAGCGCGTCCGAGCCGGTCTCCAGCCCGACGGCGACCCGCGACAGCCCGCGCTCGGCCAGCTCCCGCCAGTCGGCGAGCGGCTTGCGCTCGCCCCCGAAGACGTCCACGAAGCTGGCCACCGGCCGGCCCGGGAAGCGCGCCTCGATCACCTCGAACAGCGGCCGAAGGCGCGCGTTGGAGAGCACCAGCGCGTTGCCGTCGCCCAGGAACACGCTGCGGCGCGCCTCGGCGGCGTCGCCCAGCAGCGCGGCCACCGCCTTGGCGTGCTCGGCGAAGGCCGCCGGCTCGCGTACGCGGAAGGGGCGGTCCTGGTAGAAGGTGCAGAAGCTGCAGCGGTTCCAGGAGCAACCGTAGGTGGCCTGCAGCACCACCGCGCCGTACTGATCCGGCGGCAGGATGCTGACGGGCTGGTACGCCGCCAGGAAGCGCGCGCGCTCCCCCGAGAGCCGCTCCGGCGTCCAGCGCCGCATGCGCGCCAGGCGGCCGGCCAGCGTGTCGGCCTCGGGCGCGGTCAGGGCCCGGAAGCGCGCCTTGCCGTCAGCGCGCCGCAGCGTTCCCGA
The DNA here is from genome assembly GCA_964496495.1 of uncultured bacterium. GTDB lineage: Bacteria > Deinococcota > Deinococci > Deinococcales > Trueperaceae > JASBRS01. Next base: position 20,888 of record CAZBZU010000007.1, read on the forward strand.
CGCCAGCGCGGCCTCGGCGTCCGCCGCCGCCTCGCCGGCGTGGGTGAAGTGGACGGCGGCGTCCTGCGGGTCGACGCGCCAGCGCCGCCGCACGCCGTCCACCGTGCGGCGGCCGTAGATCTCGGAGGCGAGCGAGCGCTTGAAGGTGCGCCCGCCCACCAGCCAGCTCGCCGGGCGACCCTCGAGGTCGAAGCTCACCACCTCGCGCCGGTTGCGGCTGAGGGTGGTGCCGTCGGGCCGCAGCGACACCAGGAACGGCTCCGCAGCGGCGGAACCGGTCGTCCGGGAAGGGGCCACCGCGCTCACAGGCACATGCTAGCTCGCCGGCGGCCGGCGGCTCGCCTTCGCGACCGCCGGCTCGCGGCGGTGAGCCCACGCGCCGCGCGCCCCTCAGGGCCCGCCGTGCGCCCGCGCGAAGGCGTCCCGCAGCAGCGCCAGGTCGAGGTCCGCGGTGTCCTCCACCACCCGGTGCGCAGCGCTCACGCGCTCGCCTCCCACCCCCACCGCCGCCATGCCGGCACCCAGGATGGCGGCCACGCCGGCCTCGGCGTCCTCCACGCCGAGGCAGTCCTCATCGAGCACGCCGAGCGCCTCGGCCGCCGCCTGGAACACCTCCGGGTCGGGCTTGCCGCGCACCACCGCGCCGGCGTCGACCACCACGTCGACGGCGTCCTCGATGCCCAGCCGCCGCACCACCGCCGGGGCGTTGCGGCTCGCCGAGGCCACCGCCAGCTTCAGCCCCGCGCGCTGCAGCTCGGCGAGCAGCTGCGGGATGCCGGGCAGCAGGTCGCCCGGGGTGATGCTCTCGATCAGCTCCTGGTAGTGGCGGTTCTTCTCGTCCGCCAGACGCGCCTTCTCCTCGGCGTCGTAGCTCCGATCGGCGCGCGCCAGGATGCGCTCCAGGGATGCCATCCGGCCCACCCCGCGCAGCGCCTCGTTGACCTGCCGGTCGAAGGGCACGCCCAGGCGGTCGGCCAGCGCCTGCCAGGCGCGGTAGTGGTACTCGGCGGTGTCGGTGAGCACGCCGTCGAGGTCGAAGAGCACGGCCCGCAGGCGCGGCCCGTTGGGCCGGCTGGCACGCTCGCCTGGCGTCAGCGCAACGGGCTCGAGCCGGTGGAGCAGGCTCATCGCCCCACCCTCCAGCAGCCGGTAGCCGGTCTCCTCGCGATCCGCCGCCACCTCTAGCAGCCGGCCCCGGAACGCCAGTCGGAAGCGGTAGCCACGCCAGGCCGCCGGCAGCCGCGGCACGAACGACAGCAGCGGCTCGCCGGACGCCGCGGCGGCCGGCTCGTCGGCGCCGGCGGCAGCGCTCGCCGCCGCGGTCGCCACCACCCGCATGCCCGCCAGGCCGTGCAGCACCCCCAGCACCGCCCCGCCCATGGCCGCCGTGTGGAGGCCGTCCTCGACATTGCGGTTGATGTCGTCGAGGTCGATCCGCGCGGTGGTGCGCAGGTACCCGACCGCCTCCTCCACCCTCCCCAGGCGCGCCGCCACGATGCCGTGGACGCAGGGCGACAGCGAGGAGTCGTGGGTGGTGAGCCGCTCGTAGTACTGGTAGTCGCGGCGCGCCTCGGCACGCGAGAACTCCGCCTCCCGCAGGTAGACGGCGAGCACCACGTCGGGTTGCTTGAGCACCTGGCGACGGTAGATGTCGAGCGGGTGGTAGTGCAGCAGCAGCGGCCGGCGCTCGGGCGGGATGGTGGTCGGGTCCCACGGCTCCTTGTCGAGGAAGCCGTCGTCCTGCGCGTGGATGCCGAGCTCCGTGTCGAAGGGCAGCGCCATGCGCTCGGCCGCCTCGCGCCAGCTCGCCACCTCGTCGTCCGTGAGCGCCAGCTCCCCGGCGATCTCGGCGAAGCGCTCCTGTCCCTGCAGCCGGGCGACGGTGTCGGCGGCGAAGCGCAGATGGCCGCGCGCCATCAGGTTGGTGTAGGTGTTGTTGTCCACCATGGCGGTGTACTCGTCCGGGCCGGTGACGGTGTGAAGGCAGAAGGCGCCGCCCCGGCGGGCCACGAAGGTGCCGCGCGAGAGCCAGAAGCGTGCCGTCTCGACCAGCATGGCGAGGCCACCCTGCCACAGCAGGCTGTCGTCGGCGGTCGCCGCCAGGTAGCGCTCCAGCGCGTAGGCGATGTCGGCGTCGATGTGGACCTGGGCGGTGCCCGCCGGGAAGAAGGACGAGGCCTCCTCACCGGTGATGGTGCGCCAGGGGTAGAGGGCGCCGGCGTGGCCCAGCTCGGCGGCGCGCGCACGGGCGGCGTCGAGCGCCCGGACGCGGTGGAGCAGCATGCCCCGCGCCAGCTCCGGGTGGCCGGCGAGCAACGCCGGGAGCACGTAGAGCTCGGCGTCCCAGAACAGGTGACCGTCGTAGCCCGGGCCGCTCAGGCCCTTGGCGGCGATGGACGCGCGCCCGTCGCGGCCCACGCCCTGGCAGAGCTGGAAGAGGCCGAAGCGCAAGGCCTGCTGGATGCCGTCGTCCCCGTCCACGACGATGTCGGCCCGCTGCCAGTAGGCTTTGAGCGCCGCGCGCTGCTCGCGCGCCAGCGCCTCGAAGCCCGCCTCCGCCGCCGCCTCGGCGAGCTCCGCCGCCCGCTCGGCCAGCGCCCACTCCGGCACCTCGCGGCTGTCGACGTAGGCGAGCGTCTTCTCCAGCACCAGACTCTTCCCCGGCTCGAGCCAGGCCGCCAAGCGCACCCCCGGCGTCCCCGGCTCCTGCTGCGCCTCGGGCGCTGCCTCGGGGCCGGCGGCGAGGCGGTGCTCGGCGGCGCAGGCGAGGGCGAGGCCGCTCGCGTGGGT
>CAZBZU010000007.1:23777-48548 GCA_964496495.1 uncultured bacterium
CGGCGGCGAGGCGGTGCTCGGCGGCGCAGGCGAGGGCGAGGCCGCTCGCGTGGGTGCGCTGCGTGAGGCTCAAGCGCCGGCCGTCGACGCTCTGGGCCAGCGTGCGAAGCACCGAGCCGCCCACCATCCCGCCGGCCCGCGGGTCGCCGCCGCCGGCCTGGTTGCTCACGCGGCCGTCGAGCCAGGAGCGCAGCTCGACCTCCAGGGGGCCGTCCCGGGGCTCGCCCGCGGCCGTCACCCGGTAGCGGATGGCGGCCACCTCGCGGCGGCGCAGCGACACCAGCCGCTCGATGACCAGCGACACCCGCCGGCCCGTCGGCGAGCGCCAGGTGAGCGTGCGCGTGAGCGTGCCGGAGCGCAGGTCGAGGCGGCGCTCGTACGCCTCCAGCTCGCCACGCCCGGGGGCCAGCCGCTCGCCCTCGACGCGCAGCTCGATGGGCTGACCGTCGCTGACGTTGACCAGCGTCTGGCCGGTGCGAGCCAGGCCGTACGCCTCCTCGGGGTAGCGGATGGGGGCGGACTCGTAGAAGCCGTTGAGGTAGGTGCCCCGGGCGCTCGAGCTGGCAAGCGGCTCGAGCCCCTCCTCGAAGGTGCCGCGCATCCCCAGGTAGCCGTTCCCCAACGCGAAGATCGACTCGCTGCGGCGGGCGCTGATGGGGTCGAAGCGCGTCTCGCGCACCTCCCACGGGTCGGCAGGGTAGATGGGGCTGGCGTCTTCCATGGCTCCTCCCGTGACCGGATCGTGCGGGTCGTGGCGGCGCCTGCCATCCTAGCTCGTCGCCGTCCGCCCGGCCCACCCGCCTGGCGCGGCACGCGGCCGCCGGCGCGCTAGCGCGTGCCGCGGAGCTGCGGGTCGAGCGCGTCCCTGAGGCCGTCGCCCAGCAGGTTGAAGCCCATCACGGCCAGGAAGATGGCGAGCCCGGGGAAGGTGGTCACGGTGGGATTGGAGAAGATGTAGTTGCGCCCCTGACCGAGCATCGCTCCCCACTCTGGGGTGGGAGGCTGCACGCCCAGCCCCAGGAAGCCCAGGCCGGCGGCAGCGAGGATGGTGGTGCCCATCGTCAGGGTGGCTTGCACGATGACCGGCGCCACGGCGTTGGGCAGCACGTGCCGCCACAGCACCCGGCGGTCGGCCGCGCCGAGCGCGCGGCTGGCCTCCACGTAGCTGATCTCGCGGATGGTGAGGACCGACGCCCGCACCAACCGCGCGAACCTGGGGATGGTGCTGATGCCTACCGCCACGATCACGTTGGTGAGGCCCACGCCAAGCAGCGACACCAGCGTCAGCGCCAGCAGGAAGCTGGTGAACGCCAGCATCAGGTCCATGACGCGCTGGATGACCATGTCGACGGTGCCGCGATAGAAGCCCGAGATGATGCCCAGCGGCACGCCCAGCACGATCCCCACCGTCACCGCGAAGGCGCCGATGAAGAGCGTCAGCCGGCCTCCGTAGAGGATGCGCGCCAGCAGATCGCGGCCGAGCTGGTCGGTGCCGAGCGGGTGCGCCAGCGAGGGGTGCTGGAGCACCTGGGCGAGCTCCTGCTTGGCGGGGTCGTAGGGGGTCAGCAGCGGGGCGAACACCCCCGCGGCCACCAGCAGCACCAGGATCACGAAGCCCGCGACCGCCGAGGGGTTGCGCCGCAGGCGGCGCATCACCTCGCCTCCGAAGGCGGCGCGCAGGGCGCCGCCCACCAGGCCCAGCGCGAGCAGCCAGCGCGGTCGAGGGCGTTCGACCTCGAGCCTAGCCATAGCGCACCCGCGGGTCGATGCGCTCGTAGAGCAGGTCGACGCCGAGATTGACGAGCGCGAACATCAACGCGAAGACGATGACCAGCCCCTGCACCATGGGGTAGTCGCGCGAGAAGATGGAGTCGACCAGCAGCCGCCCCATCCCCGGCCAGCCGAAGACCGTTTCGGTGAGGATGGCGCCGCCCAGCAGCTCGCCGAACTGCAGGCCGATGATGGTCACGATGGGTGGCAGCGCATTGCGCAGGGCGTGGCGCCACAGCACCGCGCGCCGCCTCATGCCCTTGGCGTGGGCGGTGCGCACGTAGTCCTGGCGCAGCACCTCCAGCATGCTCGAGCGCGTGATGCGGGCGATGAAGGCGACCGAGAAGGCCGCCAGCGTCAGGGCCGGCAGGATGATGGCGAGCGGCCCGCCGGCGCCGGCCGCCGGCAGCCAGCGCAGGTGGATGGAGAACAGGATGATGAGCATCAGCCCCAGCCAGTACACCGGCATGCTGATGCCGAAGAGCACCAGCCCCGAGACCAGCAGGTCGGCCAGGCTTCCCGCCCTGGCGGCGGCCAGCGCCCCCAGCGGCAAGCCGACGGCAACGGCGATCACCAGGCTGACCACCGCCAGCAGGGCGGTGTAGGGCAGGCGCGCCAGGATCTCCGAGGTGACGGGGTCGGAGGTGCGCGCGCTGATCCCCAGGTTGCCGTGCGCCAGCTCGCCCAGGAAGATGCCCGCCTGGGTCCACAGCGGCTTGTCGAGACCGAGCTGGCTACGGATCTGGGCGACGTCCTGGTCGCTCGCCAGCACGCCGGCGATGACCCTGGCGGGGTCGCCGGGCAGGATGCGCACCATCAAGAAGATGGTGATGGCCACGAACAGGATCGTGACCATCACCCCAAGGAGCCGCTGCGCGAGGTAGCCGAGGAAGCCGCTCATGGACTAGCTCGGGGTGGTCGCGCCCGGTCGGGCGCGACCACCCCCGCCCTCCTCAGTTCGCCGGGTGGGCGTAGACGGCGTAGAACTTCTCGTTCGGCAGGCCGGACACGCCCGTCACCTTGGCCGAGTACGCCATCGGGAAGCGCTGCACCCACAGGAAGATCCAGGGTGCGTCGTTCCAGATGATCTGCGATGCCTGATGGTAGAGGTCGGCGCGCTTGGCGCTGTCCACCTCGCTGCTGGCCTGCTCGAGCAGGCTCTGCACCTGCTGGTTGCAGTAGAAGGTGGTGGCGAGCCCCTTCGGCGGGCTCTGGGTGCAGTCGAACTGCTGCATCTGCTGCGAGGCGTCCATGAACGACGGCGCCCACCCCAGGAGGTGCAGCTGGGTGGTGTTCTCGCTCTTGGGCTTGAGGATGGTGGCGACGTAGGTCGGCCAGTCCATGGTGCGCACGTTGACCTTGATGCCGACGTCACGCAGGTAGTTGGCGATGGCCTGAGCCGCCGGGAAGTCCTGCACGTAGCGGCCGGTGGGCGACATCATGTCCAGCGTGAGGCTGCCGGGCTTGACGCCGGCGTCGGCCAGCAGCTGCTTGGCCTTCTCCGGGTCGTAGGGGTAGGCGCCGATCTTCTGGTAGCCGAACAGGCTGGGCGCCATGGGGGCGTCCATGGGGTCGGCGGCGCCGAACAGCACGCCCTTGATGATGGCCTGCTTGTCTACCGCGTAGTTGAGTGCTTGGCGCACACGCTTGTCGGAGAGCACCGGCTTGGTGGTGTTGATGGCGATGAAGATGGTGCGGTCGCTGGGGCCGAAGAGCACCTTCACGCGCGGGTTGTTCTGCAGCGCCGGCAGGTCGGAGGTCGGCGGCAGGATGATCAGGTCGACCTGACCGGCCAGCAGCAGGCTCTCACGGGTGGTGGCCTCCGGGACGATCTGGAACTCGACCTTGTCGTAGTACGGCTTCTTGCCCCAGTAACCGGGGTACTTCGTCACCACGACATTGCTGCCCTTCTGCCGCGAGGTGTAGGTGTAGGGACCGGTGCCGACCGGATGGACGATGTTCTTGTAGCTGTTGCCGTCCTTGTCGATCGAGGCCGGCGAGACCATGCCGACCGTGGTCTGCGACAGCGCCCCCACCAGCGCCGGCTCCGGCGCCTTGAGGTGCAGCACCACCGTGGAGGCGTCCGGGGCGTCGACGGAGTCGATGACGGTGAGCTGCCCGCGGCGCGGCACGCGCACGTTGGGGTCGAGCAGGCGCTCGAGGTTCCACTTCACGGCGGTGGCATTGAAGGGGGTGCCGTCCTGGAAGGTCACGCCCTGCTGGAGGTGGAAGGTGACGGTCTTGCCGTCGGCGCTGGTGTCCCAGCTCTTGGCCAGGTCCGGCACCAGCTTGCCGGAGCCGTCGATCGTCACCAACGGCTCGACGACGTAGTCGAGCACGTTGTCGACGGTGGTGGTGGTGCCCTGCGCGGGGTCGAGCGTATCGGGATCGACGCCGATCGCGATGCGGAAGGTGGACTGTGCCATCGCCACCCCGACGAGCATGGCGAACGTCACCACCACCACGGCTGTCACCGAGCGTATTCGCATGAACATGCACCTCCAGTTGTGGGTGCGGCAACCATACCCCGGGCCCGGTGGGGGCGCAAGTGGCCGGCGACACCTTCCCTCGGGAGCACGCTCGCGAATAAGGTTGCGGCGTCGAGGCGCCGCGGCCGGGTCCCGCACGATTCCACGCTAAGCTGGAGGCGACGTGAGCGTGCTGCAGGCATCCCCCAACACCTCGGCCGCGCGAGCGGGCGGTCGTTCCCCGTGAGGCCCGCCGGTCGCCGCTCGCGCGTGCTGGGAACGCCCGCCACCACCGTCGGGCAGAGCCCGGGGAGCGTGGTCTACAGCGGGCCGGAGCGCGACGCGCCGGTCACCTTCAAGCTCATCTGCTACCAGGACGAGCGCTTCGAGGAGCTGACCGATCTGAGCTTCGAGGAGGCGCTGCGGCGCCTGCGCGAGGACGCCGGGGTGCGCTGGCTCAACGTCGACGGCGTCCACCGCGAGGAGCTCGTGGAGCAGCTGGGCGGGGCCCTGGAGCTCCACCCTCTCACCATGGAGGACATCGTCAGCCTCGGGCAGCGTCCCAAGGTGGAGGACTACGACCGCTATCTCTACATCGCCCTGCGGATGTTGAGCTACGACCAGGCCGACGCCTCTCGCGACGTCCCGCAGCTGCTCAACGAGCAGCTCAGCCTGGTGGTCTTGAACGGCATCGTAGTGACCTTCCAGGAACGGCCCGGCGACGTCTTCGAGCCGCTGCGGGAGCGGCTGCGCCAGGGCAAGGGACAGCTGCGGCGCCTGGGTGCGGACTATCTCGCCTACGCCTTGATGGACATCGTCATCGACCGCTACTTCACGGTGCTGGAGGACTACGGCGACGTGATCGAGGCGCTCGAGGCCGCGATCCTGGAGAGTCCCGACAACGCCACCTTGCAGCGCGTCAACCATCTCAAGCGCGAGACGCTGCTGGTGCGCAAGGCGGTGTGGCCGCTGCGGGAGGTGATCTCGGGGCTGGAGCGCGACGAGGGCGAGCTGATGTCACGCACCGTCGTCGCCTACCTGCGCGACGCCCACGACCACGCCATCCAGGTGATCGACACGGTGGAGACGCTCCGCGACATGCTCACCAACCTGCACGACCTGTACCTGTCGGCCCTCAGCTACCGCATGAACGACGTCATGAAGGTGCTCACCATCATCGCCACCATCTTCATCCCGCTCAGCTTCCTGGTCGGGGTGTACGGCATGAACTTCCACCACATGCCGGAGCTCGCCTGGCCCTGGGCCTACCCGGCGCTGTGGGGGCTGATGATCGCGGTCGCACTGACGATGCTGGCGGCTTTCCGGCGGCGCGGCTGGCTGTGAGCCCCGCGGGCGGTGCCGCGACTCAGCTGCCGCTCAGGTCCCTGAGCGCCTCGATGAGCGGACGCAGGCGCGCGGCCTTCAGCTTCAACGCCGCGCGGTTGACCACGAAGCGGGCGCTGGACGCCATGATCACGTCGACCTCCTCGAGGTCGTTGGCGGCCAGGGTAGCGCCGGTCTGGACCACGTCCACGACCGCATCGGCGAGCCCCGAGAGGCAGGCCAGCTCCACGTTGCCGGCGAGCTTCACCACCTCGGCGCCGCTGCCCCGCGCGCGCAGGTAGGCGCCGGTCAGCCGGGGGTACTTGGTCGCCACGCGGGCGACCGCGCCGCCGGCCCCCCGCAGCCGGATGAGCGACAGCCGGCAGGCGGCGAAGCGCAGGTCGACCGGCTCGTAGAGCCGGCTGCCCGCCTCCGTCAGGACGTCCTTGCCCACCACGCCAGCATCGGCCACGCCCAGCTCCACGTAGGTGGGCACGTCGGAATTGCGCATCACGATCAGCGTCGCGTCCTGCGTCTCGAAGCGTAGGGCACGGTCGTCGCCGCCCAGCTCCAGGCGCAGCCCGGCGCTTCGCAGGACGTTGAGCGCTTCCTGCATCACCCGCCCCTTGGGGAGGGCCAGCGTCAAGCGGCCAGCGTCAGCCACCGGCGTCGTCCTCGCCGGTCGGCGGCCCCGCCACGACCCGCCTCAGAGCCGCCGCCTCGCCCTCGTCGGCGTCCGCCGCCAGCATCGTCAGCTCGCCGGCGTGGAGCAGGAAGGGAGCGCGCCGGCGGCGGGCTTCGTCCTCGGCGTCGCCGGGGTCGGCGCTGGCCGCCCGGATCACCGCCACCCCGGCGGCACGCAGCCGCCTGGCGCCGGCGTCATCGGTGGCCAGCACGCGCGCCCGCGGGGGGTCCTCCGGCGCCGGCAGCGCCGCCATCAACCGCTCCAGGCCGATGGAGAAGCCTGCCGCGAAGGGCAGCAGCGCTCCGTCGTAGCGCCCGCCGCCCAGCAACGGCTGCCCGAAGTCGAAGGTGTAGGCGCGGAAGGTGACGCCCGTGTAGTAGGCCAGGCGCCGCGCCATGCCCAGGTCGAGCAGCAGCTCGCTATCGTCCTCGAACTGTTCCACCACGCCGGCCAGGCGGTCGAGCTCGGCGCGCGCCTCGTCCCACGGCGCCAGCCGGCGAGCCTCGTCGAGCACGTCGCCGCCGCCGTAGAGATCCGGCACCTCCCGCAGTGCCGCGGCCGGCCCGCCGGAGAGCCCCAGCTCATCGACCAGCCTGGCGATGTCGCTGCGATCCTTGCGGTCGATGGCGTCGGCCAGCTCGTCCCCGCGCCCTGCCGGCACGCGCGCCGCCTCGAACAGCGCCCGCACGAAGCCGGGGTTGCCGACCTCGACGCGCGGCGCCAGGCCCACGGCGCGCACCGACTCGCGCGCCAGGTGGATCAGCTCGGCATCGGCGCGGGCGTTGCTGACGCCGATGAGCTCGATGCCCGCCTGCGTGAATTCGCGCGTGCGCGCAAGCTCCGGGTCGATGGCGTGCCACACGGTGCCGGCGTAGCGCAACCTGAGAGGCAGGCTCTCGCCGACGGCCGCCGCCGGGAAGCGGGCGCGCACCAGTTGCGCCAGCGCCGGCGTGAAGTCCGAGCGCAGCGACAGCACGCCGCTGTCGCGGTCGGAGAGCTTGAAAGATTGCTCGGCGCGGGGATGGCGCGGGTCGTAGCGCTCCAGCGACGGCGCCTCGACCAGCTGGTAGCCCCACAGGCGGTAGAGCTCGTGGAGGCGCGCCAGCGCCCGAGCGCGGGCGCCGGCCTGCGCGGGCGCCACGAAGCGGGTGCCGTCGGGCGGCGCCGGCGCGCTCATGGCGACCTCACCACAGGCACCGGGCCGGCGACGGCAGCGCCACCCTCAGCCCCGGTAGGCGCGTAGCGGGTCGGGTCGGTCGTCGGCGCCGTCGGCCGCCGGGCGGCGCTGGCCGCGGTTCCGCGCGCCCGGGAAGCTGGCGATCACGGCGCAACAGCCGACGATCACCTCGACGAGCAAGAACACGAAGTTGCCGGGCGACAGCACGCCGTCGATGACGATGCTCGCCAGGCGGCCGGCGGCCTCGGCCAGAACGAGGATGCCCGGCAGGCGCAGGTAGGCGCGCGGTGCGCTCTTCGACCACGCCGCCCACAGCATGATGGCGCCCATCACCATGAACAGGGCACCGAGCGCGGCCCGCGCCTCGCTCAGGCCGCGAGGCTGAACGACGTCGAGGCCCACGATGCGAACCAGCACCAGCGGATCGACCAGGCCGAAGAAGCCCCACGCCAGCGTGAGGCCGGCCGCGATGAATCCCAATTGGCTACGCCCGCGCATGACCTCGATGCTACCACCGGCGCCGCTCAGCGTCCGACCGGGGGCTCCACCAGCGCCAGGTTGTCACGGTGAACCACCTCGTCGAAGTCCTTGCCGCCGAGGATCCCGGCGATCTCGGAGGTGTGGCGCCCCTGGATGCGCGCCAGCGCGTCGCTGGCGTAGTTGCACAGGCCCACCGCCAGGGTGCGCCCGCCGTGGGTCAGGGCAACGGCGTCGCCGAAGCCGAAGCTCCCCTCGACGGCCACCACCCCGCGCGGCAGAAGGCTGCGGCCCCGGCCCAGGGCGGCCGCGGCCCCCTCGTCCAGCGCCACGCTGCCGTGGGTGGGCTGCTGGGCGATCCAGGCCTTGCGAGCCCGGGTGCGGCGGCCGGCAGCGAAGCGGGTACCGCGCACCTCGCCGCGCGCCAGCGCCTCCAGCCCGGCCCCCCCGCCGCCGATGACCAGCGTCTCGATGCCGGCCTCGCTGGCGATGCGGGCCGCCCGCAGCTTCGTCGCCATGCCGCCGGTGCCGCGCGCGCCAGGCTGGCCCGCGGCCAGCTTCTCCACCGCGGCCAGGTCGGTCACCACGTCGATGCGGCGAGCGTCCGGCGACTCGTGGGGGTCGGCCTCGAACAGCCCTTCGACGTCGGTGAGGATGATCAGCGCGTCGGCATCGATGAGGTAGGAGACCCAGGCCGACAGGGTGTCGTTGTCGCCGAGCTTGAGCTCGCTGGTCGCCACCGAGTCGTTCTCGTTGACCACCGGCACGGCGCCGAGCTTGAGCGACGACTCCAGGGCGTGCTTGGCGTTCACGTAGCGCTCGCGGTCCTGCACGTCGCCGGCCGAGAGCAGCAGCTGCGCCACCGGCCTGGGCGCCAGCGCTCGCGACCAGTCGAGCATCAGCAGGGTCTGGCCGACCGCCGCCGCCGCTTGCTTCTCCGGCAGGGTCAGTGGCAGCTCGAGCCGCAGCGCCGCCCGGCCGGCGGCGCCGGCGCCGGAGGACACCAGCACGAAGCGCGCGCCGCGTTCCTCGGCGAGCACGCTCGCCCCCCGCGCGATCGCCCACAGGTACGGCGGGTGGATCCGGCCCCGCTCGTCGGTGAGGGAGCTGGTCCCGACCTTGACGACGAAGCGGCGCCAGCGCCGGGCCACGCTCACTCCTCCATCAGGAAGCCGCGGAATGCCTCGGGCACCAGGGTGACGTCGAGCCAGTAGCGCCCCTCCTCGTAGCCGGCGGCCCCCTCGCGCCACAGCCGCTTGAGGGTGGCCTGCACCTTCCCCTGAACGCGCCGCAGGAAGGCCGTCTGCCAGTCCACGCCCGGCTCCAGGCGCTGCAGGAAGGCGCGGTGGAACGCCGGAAGGTCGTCGAGCGGGATGCAGCTCTCAAGAGCCTGCCAGTCGACGCGGCCGGCGTGCACCGGGGCACACGGGGTAGGACTCATGCTCCCATGCTAAGGCCTGGCGCGCGGTCGCCGCGCCCGGCGCGGCCGCCGGCGCGGGCGGCCGCGCGCATGCTAGACTCCGACACCTGACGTTCCTGGCGTCGACGGCCGGCCACGGCAGCGGCGACGGGGCGAGGACTCTCCGCGAGGAGGCGGTGCGATGCGGGCAGCTATCGTGGGCGCCACCGGCGCCGTCGGAAGCGAGCTCTTGAGGATCCTGGAGGAGCGCCGCTTCCCCGTCACCTCGCTACGCCTGTTCGCCTCCGCCAGAAGCCACGGTCGCAGCCTCGACTTCCGCCACGAGTCGCTGACGGTGCAGCCGCTGCCCGACGACGACGACCTGGGGGCCGACGTGGTCTTCTCCTCGGCGGGCGGCGCCGTGTCGCGCGCCCACGCCTGGGGCTGGGCCCGGCACGGTGCCGTCGTCATCGACAACACCAGCGCCTGGCGCATGGACGAGCGCGTGCCGCTGGTGGTGCCGGAGGCGAACGGCGAGGCGGCGCTCGGCCACGGCGGCGTCATCGCCAACCCCAACTGCTCCACCATCATCGCGTTGATGGCGCTCGCTCCGCTTCACCGCGCCTTCGGGCTCACGCGCGCCACCGTGGCGACCTACCAGGCCGTGTCGGGCGCGGGCCAGGCGGGCATCGAGGAGCTGCGCGAGCAGACCCGCCGCGTTCTGGACGGCAAGGAGCCTGCCCCGACGACGTTCCAGCACCCCATCGCCTTCAATCTCTTCAGCCACGACAGCGAGATCGGCGAGGACGGCTACAACGTCGAGGAACGCAAGCTGGTGCAGGAGACGCGCAAGATCCTGAGCGCGCCGGAGCTGAGGCTGAGCGCCACCTGCGTGCGGGTGCCGGTGTTCCGCGCCCACAGCGAGGCCATCCACGCCGAGTTCGCGCGCGCCATAAGCGCCGACGAGGCGCGAGAGACGCTCGCGGGGGCGCCGGGCGTGCGCGTGGTCGACGACCGCGCTCGCAACACCTTCCCGATGCCGATCGTCGCCTCCGGAGGCGACGAGGTGCTGGTGGGCCGCATCCGCGCCGACCTCAGCCACCCCGGCGCCGTGGCCCTGTTCGTCGCCGGCGACCAGATCCGCAAGGGGGCTGCGCTCAACGCGGTGCAGATCGCCGAGCACCTCATCGCCCGCGGCGCGCTCGCCGGCGCAACGTCCGTCTAGCACGCCTCCGCCCGTGAGCGGTGGCGGGAGGCGCTGGCCGCGAACGCCCGCGCGACGGTACACTCAGATCGGGTCCACAGCATGCCCGCCGGCGCAGGCGGTCGCGACCGCTTCGCCGCGGGAGGGAGCGGTATGAAGCTTGCCATCGTCACGGACTCCACCAGCGACCTCGCCGAGGAGGAGCTCGCGCGTCTGGGCGTGACGCGCGTGCCGCTCTACGTGAGCTTCCGCGGCGAGACCTACCGCGACTGGATCGACATCGCGCCGGATGCCATCGTCGCCGGCGTGGCCGAGGGGGCGGACCTGCCGACCACCAGCCAGCCCAGCCCCGAGGACTTCGCCGACGCCTACCGGCGGGCTACGGGCGGGGGGGCCGACGCGGTGCTAGCGATCACGCTCAGCTCGGAGCTCTCCGGCACCTACCAGTCGGCGGTCGCGGCGCACGACGCGGTGAACGCGCCGGTCCACGTGTTCGACAGTCGCTCGGCCAGCCTCGGCATCGGCGCCATGGTGCGCGCCGCCGTGCGGCTGGCGGCGCGCGGCGCCGGCCTCGAGGAGATCCTGCGCGCGCTGGAGAGCATGCGCGACACCACCTTCATCGTGTTCACCGTGGCCACCTTCGACTACCTGCAGAAGGGCGGCCGCATCGGGCGTGCCGGCGCGCTCGTCGGGAGCCTGCTCAACATCAAGCCGCTGATCACCCTCGAGGACGGCAGGCTCGCCCCGCTCACGCGGGCGCGCGGCATGCGCAAGGCCCTCCAGGAGATGGTCGACCGGCTCAAGGCGTACGCCTCGAAGCAACACGGTCGCGTCACCGTCGACTACATCCACATCCAGCACCAGGCCGCCGTGGAGCGTCTCAAGGAGGCCGCGGACGCCGCCGGCATCGAGGCCGAGGCCGGCGGGTTCTATCAGATCGGTGCCGTCCTCACCAGCCACGTGGGCCCGGGGACCTTCGGCCTCATCGCGCGCGTCGAGCCCGACTGAGGCGCCGGGCGCTCGAGCCGGGAACGCGTCGCGGGCGCGCCGCCTGGGTCGATCGACCGGGCCGGCGCGCCCGCGAGGGGCCCCGTCAACGTGGGCTCAGTGGAACGTCAACGTCCCGCTGCTGTTGTCCAGCGTGATCACCATCTGGGTGCCCGCCGGCACCGCCAGATCCGTCGAGGTGGCAGTGACGGTGGCGTCCATGGAGACGTCGTCCTGGCTGGAGCCGCCGCTCAGGATCGTCCACATCTTGGAGGTCTGGCTGGGCGTCAGCGACACCTGCGCGAGGGCGCCCTGGAGGTCCGAGCCCGCCTGCACCGTGTAGCTGCAGCCGTCGGCGGCGGTCGCTCCGCAGGTGTCGCGCGTGAGCGTGAGGAGCTGCAAGGGGCTGGCGCCGCTGTCATCGCTCCAGGTGACGTTGGGGCCGCCGCTGCCGTCGGTCAAGCTCACGCTGAACTGGGTGCGGGTGACCGTCAGGCTGCTCGGCAGGGTGGTGGCGTCCCCGGGCTTCAGTACTACGCTCCCCGCGTCGATGCCGGTGGTGAAGCCGTTGGGGCTGGCCCAGCTCGGCACCTGGCTGAGATCGGGGTCCTGGATGGTCGTGGTGGTGCTCCCCTGGAACACCGCGGTGTGCGTCGCCTGCGGCGTCAGGCCGCTGGTGCTGACGGTGTTCAGCGTCACCGACTTGCCATCGAGCCCCAGCGGGTTGCCGAGGGTCTGGGCAGGAACGAAGTTGTTGCAGGCCGCCAGGAGCAAGGTAACGGCGGCGCCCGCGAGCGCCAGGATTCGAAGGGTTCTCACGACGACAGCCTCCTCATGATGATGGAACGTTCGACGTTGGAGCCGACATCGCACTCTAGCACCGTCGCCCCCGCGGCGGCGGGGGCGGCGGATACCCGATTCCGGCCTGGCGGGCGCCTGCCGAGACTCCCCGGGCGGGCATCCCGCCTGCCGGCGCGCCGCCGCGGGAGGGGCGCTACCCTCGGGCACCATGCTCGCCACCGCGCTGTCGGCCACCGTCCTCGGCGTCGACGCGCTCGAGGTGCGGGTGGAGGTGTTCGTGAGCGGCGGCCTCCCCTCCTTCACCGTCGTGGGGCTCCCGGGGGCCGCGGTACAGGAGTCGCGCGAGCGGGTGCGGGCGGCCCTCAAGCACCTGGGCGCAGCCATGCCGCCCAGCCGCATCACCGTGAACCTCGCGCCGGCAGACGTGCGCAAGGAGGGGCCCGCCTTCGACCTGCCCATCGCCCTGGCGCTGCTGGCCGCGGAGCGCCGCCTGCCGGGCGCGGCGCTGGAAGGGGTGCTCGCGTTCGGCGAGCTGGCCCTCGACGGGACCGTGCGGCCGGTTCGCGGCGCCATCAACATCGGCCTGCTGGCAGCCGAGCGCGGTCACGGGCGGGTGCTCGCACCGCCGGAGAACGCCCGCGAGGTGGCGCTCGCCGCCGGCGTCTCCGTGCTGGCTCCGCGCACGCTGGCCGAGGCCGCCGCCTACCTGCGCGGTCGCCTCGAGCTCACGCCCTGCGCCCCGGCGCCGCCGGCGCCGGCGCCCGGCTCGCCCGACCTCGCCGACGTTCGCGGGCAGGCCGCCGGCCGCCGCGCCCTCGAGATCGCCGCGGCTGGAGGCCACAACCTGCTCCTCACCGGCCCGCCCGGCGCGGGCAAGACCATGCTGGCTCGGCGGCTGCCCGGCGTGCTGCCGCCCCTGCCCGACCGCGAGGCGCTCGAGGTGACGCGTATCCACTCCAGCGCCGGCCTGCTGCGGGGCCACGGCCTGGTCCGTCACCCGCCCTTCAGGAGCCCTCACCACTCCAGCTCGCGCGCGGGCGTCCTCGGCGGCGGCTCGCCGCCGCGGCCCGGTGAGGCGAGCCTGGCCCACCGCGGCGTGCTCTTCCTCGACGAGCTGCCCGAGTTCGCGCGACCGGTGCTCGAGGCCCTGCGCCAGCCGCTGGAAGACGGGCGCATCACCCTCTCCCGTGTCGGCGGCGCGGTCACCTTCCCGGCCGGGTTCCTGCTGGTCGGCGCCCGCAACCCCTGTCCCTGCGGCTACCACGGGGACGCCTCGCAGGTCTGCAGCTGCACCCCCGGCGAGCGGCACCGCTACCGGCAGCGCCTCTCGGGCCCGCTGCTCGACCGCTTCGACCTGAGGGTCCGGCTGCCGCGTCTCACGCCCGCTGAGGTCTTGCAGCGGCAACCCGGCGAGCCCACCGTGCGGGTACGGGCGCGCGTGGTGGCCGCCCGGCGGCAGATGCTCGAACGTCAGGGCGTCCCCAACGCCGCGCTCTCCGGCGCGCGGTTGCGCGCCGCGGCGCGGCTGACGCCGGCCGCCGAACGGCTGGCCGTCGAGCTGGTGAACGGCATGCGCCTCAGCGGCCGCGGCTTCGAGCGCGTCCTGCGCGTCGCGCGCACCATCGCCGACCTGGCTTCGGGCGCCGACGGCTCCGGCGTGCGGCGCGCCGCCGTCGGGGCCGAGGCGCTGGCGGAGGCCGCCGCCTACCGCCGAGCCTGACGGCGTTCGTTCGCGGTCGCGGCCATTCGCTGGTCGGCACCGGTATCATGCGTGCGGCGCGGAAAGCCGCGCGCCAGGACACCTGACTATCGGTCCCGCCGGCCAACCCGCCAGGGCGCGCCTCGCCGGGACTTCCGAAGAGGGTATCGCCATGCTGGAAACCCAACGCAAGCCGTCCCGAGCGCCTTTCATCGTCCACATCCCGCTGCTGGCCGCCGTCACCTACCTGGAGTCCGCGCTGCTCGAGTACCCCGTGCAGTGGCTCGGGCCGAGCGCCAGCCTCGCCGTCCTCGGCGCCATGGTGGCCGTCCAGGTGGCGCTCTGCGCCAACCTCTACCGCGGCGTGCGCAGGAGCGGCGACGTCTACTCCACCTTCGTCAGGCGCGCCTCGCTGCTGGTCCTGGCGGCGTACCTGGCCTTCACCGTGATCTTCCTCCTCCCCGACGGTGTCGCGTTCGTCCACCACGACCTCGGGAGCCTGGCGGCCATCGGCGGGGGAGCCGCGTGATCCGCGCCATCGCCTTCGACTGGGGCGGAGTCTTCACCGAAGGCACCTTCAACAGCAGCGCCATCCGCGCCCTCGCGGAGCTCGCGGGGCTAGCCGCCTCCCAGGTCGAGCCCGCCTACCTGCGGCTGATGGCCCCCTTCGAGGAGGGCGCCTTCGACCTCCCGGAGTTCCGGCGCCGGCTGGCGGGGCAGCTGGGGGTGGCGCTCGAGGCAGGCGCCTTCCGCGACGCTTTCCTCGGAGCCGTGGCCAGCCGCGAGACCATGGTCGCCCTGTTGCGCTCCATCCCCCAGCGTTACTTGGTGGGCATGCTCTCCAACAACGTGCCGGCGCTCTGCGATCTGGTGCGCAACGACGCCCGCATGGAGCGCATCGAGCGCTTCGTGTTCTCCAACGAGATCGGCGTCCGCAAGCCGGATGCGCGCGCCTTCCACGCCCTCAGCGCAGCGCTGGGCGTGCCGGCCGAGGAGACCGTCTTCGTCGACGACAGCGCCGCGAACATCGCGGCCTGTGAGACGCTCGGCTTCACCGGGCTGCTGCTGGACACCCTGCCCGCCTTCGCCGATCGCTGGCGCGCGGCGCTCCCGGACCTGCCCCTGCCCGCCGGCTTCGCGTGAGTGACGCGGAGCGGGACGGCCGTCGGGCCGTCCGCCTGCTGCAGGGGTACGTGTGGCACCCGCGCGAGCTGGCGCTGGCACCGGCCGACTACCTGCCCGCCGTCCTGGGCAAGGACGTTCACGTCCTGGTGGACGCCATCCCTGCCGCACCCTTCGCGTTCTTCGACGACGGCACCCTGAGCGCCACCCAGCAGTTCTATCAGCTCACGGTGGTGACCTTCGTGGAGGGCGAGGATGACGCCTCGGGCATCGTCCCGTGGGTAGCCGAGACGCTGCAGCGGCGCCTCGAGGGCACCCCCGACGGCGTGGGCTGGCAGCTCTTCGAGGACCTGCGGGAGCTCGGCTGAGGCGCAACGGGCCGCGCGGGAGCCCCCGCGCCGCCTCAGGCACCGCGCGCCTGCGGTAGCGTCCCGTCGATCAGGTGCAGGTCGCGCTGCGGGAACGGGATGGTGATGCCGCTGGCGTCGAAGCGCTCCTTTACGGCCCGGGTCAGGTCGAGCTTGGTGGCGTACCAGTCGCCCGCGGCGGTCCAGTAGCGCAGCAGCAGGTTCACCGAGCTATCGCCCAGGGAGTCGACCGCCAGCAGCGGGGCGGGATCGCTCAGCACGCGCTGGTCGGCATCCACCAGCTCCTGGAGCGCCTCGAAGGCGGCAGCGATGTCGTCGCCGTAGCCGATGCCGACCACCAGGTCGTTGCGGCGGTTCACGGCCTGGGAGAGGTTGCGGATGTCCTTCCCCCAGATGTTGCTGTTGGGAATGTGCATGGGAACGCCGTCGAAGCCGCCGAGCCGGGTCACGAAGAGGTTGACGTCCTCTACGGTGCCCGCCGCCCCGGCGATGTCCACCGCGTCGCCCACACGGAAGGGCCTCAGCGCGATGATCATGACACCGGCAGCCACGTTGGAGAGCGCGCCCTGCAGTGCCAGGCCGACGGCCAGGCCGGCGGCGCCGAGCAGGGCCACCAGGCTGGCGGTCTGCACCCCGAAGCGTCCCAGCACCGCGATCACGGTGAAGGCGAGGACCGTCCAGCGCACCAGGCGGGCCAGCAAGTTGGTGACGGTGCGATCGATCCGCCCAGTTCGCTCGGCCACACCGCGCGCGAGCGCCGCCGCCCAGCGCGCCACCAGCCAGCCGGCCACCAGGATGACGATGGCGGCAAGCACGTCGAAGCCGAGGCGGATAGCGTGATCGATCAGCGTGTTGAGCGTGCTCATGCCGCACCTCCTTGGGCGACGTCCATGCTAGCCGGTGGATCTCCCGCGCCTGTCGCCCGCCTGCCGTAGCATGACCGCATCCGCCCGGCTGCAGTCACGGCCGAGTGACGGGAGGCCGATCCATGGACGCAGGCAAGCTCCTCACGTTCGCGCTCCTGGCGTTCGTCCTCATCGTGGTCCCCGGACCGAGCGTGCTCTTCGTCATCGGCCGCGCCGTGGCGCTGGGGCGCCGGGCCGCGCTGGCCACCGTGGCCGGCAACGCCGCCGGGGTCTACCTGCAAGTGGTGCTGGTCGCCCTCGGCCTCGGCCTGGTCCTGGAGCGCTCCGCCATCGTCTTCACCGTGGTCAAGCTACTGGGTGCGGCCTACCTGGCGTGGCTCGGCATCGCCGCCCTCCGCAGGCGGCCACTCGCGGCCGGCCGCGGTCCCGCCGGGGGGCCGCCCGCCCGGACGGGCGCGCCGCGCCGGCGGGCGTTCCTCGACGGCCTCGTGGTTGGCGCCACCAACCCCAAGGCGACCGTGTTCTTCGCCGCGGTGCTGCCGCAGTTCGTCGCGCCGTCACGGGGACCGGTCGCACCCCAGATGCTGCTACTCGGCCTGCTGTTCGTGGGCATCGCGCTGGTGTCGGACAGCGCCTGGGCTGTGGCGGCGGGCACGGCCCGCGCCTGGCTCGCCCGCTCCGCCAGAACGCAACGCGCCCTCAGGGTGGGAGGCGGCGTCGTCATGCTGGGCCTCGCCGTCGAGCTGGCACTCACCAGCCGCCGCTGAGCGCCGCGGTCGAGGCGCCGCGCGGTCAGCAGCGCGGCGGTCTGCCGGGGACGCCGAGGGCGCCGGCGATCATCCCCTCGATCTCGGTCGGCATGGCGTCCCCCCGCTCAGCGGCCCGCCGTCAGGGCGTCGCGAGCCAGATCCAGCAGGTAGGCGCGGACGCTCGCGGGCCAGCCGGCGCTGAGCGCCTCGAAGCGGGACCGGTCGCCCGCGTCGAGGGCGCGGTAGGCCTCCTCGAAGTGCTCGTGGTTGCCCGCCAGCGCCGTCATGACCCGGCCGGTGGCGGCGGCCGCCCGCCGTGCCCGGTCGCGCGCCGTCTCGGTGGCCCGGGCCGCATCCACGAGCCGCCGCAGGCTGGCGGACGCGCTGCCAGGCTGGGCTTCGAGCCAGGCCCACTGGCGCGGCAGCAACGTCACCTCACGCGACGTCACCCCCAGGCGCGGCCGGCCGCGGCCGGCGCGGGCGGGTCGCGGGTCGACGCGCCCCAACACCTCGCCGAGCGAGCCTCGCAGGTCGAAGTCGAGCTGGCGCCCGCTGGCGTCTTCGAATACCAGCACCAGAGCGCCGGGATCCTCGTCCCAGCGACGCTTGACGGCTGCAACCACGTCGCGAAGGGACCCCCTGGCAAGCTGCGCCTCCCCGTCGAAGGCGGCGAATGTCGCTGGATCGTCCATGCCGCATGATATTACCCGGGGAAAAAGACTGTCAATACCCTCAAGCACCTGTTCGTCCCGTCCACGCCGCGCCTCATTGGCGCCGCGGGCGCGGCCGAGCGGGCAAGGCAGCGGCGCGCCGCCCGCCGGGTTGTAAGAGTCTTGACAGTCCACGGCGGCCAAGATACGGATGGGGGGCTGGCGCGAGCCCCTACCGAGGTCGCACCCATGAAGCCACCCGACGCTCCCACGTCAGGCACCCTGAAGGCCACGAGCCCTTCGCCGTCGCCAACCGTCGAGTCCCCTGCGGCGCCGCAGGGAAGCGCCGGCGAACGCGAGGTCGTCGTGAAGCCTCCGGCCGTGACGCGGCCCCGGCCGCCCTGGTGGCACCTCCGAGCGCTCATCGGCAGCCTTCGCGAGGGGCACGCAGCGCGGCTGGTGATGGAGCTGGTGCGCCAGAATCAGGACAGGGACAGCGAACCGATCGAGGGCAGGCTGCTCGATCTGGTGCTCCGCGAGACCGCCGCCACCGGCGGGTCCGTGCTCAGGTACCGTGCGGGCCGCTTCGTCGTCGAGGCGCAGGCCGGGACCGTGCCGCGGAGCATGCGAGAGCTGTGCCAGCAAGGCGTGCCCTACGGCGACACCCTCGTCTGGAGGGCGCGGCGCCAGGGCCGCCCGATCTACCTGGGCCGCTCGAGCAAGGAGCCCGCCGCCCGTCAGCGGCTCGCCGAGCTGGGGCTCGGGGCGCTCGCCATCGTCCCCGTGGCGGGCGACCGCGTCGGCGAGGAGCTCCTCATCGCGCTATACCACGACCGCCCGCACGACTGGCCGCACCGCACCCGTGTCCTGCTCGACGGCGCCGCCAGCGTTCTCCTGGGAGCGATCATCCAGCGCGACACCGAGCACCGCCTCTCGGAGATGGTGCGCCTGCAGCGCGAGCTGCTGGCAACGCCGGTGGACAGCATGTACCAGCGGGCGCTCGAGACCGCCATGCGCGTGGTGCGCACCGCAGAGGCAGGCAGCCTGCTGGTGCGCGGCGCCGACGGGACCTTCCGCTATGTGGCCGCCGCCGGCTTCGATCTGGAGGGTCTCACCGACCTCCGTCTCAGCATCGACGCCATGAAGGTCTGGTACGGCGACGGCGAGCACTGGACGGCGGGCGTGCCTAGGGTACTGGTAACCACGGGCGATCAGAGCGTCAGCGACGTCAGCGCGCTCACCACCCCGCGCGACCGCATGCGCAACGCCGGCCGCGTCGACGAGATCGCCGCCGACCTGTGCCTGCCGATCGCCTACCGAGGTGACGTGCTGGCCGTCCTCAACCTCGACTCCTTGCACGACCCTCACGCCTTCGGCGCCACCGCCACCAGAGCCACGAGCGACCTCGCGCCGGTGGTCGGCTTCCTCCTGCACGAGACGGCTGCACGTGCGCGGCTCGACCTCGTGGCGCGCACCGACGAGCTCACCGGGCTCGGCAACCGGCGCATGTTCAACGAGCAGGCGGCCCGGGAGCTGGCGCTGGCGGCCCGCCACGGGGAGGAGCTCACCCTGCTGGTGATGGATCTCGCCCACTTCAAGGACCTCAACGACGCGTTCGGACACGTCGCAGGCGACGAAGCGCTGCGAAGGGTGGCACAGGCGGTGCTGGCGAGCGTGAGGGAGGCCGACACCGCCTTCCGCTGGGGCGGAGACGAGTTCGCCGCGCTCTTGCCCCGCTCCGGCCTGCGCACGGCCGAGGCCGTCGCCCGCCGTATCGAGGATCGCCTCTCTCACATCCACAGCGTCGGAGCACCGCTCCACATCAATGCCGGCGCGGCATCCGCGCCGGCCGACGGCATCAACCTCGACGCGCTGCTCACCCGCGCCGACCACCGCATGTACCGCGCCAAGGCCGGGGCACGCGTGTGGGCATCCGACGCGGCGGCCTGACGCGCGGCGGCGGCAGCCGCGGCTGAACCCTCCCTCAGCGGTACCCCCGGGCGAGCAAGATCCTGGCGCCGGCGTCGAAACCCCCGGGCGTGAGCACCTCGACGCCGGCGTCGGTGACGGCGGCCGGGCTCGAGACGACCATCTCGATCAGCGCGCCCGCCGAGCCGGTAAACCCGTCGCCTCAGAGCGGCATGTTGCCGTGCTTCTTGTAGGGCCGGCTCTGCTCCTTGCCCTCCAGCATCTGCAGGTGGCGGATGAGGTGACGGCGCGTGTCCTTGGGGTCGATCACGTCGTCGATGTAGCCATGGCCCGCCGCCACATAGGGGTTGTCGAAGCGGCGGCGGTACTCCTCGATGCGCTGCGCGCGGGCGCCGCCGGGGTCGCTCGCGCCCTTGATCTCGCGGCGGTAGATGATGTTGGCGGCCCCCTCCGCGCCCATCACGGCGACCGCCGAGGTGGGCCAGGCGAGCACCACGTCCGCGCCCATGTCGCGCGAGTTCATGGCCAGGTAGGCGCCGCCGTAGCTCTTGCGGACGATCAGCGTGATCTTGGGCACGGTCGCCTCGGCGTAGGCATAGAGCATCTTGGCGCCGTGGCGGATGATGCCGCCGTGCTCCTGCGCCACTCCCGGCAAGAAGCCGGTGACGTCGACGAAGGTGACGATGGGCACGTTGAAGGCGTCGCAGGTGCGGATGAAGCGCGAGGCCTTGTCGCTGGCGTCGATGGTGAGCGTGCCGGCCAGGTGCCGCGGGTTGTTCGCCACCACCCCCACCGACTGCCCGCCCAGGTGCGCGAAGCCGACCACGATGTTGCGGGCGAAGTCGGGCTGGATCTCCAGGAAGATGCCGTCGTCGACGATGGTGCGCACCACGTCCACCATGGGGTAGGGACGGCGCTGGTCGGGGTGCACGATGCCCAGCAGCTCCGGCGTCTCGCGGTCGTCCGCGTCGCGCGTCTCGCGCCTCGGCGGCGCCTCCTTGGCCGACTGTGGGAGGAAGGCCAGCAGCTCCCGCACCTTGCGCAGCACGGCGGCATCGTCCTCGGCCTCGAGGTGGGCGACGCCGGAGGTGCGGCTGTGCACGTCGGCGCCTCCCAGCTCCTCGAAGCTGACCTCCTCCTTGGTCACCGAGCGGATCACCTCGGGGCCGGTGATGAACATGTAGGAGCTGCCCTGCGCCATCAGCACGAAGTCGGTGAGCGCCGGGCTGTACACCGCGCCGCCCGCGCAGGGCCCCAGGATGGCCGAGATCTGCGGCACCACCCCGGAGTAGACGGCGTTGCGGAAGAACACCTCGCCGTAGCCCGAGAGCGAGTCGACCCCTTCCTGGATGCGGGCGCCGGCGGAGTCGTTGAGGCCCACGATGGGCGCGCCGGTGCGCACCGCCAGGTCCATGACGGCCGCGATCTTGCCGCCGTGCATCTTGCCCAGGCTGCCGCCCAGGACCGTGAAGTCCTGGCTGAACACGAACACGGTGCGCCCGTCCACCTCGCCGTAGCCGGTGACCACGCCCTCGCCGGGTGCCTCGATGCCCTCCATCAGCTCCCCGCCGCGATGCTTCACGAACACGCCGAGCTCCACGAACGAGCCCTCGTCGAGGAGCGCCTCGACGCGCTCCCTGGCGGTCATCTTGCCGGCCTCGTGCTGCTTGCGCACGCGCTGTTCGCCGCCGCCGACCACGACGCGCTTGCGCCGCTCCTCCATGTCGGCGGTGAGCTCGTTCATCCAGGCCAAGGTGTCGTCGGACACGGATCCAGCCTCCGCTCCACTGGCGTTCCGCCCAGGATACCGTGGGCGCCGCCTGACGCCGCTACCGTCAGGGGGCCGAGGACGAGGTCGGGGGCTGCGCCGCGGCCGACGGCTCGCGTGCCGCAGGGGGTTGCTGGGTCACCGCTCGGAGCTCCTGCGGGTACATGAAGCCCTGCCGCCGCGCCAGGTCCTCGCGGTAGTGCTGGTCGCCGGCATGGTCGATCACCTGCTTCAACCCCTGCGCCTGGCTCTGCAGGTCGCCGACCTGCTGCTGCAGCCGGACGACCGCCCGCCGCTCCGACACGAAGCGCCAGCCCTCCACCCCCATCAGGAACAGGGCGTGCAGGCTACCCACCAGCGCCAGCACCGTCAACACACGATGAGCCCCGCGAGCCGCGACGGCGCGCCGAGCGCGACGGCGCTGTGCCGCTGCCCTCGCCTGCGGCTCGCTGCCGGCAACCACGGCATCGGCGACCTCGGCGGTCGCCTCACCGTAGCCGCGGGGCACCACGCTCACGGCTGGACCTCCTGCAGCGCCAGCGCCTCACGCAGGAAGCGGGCCGCGTCCTCGGGCGGGGTGGGGTTGACGTAGAAGCCGCTGCCCCAGTCGAAGCCCGCCTGCTGCGTGAGCCGCGGGAGCAGCTCGATGTGCCAGTGGAAGTGCGCGTCGCCCTCGCCGGGCAGGGTGTGGATGAGCATGTTGTAGGGCGGGCAGTCGAGGGCATCGTTGAGCGCGCGCACCACCGTCTGCAGCAGGTCGGCCAGCAGCGGCAGGGTGTTGGCCGCCACCGCCGTGAAGGCGCTCTCGTGCGCGCGCGGCAGGATCCACGTCTCGAAAGGGGTCTTGGCGGCGTAGGGCGCGATCGCGACATACGCCTCGTTGACGGTGACGACCCGCTCGCGCCGCTCGAGCTCGCGCTGGAGCACGTCGCAGAACAGGCAGCTGCCGTGGTCGCGGCCATAGCGCTCGGCCGCCTCGACCTCCTCCTCCACCCAGCGGCTGCCCACCGGCACCGCCAGCACCTGGGCGTGCGGGTGCTGGTAGAGCGCGCCAGCGGCCAGGCCCACGTTGCGGGTGATCTGCACGTGACGGATGTCGGGATTGCCCGCCAGCAGGGCGAGCCGCTCGCGGTAGAGCCTCAGCACGTCCACCAGATGCCCGCGCGGCATGGCGTCGAGCGTCATGCGCGCGTCGGGGTGCTCCACGATCAGCTCCTGGTAGCCGCTCGACACCGCCTGGCGGAAGAGGTCGTCGCCCTCCTCGTGGAAGCTGCGGCCGTCGACCAGCGCCGAGGGGTGGGCGATGACGCGCATGCGCCACCCCGGCTCTCCCCTGCCGGTGCCGCTGGGACGCACCGCGTGCACCTCCGGGCCGGTCTCGCGCTCGTTGCCCGGGGAGAGCGGCGAGCGCTCGGGCAGCGGCATGACGCTGCCGAAGTCCGACGCCACCAGGCCGCGCTCCGGGGAGATGAGCACCCAGGCGCGGCCGAAGGGGTCCTTGCGGAAGAGCGGCATGCCGCCTGATTCTAGCAACGAGCGCGCCGCAGACGGCGTGAGAAGCTTTATCCGTGCCCGTGCTGCAGGGGTCTCGGCCGGCTCGAGCCGGTGGCGCCCCGGCCCCTGCCGAGCCAGGCGCCCGCAGCGCTGCCGCTGTCGCCGGCGGCCCGTGCCTCGTCGTCGCAACGCGGTCATACTGGCGCCATGGCAGCGCTCTTCGATCCCCTCGACCTGCGCGGGGTGCGCCTCCGCAACCGTGTCGCCGTCTCGCCCATGTGCCAGTACAGCTCGGTCGACGGCTTCGCCGGCGACTGGCACCTCGTCCACCTGGGCGCGCGCGCCGCCGGCGGCGCCGGCCTGGTGATGCTGGAGGCGACCGCGGTGGAAGCCCGCGGGCGCATCTCGCCGCGCGACCTGGGCCTGTGGCTCGACGCCCACGTCGACGGCCTGCGGCGCATTACCCGCTTCATCCACGAGGCCGGAGCGGCTGCAGGGGTGCAGCTGGCACACGCCGGCCGCAAGGCCAGCACCTGGCACCCCTGGGCGGAGAGCCGCGGCGCCGTGCCGGAGGCGGACGGCGGCTGGCAGGTGGTGGGCCCGACCGACGAGCCCTTCGCACCCGAGTATCCGCGTCCGGCCGCGCTCGCCCGGGACGGCATCGACGGCATCGTCCGCGCCTTCGGCGAGGCCGCCGCGCGCGCCCTCGACGCCGGCTTCGACGTGGTCGAGATCCACGGCGCCCACGGCTACCTGCTCCACAGCTTCCTCTCGCCCCTGGCGAACGACCGTGAGGACGCCTACGGCGGCGGGTTCGACGGCCGCACGCGCCTGCTGCGGGAGGTCGTCGACGCCGTCCGGCGGGCCTGGCCCGAGGACAAGCCGCTGTTCACCCGGCTGTCGGCAACGGACTGGGTCGACGGCGGCTGGGACGCCGACGACACCGTGCACCTGGCGCGCCGGCTGGCGGCACTCGGGGTCGACCTCGTCGACTGCTCCAGCGGCGGCGTGGTCCCCGGCGTGGCGGTGCCGACGGGGCCCGGCTACCAGGTCCCCTTTGCCGCGCGCGTGCGCGCCGAGTCGGGGGTGGCGTCGGGGGCGGTGGGCATGATCACGGAGCCGCAGCAGGCCGCCGACATCGTCGCCTCGGGCCGGGCCGATCTGGTGCTGCTCGCGCGCGAGATGCTGCGCAATCCCAGCTGGCCGCAGCAGGCGGCTCGGGCGCTGGGACTCGATCCCACGCCGCTGTTCCCGCTGCAGTACCTGCGCGCGCGCTGACGGCGCGGCCTCAGCGCTGCTCGAGCACCGCGTTCAGGGTGGTGAGGCCGTCGATGGCAGACCGCAGTGTCTCCGGCGGCACGTGGGCGTAGCTCCGGCCGAGCGTCTCGCGCATCAGCTCGCGGATGCCCTCCACGGCGCGGTCGCCCGCCCGCGTCGACGCCAGCCGGAAGCGGCGATGATCGTGGGCGTCGACGCTGCGGGTGAGGTAGCCCTTCGACTCGAGGCGCTCGAGCACCCGGCTGACGCTGGCCGGCGGCATGTTGAGGCGAGCCGCCACCCCTCCGGGGTGCACCTCCCCGCTCTGGACCATGCGCAGCACAAGATGGTCCTTGGTGGTGATGCCGAACGCGGGCACCAGCACCTCGTCGAAGGTGCGGGTGAGGTGCCGAGAGAGCCTCAACACCAGCCTGGCCAGGTCGAGGTAGTCGGCGGAGCCGGGCGTCCCTTTCATCCGGAACAGTTTACCGCGTGGTGGTGGGCGATGCCTGCGGTCGCCGAGGAGGTGGCGGGCGGCGCCCCCGCGCGTACCGGCCCCACGCGCGCACGGGCGCGTC
>CAZBZU010000007.1:48648-51456 GCA_964496495.1 uncultured bacterium
ACCGGCCCCACGCGCGCACGGGCGCGTCAGGCGACGCCTAGGGCCTCGCCGCGACTACGAGGTCGCGGCCTCGAACAGCAGCGGCTGCGAGGCGCCGCCGTCGTCGACCTCGGGCAGGGCCGACAGCTCGCGGAACTCCAGGCCGAGGTTGCCCAGCTGCGTCAGCGCAGGGGCGGTCGCCGACGGTGCGGCCAGGATGCCACGCACCTGTTCGCCGGTGGCCCGGCGTACGCTCTCCACGTAGCGGCTGAGCTGATGCACTGCCTCGTGGCTGGCCTTGCCGCGCTTCAGCTCCACCACCACCAGCCTCCCCGCGGCGTCGCGGGCGAACAGGTCGATGCCGCCCACGTCGGTGGGCAGCTCGCGGTCGAGCACCTCGAGCCCCGCCTCGACGACCTCCGGGTGGCGCGCCAGCCGGCGCTGCATCTCCGCCTCGCTGCCGACCAGCACGAAGTCCCCGCCCTCCGAGAGGCGCACGGCCAGCGCCATGGCGGGGGCGAGGAAGGCCACCCGCACCATCTCGCTGGGGGTGAAGCGCTCGGCCCGCAGGACCGCCACGCCGTCCTCCACGCCGACCACGATGTCGTCGGTCTGCGGCTGCCAGTTGACCGGCTTGACGCTGCGGTAGTTGTGCACCTGGACGCTGCCGTCCTGCTTGACCATCACCAGGTAGTCCCCGGCCTCGGCCACGCTGGCGGCGCGGCCGCTGTAGAGGACCTCGCACTCCGAGAACACCTGCACCAGCCGGTCGCCGGCGCGGAGTTGCTCGTCGAGGAATTCCGCCAGGGCCGCGGGCTCCGGCAGGTCCAATTGGGCGACGACCACGGCCGCGAGTCTACCACTCCGTCCCTGCCGTCTCCGGCGCCGGGACGCGGCGCCCCGCGGGGGCCGGCGGCGCCGCGGTTGGCGGCCCAGGGGTCGGCAGCGTCGCGGCGGGCGGCGCGGCCGGCGGCGCGGTAGACTGCCGCCCATGGCACGACTGGGAGCACACGTTTCGGTAGCGGGCGGCACCCACAAGGCCTTCGAGCGCGGCCGGGAGATCGGTTGCGACGCTCTGCAGATCTTCGTCAAGAACGCCAGCCGCTGGAGCGGCCGGGCCCTGGCCGAGGACGAGGTGGCCAGCTTCCGGGCCGCCGCCGCCGAGACCGGCCTGCCGGTGGTGGCGCACGCGGGCTACCTGATCAACCTCGCCGCCAACGACCCGGCGATTCTCGAGAAGTCCTTGGCCGCGCTGGCCGACGAGCTCGAGCGCTGCGACGCCCTCGGCGTGCCCGGCCTGGTGCTCCACCCCGGAGCCCACAAGGGAGACGGCGTGGACGCCGGCATCGAGCGGGTGGCACGCTCCCTGGACCGCGTGTTCGGGCAGCTGCCGGATCTCCAGGCGCGGGTGCTGCTGGAGAACACCGCCGGGCAGGGGACCACCCTGGGGGCACCGTTCAGCGAGCTGGGGGCAATTCAGGCGCGGGTGGACGCCCCCGAGCGCCTGGGGCTGTGCCTGGACTCGTGCCACGCCTTCGTGGCCGGCTACGATCTGCGCGACGAGGGCGGCTACCAGGCCATGCTCGCCGAGCTCGACGCCGAGGTCGGCCTCGAGCGCCTGATGGCCGTCCACCTCAACGACGCCAAGCACCCTCTGGGCAGCCACAAGGACCGCCACGCCAACATCCTGGACGGCGAGATCGGCGCCGACTTCTTCGTGCGGATCATCCACGACGTGCGCTTCAGCGAGCTGCCGATGGTGCTGGAGACGCCGATGGGCGACGACGAGCTGGGCCACAAGCGCGACCTGGAGACCCTGCGGCGGCTGTGAGTCGCGCGCCCGCCCAGAACGAGCGAGCCGGTCGCGTCACCCGATCACGTCACCCGATCACGGCGGTGAGCCGCTGGCCCTCGTGCGTACCTGAGGCGATCACCAGGTTGGCGACGCCGGCGCCGGCCTCCCGGACCTGGTAGCTCGTGACCTGGCCGTTGACGATGCTCATGGCCTGGGTCGCGCCGCTCACCGGCATGCTCGCCGCCGGCTTGGCCGGATCGTAGACCGCGAAGGCGATGGCGCTCGCGCCGCGCCCCCGTTCCAGGACGACGGCCGGGGCGTTCCCGTCGACGGCATCGTAGAGGTAGGTCGCCACCGTCGTGAGCGAGACGCGCGACGCCGCCGACGAGCCGGGCACGCCGGTGACGGCGAGCTCGATGGGGGACGTACCGCCTCCGGCGCTTGCGACCGCGAAGGTGACCTCGTGGCCGCTCACGCTGAGGGTGGCGAAGCGCGCGTCCGGCAGCGGCCCCGCGCCGCCCCCCGCCAGCTGCGACGCCTTCCGCGTCGCGAGCACCGCGGCCCCGCTTCCGGGAGCGCCGGCGAGCAGCGTCACCTCGGTGCTCTTCAGGGCCTGCCCGACGATGCCGGCAGTCGCGGGTTGCGCCGCCGACGGCTGCGGCGTCGGCGGGCCGGCCAGTCTCTGCGCCGGACCTCTCGGCACGGTGCCCGGCATCTGTGTCGACGTCGCGGAGGAACTGCTGGAGGGCCCGGCTGCGAAGGCCGCGCCAAGGATGGCTGCCGCAAGCGGGACGGCAACCTTGCGCAACGTTCTCGTCATCGCGCTCCTCCTTCCGGCCGCCCGGCACGGGTCCCGTCGACCCCGGCATGACGGCGCCGGCATGGCGGCGCCGGGGTCGCCGGAGGCGGACCGCCCCGGCGGACATGCCAGCCTAGGAGGACCGCCCGGATCCATGTGAAGCGTGCACCACAGGACGGGAGCGTGCGGCCTTCATACAGCGGGCCGTCCGTCCCCAGGCCCGTCCCCAGGCCCG
>CAZBZU010000007.1:51556-65538 GCA_964496495.1 uncultured bacterium
CCGCCTCGCCACCGCCTCGCCGCCGCTGAGCCGGCCGCTAGCCCATCTGGATCGGGCGGGCCTGGAGTCTGGGCTCGGCCACCTCGACCCCGTCGAACGGCGTGCCCTCCTCGAACCACGACGTCGGCGCGGGCTGCCCCCAGAGGGTCTGTCGCCGAGGATCGTCGAGCGTCCAGCGGATCGGCTCGAAGTCCGGATCGACCGTCAGGTAGTCCCCCGTGAACAGCTCCACGCGGTGACCGTCGGGGTCGCGCAGGTAGAGGAAGAAGGCATTGGAGATGCCGTGCCTGCCAGGCCCCCGCTCGATCGCGCGGAGCCAGCCGGTGCTGGCGAGCACGTCGCAGGCGTGCAGGATGTCGAGCTCGCCGCGCGTCCACAGCCCCACGTGGTGGAGCCGGGGTCCGCGCCCGTTGGTCAGCGCCAGGTCGTGGACGTTGCCCTTGCGCTGTAGCCAGGCGCCCCACAGCGCCCCCTCGCTGCCGTCCTCGGGCTCGGTCTCGGTGTACTCGCTGGTGCGGAAGCCGAGCCGGCCGGCGTAGAAGTCGTAGGTCGCCTGCAGGTCGGCGGCGAAGCAGTTGCAGTGATCGATGCGCTGCACGGCCGCGCCCCGGTAGGCACCGTAGCTCTGCAACAGGCGTGGCTGCTGGTCGCTGCGCACGTAGAAGGCGAGCGGAACGCCGAACGGATCGCGGACGTGAAGCGTGCGCGACTGACCCTCGCGGACCGCCCAGGCCGCCTCCAGCCCCATCCCGGCGAAGAGCTCGTAGGCCCGGTCGAGGTCGTCCTCGCTGCGCACCCGGTAGCCGATCCGGGTGCACGCCGGCGCGCTCCCCTGACGGAGGACCAGCGCGTGGTGGCTGCGCTCCTCGAGCCCGCGCAGGTAGAGCGTGCCAGCCTCCCCCGTCCCGTCGCGGGCCGTCTCGACGAGGCCCAGGGCATCGACGTAGAACGCGCGCGACCGGTCCAGGTCGGTGACGGTCAGCTCCAGGTGCGCCAGCCTGACGATGTCGAACGCGGGTGTCCCTGCGGCTCGGATGGGCATGCGTCTTCCTCCGGGGTCCGGCGCGCCTCAGCCCGCCGGCTGCGCCGCTGGGGCGACCGGCTCGGTCACCCCGTCCAGGAAGGCCAGCACGCGGTCCACGTAGGGCTGCATGTGGTAGCCCTGGTAGAGCGCACACTGGGTCCTCACCGGGTCGCCGAAGAAGAACTTCTCGTAGAGGTTCTGGCGCCCGCCGAAGGCGGAGATGGTCATGTCCCAGGCGAGCCGGTAGAGCTTGATGCGCTGGTCGCTGTCGGCGTTGCGCGCCTGGAGGTACTTGGCGATGCTGTCCGCCATGGGGCCCGCCCTGTCGGCGGCGGTAGGGATCATGATCATGCCGCTGGCCGACAGCAGCTGGAGGATCTCCACCATGCGGGGGTAGACCTGCGGGAAGTAGTTGCGGGCGACGTTCACGGCGTCCTTGCCGGGCGTCATGGTGCCGTAGACATCGAGCTCGGCAGTGGCCTCCGCCTGCGTCTGCAACGCCTTCATGATCTCCAGGATGATGACGAGCTCGGCGACCTTCTGTTGGACGTGCTGGAACTGCTCGCTGCCGATCATGTCGACGATGGCCCTGGCCACGCCTAGGAACGCCTCGATCTTGGCGATCTTGACCGACAGCACCTGGTGTGCCATGTGGTACACGGCGCCGGTGCTGGCGTAGGCACGGTTGGCGAGCTTGACGTCCCCGACGATGAACACCCGGTCCCACGGCACCAGCACGTCGTCGAAGGTCACCATCGCGTCCATCTCGTCGAAGCGCGAGCCCAGCGGGTGATCCTCGTGGCTGCGACCGGCATCGAAGGGCTCGCGGCACTGGAAGCCGAGCCCCGGAGTGGAGCACGGCACGGCGAAGGCGAGCGCGTAGCGCGTCATCTCCTCCTGCTCCTTGAGCACCGTCGAGGGGAAGATCAGGATCTCGTCGGCGATGGGGAGGGTGGCCAGCATGCGGGCGCCGCGCACCACGATGCCCTCGTCCGTCTCCTTCACCAGGCCCAGCGCGATGTAGGGGTCGGGGAGCTGGTCGGCGCGCTTGCCCCGGTTGACTTGCGGATTGGTCAGCGCATGGGTCAGGCAGAGGTCGTTCTCCCGCACGTACTCGTAGTAGCGGCGCATGTTGGCGCCGAAGCGCGGGTCGCACTGCTCGAAGTAGGCGGCGGCACGAGCGGCGGCCATCAGGTTGACGTTGAGGTAGTCCGGGCTGCGGCCGATGAACCCCAGGCTGGCGTCGGCCCACACCTTGTGCATCCGGGCGCGCAGGTGCAGGTCCTCGCGGCTCACCGGCTCGAGGAAGCTCGTGCCCACAGGCTCGCCGCTGGAGGGGCTGCGGTAGGTCATCACGTCGACCAGCTCGGGGCGGTGCTGCAGGTCGTAGAGGTGTGCGATGCTCCGCGCGACGTTGGCCGTGGCCGGATGGCTGGTGGGATCGTCGACCCTCTCGCCGTCGATCCAGATGTTGGGCGGGTTGCGCTTCAACCCCTCGAGGAACTGCTTGCCGGTGCGTACGGGCATGCGCTCGCCTCCCTCTCGTTCTTCCCGGGTCTAGCCGCCCAGCTTGGGGATGCTGTGCTCCCCGAGGGCGACGGACACGTTCTTCGTCTCCATGTAGAAGTCGAAGCTGTAGTCACCGCCGTCGCGGCCGATGCCGCTGGCCTTCATGCCGCCGAACGGGGTGGGCAGGTGGCGCACGTTCTGGGAGTTCACCCACACCATGCCCGCCTCCAGGTCGCGGGCCACGCGGTGGACCCGGGCGGCGTCGCGCGTCCACAGGTAGGCCGCCAGGCCGTAGCGCACGCCGTTGGCGAGTGAGATCGCTTGCGCCTCGTCCGTGAAGGCGATGGCGGTGAGCACCGGCCCGAAGATCTCCTCCTGGGCGATGCGCATGTCGGGCCGGGCGGCGGTGAACAGGGTGGGCGCCACGTAGGCGCCGGGCCGGCCCTCGGGCGGGCCGCCGCCGGCCGCCACGGTGGCACCCTCCTCGCGCCCGAGCTGCAGGTAGCCCAGCACCTTGCTGACGTGCTCGGGGTGGATCAGCGGCCCCATCTCGGTGGCCGGGTCGAAGGGGTCTCCGACGCGGATGGCCCTGGCGCGCTCGGCCAGCCTGTGCGTGAACTCGTCGTAGATGCTCGCCTCCAGCAACACGCGGCTCGACGAGGTGCAGCGCTCGCCGTTGAGGCTGTAGATCATGAACACGACCGCGTCGAGCGCGCGCTCCAGGTCGGCGTCGGCGAAGACGATCACGGGGTTCTTGCCGCCGAGCTCGAAGTGCAGGCGCTTCAGGCTGGGCGCGCCCTGGGCCATGATGCGGCTGCCGGTGACGGACTCCCCCACGAAGGCGACGGCCTTGACCAGGGGATGCTCGGTGAGCGCCTTCCCCGCCGTCTCGCCGAACCCGTGCACGGTGTTGACCACGCCCGCCGGGAGGCCGGCCTCGCGCATCAGCTCGGCCAGGCGGGTGGCGGTGAGCGGGCTCCACTCGGCGGGCTTGTGGACCACGGTGCAGCCGGCGGCCAGGGCGGGCGCGATCTTCCAGGTGGAGAGCATGAAGGGCGTGTTCCAGGGGGTGATCACCCCCACCGGGCCGATGGGCTGCCTGAGCGTGTAGTTGAGGTGTTCGCCGGTGGGCAGGCTCAGCCCGTTGGGCGCCTGCTCGGCGCGGTCGGCGAAGAACCGGAAGTTGCTGGCGGCCCGCTGCGCGGCCTTGCTCATGAACCGCCACGGCTGGCCGGTGTCGACGACCTCCAGCAGCGTAATCTCCTCGGCGTTCTCCTCGATGAGGTCGGCGACGCGGTGGAGCAGGGCCCGGCGGGTGGAGGCGGACACCCGGCGCCAGTCCTGGAAGGCCTCGTCGGCGGCCCGCGCCGCGGCGTCCACGTCCTCGGCGTCCCCGGCGGCCACCTGGGCCAGCAGCGTGTCGTCCAGCGGGGAGCGCGTCTCGAAGGTGGCGCCGGAGGCGCTGGCGACCCAGGCGTCGCCGATGAGGTGACGCACGCCGTCGCGCCAGCGCCGGAACACCGTCTCCAGGGCCCGGTTGCGGCGGTCCTCGGCGATGTCCGCCGCCGGCCGTCCGGCGGGAACGCGCCCACTCATGGCCGCGCCTCCACGGCGACCGCGGCGTGGCTGCCGTCCATCGCCTCCTCCGCCACGATCCGGTTCTCGAGCTCGCCCACGCCCCGGATCCCGCAACGTACGACGTCGCCGGCGTTGACGTGGCTGACGCCCTTGGGCGTGCCGGTCAGCAACACGTCGTCCTCCTGCAGCGTCATGAACTCGGTGATGTAGGCGATGATGTCCGCCACCCCGAGCAGCATGTCGGCGGTGCTGCCCTCCTGCCGCACCTCGCCGTTCACCGTCGTGGTGAGGTGCAGGGCCTGCGGGTTCGGAACGTCGGCCGCGTCCACGAGCCAGGGGCCCAGCGGCAGGAAGGTGTCGAAGTTCTTGGGCTTGACGGGCGGCCGGAAGTGGTTGATGACGAAGTCGCGCACCACGAAGTCGTTGGCCACGGTGTACCCCTTGACCACGTCCAGCGCGTCCTCGGCCCGCACGCGCCGGCAGGCGCGGCCGATCACCACGGCCAGCTCGTTCTCGTAGTGCATGTACTCGATGCCGCGCGGCTTGACGACCACGCCCAGGTGCCCCACCAGGGCGTTACGGAACTTGGGGAAGAGCGCCGGCTGCTCGGGCCGCTCCAGGTCCAACTCGCCGGCGTGATCGCCGTAGTTCAGGGCCAGCGCCAGGATGGTGCCGGGTGTCACGGGCGGCAGCCAGGCGACGCCGTCCTCGCGGTAGCGGTGCCCGGAGGGCGTCACCACGGTGCCGTCCTCCTCCACCCGGACGTGCTCCAAGCGGCCGTCGGCGACGACGCGCGCCCGCCTCACGTCTCCACCCCTGCGCCGATGAGCCGGTAGCGCTCGAGGGTCCGCTTCAACCGCGCCTCGTTCTCCGGCAGCATGGGGCCCAGGGGCAGGCGCCACTGCGGCCGGCACAGGCCCATCATGGCCAGCGCCGTCTTCAGGGGGACGGGGTTGATCTCGATGAACAGCATGTCGTTGAGCTCGAGCATCTCGAAGTGCAGGTCACGCGCGGCGTCCCACTCACCCGCCGCCGCCAGCTCGTAGAGGCGGGCGATCTGGCGTGGCGCCAGCACCCCCGTGGCGCTGATGTGCCCGCTTCCGCCGAGGGCGAGCATGGCGTAGGTCATCGTCTCCGCCCCGCAGTACACGGCGAAGTCGCGGCCGGCGTGGACGAAGGTGTAGGAGACGTCGTCGAGGTTCTTGGTGGCGTGCTTGACGCCGAGCACGTTGGGGCAGGCCTCCCGCAGCCGGCCGATGGTCTCCGGCTCGATGGTGACCGCCGTCCTGCCGGGGATGTTGTAGAGGATGACCGGCGTCTCCGGCACGGCGTCCGCCACCCGCTTGAAGTAGGCGAAGAGGTTGGCCTGGTTGGGCCGCACGTAGTACGGGGCGATGACCAGAACGCCGTCCACGCCGCGGTCGGCGGCGTATCGGGTGATCTCCAGCGTCTCGTCGAGGTTGTTGGTGCCGGTGCCGGGCACGAACGGCACGCGGCCCGCCACCGCGTCCCGCACCAGGTCGATGACGCGCTTGCGCTCGGCGAGCGACAGCGAGGAGGGCTCTCCGGTGGTGCCGGTGCAGCTCACGCCGTGGCTCCCCTGCTCGATCTGGAACGCCACCAGGCGGCGCAGCGCGTCCTCATCGATGGCGGCCTCCGGACCTGTGAACGGGGTCGGTAGGGGAACGATCGAACCCTTGGGAGCCTGCATCGCGGGCCTCCTGCGTCAGGTGAGGGGCGTGTGCGAGACGACGCGCCGAGCCGCGGCACGTCGTCCGACGCACGTGCCGACGGCACCTTCCAGTGACACCGTGCCTCCACGCACTATAGAGAGGACACCACCGCCGGGCTATTAGACGCTGGGACCAATGCCGTCGTCAGCGTAGTGCGAACCTACAAGCCCGCCGTCTCGGCCCCTCACTCGTAGCGGAGCGCCTCGATGGGGCTGAGGTTGGCGGCGCGGCTCGCCGGCCAGACCCCGAACACGATCCCCGTCACCACGCTGACGAACAAGCCCAGCAGCACCGTGAAGGGCGACAGCACCACCTGGTCCAGGAACGGCACCAGCGCCACGGCCAGGTAGAGCGTGCCGATGGCGGCGGCCAGTCCGATCAGCCCGCCGACGACGGTGAGCGCCACGGCTTCGATCAGGAACTGCTGAAGGATGACGCCCTTCCTGGCTCCCAGCGCCTTGCGCAACCCGATCTCGCGGGTGCGCTCGGTCACCGACACCAGCATGATGTTCAGGATGCCGATGCCGCCGACCAGCAGGCTGACGGCGCCGATCCCGCCCAGAACCGCCTGCAGGATGGTGGTGATGGTCTTGAACAGGGTGAGCGCACCCTCGATCGTCTGGATGCGGAAGGTGTCGGCGCCGCGGCGGCGCGCGAGGACGGCGCCCACCTGGGCCTCGATGTCGCCGAGGTCGCGTTCCAGGCTGACGGTGAGCGGCAGGAACGGGTACTCGCCGCGGGTCACCGAGGGGTACACCTGGTAGAGGGTCTGCAGCGGCACGTCGGCCGACGCGCTGGCCGCGAAGCTGAAGGCGCCGGTCAGCGGCTCCTTGGCTCCGATGACGGTGTAGAAGGTGCGGCTGCTGCCGACCGTCACCGACACCTCCCGGCCCACCGGGTTGGGATCGCTGGGGAACAGGGCCTCGCGAGCGTCGGCCGACAGCACCATCACCGGTGCGGCCCGACGATCCTCATCCTCGCTGAAGTAGCGCCCCCGCGCCAGCTTGATGGTCCGGTCGACCTGCGGCGCGTTGGCCGTCACGCCGTTGAGGACCAGCGACGCCTCCTCGGTCCCGGCGCGGGCCACCCCGCGCACGCTCCGCTGCCTTAGCACGCTCACCGGCAGTCGTGAGAGCGCATCGATGTCGGCGTCGCTGAAGGCCGTCGACGCCGGGTTGTCCTCGTTCGGCGTGATGAACAGCGCCTGGTTCCCGAACGCCTGCAGCTGCCCGGTGATGCCCGCGGTGGCGATGGCGCCCAGGCTGACCGTGGTCGTGACGGCGAACACGCCGATCATCACGCCGAGCAGCGTCAGCACGGACCGGAGGCGGTTCGCGGCCAGCGCCTCGAAGGCCGAGCGCAGGTTCTCGAGGATCACGGCGCCCCCTCCGGTGCGGCGCCGACCGGCGCCGCTGCCCGCGGGCCCGCCGTCTGGATCGACTCCACGCGGCCGTCACGGATGTGGACGACGCGGTCGGTGCGCTCCGCCACCTCCGCCTCGTGGGTCACCAGCAGCACCGTGCGCCCCTCGTCGTGAAGGGCGTCGAACAGCGCCAGGACCTCCCGGCCGGTGCGGCTGTCGAGGTTGCCGGTCGGCTCGTCGGCGAGCAGGATGTCGGGCTCGGTGACCAGCGCCCGCGCGATGGCCACGCGCTGCCGTTGACCACCGGAGAGCTCGTTGGGGCGGTGGTCGAGGCGGTCGGCCAGCCCCACCCGGGCGAGCGCCGCGGCGGCGCGCTCGGCGCGCTGGCCGGGCCTCACCCCGCGGTACATCAGCGGCAGCGCCACGTTCCGCAGGGCGGAGGCACCCGGCAGCAGGTTGAACGCCTGGAAGACGAAGCCGATGCGCCGGTTGCGGACCTCCGCCAGGGCATCCTCGTCCATGCGCGCGACCTCCTCGCCGGCGAGGCGGTAGCTCCCTGCCGTGGGCGCGTCGAGGCACCCGAGGATCTGCAGCAGCGTCGACTTGCCGCTGCCGGAGGGCCCCATGATGGCCAGATACTCGCCGCGCTGGACTCGGAGGTCGAGACCCCGCAGGGCACGCACCTCCAGCCCGCTCTCCCTGGCGTAGCTCTTCTCCAGACCCTCGGCGTCGATCACGGGAGGCGGCGGGCCCGGCCGCGCCCCTCCCGCAGCCAGGGTCATCCGCCGCCTCCCGCCGCCTCGAAACCGACGGCCTCGCCGTCACGGAGCGCGTCGATGTTGGTGGCCGCAACCCGGTCCCCGCTCTCGAGCTGCGGCGCCCGGACGGCGGCCAGGGTGGCATTGCGGTCCGCCACCTCGACGGCGACGCGCTGTGCCACGCCCTGCCCCGGGCCGGTCTGGCGCACGCGGAACACGTAGCTGGCGCCGTCCTGGGAGAGGATCGCCTCCAGCGGGACCACCAGCGCCTCGGGGCTGCGACGCACCACCACCCTGGCCGTCACCGTGTACCCCGGGCGCACGGCCTCCCGAGGGATGGACGCCCCCTGGGCCGGCGCGAAGGCGAGCTCGGCCCGCAGCGTGGCGCCGCCGGCGCCGCCGCGCTCCGCCACGGCATCGACGCGGGTGACCACCGCCGGCAACGCCAGCTCCGGCGCCGCGTCCGGCGTGACGGTGGCCGCCTGGCCGGCCTCGAGATCCACGGCGCGGTTCTCGTCGAAGTCGGCCTGAACGGTGACGCTGCTGTCGTCCACCAGCGTGATCGCGATGGGAGCGTTCGCCGTCACCAGCTCGCCGACCTCGAAGGGCACCTGCGCCACCACACCGGCGAAGGGCGCGACCAGTGCGGCGTCTGCGCGCTGCTGCTCGAGGTTGGCCACGGTGGTTTCGAGGCGGCGCACGGTCGCCTCGCCGCTGCGGAGCTGCGAGGCGGCCAGCGTATCGAGGCCGGCGACCCGCGCCCGCGCGGTGTCCAGCGCCGACGCGGCCTCACGCACCTGGCGCTCCGCGCGCTGCACCGCCGCCCCGGCCGCGTCGAGCTCGTTGCGCGACAGGCCGCCCGCAGCGAACAGCCGCTCGCTCGCCGCGAGCTCGCTGCGCGCGTCGGCGAGCGTCTGCGCGACGTCCGCCGCGCGGTTCTCGGCCGCGGTCACGGCAGACTGCGCGTCGAGCCGATCGATCGCCTGCTGAGCGGTCACCCGCTCCAGGTCGGTGCGCGCCGAGGCGAGCTCGGCGCGATCGCTGGCGAGCTCGCGCTCCAGGGCACGCGTATCCAGCCGAGCCAGCAGCTCGCCCGCTCTCACGCGGTCTCCCTGCGCAACGGGAACCTCGACGATCGACCCAGTCGCCGGGAACGCCAGCGACAGCCTCCGGGCGGCCACCACCGCGCCGGTGCCGCTGACCTCGCGTACGAACTCGGTGCGCTGAACGGTCTCCAGGTAGACGCGTTGAAGGGTCGGGCCCCGCGGTCGCAACCACACCAGCACCACGGCCGCCACCGCAAGCAGCGCGACCGAGATCCAGACCCATCGCCACCGGCGGCCTCGCCGGCGCGGCGCAGACGCGCGGACCACGGTTCCTCCCGAGGCCTCCTCACGCGATCCCGACGGATGCAACGAGGCGCGAAGCCTTGCTGACAGTCTACGGTAGCGGTCTCACGCCGTCCTGTGACGCCCGTCCCGGCGGCCGCCGCACGGGCCCCCCTCGCGGGCGGTTGCTACTCCGTCAGCTCCAGGCAGCGGACGTGCGCGTAGCGCCCTTCGAAGTAGAGCAGCGGCCGGCCGCCGACGCTCTTCAGCGCCTCGACCTCACCGAGGAAGATGCTGTGGTCTCCGGCATCGGTGACGTCGAAGCTGCGGCACACCAGATGTCCGAGCGCTCCCCTGATCACCGGGAAGCCGTGGAACTCCTCGAAGGGATTCGGCAAGCGCTGGCCGAGGCGGCCCGCGAAGTGGTCGGAGAGCGTCTCCTGCTCGGCGCTCAGGATGCTCACCCCGAAGCGGTCGCTCTCGCGAAGCGTCTCGTGCGCGTTGGCGCGCTTGTCGAGAGACACAGCGACGAGCGGTGGCTTCAGCGAAACCGACATGAAGGCGTTCACGGTGATCCCGTAGGTCTCCGGACCGGCGCGCATCGTCACCACGGTGACGCCCGTGGCGAAACGTCCCAGCGTACGGCGGAACTCTCGGGAGTCGATCATCGCGTCCTCGTCTCGCTCTCCTCGCCCGGCATCGGGCCTGCCCGGTCACCGCCAGGTGCGCCGACGCGCCGTTCGGCCCGTTCTGCTCGGCCTATCCTGGCACACGCGCAACGCGGCCAGGTCGTTCGGACGTTCCCAGAGTGTAGGCATCGTCCCCCGAGCGGTCAAGTGTCGATACCCACAGCGTCCGCGAGGTAGATTGGACGCACGAACAAGGCCGCCGGCACGGCGCCGCAGGAAGGAGCGACCTCCGTGGCCACACTGCAAGCGCTGCTCGACGACCGCGCGCTGGGGTTGAGCGTCCACGCCCCGCCCCCGGACGGCGCCGCCGGCGAGGTCGCCTTCGAGACGGTGCGCTCGGCCGACCTGGCCGCGGACCGCCCGTGGCTGTCGAGCGGGGACCTGCGCTGGACCGAGGCGCCCTACCAGCGGCCGCGGCCGCGACCCGATCCGCTGCTCTCGCCCCCGCCCGCGGCGCTGATCTACGCCCTCACTCCGCGACGGCGCGAGGTGCCCGGGGCGCTGGCGGCGCGAGCGCGGGAGGCGGGCGTCGCGTTGCTCGCCATGGCTCCCACCGTCAGCGTCGGGCGGCTGGAGGTCGCCGCCCTGCGCCTGCTGGCAGCGGAAGCGGGCGCCGGCGCCGTGGCGGCCGCCAGCGTCCAGCGCTACCTGCTCCGCGCCCTCGCCGGCCCCAAGCCCGAACGCGACATCCTGGACAGGCTGCACCATCTCACCGGTGAGGGCGCGGTGCTGCTCGCGCCGTGGGGCGAGGTGCTGGCGCGCGCCGGCGACCTCCCGTTCCGCGGCCCGCCGGAGCGGGCGGCTCGGCTGCCCGAGGGCAGCATGCGCCTGGGCGGGCGCGCCGCCCGCGTGCTGCGCGTCGTGGCGGAAGGACGCCTGCGTTTCCTGCTGGTGGCGGGGGGCGCCGACCACGCCGCCCTCCCCTGGCTCGAGCTCGCCCGCACGCTCCTGGCGGTCACCGCGCTGACGCGAGACGCGGAGGCGCGCGGCGAGGACGCTCAGCGGAGCGCCATGCTGGCCGAGTGGCTGGCCGCCCCGCAGACCGCCGCGGCACTCGAGCCGCGCCTGCGCGGCGCAGGCTTCGACCTCGACAACCCCTACGCGGTCGCCGTCGCCGAGCTGGGGCCGCGCCTGAGGGCCACGCGCTCCCGCGAGCGACGGCACTCTCCGCTGGAACGGCTGCGCTCTGCCGGCGACGAGCTGTTCCGATCGCTCGGGCTCGGCGCCCTGTCCGATACGCGCGACGAACGCTGCCTGTGGGTGGTTGCCGGCGGCGACCCCACCGCCCACGACCAGCGCCTGCTGCACGCGCTGGAGGCGGCCGCGACGCCGGGCGAGCCGGTGAGGCTGGGCTTCAGCCTGCCGCGCCGCGACCTGCCCGGCATCCAGGACGCCTACCGGCAAGCCATGCTGGCGGCCCAGGCCGTCACCGGCGCGGCGGGCGTGAGCCACTTCGACACCTTCGACCCCATCCACTGGGTGCTGTCCCAGCAGCCGGAGGCCAACCTTCGCGCCTTCCGCGACAGCCTGGTGGGCGCACTGCAGGCGGCCGACGACGGCAAGCTGTGGCGGACGCTGCGGGCCTACCTCGCCAACCCTGACGACCTGCAGACGCTCGCCGGGCACCTGCACATCCACGTGAACACGCTGCGCTACCGGCTGAAGCGCATCGAGGCGCTGGTCGGGCGGCCGCTGCAACGCCCCGAGACGCTGGCGAGGCTCTTCCTGGCCGAGGAGATCGACGCCGTGCTGCGCCGCCACGACGGCTGATCAGGGCGCGCGCTCGCGCGCGGCCCGCGCCCGGGGCACGGTGTGCCGCGCCGACCCGAGGCCGCCGAGGGCTGGGCTATAGTGTCCCCGACCGCTCGTTCGACTCCACGGAGGAACACCGTGAGCAACGCCGCCCGTGCGGGCACAACCGCCCGCGACGAGGGAGAGTACGCCGCCCCCGCACTCGCCGTGGTGCTCGGTGCCGGCACCATGGGTCGCGGCATCGCTCAGCTGCTGCTGCAGGCCGGGAGCCAGGTGATCCTGTGCGATGCCGACGCCGCCGCGCTCGAGCGCGCCGAGCGCGGCCTGGCCGCCATCTTCACCATGCTCGACGCCAAGGGGCGCCTCGAGGAGCGACCCGAGGCGCTCATGGGGCGCCTGCGCGCGCAGGTCGCGCTGCCCCGAGACGAGCAGGCCCGCTGGCTGTTCGAGGCCGTCAGCGAGGACCTGGCCCTCAAGCGGCGCCTCATCGCCGAGGCCGCCGAGGCGCTGCCGGCGGCCTTCCTCGCGACCAACACCTCGACGCTCTCCGTCACCGCCATCGCGGCCGCCTGCGCCGCGCCGGCGAGGGTGGTGGGCGTGCACTTCTTCAACCCCGCCCCGCTGATGACGCTCGTCGAGGTGGTCGCCGGCGTGGAGACCGCACCCGAGGTGGTCA
Organism: uncultured bacterium; assembly: GCA_964496495.1. GTDB lineage: Bacteria > Deinococcota > Deinococci > Deinococcales > Trueperaceae > JASBRS01. The sequence goes on from CAZBZU010000007.1 coordinate 63,967, forward strand.
CGGCAGCCCGAGACGTTGCCCGCGCCCTCGGGCGAACGCCCGTGGTGGCGCAAGACCGGCCGGGCTTCATCGTGAACCGTGTGGCCCGCCCCTACTACGGCGAGGCGCTGCGCCTGGCCGGCGAAGGGGTGGCGCCCGCCGACATCGACCGGGCGATGACGGGCATCGGGTTCCGCATGGGCCCCTTCGAGCTCCTCGACCTGATCGGTCTGGACGTCAACCTGGCGGCCTCGACGAGCGTCTACCGGGCGTTCTTCGACGAGCCGCGCTATCGCCCGCACCCGCTGCAACGCGCCCTGGTCGACGCGGGTCGGCTGGGCCGCAAGGCGGGCCGCGGCTTCTACCACTACCCGGAGCCGGGCGCCTCCGGCGGCTCACCGGAGGACGCACGGGCCGACGGGCCCCCCAGCCCACTCCATGCGCCGGCTCCCGACCCCAACGCGCCGGGCGTGGCCGTGCTCGGCGAGGGAGCGGTGGCACGGGCGCTCAGGGAGCGGCTGCGCCTGGCGCGGCGCCCCGCCGACGCCGCGCTGGTGCTGGACGCGCGTGTGACCCTCCACGACCCGACGCGCCGGCGCGAGACCCTCCAGGACGAGACCCTCAGCCGCGAGCTCGCCGCCGTGCCTACGGCGAAGCTGTGCTGGGCCCACTCCGCCAGCCGGGCCCAGGGGCGCAGCGAGCACGCGCTGGTGGGCTTCAGTCTGGTGCCGCCCCTCCTCGAGGGGGGCGGCGTGGTCGAGCTGATGGCGCCTGAGGGCGCCGCGGCCGGCGCGCTGGACACGGCAGCGCGGGTGCTGCGCGCCAACGGGCTGGCACCCCTGGCGCTGCCCGACACCGCCGGCGGCGTTGCCTTCAGGCTGCTGGCGCTGCTGGTCAACGAGGCCGCCGGGGCGCTCGCCGAGGGGCTGGCCGGCGCGGACGCCATCGACACCGCCATGCGGCTGGGAGCCAACTACCCGCGCGGACCGCTGACGTGGGGCGCGGAGCTGGGCCTCGCCGACGTCGAGGCCGGCCTGCGCGGCCTGCACGCCGAGCTGGGGGCCGAGCGCTTCGCGCCGCACGCCTTGCTCGCGCGGCTGGCGGCCGTGGGCGCCGAGGCCTTCGAGGGGGTCGGCGCCGGCTCCGGGGGAGGCGTGGCGTGAGCTTCGCCGGGCTGCTGGCGTTCGAACGCGCCCCGGCCGAGTCCGGCCGGGCCGTGGTGCGTGCGCGGGTCACGGCGGAGCACCTCAACATGCACGGCAGCGCCCACGGCGGCTTCCTCTACAGCCTGGCCGACGAGGCCTTCGCCATCGCGTCGAACTCGCGCGAGGCCGACGCGGTGGCGCTGTCGGTCCACATCGACTACTTCCGGCCGGCGTTCCCGGGCGACCTGCTGGTGGCCACCGCCGCCGAAGAGCACCTCGGACGCAGCGTCGCCACGTACCGCGTCGAGGTGAGGCGTCACGGTGCGCTGGACGCCGAGAACGCCACCGGGCAGCGAGGGAGCGGGACCGCCGGCAATGCGGACGGCGCGCCGGCACCCGCCGAGGACGGGCCCGAAGACGACGGACCCGGAGACGACGGACCCGGAGA
>CAZBZU010000007.1:65638-76755 GCA_964496495.1 uncultured bacterium
CCGGTCGAGGCGCCGGGGCGCGACGCCGCCAGGCGTCACAGGCAGCGTGGCGCGAACGACGTCGACCCGACATGGAGGTGAGCATGTTCGATCCCGAGCTGGAACGGCTCCCACAGGGCGAGCTCCGGTCACTCCAGGACGAGCGCCTGGCCCGCCTGGCGCACTACGTCTACGAGCGGGTGCCCCACTACCGCCGCGTGTTGGACGAGGCCGGCCTGACACCGGCCGACCTGCGCGGCGTCGAGGACCTGCCCAAGCTACCGCTCACCCGCAAGGACGACCTGCGCGCCAACTACCCCTTCGGTCTGCTGGCGGTGCCGCGGGAGGAGCTGGTGCGCGTCCATGCCTCCAGCGGCACCACCGGCAAGCCCACCATCGTGGCGTACACCCGCAGGGACGTGGCGATGTTCGCCGAGGTCAACGCCCGCTCCATGGCCGCCGGCGGCGCGCGGCCAGGCATGCTCTTCCACAACGCCTACGGCTACGGCCTCTTCACCGGCGGGCTGGGGTTGCACTATGGCGGCGAGCGCCTCGGGCTGACCGTGGTCCCGGTGTCGGGCGGCATGACCGAGCGCCAGGTCATGCTCATCCTCGACCTGAGACCCGAGGTGATCGCCTGCACGCCCTCCTACGCGCAGACGCTGGCCGAGGCCTTCCGGGCGCGCGGCATCGGGCCGGAGGAGATCAGCCTGCGCTACGGCATCCTCGGCGCCGAGCCGTGGACGGAGACCATCCGCCAGGACGTCGAGGCGGGCCTGGGCATCGAGGCGACCAACATCTACGGGCTGTCCGAGATCATCGGCCCGGGAGTCGCCAACGAGGCGGTCGAGGAGAAGGACGGCAGCTACATCTGGGAGGACCACTTCTACCCCGAGATCGTCGACCCGGCGAGTGGAGAGCCGGTCGCGGAGGGCAAGGACGGCGTGCTGGTGATCACCACCCTCACCAAGGAGGCGCTGCCGCTGCTGCGCTACTGGACCGGCGACATCACCAGCCTCACGCGCGAGCCCGGCACCACCGGGCGGACCCACGCGCGCATCGGCATGATCCGCGGCCGCGCCGACGACATGCTGGTCGTGCGCGGGGTCAACGTCTACCCCACCCAGATCGAGGCCGCCCTCAAGGACGTCGCCGAGGCCTCTCCCCACTATCAGCTGGTGGTGCGGCGGGTGAAGACCCTCGACGAGCTCGAGCTGCGTCTGGAGCTGACGGAGGCGGCCTTCCAGCACGTCGGCCAGGGCGTCCTGGACGACGGCACGCTCGAGGTGGACCGCGAGGTGCACGCGCTGCGCGAGAAGGTCCAGCGCCGCATCCGTGAGGCCGTGGGGATCACCGTCAAGACGAGCCTGCTGGCACCCGGAAGCGCTCCCCGGTCGCAGGGCGGGAAGCTCCGCCGCACTCTCGACGAGCGCACGCTCTAGCCTGCAGGGGTCGTGATGAGAGCCATCCCCGACGCCTTCGAGGCCCGCGTCAGCGTGACCGTCAGCGACGCCATGACGGTCGACTTCGACCTGGACGAGCCCGGTCTGGGCCGGCTGCACCCGGTCTACGCCACCTACTGGCTCACCAAGCACGCCGAGCTGGCGAGCCGCAAGATCATCCTCCCCTTCCTGGAGGAGGGGGAGGAAGGCATCGGCTTCGAGGTGAGCATGCGCCACCTCGCCTCGGCGCTGCCCGGCATGCGCGTGGACCTCACCGCCAGGCTCCGCGAGCAGAGAGGCAACCGCGTCTACGCCGACGTGACAGCCGTGAACGAGCTCGGCGACCTCCTCGGCGAGGGCGGGACCACGCAGGTGATCCTGCCCCGCGAGGCGCTCGAGGCGAGCTTCGAGCGGCTGCGGCGGCGCTGGCGCGAGGCCGGCGGCAACGCCCCCGGCGGGAAGGACGAGGAACCCACATGATCAAGCTCATCGCGCTCTACCAGCGCCCCGACGACCCCGAGGCGTTCATGCGGCACTACCGCGAGGTGCACGTGCCGCTCGTCAAGCGCCTGCCCGGGCTGCAGAAGCTGGTGCTGGACACCGTCACCGCCGATGCCTTCGGCGGCGAGCCGCAGCTCGCGCTCATCGCCGAGATGCACTTCGCCGACCGGGACGCCTACAAGACGGCGATGCGCTCGCAGGAGAACCAGGCGGCGGCGGCAGATCTCGCGAGCTTCGCCGAAGGGCTGGCCACCGTGCTCGTCACCGACAGCGATGAGGCGGCCTAGCGCGTGGCCGACGGCCGACCGGCGGCCAGCCGGGTGCTGGTCCTGTTCGACATCGACGGCACCCTGGTGCAGCCCAACGGAGCGGGCCGGCGTGCGCTCGCCGCCGCCGGCACCGAGCTCGTCGGGGACGGCTTCTCGCTCGATGGCCTGGATCCTTCGGGCAAGCTCGACCCGGCCATCTTCGAGGAGCTCGCCGACCGCCATGCGCATCTCCAGCTGCGCGCTCACGCCGCCGAGTTCGCCGCCCGCTACATCGCCGCCTTGAAACGCGAGGCGCACCGCATGCGCGCGCTCCCGGGTGCCGCCGCCGCGCTGGCGCGGCTGGCCGCCGAGCCGGCGGTGGACCTGGGCATCCTCACCGGCAACAGCCGGCAGGTCGCCGCCATGAAGCTTGAGGTCACCGGGCTGGTGCCCGCCGGCGGCCCCGACCCCTTCGCGGTGCGAGCCTGCGGTGACGAGGCCGCCACCCGCGCGGACCTCGTGACGCTGGCGCGCTCCCGCTACCTCGACTCCGGCGCGCTCGGCGACCGCCGCGCCGCAGTGGCGCTGCTGCTGGTGGGCGACAGCCCTCGCGACGTCGAGGCCGGCCACGCCCGCGGCGTGCCGGTGCTGGGCGTGGCCACCGGCCGCTCCAGCGCCGGCGAGCTGGAGGCCGCCGGCGCCGACCGCGTCGTGCCCGATCTCCGCGACGTGCGGCCTGTGCTCGAGCTGGTCCGCGAGGCCGCACGCGCGACCACCTGATCCCCGCGGGACCCCGCCAGGAGCGCGGCCCCGCCCTTTGGAGGTAACCATGCGATCGGATACCGAGGCGTTCCTCGGCAGGGACAAGAAGCTCTACATCGGCGGCACCTTCGCCGACGCGGGCGAGCGCTTCGCGACCCTCAATCCCGCCGACGGCAGCACCCTCGCCGAGGTGCCCCACGCCGGAACCGTTGAGGTCGACGCGGCCGTGCGTGCCGCCCGGGAAGCCTGGGACGGCTGGCGCCGTCTGCCGCCGCTGGAACGCTCCCGCTGGCTGACGCGCATCGCCGACGCCATCGAGGCGCACGCCGACGAGCTCGCCGAGCTCGAGACGCTCGACAACGGCAAGCCCTACAAGGAGTCGCGCCGCGGCGACATCCCGCTGGCCGCCAACCACTTCCGCTACTTCGGCGGCCTGGCGCCGACGGTCGGGGGCCGCACGGTGCCGGTCTCGGCACGGCGCGTGTTCAACTACACGCTGCGCGAGCCCGTGGGCGTGGTGGGCGCCATCGTTCCCTGGAACTTCCCGCTGCTCATCGCCTCCTGGAAGCTGGCCCCGGCGCTGGCGGCGGGGTGCACGGTGGTGCTCAAGCCGGCCGAGCAGACGCCGCTGACCGCCCTGCGTCTGGCCGAGATCCTGGACGGCATCGGCTTCCCCAAGGGCGTGGTCAACGTGGTGACCGGCGACGGTCGCACCGGGGCGGCGCTGGTGGCCCACGATCAGGTCGACAAGATCACCTTCACCGGCTCGACGGCCGTGGGCAAGCAGATCATGTCCGAGGCCGCCACCCGCCTGGCACGGGTGTCGCTGGAGCTCGGCGGCAAGTCGGCCAGCATCGTCTTCGACGACGCGGACCTCAAGACGGCCCTGTTCGGCCTGGGCCTGGGCATCTTCTACAACCAGGGCCAGCTCTGCACCGCCGGCAGCCGCATGCTGGTGCAGCGGGGCGTCCTCGACGAGGTGGTGGAGAAGCTTGCCGAGCAGGCCCGCGGGGCACGGCTGGGGCCCGGCCTCGACGAGGGCACCACCATGGGGCCGCTCATCAGCGAGGAGCAGCGCACCCGGGTACTCGGCTACGTGGAGCAGGGCAAGGCCTCGGGCAGCACGCTGGTGACCGGCGGCGCCCCCCGCGACCCCGGCTTCTTCCTCGAGCCGACCCTGTTCGTCACCGAGAACACGCGGCAGGCCATCGTGCAGGAGGAGATCTTCGGGCCGGTCGGCGCCATCATCCCCTTCGACAGCGAGGAGGAGGCGGTATCCATCGCCAACGACTCCCGCTACGGCCTGGCGGGCGGCATCTTCACGCGCGACCTGGCGCGCGCCCACCGGGTGGCGGCGGAGGTGCGCACCGGCACCCTGTGGATCAACACCTACAACGTCTTCGACGCCGCCTCACCCTTCGGCGGCTACAAGGAGTCCGGCTTCGGCCGCGAGATGGGCGAGGAGGCGCTGGAGCTCTACACCGAGGTGAAGTCGGTGTGGGTCAGCACCCGCTGAGCCACCCCGGTCGCCGTCCGCGGGAGTAGAGTTGTGCCCGTGGCCACCCGCGCGCTCCGCGCCGTCACGAGCGCCGACTTCTGGCTGCGCCTGGTGAGGCTCAATCTCGGGCTGGCGGTGCTGGGCCTGGGCATCGCGACCATGCTGGAGGCCGACATCGGGCTGGGCCCGTGGACCGTCTTCCATCAGGGCGTGAGCCTGGTGACGGGGATCAGCTTCGGCCGCGCGATGCAGGGCGTGGGGTTGCTGGTGTTGCTCCTCAGCGTGCTGCTGACGCGGACGCGGCCGGGCTTGGGAACGGTGCTGAACATGCTGCTGGTGGGGCCGTGGGTGGACCTGTTCCGCTCGCTGGCGCCGATGCCGCACGCCGCCAGCACCCCGGTGGGCATCGTGCAGTTCCTGGCGGGCCTGGCGCTGCAGGGCCTGGGCACGGGCCTCTACATCTCCGCGCGGCTGGGTGCGGGGCCGCGTGACGGTCTGGTGCTGGGGCTGGCGCGGCTCACCAACGTCAGCGTGCGCGCCACCCGCACCGGCCTCGAGCTGCTGGTGTTGCTCAGCGGCTGGCTGCTCGGCGGGCAGGTGGGCCTGGGGACGGTGCTGTTCGCGTTGGGGATCGGCCCGCTGATGCAGCTCTTCCTGCGGGTGTTCGGCACCCGCGACGGGCGCGCGCGGGCCTGACGCGGGTCGCGCGGTCGGCCGACCTGCTGCTCATCCCGGGTCGGGATCGTGCCCTGGCTCGAGCGTTCGCAGGTGGCGCGCCAGCGCGGTCACGTCCGCGAAGTAGCGGGTCTCGTGCGTGCGCACGTCGGTGAGGACCGCTCGGAACAGGGCGGGCCCGTTGTGCTCCGGCTCCATCCAGACGCGCAGGAGATAGGTGTGGTTGACGCTCTCGGGCACCGGGGCTCTCTCGCTTCTCCGTCGGCGCGGACGCCAGGGCGCCCCAGGAGGCGCGGCGAAGGGGGCGATGGCCCGGTGGGCGCGCGCTGCTGCGCCCACCGGGCAGGGCGGTCAGCAGCCGCCCGTGGTGTCGATGTCGGTCGTCACGCTCGAGTCGAAGCTGTTGCCCGACTGGGAGAAGCTGTTGCGCGAGGGATCCACGCAGATGCCGACGTTGGAGTACAGGAAGCGGCTGTTGGTCACGGTTGCGCCGCCTCCCGAGGCGACGTAGACCTCGCCGGTGTAGGCGCCGCCGTCCTCGATGGTGGTGTAGTCGAGGATGTTGGGTGCCCCGCCGCTCGTCGGCGAGTAGAAGTTGATGGCGTCCCAGTAGCTGGCGCCGGGGCTGGGGGCTCGGAAGACCACGTGCGCGCCGGCGGTGCCGTGGGCGTAGAACGAGCCCGGTGTGCCCGAGTAGCCCACGTCGATGTAGTTGCCGCTGCCCATGACCATGCTCATGCCGGCGTCGGCGGTGACGGGGCTGTCCAGCGAGATCGGGTCGGTGGCGAAGAACGGCACGTCGATGGCCGGCCAGTGCACCATGTTGCCGGAGCCGTTGTCCACCGTGCCGCCGACGTAGACGTAGTCGCTGGCGTTGCCGGTGTAGCTGCTCGCCACGTCCAGCTGGGACATGTCCTCGGCGGGGATGTCCATGGCGCCCTGGGTGTTGCCGGTGACCACGTTGGTGCTGAAGCCGGGCAGGGTCGAGGAGCCGTCGGCGTAGATGCCGTATGCCTTGCCGTTCTGGATCTTGCTGTTGCTGATGGTCGCGCTGGCCCCGTAGAGGCTGACGTTGCCGGTATCGGCGTTCGCCCCGGCGTCGTTCACCTCGGCGTGGTTCAGCACATTGGGATAGGAGACCGTTCCCTTGGAGTAGAACTCGATGCCGATCCAGTCGCCGGGCTGTCCGCTCCAGCTCTCGAAGACCGCCGGGTCGGCCGAGGTGCCTTGCACGTTCAGCGTTCCGGCCGGGGTGCTGTAGCCGACGTCCAGCCAGGCGCCGATGCCTGGAGCCATCTCCAGGACGAAGCCGGGGTCGACGGTCACCGGGCTGCTGACGTCGATCGAGTCGCTGCCGTAGAAGGGCACGTCGATGCCCGGCCAGTGCACGCTGGTGGTGGCGCCATTGTCCACCGTGCCGCTGACGCTCACGCGATCCGTGCCGTTGCCGGTGTAGGTAGTTCCCACGTCCAGGTCGGACATCGCCTCGGCCGGGATCTCCATGGCCCCCTGGGTGTTGCCGGTGATCGTGTTGCTGCTGAAGCCGGGGAGCCGCGAGGACCCGTCCGCCGTGATGCCGTAGTTCTGACTGTTCAGGAACTGGCTGTCCGCGATCGTCACGCTGGCGTCGTAGAGGCTCACGTCGCCGGTGTCGGTGCTGGCGCCGCCGTCACGCACGATGGTGTGGCTGAGGAGGTTGGGGGCCCCGCTCGAGGTCTTGGAGTAGAACTCGATGCCCACCCAGTAGCCTTTGGACGCCTGGGCGCCCTCGATCGTCACCGGGTTGGCGGCGGTGCCCTGGGCGACCAGTCTGCCGCCGGTGCCGGCGTAGCCGATGTCGAGGTAGGCCCCGGCCGGCATCACGATGGTGACGCCTGCATCCAGCGTCAAGGCGGCGTCGACCGAGACGTCGCCGCTGGGCGCGTAGCAGCCCGCCTGCAGGGTCATCGGCGTGCTGATGCTGCCCGGCAGCGTGGCCGGGACGGCGCAGCTGGCGGACGTGGGCGGGGGGCCGCCGCCGGTGCCTGGCGCGGTGGTGCTGCAGGCGGCAAGGAGTGCCGCCAGCACGGCGCCGGCCGACAGAAGGGTGAGGTACCTCAGCTTCATGGTGGCTCCTTTCGTCCGAGGACGCCCGGAGCCTACGTACGGGGGCGTTACTGGAGCGTTATCGGCGGGCCTCGCCGCCGCGCGGCCGCTCGTTGCGCCGCCGCTGCCGTCACGCGGGGTCGATCACGGCGTCGCGCCCGCGGCCGCGCCGGAAGCGGCGGTAGAGCTCGAGCACCTCCAGCGCCATGCGCGCGGTGTCCGAGAGATCGAACTCCGCGAGCGCCGCCGCCGGATCCAGGTAGGCGAACCCCTGTCCCTCGCGAAGCTCGAGCGCCTCGATCGGCGCCGCGATGTGCGCCAGGAACAGGTGGAACACCGCGTCCCCGGCGTGCAGCGTCAAGAACGCCTGGTAGCGCTCGGGAACGAAGCCCAGCTCCTCGTCCAGCTCCCGCAGCATGGCGGCCTCGGCGTCCTCGCCGGCCTCCATGCCGCCGCCGAAGAGCGACCACTTGCCCGCGTCCTCGATGCCCGCGGCATCGTCGCGGTGCTGTAGCAGCACGGTGCCGGCCGGGTGCCACAGCAACGCACCGGCGATCTGCCGCGGCGCGTCGCTCACAGCTCCTCGAGGTAGGTGTACCCCACCAGCTCGGCGTCGTAGAGCTCGAGCAGCTCGCGGCGCTCCGCCTCGCTCATCGCGCCGGCCCGGGTGCGCTCGCCGGCCACGTCGGCCACCTTGCCGTGCAGCAGCGGCGTCTCGTAGCCCATGTTCTCGATGACGCGGCGCGCCTTCTGCCCGTTGATGAAGCGCTCCAGGCGGTAGCCGTCGCCGTCGAGCCGCACGTGCGCCTCGTTGACGCGGCCGAAGAGGTTGTGGGCGTTGGCCAGCACGTCCTGGTACGCGCCCGTCAGGAAGGCGCCCAGGTAGTAGGCCTCGCCCGCGCGCAGCTCGTGGACCGGCAGGGTGCTCTTGACGTCGCGCAGGTCGATGAATTTGTCGATCTTGCCGTCCGAGTCGCAGCTGATGTCCACCAGCGTGGCGTTGCGGCTGGGCCGCTCGTCGAGGCGGTGCAGCGGCATGATGGGGAACAGCTGCTTGATCGCCCAGTGGTCGGGCATGCTCTGGAACACGCTGAGGTTCACCACGTACTTGTCGGCGAGGTGCCGGGGCAGCGCCTCGAACTCCTCGGGAACGTACTCCAGGTTCTCCACCACCTTGGCCACCTTCACCATGATGCGGTTGAAGAGCTGCTCGAAGTGGCCGCGCTCGAGGAGGCTGAGGTAGCCGAGGTCGAAGAGGCTGTGCATGGTGTCCTTGTTGCTGACTGCCTCGTTGTACACCTCGCGATAGGTCTTGACGGTCACGCCCGCGAGCAGGTCGCGCATGTCGCGGATCAGGGTGTGGATCTCGCCCTCCAGCTCGGGCAGCACCAGGGTGTCGCGGGTCGGCCCGATGGCGTCGATCACGGGCATCACCAGCACCGCGTGATGGGCGGTGAGGGCGCGGCCGGACTCGGTGACCAGCGTCGGCTGCGGCACGCCCCACTCCTCGCACGCTTCCAGCACGGTGTACACCACCGTGTCGGCGTACTCGCGCAGACCGTAGTTGGCGGACACGTAGAAGGTGGTCTTGCTGCCGTCGTAGTCGACCGCCAGGCCGCCGCCGACGTCGAGGTAGCGCACGCCCACGCCCATCTCGGCGAGCTCCACGTAGGCCTGCGCCACCTCGCGCACCGCCGCCCGGATGCGGCGGATGTCGGTGAGCTGGCTGCCCACGTGACAGTGGAGCAGCTCCAGGGCATCGCCGAGCCCCTCGTCCTGCAGTTGCCGGGCGACGTTCAGGAGCTCGGCGGCAGTGAGGCCGAACTTGGCGTCGTCGCCTCCCGAGGCCTCCCACTGGCCGCTGCCGCGGGCGTGCAGCTTGAAGCGCGCGCCCAGCGCAGGGCGCACGCCCATCGTGCGGCTGATGCGCAGCACCCGCTCCAGCTCGCTGTACTTCTCCAGCGTGATGACGACGTTGCGGCCCAGCCGGCGGCCCCAGAGGGCCAGGCGGATGAAATCGTCGTCCTTGAAGCCGTTGCAGCAGATCAAAGCCTCGGGATGGCATTCCTGCGCCAGCGCCAGCGCCAGCTCCGCCTTGCTGCCGGCCTCCAGGCCGGTGCGGTAGTGCTCGCCCCAGGTGGCGACGGTCTCCACCACCACCCGGCGCTGGTTGACCTTGATGGGGAACACGCCCTGGTAGCGACCCCGGTAGCCGGCCTCGGCGATGGCATCCTCGAAGGCGGCGTTGATGCGGTCGATACGGTCCTCGAGCACGTCTGGGAAGCGCAGGATCACGGGCAGCTCGTGGCCGGCCGCCAGCAGGTCGTCGATGATGCGCTTGAGCGACACCGAACCGGACCCCCGCACGGACACCGTCAGCTCGCCGTTCGCGGAGATGTCGAAGTAGCCGTTCGACCAGGTTCGAACGCCGTAGAGCTCCTCGGCGTCGCTGGTCTTGAAGATCGGCTCGCTCGGCCTGACGGGGTGGTTCAACTCGGCCCTCCCGGGGCGGGCGGCGCCTACGGGGACACCCGCGGCGACACCCTGGCGACGGCTCGGCGGTGCCGCTGTACGGGCTGTGCGGGCCGCGCCGGCCGCCGACGCCCGCCGCGCCGCACCCTCCTGAGCGGGCGCATGTTAGCACGCGGGACCGGCCGGATAAAGCCGTACCGGTACGGTTCCGGCGGGCTCGAAGGCGTGCTCGGAGGCCCGCACGCCAGCGGCCCGGCGGCGCGGCCGGGTCTGCTAGCATCGGGACTCGGGCAGCGCCCGGCTCCGCCGCAGGTGGCGCCGAGGTGCCGCCGCGGGTGGCGCCGGCGGCGGCCCGCCCGGGAGGAGGCCATGCTCACGCCACGCGAACTCGGCTTCGCCATGCCGCCGGAATGGGCGCCGCATGCCGCCACCTGGGTCAGCTGGCCTTTCGACGACGACCTCTGGGAGGGTCGGCTCGAGGGCGTCCGCGACGACGTGGCGGGCCTAGTGGCGACCGTGCTGCGCTTCGAGCCGGCGGTGCTGAACGTCCGCGACGCGGAGGCCGAGGCCGATGCCCGGCGGCGCCTGATCGCCCTGGACGCGCCGCTGGACCGTGTCACCTTCCACCGACTGCCACTGAACGACGCCTGGTTCCGCGACAACGGCCCTATCTTCGTGGCCGGGCCCGGCGGCGAGGTCGCGCTGACCGACTGGCGCTTCAACGCCTGGGGAGGGAAGTACCCTCCCTGGGACGACGACGACCGCGCTCCGGCGGCGGTGGCGCGCCATCTCGGCATGCGGCGCTTCAGCGTGCCTCACGTTCTGGAAGGCGGAGCCGTGGAGGTCAACGGCCGCGGCGTGTGCCTCACCACCCGCTCCTGCCTGCTCTCGCCCGAACGCAACCCCGGCCTCTCCGAACGCGACGTCGAGGCCCTGCTCCGAGACCATCTCGGCGTGAGGCGGGTGGTGTGGCTCGAGGGCTCGCTGGAGGGCGACCACACCGACGGGCACATCGATACCCTGGCGCGCTTCGTCGACGACGCCACCATCGTGTGCGCGCTGGCCGAGGACGCGGACGACCCCAACCGCGCTCCCACCCGTCACAACCTGGACGCCTTGCGGGCGCTGCGCTCGCCCGAGGGGCGGCCGTACCGGGTGGTGCCGCTGCCGCTGCCGCGGCGCCGCCTGGAGCTGGCCGGGCGCCGGCTGCCCCCGAGCTACGCCAACTTCTACGTCGGCAACGGCTTCGTGGCGGTGCCGCACTATGATGACGAGAACGACGCCGAGGCGCTGGCGACGCTGCGGCCGCTGTTCCCCCACCGCGAGGTCGTGGGGCTCGGTGCCGCCGCGCTCATCACCGGTGGGGGCGCCTTCCACTGCGTGACGCAGCAGCAGCCGGCCGGGGAGACGGCCGCGCCGTGAGCGGCGCCCTGAGCAGTGCCGAGAGCAGTGCCG
>CAZBZU010000007.1:76855-90280 GCA_964496495.1 uncultured bacterium
GGCAGCATCCGGCTGGCGGTGGTGCAGATGGCCTGCTCCGACCGCCTCGAGGAGAACCTCGCCAAGGCCGAGGGATTCGTGCGGGAGGCCGCCGCTGGCGGCGCCCAGGTGGTGCTCCTGCAGGAGCTCTTCGAGAGCCTCTACTTCCCGCAGCTCGAGCGCGAGGAGCTCTTCGAGCTCGCCCGCCCCGCCGACGATCACCCCTTCCTGCAGCGGTTCGGCGCCCTGGCCGAGGAGCTCGAGCTGGTGCTGCCCGTGTCCTTCTTCGAGCGCGCGGGCCAGGCGTACTTCAACAGCCTGGCGATGCTGGGCGCCGACGGCCGCCGCCTCGGCATCTACCGCAAGAGCCACATCCCCGACGGCCCCGGCTACGAGGAGAAGTTCTACTTCACCCCCGGCGACAGCGGCTTCAGGGCGTGGCGCACCGACTACGGCGTCATCGGCGCCGGCATCTGCTGGGACCAGTGGTTCCCCGAGGCGGCCAGGATCATGGCCCTGAAGGGCGCCGATCTCCTGCTCTACCCCACCGCCATCGGCTCGGAGCCGCCGGAGGCCGGCGGCCTGGACACGCACCCGCTATGGCAGCGCGCCATGCTCGGGCATGCGGTCTGCAACAGCGTCTACCTCGCCGCCGCCAACCGCGTCGGCACGGAGGGCGACGCCGTGTTCTACGGCAGCTCCTTCATCTGCGACTACCAGGGCGAGGTGCTGGCGCAGGCCGACCGCGCCTCGGAGACCGTCATCTACGCCGACCTCGAGCTGGCCGCGGCCCGTCGCGCGCGCGCCGGCTTCGGCTTCTTCCGCGACCGACGTCCGGAGCTGTACGGCGCCCTGCTCTCGCTGGACGGCTCCGAGCCCTGACACGGGGGCGGGCGCCGCTCGCCGTCCGGAGCTGTCCGTCGCTCGCCCTCGACGGCAGCGAGCCCTGATTCGCGGACAGCCTCCGACCTCCGGGCTCAGAACACCGTCAGGCGGGCACCGCTACCGTGGCCGCCATGAGGTTCAAGCTCCCCGGCTACTCGCTCGAGCGGCGGCCTTTGAGGGTCGTTGCCGCCATGCTTCCGCTCGCCTTCTACATCGGCGGCTTCGGGCTACTGACCTCGGTGATGGGCCCTTCCGCGGCGGTGGTTGGCTTCGCGGCCGTCGCCGTCGTGGCCTGGTTGTGGGGCGCCTGGATCGGCGCGCTCGGCGGCCTGCTGATGGGGGCGGCGAGTCCCTTCCTCTACGCCTACGTGCAGCAGACCGCCCCAACCGTGGGCAACGCCGGCGCGCCCATCGTGGTGGCGATAGGTCTGGGTGTGTTGGTGGGCTACCTGCGCGATCTGCGCTACCAGCTGGTCGAGCAGAACGCGACCATCCGCCACCATGCCGACCGCGACGGCCTCACTGGCCTGCTGAACCGGGTGTCGTTGATGCGCGAGCTCGAGAAGCTGATCGAGCTCTCCGACACGACCAGCGACGTGTTCGGGGTGCTCTTCCTAGACCTCGACCGCTTCAAGGTGATCAACGACACGCTCGGCCACGCGGCGGGCGACCAGCTGTTGCGTTCGGTCGCGAGCCGCATGACCGAGCACACGCGTGGCGGGGATCTGCTCGGGCGCCTCGGAGGCGACGAGTTCGTCGCTGTGCTGAAGGGGACCGCCAAGGCCGAAGGCGCCATGACCGTAGCGCACCACCTTCTGACTGCCCTGGCCACGCCGCACGACGTCGGCAACGAGGCGGTGAAGCTCCAAGCCAGCATCGGCATCAGCCTGTACCCGCGCGACGGCCACACGGCGGAAGATCTCATCAGCCGGGCGGACAACGCCATGTATCGCGTCAAGTGGCAGGGCAAGAACGGGGCGCGCTTCTTCGGCGAGGGCGGCCGTGAGGAGGCGCGCCGGCTCATCCTCTACCGCAGCCTGCGGTCGGCCATCGAGCACGAGGAGGTCACCCTCGCCTACCAGCCGATCATCGATCTGGCCAGCGGGAAGGTGGCAGCGGTCGAGGCGCTGCTCCGCTGGACCCATCCTGAGGTCGGCCCGGTGGCGCCGCCGACGGCGATCGAGCTTGCGGCGGAGCTGGGCCTGACGGCGGCCCTGGGACGGGTCGTGCTCGCCCGCGCTTGTCGCGACGCAGCGGAATGGCCGCGCGTCGACGGTCGGGCCCCGATCGTCAGCGTCAACGTATCGCCGACCCACGTGGCGCAACCTGGATTCGCCGACGTGGTCCAGCAGGTGCTCGCCGAGACTGGCCTACGCCCCCAGCGCCTCGGCCTCGAGCTCACCGAGGAAGCCTTGCTGCAGCACCGCGACGCGGCGCTGACGGAGCTCGCCCGGCTGAAGGAGCTGGGCGTGAGGATCGCCATCGACGACTTCGGCGTGGGGTACTCCTCGCTCGCCTACCTCCGCGAGCTGCCCGCCGACGTCCTCAAGCTCGACCGGGTGTTCATTCAGGCGCTCGACGCCACGCCCGAGGAGGGCGCCGACGACGTGGTGCGGGCGGTCGTGTCGCTGGGTCATGCGCTCGGCAAGGTCGTGGTGGCGGAGGGCGTGGAGACCCGCGGCCAGTTCGAGAGCGTCACCGGCATCGGCTGCGACATGGCACAGGGGTACTTCATCGCGCGCCCCGCCCCGTTGGCGAGCCTGGACCTGCCGAGCGCCGCGCAGGTGCTCGAGGCCGTGCGGCAGGCTGCCGATGTCGAGGCAGGCGGGGGTGCCAGGGTCTACCGCCTCGGTTCGTGACCCGTGACCGCGGGGCGCCGCCGTCGCGGCCCCGGACGGGCAGGCAGGAACGGCGCGCCGGGGCCGGCCGCGACCGCCCCGGCGGGCGATCCTAGACCTCCGTGACCACCACTCCGTCTGGAACCGGCCCGCCGCGGTAGAGCGCCTCCACCACCGCTCGGTAGTCGTCCAGCACCACCTCGCGGCGAATGCTCAGCTTGGGCGTGACCGCGCCGCCGGCCATGGTGAGCGTGTCGGTGATCAGCGCGACGCGCTTGACGGAGGACCAGTGCGGCATGTCGCGGTTCGCCGCCGCCGCCAGATCGCGGTAGATGCCCGGAACGCGCGGACGCGCCAGCAGCTCCGGGCCCGCCGGCTCCCCCAGCAGCCGGGACAGCTCGTCGGCGTCGACGAACAACAGCGCCGCACAGTACTTCTCGCCCTCCCCCACCACCAGCGCCGTGTCCACCAGCCGGCTGGTCATCAGGCGCTCCTCGAGCGGCTGCGGCATCACGAACTTGCCGGTGGAGAGCTTGAACAGATGCTTGATGCGCCCGGTGATGCGCAGGAAGCCGTCGTCGTCGAGGGCGCCCAGGTCGCCGGTGTGGAGCCAGCGATCCTCGTCGATGGTCTGGGCGGTGAGCCCGGCGCGGCGGTAGTACCCCTCCATCACGTGCGGCCCGCGCGTGAGGACCTCCCCGTCCTCGGCCACACCCACCTCGGTCCCGGCGAGCGGCAGCCCCACGGTGCCGGGGCGGTTGCGGTCGGGCCGGTTGAAGGCGATGACGGGGCTGGTCTCGGTGAGGCCGTAGCCCTGCAGCACGTCGATCCCGGCCGTCTTGAAGACGGTCGCCAGCTCGGCGCGCAAGGCGGCCCCGCCGACGATGACCGTCCTCAGCCGTCCGCCGAGAGCGTCGCGCCAACGGGCGTAGACCAGCGCGTCCGCGAGACGGTGCGCCAGCGCCGCCAGGCCCGAGGGCGGGCGCTCGACGTCGAAGGCGCGCGCTCGCGCCAGCGCCCAGTCGAACAACCGGCGCCGGGGCCCGCGCAGGCCGGCGCCGGCCGCCAGGATGCGGTCGAACGCCTTCTCGAGCACCCGCGGCACCGAGGCGAAGAAGGTGGGTCGCAGGGCGCGAAGGTCCTCGCCGACCGTCGCCGGGTCGCCGAAGTAGACGCTCGAGCCGTACCACATCACCCCGTACTGCAGGGTGCGCGCGAAGATGTGGGTGAGCGGCAGGAACGACAGCACGACCTCGGAGGCGCCGGGCCGGAAGGTGAACAGGCCGGTGAAGGCCGCCACCACGTTGGAGCTGAGGTTCTCGTGGGTGAGCATGACGCCCTTGGGAAGCCCGGTGGTGCCGGAGGTGTAGATCACGGTCGCCACCTGGCCGGCCTGGAGCTCCCGCCGGAGCGCCTCGGCGGCGCCGGGCGACGCCTCCAGCTCGCGAGCGCCGGCCGCCTCCAGGGCGGCGTAGCTGGTGAGCCGCGCGTTGCCGAGGTCCACGGCTGCGGCCGCCTCTTGCCACAGCGCCACCAGCGTCATGTCGTCGGCCGCCGCCAGGTGCTGCTGCACCGAGGCCAGCAGCTCCGCGTCCGAGATCAGCATGGCCCGCGCCCCGGACTCGCGCAGGATGTGCCTGACGGCGGTCTCGGCATGGGTGAGGTAGATGGGCACGGTGACCAGGCGGGCCAGCAGGCAGGCCATGTCGCCGACCACGAAGGAGACGTCGCTGTGGGTGTAGACGGCGACGCGGTCGCCGGGGGCCAGGCCCGCCGCCCGCAGGCCGAGCGCCAGACGCTCGGCGCGGCGCCGGAAGGCGTCGGTGCTCAGGGGCTCCCAACCGCCGGCGACGCGTTGATTGAGCGCACGAGGATTGGGCCGCTCCGCGGCGGCCTCGTCGAGCAGCGAGGGGAGGGTCCGCCCCAGCGCGACCGTCCCTGAGTTCGGCGGAGGCTTGACGATGCGAACGGTCATGGCTCGCGCTCCTGGCGACGGGCGCGCACCGCGAGGCCACGGGAAGGTGGCGAGCCCGCGAGGGCGGCACCACCAGCCAGCGGGCCAGCGGCACCATCCGACTTGAACTGAGTCCAAGATATCACGGCGCCCGGCCGCGGCCGCCTGCGTGACGCGCGCAGCTCGCGAACCGCGGCAACGCCTTCCCTACGGTACGATCGCACCACCGTGAGAGAGGAGCGTCGATGAAGGGACTGATCCTGGCCGCCGGCCTGGGGACGCGACTGCGCCCCATCACCAGCCTGCGGCCGAAGCCCACCATCAGCGTGGCGAACAAGCCGCTCATCCACTACGCCGTCGACAACCTGGTGGAGGCCGGGGTCAGCGACATCGGCGTCGTGGTCAGCTTCCTGACCGTCGAGACCATCAAGGCAACGCTCGCCGAGTACCAGGGTGCTCGCTTCACCTACATCCTGCAGAACCCGCCGCAGGGGCTGGCGCACGCCGTCAAGGTAGCCCACGGCTTCCTCGCCGACGATCCCTTCGTGATGTACCTGTCGGACAACCTCTTCGAGTACGGCATCAAGGAGTTCGTCGCCGCCTTCGACCCGAGCCGCGGCACCAACGCCGTCTGCGCGCTGGTGCCCGTGTCCGAGGGGGCGGCGCGCTCGTTGGGGGTGGCGGTGGTCGAGGACGGCCGCATCACCCGGCTGGTGGAGAAACCCGCCGACCCGCCCAGCACCCTGGCGGTGGCGGGGGTGTACGTCTTCGACAAGACCATCCACGCCATGATCGACGATCTGCAGCCGGGCGCCAAGGGCGAGTACCAGATCACCGACGCCATCCAGATGCTCATCACCTCCGGCCACGAGGTGGTGCCGGTGGAGGTGCGCGGCTGGTGGAAGGACACCGGCAAGCCCGAGGACATCCTGGATGCCAATCGCCTGCAGCTCATGCGCCTCAAGGGCGAGGTTCGCGGCACCCTGGAGGAGGCCGACCTGGTCGGCGAGGTGGTCGTGCAAGAGGGCGCGGTGGTGCGCAACACCACCATCTTCGGGCCCGCCATCGTCGGGCGCGGGGCGCGCGTGGAGAATGCCTACATCGGGCCCTTCACCAGCATCGGCGACGATGTGGTGGTGGTGAACGCCGAGCTGGAGTATGCCGTCGTGGGGGCGCGCTCCACCATCCGCGGGGTCGGCCCCCGCATCCAGGGCAGCCTCATCGGCGAGGACGTCCACGTGGAAGGCCACGACGGGCGTCCCAGCACGCACCGCTTGATCGTCGGGGACGAGAGCAGGATCATGCTGCAGGAGCTGTAGCTGCAGGAGCCGCACCTGCAGGAGCTGTAGCCAGGGAAGCGAACGCCTGCCAATCCCGCCGCTCGGCCGCCGCCCAGTACGCTGCGATCACGTCACGCGACGCGTTCATGCCGGTCACGATAGCGTGGCCCGCTGGGCGGAGGCCGGCGCGCCGGCAGCGCCGCGCGCAGGGCGCGTTCGTTGCCGCCAGGTGCCTGGACGCCGGCCCGGCAAGACCTTGCCCCCTCGACCGCCATGGGATCAGAACTCGTGCCCTCGCACCTTGGCGTACACCGGGTATCCGTGGGCGTTCCATCCACCCCGGTCCTGGCGGCACGAAGGGTCGCTTCCAGGGCGAGCCCGGCCCGCTCCACCGTCATCCGCGGACCGTATCACGAGGGCTCGGGCCATCCCTGGCGAGCCAGCGTCGCCGCAGACATCCGGCACAGCGCCAGGCTGTGAGGCTCAGTGTCACATGAATCTTCACCATACGGCCACATATCAATTTACACTGAGCATCTGTTAGCGGATCTGATAGCCAAGTGTACCACTGCAAGTTGACAACTGATCACGTAGCGCTTGACAACATGCACACCCGCACCTATGCTTGCCCATGCCGCCGCCTCGGCGGCACCGGTGTGGTACCCGGCTCGACGCGCGCTGCCGGCTGCAGCCCGCCCAACGCCGCGACCGGACCCGCCGCGCCCGACGGGCCTTCCCAAGGGGGCCCGCCAGCGACCCACACCCGTGGAGGTGATGATGACGCGCTGCACCCCGACCGACGCGGCACATGCCACGGCCGCCGCCAACCGGACGGCGACCCCTACCGCGCTGGCCAGGCGCACCACGCCGGGCGGCCGCCGGGGCACCCGGACGGCGCCGGCGGCGCGGCCGGCGGCCCGCCGACCGCTCCGCCCCGGCCGCCGCTCCGCCGTGCCCGCCCTCCTCAGGATGCTGGCGGCTCTGGCCTTCCTCGCCGCCATCGGCCTCGCGGGGGCCCAGGCCGCCGATGCCACCAGCAAGATCACCGTGGCGGTGGACACCATCTGGGTGCTCGTCACGGGCGCGCTGGTGTTCTTCATGCAGGCGGGCTTCGCGCTGGTCGAGGCCGGCTTCCAGAGCGCCAAGAACGTCGTCAACATCCTGATGAAGAACGCCTCGGACTTCATGGTGGCCTCGATCGCCTTCTGGGCGTTCGGCTTCGCCTTCATGTTCGGCAACGGCACCGGCCTGCTCGGCCTGCACGGCTGGTTCCTGCAGGGCCCCGACACCAGCCCGCTCACCGGCAGCGCCTACCACGGCATCTTCGCCTCGCTGTCCTGGACGGGCGTGCCGCTGTTCGCCAAGTTCTTCTTCCAGCTCGTTTTCGCCGGCACCGCAGCCACCATCGTGTCCGGCGCCATCGGCGGGCGGGTGAAGTTCTCGTCGTACCTCATCTTCTCCGTGGTGATGACCACCTTCGTCTACTCGATCGTCGGCCACTGGGCCTGGGGCGGCGGCTGGCTGTCGCAGCTGGGCTTCATCGACTTCGCCGGCTCGACGGTCGTGCACGCCGTAGGCGGCTTCTCCGCCCTGGCCGCGGCGATGGTGCTGGGGCCGCGCATCGGGCGCTACAGCAACGGCAGGGTGAACGCCTTCCCCGGCCACAACATGACCTTCGCCGCTCTGGGAGTGTTCATCCTGTGGCTGGGCTGGTTCGGCTTCAACCCCGGCTCGACCATGGGCATCGTGGGCGACCCGGGGCTGGTGGCCCGCATCTTCCTCACCACCAACATCGCCGCCGCGGCGGCGGGCATCGCCGCCATGGCGGTGTCCTGGATCCGCTTCGGCCGGCCGGACTTCTCGATGACCATGAACGGCCTGCTCGCCGGCCTGGTCGCGATCACCGCGCCATGCGCCTTCGTCAGCCCCATCGCCGCCGTCATCATCGGCCTGGTGGCGGGCGTCCTGGTCGTTCTGGCCATCCCCATGTTCGACGCTCTGGGCGTGGACGATCCCGTCGGCGCCGTCTCGGTGCACGGCGTGGCCGGGGTGTGGGGCACGATGTCCGTCGGCCTCTTCGGCCTGCCCGCGTTGGGCGCGGCCGGGCTGTTCGCCGGCGGAGGCATCCACTCCTTCCTGATCCAGACCCTCGGCACCCTCTCCATGAGCGCCACCGCCTTCGTCGGCGTGCTGGTGCTGTGGCTGGTGCTCAAGGCCACCGTCGGCATCCGCGTCGACGCCCGCGACGAGATCGGCGGGCTCGATGTGGCCGAGCACGGAGCCGAGGCCTACGTCCCCGCCGACGCGCTGGCCGAGCCCGTGCTGGTGGGCGCGGGCGATTGACGCCGTGCCGGCGACTCGAGGAGCGACCATGAAGCTGATCACCGCCATCGTCCGTCCCGAACGCCTCGCTGCCGTCAAGGAGGCCCTCTTCAAGGCCGGCGTCCAGGGCATGACCCTGCAGCGCGTCAGCGGCCACGGCGGCCAGGCGGCCGTCCACGAGCAGTACCGCGGCAGCACCTACCTGGTGGAGTTCCACGACAAGGTGCAGCTCACCATCGCCGTGTCCGACCCGTTCGTCGAGCCCACCATCGCCGCCATCGTGCGCGCCGCGCGCACCGGCGAGGTGGGCGACGGCAAGATCTTCGTCCAGCCGCTCGAGCAGGTGGTGCGCATCCGCACCGAGGAGCGCGACGGCGACGCGCTGACACCCGTGGGCGTCCCGCCCGAGCTGGCACCGGCCTGAGCCTCCGACTCGAGATCGCTCGCTTCTGCCCCTTGACGCGCCGCGCGACCGGCTTCCGCAGCGGTCGCGCGGCGCCGTCGCTCGGATCGCCGGGCGCGCGACGTGAACGCCTGTCACCAAGTGTGCGGTAGTCTGCCGCCCTGACCGTTACATCTGACCAAAGAACGGCGACTGTGTCGCACGGTGTCAGGACGATACGTGACAGCAGGTCACTCTGCCTTTGACGGTGGTGCGTGGGCGTGCTAGCCTCGGGCATCGCGCGGCCACGTGCCGCCGGGAGGTCCGGATGACACGCCGCTCGAGCCGAGCCACGCACGTTCCGGCGGACGCGAGCCGCCGCGCGTCGCCCCCCGCACCAAGCCACGCACCGCGCCAGGCAGCTCGTCGGCCGCCGTCCAGCGGGGCGCGCGGTGCCGCTCCCGGCCGCGCGCCCGTGCGGGTGACGTCGTCCGCGTTCGGCATCCTGACGCTGGCGGCCCTGCCGGCGGCCGGCGCCCAGGCGAGCGCCGCCGGGCCCGGGGTCACCCCCGCCGGCGACATCGCCTGGATGATGGTCGCCACCGCGCTGGTGCTGCTCATGGTGGTGGGGCTGGCCTTCTTCTATGGCGGCCTGGTGCGTCGCAAGAACGTCCTCAACAGCATGATGATGAGCTTCGTGTCGCTCGGCGTGGTGGGCCTCACGTTCGCCGCCGTAGGCTACTCGCTGGCCTTCTCGGGCGGGTCCGCCGTCCTCGGCGGGCTGGCGCACGCCGGCCTGCGCGGGCTGTCACCCGTCGGCCACGGCGGGGTGCCAGGGCTGCTCGGCTTCGCCTTCCAGGCGACCTTCGCCATGATCACCGCGGCGCTCATCTCCGGAGCCGTGGTGGAGCGCATGCGCTTCGGCGCCTACATGCTCTTCATCGCCATCTGGAGCGTGGTCGTCTACGCGCCGCTCGCCAAGTGGGTGTGGGGCGGCGGCTTCCTGCAACAGCTCGGCGCCCTCGACTTCGCAGGCGGCACGGTCGTGCACATCAACGCCGGGGTGGCCGCCGCGGTGCTGGCCCTGATGCTCGGCCGCCGCCGCGACTACGGCCACAAGGCCATGCTCCCGCACCAGGTTCCCTTCACGCTGCTCGGGGCGGGTCTGCTGTGGTTCGGCTGGTTCGGCTTCAACGCCGGCAGCGCCCAGGCCGCCAACGCCGGCGCCGTGGTGGCCTTCGTCAACACGCTGCTGGCGCCGGCCGCCACGCTGGTGGTGTGGGCCCTGCTCGACCTGTCGCGGGACGGGCGCGCCACCGCCGTCGGCCTGGCGACGGGCATCGTGGTGGGGCTGGTGGCCATCACCCCGGCCGCGGGCTTCGTCTCCCCCGCCGGCGCCCTGGCGATCGGCGCGGTCGCCGCCCTGCCCAGCTACGCGCTGATCCTGTGGCGCGCGCGCAGCCGGCTCGACGACTCCCTCGACGTGTTCGCCGCCCACGGCATCGGCGGCATCAGCGGGGCCCTGCTCACGGGCCTGTTCGCCAGCAAGGCGTGGGGCGCGCCGGTCGACGGCGGCCTGGCGCAGCTCGGCGTGCAGGCGCTCGCGGTAGCGTGCGCGATCGGCGCCAGCGCCGCCGGGACCTTCCTGATCGCCAAGCTCATCGGCGTCCTCACGCCCCTGCGCGCCGGAGCCCAGCACGAGGCCGAAGGCCTCGACGTCGCGCTGCACGGCGAGGAAGCCTACACCGACGGCGAGGGCGCGTTGCTGGTGCCGGTCTCGCGGCTCGAGCCCGGCCCGGCGGCGGTCGGCGGCCCCGCGCGGGGCGAGGCATGAAGCTGATCACCGCGGTGATCCGCAAGGAGCGGCTCAACGACGTGCTCTCGGCTCTCTTCCAGGCCGAGGTCTACGGCGTGACGGTGACGCCGGTCCGCGGCCACGGCGGCGAGCGAGAGGCGGTGCAGACCTACCGTGGCATGACCGTGAAGATGGAGCTCGTCGAGAAGGTACGCCTCGACATCGGCGTCACCGAGGCGTTCGTGGAGCCCGCCGTGGAGGCCATCCAGACCGGGGCGCGCACCGGCAGCGTGGGCGACGGCAAGATCTTCGTCATCCCGGTGGACCGGGTGGTGCGCATCCGCACCGGCGAGACCGATAGCGCGGCGGTGACGCCCGAGCCGCTGCCGGGCTGACGGCCCGCCAGCAAGGCGCGCGGCGGCCCGGGCCCGGCGCCCGGCTGCGGGCCGCCGCGAGCACCCGCAGCAGGACGGCGAGAGGCCGATAACGCTTCGATAACGCCGGGCCGACTAGCCTCGGTCATGCCACGTCGCCGCGTCCTCCACCCCGTCGAACGCCCAGCCGGCGACGCCAGCGTCCGCTCACGCCGCCGCCGGGGCCACATCCTCCCCCGCGACCTGCATCGCGCGCTGCTGGCGACCCTGCTCGCCATCCCCGTTCTCGGAGCAGCTCCCAGCGCTCACGCGCAGCTGCTCGGCGACGTGGCGCCCTACTTCCTGTGGCCCGACGCCTGGGCCGGCACGCTCCACGGGCGCGACGTGGTGCAGCGCGACGTCACCATGCATGGCGCCACCGTCCACATGGGCATCACCACCAAGGCAGCGGCCACCGTGCGCTTCGGCACCTTCAACGGCGGCGGCTTCACCGAGACCTGGCAGGGGAAGGACAACACCGCCACGGTGGACTACGCCGCAGCCACGTACATGGCGGCCGGCGGCCAGGCCACCGTCAATCAGGGCGCCAAGGCCCACGGCGTGGTCCACCTCGACACCATGCCCGCCGACAACGGCGTCACCATCGACGCCGTCAAGAAGACCTTCGCCGTTGCGCTCGGCACCTGCACGATGGCGCGCTGCGACAGGCTCACCACCAGCGGTCACGCCACCGTCACCACGCCGCACTACAGCCACTCCTTCCACAGCTCCCAGAGCGACGCCGAGGGCGTCGAGGTCGTCGCCCGCGGTCATCTCCCCGCCCCCGGCACCGGGCTGCACGGCATCTTCGCGCCGGGGGCGAAGGCCGCGGGAGGGGCTACCGACGAAACGAGCCTGAGCTACGACCTCCACCCGACCTTCGCCTACGACGCCTGGGCGGCCGCCTACCGAGCCGGCTACCTGGCGGCACGTCAGAGCGACCTGGCACCCTTCGAGAAGTACACCCCGGAAGCATGCGGGCCCGAGACCCTCGCCAGCTCGCCATGCCGCGCGGCGTACCGCGCCCGGCGCTTCCTGAAGGCCAACGCGGACGTCGCCACCGCCGACTTCACGCGGGTGGTGAAGGCGCTCGTCAATCGTCGCTGCCCGGGCTTCACGCGTCAGCTCAACCTCTTCGAGGATCGCACCAAGGACATCGTGATCGAGGGCCCCATCGCCACCTACAAGCTCGTGCGAGACGTGCTCAGGCTCTCCATCACCTCCGACCCGAACGTGAGCTACCAGCGGCTGCCCGACTTCATGCGCTGCCTCTACCCCTACGACACCTACCGCAAGGTCGTGACGCTTCAGCAGCCCGGCACCAACCCCTTCGTCTTCTAGCCGACCGGCCGGCGACGCTGCCGGCACTCAGCCGGCCGGCGGTCCCAGCAGCCACCCGGCCCGCGGCGGCAGGACCGTGCTTCCCGGCACCAGCTCCACCTCGGCCCCGCCGAGCAGCTCCCGCCTGCGTCCCGAGACCCCGCTCGCCGCCGGCAGCACCGCCGCCGCGTCACCGGCGTTGACGGCCACCACGACGCCCTCGCCGAGGTGCTCGCGGGCGAACACCAACACCTCGTCCTCCGCGGCGAGCACCCCGAGCTCGCCGCGCCGCAGGCAGGCGCGCTCGGCGCGCAGCGCGCTCAAGCGGCCGAGGAAGGCGAGTAGCTCCGCGTCCCAGGCATCCTGGTCGTCCCAGGGAACGGTGTTGCGGCAGCCCGGGTCGTGGCCGCCGGTGAGACCCAGCTCGTCGCCGTAGTAGATGCACGGGGCACCCGGCAGCGAGAACAGCAACAGGTAGGCGAGCCGCAAGGCGGCATCGTCCTCGAGCAGCACGGTGCGCGCGCGGGGGGTGTCGTGCGAGCCGAGGAGGTTGAGCTGTGCGTGGACGGCCTCGCGCGGGTGCCGCCGCAGCAGGGCCAGAACGGCGTCGGCGAAGCCGGCGGCGTCGAGCGGGCGGATGTGCCGCAGCCCGCTCCGCGCCAGCTCGGCGTCGGCCAGGCCACGCCCCTCGCCAGCTCCTCCCACGTAGCCGAAGATGGCGCGGGTGAGCGGGTAGTTCATGACGGCGTCGAACTGATCTCCCGCCAGCCAGCGGCCCGCGTCCCCCCAGATCTCGCCGACCAGGTAGCAGTCGTCCTTGACCGCCCGGCAGCGGCGGCGGAACTCCCGCCAGAAGGCGTCGTCGTCGATCTCGTTGGGCACGTCCAGGCGCCAGCCGTCGGCGCCGAACGCCAGCCACCGCTCCCCGACCTGCCACAGGAACTCGCGCACGGCCGGCGTGGCCGTGTTGAGCTTGGGTAGCGCCGGCAGGTTCCACCAGGCGTCGTAGTTGAGCTCGCCGCCGCCGTAGGCATTGAGCGGCAGGTCGCGCACCCGGAACCAGTCCAGATAGGCGCTGTGCGCGCCGTTCTCGAGGATGTCGTTGAACTGCAGGAAGCCCCGCGAGGCGTGGTTGAACACCCCGTCCAGCACCACCCGCATGCCGCGCTCATGGGCGGCGTCCAACAGGCTTCGGAGCGCCGCGTCGCCGCCCAGCATGGGGTCGACGTGGTGGTAGTCGTGGGTGTGGTAGCGGTG
>CAZBZU010000008.1:0-43583 GCA_964496495.1 uncultured bacterium
TTTCTCCGTTGCAGAGGGCGTTCCCGGCATCACGCGAGGGCTCCTGGGGAGCTCCCGGCGCGCCGCCGTCACCCTTCGGCGACGGCTCCCAGGATCAGGCACGCCAGATCGTGGGAGATGGCCAGGCGTCGCCTGGCCAGACGCACGGTGACCATCTCGCCCATCGGTTCCCTGGCCTCCACCCGCACCACCACGCCGGGCCGTACCCCCAGCTCGGTGACGTACGCCAGCACCTCGGGGTCCTGGCTCAGGATGCGCGAGACCGTGAACGACGCCGACACCGGAGCCTCGCACAGGGCCGTGCTGGGGG
The DNA here is from genome assembly GCA_964496495.1 of uncultured bacterium. Taxonomy (GTDB): domain Bacteria; phylum Deinococcota; class Deinococci; order Deinococcales; family Trueperaceae; genus JASBRS01. Next base: position 311 of record CAZBZU010000008.1, read on the forward strand.
TGGCCGGCAGGCTGCCGTCGTCCCGCGGGATGGGGTCGCCGTGGGGGTCGTGGGAGGGTTGCCCCAGGTGAGCCGCCAGCCGCTCGGTGAAGTGCACGGACATGACGTGCTCCATCTTCTCGGCCTCCTCGTGCACCTCGTCCCAGCTGTAGCCCAGGTCGCGGATCAGGAAGGTCTCGAGCAGGCGATGGCGCCGGATCAGCCGTAACGCCTCGCCCCGCCCCTGGACGGTGAGCTCGGCGCCGTAGTAGGGCTTGTAGCGGATGAGCCCCATGCGCTTGAGCTTGCCGAGCATGCCCGTGACGGAGGACGCGGTGACGCCCAGGGCCCGCGCGATGTCGCCGGTGGCGGCCGGCCCGTCCCCTGCGACCACCCAGATCGCCTTCAGGTAGTCGCCAACCGACGTCGACAGCGACGCCTTCCGTGGCTTGCCGTCCGACACACCGAAGTCTACGGGCTGCCGTTGCACGCTGCAACCGCGGCCGCCATCCACGGCGGATACCCCCCGTAGGTATCCAATCCGACAGCGGTGCCGCGGCAGCGGGTGCTAGCATCGCCTCAGGTGGAGGTCGCATGCCGAAGAAGCAGCAGCACAACGACGTCGTGATCATCGGTGGAGGGCCCGCCGGCCTGACCGCGGGCATCTACGCCGGCCGCGGGCAGCTGAGCACCGTCATCATCGAGAAGGGCCTGCCCGGCGGCCAGATCGCGCAGACCGACGAGGTGGAGAACTACGCCGGCTTCCCGGACGGGGTCACCGGGCCCGAGCTGTCGCAGCGGATGGTGCAGCAGGCCGAGAAGTTCGGCGCGGAGATCGTCATGGACGAGGTGACGGGCGTCGAGCGCAAGCCCGGCGGCGGCTTCGTGGTGCGCGCCTACGACGCCGACTACCACGCCCGCGCGGTGATCGTCGCCACGGGCGCCAACCCGCGCCGTCTGGGCGTACCCGGCGAGGACGAGTTCTACGGCCGCGGCGTGTCGACCTGCGCCACCTGCGACGGCTTCTTCTACCGCGGCAAACGCGTGGTGGTGGTGGGCGGGGGCGACGCCGCCATCGAGGAGGGCACCTTCCTGACGAAGTTCGCCGAGTCGGTGACGGTGATCCACCGCCGCGACGCCCTGCGCGCTCACAAGGGCGCTCAGGAGCGCGCCTTCGCCAACCCCAAGATGCGCTTCGTGTGGAACGCGGTGGTCACGGAGGTGGTGGGCGAGGACGGTCAGGTCACCGGCGTGCGCACCCGCGACGTCGACACGGGCGAGGAGGCGGTGCTGCCCACCGACGGGCTCTTCGTCTACATCGGGCACGAGCCCAACACCGCTTACCTGCAGGGCCTCGTGAGGCTGCGGGAGAGCGGCTACGTCGACGTTCGCGACGAGATCTTCACCGACGTCGAGGGCATCTTCGCCGCAGGCGACGTGTCGGACGAGGTGTACCGGCAGCTCGGCACCTCGGTCGGGGCCGGCACCCGCGCGGCCATGGCCGCGGAGCGCTGGCTGGCGGAGCAAGACCTGCCCGCCGAGGCGGCGCCGGCCGGCGAGGGGGCCGCCGAGGACGCCGAGGCCCGCGGCACGCTCACCCTCAACCTGCCGATCGGCAAGGCCTAGCGGGGCTCAGCGCGGAACGAAGTCGTAGAACAGGTAGGAGTCCTGGAAGGCGCTGGCCATGACGTGCCCGTCGCTCCACAGCGGCGTGCCGACGGCCTCGCGCCAGGACTTGCCGTCCTTTCCCTCGATGGTGATGAACTCGCCGTCGGCCCGCGCCGTCCAGCCGTCGCCGCTGAGCGGCGTCACGGGCGGGCCCTTGAGGCTGAGCGCGGTCGCCTTGGGCGGGTCCGGGAGCTCGCCGGGGCTCAGCGCCAGATACTGCGTCGGGCCGTACGGCGTCATCCCCAGCTCGGGCACGCCGAGCGCCAGCAGCTTGCTCGTCTCGGTGCCCTTGGCGCCGGGCGTGACGGACTCCAGGACGATCAACCGCGGCGCCTCGGAGGGGTCCGGGCGGTAGATGGTGGCCTTGACGTCCGATAGCGAGATCCCCAGGCCGTCGGCGACCAGCGACAGCACCGACGCCTCGAACGCGTCGCGGGCCTCGGCGCTGTCCTGCTGGTAGTTGTCCGGCCATAGCGAGAGGTTGCGCAGCCGGGTGATCGAGCCGTCCTCGTTCGGCACTGCCAGCCAGGCGTCGAAGGAGTCCACCTGGTCGCCGTTCAGCACCACGTAGCGCGCCTCGCTGAGGGGCGTCTGCTGCTGCAGGCGCACCGCCACGCCCCCGCTCCAGGCCACCACGCTCACCTCGCGGCCCTCCGGGATGATGCGCGTGAGCACGCGCGGCGACAGCGACACGATCCCGGGCGGGATGGCCTGGGCCAGCGCGGGGATGGGCTTGCCGCCGGCGATGGCGGGCATGGTGTCGGCGTACACCAGCGCCGCCTGGCGGTTGGCGTAGGCGCCGACCCGGACGCGGTAGACGTCACCGAGCCCGGTGGTCGAGCGCACCACGTAGGCCGGGTAGCCGTCGGCGTTGAGCTTCGCCTGCAGCGCCAGCGCGGAGTCCTTGTCGGAGAGTGCCACCACCTGCACGGTGTAGGCGATGCTCTGGGCCAGGGCCACGCCGGCGAGCAGCGTCGCCAGCGCAGCGACCGCCAGGCGTCCCAGCGGCCGCATCAGAAGTCCTTTCGCTCGAACAGCACCACCGCCGCCGCCGCGAAGGCGGCAGCGTACACCGCGATGAGCGCCACCACCCAGCCCATGTTGGCCACCGGCTTGGCGTAGGCGTTGAGCTGGGTGGTGAGCAGGTAGGGCGTGAGGCCCGGGAAGACCACCAGCAGCTGCATGAAGATGAGCACCGAGAGGGTGGCCAGCGCCCCGCCCGCGGCGCTCATGAACGCCACCGTGAGCAGCAGCGACAGCAGCGCGACGGGCACCAGGCTGAGCCCGGCCACGAGGTAGGCGCGCAGGACCTCCGCGATCGCTTGCCCGGCGCCCATGGTGCCCTGCCCCAGCAGCCCCGCCTGACCCAGGCCGGTGCCGCCCACGAACGAGCCGTAGCCGTACGGCGCTCCGGCCAGCAGCGACACCACCAGGAACACCAGCAGGATGGCGAACGGGTAGACGCTCACCACCAGCAGCTTCGAGAGCAGCCACTGCGAGCGCGACACCGGCCGCAGCAGCACCGTCTGCAGGGTGCCGTTGGCGATCTCGATGCCCAGCAGCTCGGCCGCGCTGATCGCCACCAGCAGCGGCAGCATGAACTGCATGCTCGAGAGCAGGCTCAGCGCGGGCACCTGGTAGGCGGACACCAGGTAGAAGTCGTAGACGTGGTAGATGCCGGGGGCGTAGGCCCACAGCACCGGGAAGAGCACCAGCAGCAGGAGCGAGAAGCGCACGCTGGCCAGCCTCGCGACCTTGTCCAGCTCCATCGCCAGCAGGCTCCTCACGTCGGCTCCTCCTCGTGGTCCGCGCCGGCGTCGGGCGGGCGGCGCACGCCGCTGTGGGTGGGGCGCTCGTTGGCGATGCGCTCGCGGTAATAGCCGCGCAGGTCGAAGATGTCCCGGGTCAGCTCGTACAGGCTCAGCCCGGCGTCGGCCAGCAGCCCCGCCACGCGGCCGACGTTCTCCGCCTCGGCCGGGATGAAGACCACGTCCTGGCCGCGCACGGCGGCGTGACGGATCCACGGCTGCGTCTCCAGCAGCGCCCGGGCTCGATGCGGCTCGTCGACGCCGGCGCGGTAGCGCTCGCGGCGGTCGAGCAGGTTCACCTCGTCGATGAGGTGGCCTTCCTCCAGGATGGCCACCCGCGTGCAGTAGGCGACCACCTCGTCGAGGTGGTGCGTGGACAGCAGCACCGCGCTGCCGCCGCCGGCGGCGTCGCGCAGCACCGAGTGCACCAGGTGCAGGCTCAGCGGGTCCATGCCGCTCGCAGGCTCGTCCAGGATCAGCACATCGGGGCGGGTGAGCATGGCCGCGGCCACCCCCAGGCGCTGACGCATCCCCAGGCTGTACACGCCCACCTTGCGCTCCGCGGCGTTGCCCAGCTCCATCATGTCCAGGACCTGCTGGATGCGCGCCTCGTCCACGCCTCCCGCCAGCCGCCCGTGCAGCCGGAGGTTGCCGCGGCCCGTCAGGTACGGGTAGAACGCCGCCGGCGCCTCCACCACCGCGCCGAGCCGGCGCCGCACGGCGGGCTCGCTGTGCGGGTTCACCCCCAGCATGCGCACCGTCCCCTCGCTGGGGAAGGCCAGCCCGGCCACCAGCCGGATCACGGTGGTCTTGCCGGCGCCGTTGGGCCCCACCAGGGCGTACACCTCGCCCGGGTTGACGGTGAAGCTCAGATCCTGGACCACGGGCCGCTTGCCGTAGCGTTTGGTCAGACGGTCGACTTGGATCGACGGCGTGGGCATCGCTCTCCTCGGCGAGAAGTCTACGGGCGGGCGCCCGGGGACACGATTACATTCTTCATCCACCCGCGGCTCACCGGGCTTCCTCGCCCTCCGCCACGGCGCTTCCGTAGCGCTCGACCAGCATGACGTCGAGGACGTGCTCGATGACCTTCTCGACGGCCGAGTCGAAGTCGGAGGCCTCCACCACCGGCACGTCCTCCAGCTCCGCCTGCTCACGGATGAACTCCTGCATGATGCGGATCTCCGTGAAGTGCTCGAGGTACGGCTGTTGAAGCCGCCGCTTGAAGGTCTGCCCCTCCCGCACGCCGAAGTGGCGGCGGTGATCCTCCTCGTCCTGCACCGCCATCACCACGCGGACCATGGTGGCGCCGTCCGACTCCTTGCTCGGCGCCACGCCGGGCACCAGGTGGGCGCCCTCCAGGACAAGCGAGGTCGCCTCGGTGACGTTCCGCTCGATGATGGCGCAGACCGCCGGATCGAGCTGCTGGACCTGGGCCAGGAAGCCGCGCAGCACGCGCTTGCGCTTCGGCCTGATCGAGTCGCGCTCGCTCGGCAGCAGCTCGGCGCGCCACGCCGAGTAGCTGGAGCTGTGGAGCACCGGGCTGAGGTCCGGGCCGATGAGCGACCGCAGCGCCTGCCGCACCGAGTCCGTGGAGACGTTGCGAGAGATGCCAAGGCGGTAGGCCACCTCCGAGGCGATGGCGGACTTGCCGACCCCGGGCGCGCCGCCGACCACCAGGATGATGGGGCGGTGGGGGCGGCGGACCGACCGCAGCAGCTGGTAGCGGCGCGCGAACTCCTCACCGGCCTCCTCGCGCAGCAGCCGGGAAACCTCCTGCCGCACGTGAACACGCTCGACGGTGGGCCGGCCGAGCCGGTAGAGCAGCTCCTCCACCCGCTTGGCGAGGTTGTGCGAGAGCTCGGGGCCGAGCCCGACCGCCGTCACCGATTGAGCGAGGATGCCGCGCGAGAAGGGGATCTGCACGCCGTCCTCCTCCACCACCTTCAGCTCCAGCGACTGACGGGTCAGCGCCTCGTAGCGCAGCCGCAGGTCGCGGCCATAGCGGCCCTCCAGCGCCACGGCCACGCGCCTGGCGAGCTCCGACTCCGGCAGGTGCTCCACGCCTTCGGCCCGCAACCCCTGCTCCACCTGGTTGGCGACCGCGTGCGCCTCCTTGAAGCCCAGGTCGAGCTTCTCCAGCGAGGTCATCAGGGTCCGCCGCGAGAACGGCTCCTGACCGGTGTCGAGCGTGATCAGCAGCGGCACGAACGGCGGCGTCTGCTGCATCAGGCGGGCGGCCACCTCGGGCGCGACCCGCTCGGACACCATGCCGGCGAGCTCCTGCACCAGCTCGCTCAGCTCCACCTGGCGGGCGCCCGACTCGCGGAAGCGCCGCTCGGCCTCGCGAGCGATGCGGATGGCCTCGTCGGTCAGCACCCCGGCGGACTGCAGCGCCTCGACCACCTCGCCGGTGCTGTAGCCGTAGTGCTCGCCACCCCGCACGACGCGCAGGTCCCGCCGCTTCATGGCCTGCCTCCTCTCCGTGCAGAGCTGGTGGGCCGGACTCCAGAGATCGCCAGCGACGCTACCACGGATCGAAGGGATCGCCCTGTCGACCGTGCAGCACGTCCAGCAGGTTCTTCACCACGTTCCCGGTGAAGCCCCAGATGCGCCGCTCCCGCCACTGGTAGGTGAAGATGCGCCGGCGGTACTGGTGCAGCCGCCGCACCTCGCTCTGCGGGGTGATGGCGGCCAGCTCCGCCAGCGGCACGATGAAGGTCTCGGCGACCTCGCTGGGGTTGAGCGCGAGCCGTTGCGGCCACGGTAGCAGCGCCACCACGGGCGTGGCCACGTACCCCGCCGGCGAGGGGTGGTCGGACAGCTCGCCCAGCACCGCGTCCTCGGGCACGCGCAGGCCGACCTCCTCCTCGGTCTCCCGCCTGGCGGCCGCCTCCAGGCTCTCGCCCGCGTCGGCGGCGCCGCCGGGGAAGGCGATCTGACCGGCGTGGTTGGCGAGGGTGTCGGCCCGCACGGTGAAGAGCACCGCCGGCCCCTCCGGCGCTTCCAGCAACGGCACCAGCACGGCCGCACGCCGGAAGCCGGGGATGTCCATGCGTACCCGCCGAGCCGCCCTCAACCGTTCGCCGATCCCCTGGAGGGAGGTGGTCAAGGCCGCTCCGCCGGCCCGCGGCTCGCGTTCATGCCTCAGGATAGCCCGGCAGCAGCGCCGCCCCGGTCGCTCTGCTGGCCGTGGCTCTCACGTCCGCGGCACCCTGATGAAGGCCCAGTGCCGCCCGCTGACGCCGGCGTCGCGGCGGTGGCTGAAGAAGCGCTCCTCATCGCAGTGGGTGCACACGCCGGCGCTCCACACCGCATCCGGCGGCACACCCGAGCGCTCCAGCAGCCAGCGGTTCGCCGCCGGCAGGTCGAGCCGGTAGCGCCCCTCGTCGTCCTCGCGGGCCAGCTCCGGCGGGAAGCCGGCCAGCCGGTAAGCGGAGGCGACCTCCTCCCCGACCTGGTAGCAGGCGCCCTGGATGCCCGGCCCGATAGCGACCCTCAGGTCCTGCGGGCGGCTGCCGTAGCGCTCGCGCAGGCGCTCCACCACCGCCGCCGCCAGGCCGGCGACGGTGCCTCGCCAGCCGCAGTGCGCCGCGGCGGCGGCGCCGCTGACCGGATCGAAGTAGAGCAGCGGCAGGCAGTCGGCGACGCTGACGACCAGCAGGCGGCCCGGCACGGCGCTGACGACCGCGTCGGCGCGCTCCCCGAACCAGGTCGGGTCGCCGTCCAGCACGCGCGCGCCGTGAACCTGATGGAAGGCGCACACCTCGTCCCGGGTGACGCCCAGGTCCGCCAGCACGCGCCGACGGTTGGCCTCCACCCTCGCCGGATCGTCGCCGGAGCTCAGCCCCAGGTTGAGCGAGGCGAAGGGGCCCTCGCTGACCCCGCCATCACGCAGCGTGAAGCCGTGCGGCCAGGGCAGGTGGGGCGCGGTCAGCACGCGCGGGCCACCCTCCCGCACGCCGCCGTTCTGGGCGATCGGTCGCACCGTCATGCGGCGATGCTAGCCCGAGCCGGGCCGGACCGAGGACGCCTGGGCGCCGCCGGCTCAGTAGTTGCGGGCCGTGACACGCAGGTCGGTGGCGGCCAGCAGCCAGCGGGTGACGGCGTGCACCGCCCCGCGCACGGTGGGCGTGATGATGGGGTCGCCGAAGGGCTCGAGCCGCACGATCACCTCGTCCTCGGCACGCTGCTGGACGACCACCAGCAGGTGCTGCCGGATGTCGGGCTCGTCGACGCTGGCGCGCACCCACCAGCGTGCCGGCCCGGCGGCGGCCCCGTCCGCCGCCTCGCTAGCGACCCTGGCGGCGTCCTCGGGCGAGCGGGCCTGGCGGTCGCCGTCGTCCGCTCGCGGCCCGAGGCTGCGGGCGGCCTCCAGCAGGATCACGTGACCGTCGGCGTACGGCATCACCACCTTGGCGAAGGCCGCCGACGGCGGCAGACGGCCGGACAGCAGGGCATGGGGCATAAGTGCTGGCCTCTCCAGGGCCGGGAACGCCTCGCTGGCGCCCCCGAGATAGCGGAGCTCCACGTACCGCAGGGCGATGCCCTGCGCCTTCCACTTCAGGGCGTACTTGGTCTCGAACACCGCCGCCGGCGGCTCCGCCGCGACCGCCTCGAAGCCGCCGGCCAGCCGCGCCTCTTCCAGCGCGAAGGCGTAGTAGTCGCTGTGGTCGGTCGCCAGGCATACCGCCCCGCCGGGCGTGAGGCGGCTGGCCGCCAGGCGGAAGAAGTCGCGGGCCAGGAGCCTGCGGTCGGCGTGCCGCTCCTTCGGCCAGGGGTCCGGGAAGTTGACCACGATGCGCTCCAAGGCATGCTCGGGGAACAGCTGCCGGAGGGCGAAGCGCGCACCGGCCTTGGCCAGGCGCACGTTCGTCAGGCCCTCGCGCTTCACCCGCCGGAGGGCGCGCTGGATGCTGCCGCTGGAGATCTCCAGGCCGACCAGGCGCGCGTCCGGCCGCTCGCGAGCGACGCGCACGGTGTGGCGTCCGTCGCCGAAGCCGATCTCCAGCGTCATGGGCCCGTCCGAGCCGAACTCCTCGCGCCAGTCGATCGGGAAGGCACGCGTCCGCCACGGCAGCAAGGCAGGCCGGGCCGCTGTGTCCGCCATGCTCGCCCTCCCCGCCCGTCAGCCGGGCTTCTGCACGGGACGCACCAGCAGGGCCTCGTTGGCGGCCAGGTCGGAGCGGAACAGGGTGTCGCGAGAGAACAGGATGTAGGGGCCGGCGCCGTCGACGGCGGTGGCCTGGAACACCAGCACCTTGCCGTCCTGACGGCGGCAGGCGACCCTCTCCGGCCGAGTGCCGGTGGCCCGTTGCCAGGTGGTGAGGATGCCCGGGTCCAGCCCGGCCGCGCCCGCCGGCAGGTCGGTGCCGCTCAGGCGCGCCACCAGCCGCGCGGTCCGTGCGCGGCGGCCGCGCATCTTGAGCACCCCGATGCGGGTGAGGCGCTCGACGATCGCCAGGGTGTCGTCGGGGTCCAGGGAGGCGTCGAGAGCGATGCGGGTGACGTTGCGCTGGCCGTTCACGTGCCCCAGCACCTGGCGCTCGTCCTCGTTGAGCGTCAGCTCGGCGGCGCGCTCGTAGCTGGTGTCGAGCGTGGGCACGGCGTCGCGCGCCACCGTGGGGCCGCTCTCGCGGCGCGCCTCGTCCAGGCGGCGGATGGCCTCCAGCACCAGGTTCTCCGTGCCGGCCGCGATGCTCGCCTCGGGCGCCGGGATGCCCAGGCGGAACTCGAAGCTGCCCCGCTCGTCCGTGAACAGCGCGTACACGGCCTCCTCGCCGCGCAGCTCGCCGAACTCGGCGTGGACCACCTGCCCCTTGTCGAAGTAGACCCGTGCCAGGCCCGCAGGATGATCGATGCCGAGCCGGCCGGATCGCTGCGCGGAGGACAGGAGCTGGAACAGGTCCACCAGCGAGAAGAGGCCTAGCGTCCCGGTCACGGCCGCATTCTACCGCCCACCTGCGCCACCGGCGGCTCCGGGACGAGCTCCACGGTGGCGCTCACCACCTCCTCCGCATCGCTGCTGCTCGCCAACGCCAGGACCCCTCTCCGCCCCTCGCACCAGGGGCCGCCCGATGCCGCTCCCGTGACGATGCTGGAGCGCCCGCGCGGCGCGAAGCCGAGCAGCTCGCCCACCAGCATGGGGTTGAGGCCGTAGCGCAGGCTCGCCCGGCCGCGCAGCCCGGCGCTCAAGCCGCGCGTCAGCCACGCCTCCCCCTCGGACAGCCGAGGGTCCTGCGGCCAGGGCCTGTCCCACGAGGCGTCGTTGGCGCTGGGCTGGACCACCACCTGCGCGCCCAGCGCATCCAGGTGCGCCAGCACGTCCTCGCGCCAGCCGTCCAGGCAGACCGCCACCCCGAGCTTGCCCCAGCCGGCCTGCATCACCGGCAGGTCGGCCAGCCGGCCGCGCGCCAGGCCGGCACGCGCCTCCAGGCCGGGCGTCAGGTGGACCTTGCGGGCGCGGCCGAGCAACGCGCCGCTCGGCGCCAGCACGTACGCCACGTTGTGCACCCGCGAGCCGGTCGGGCGCGCGCCGTCGCCGTCCTCGACGGCGAGCTCGGGGAGCAGCGCCGAGCCGGCGACGACGGTGGCCCCGGTGTCCCTGGCGGCCGCGGCGAAGGCGGCCAGGTAGACGCGGTGCACGGCCCTAGCGCGGGCGAGGTGAACGGCCGCCGGGCCGAAGGCGGCGTGGCGCAGCGCCGCGCGCGCGACGCCCGGCCAGTCGCGCCGCAGCGAGCGCCGGCCGGCCTGCAGCAGCGTGGCGCCCGCCGGCGGGGGCGAGCCGCCGCCCGCCAGCGTGAACGTCAGCGGCAGCGCCACCAGCTCGGGGAACGCCAGCAGCACCGGCACGTCCGGCGGCGCTCCCGCCACGCCCTGCCGAGCCAGGTCCAGGACCCAGGCGGCGAAGGCGTCGGGCCCGATGAAGGCATCCGCTTGCAGGGCGGCCTGCACGGCCACCAGGTGGAGGCGCACGCGCCCAGTCTAGACGCTCGCGCCGCGACGGAGAAGGAACGACGGGGACGCGGGTCACGGCAGGGCCGCCGGTGGGCGCCGTTATACTGCGCTGGTGCCCGCACGTTTGGCGCGTTACCTGCTCCGCGAGACCGCCGGGCTCTACCTCCTGGGCGTGGCCGCGTTCTGCCTGCTGCTGTCGATCGACCTGCTCAGCGTCCTGGCGCGCTTCCTCATCCAGCAGCACGCCAGCCTGGCGCAGGTGGCGACGCTGCTGCTCTACAAGCTGCCCTACTTCTTCCACCTGAGCCTGCCGATCGCGGTGGTGTTCGCGGTGCTGCTGGCCACCGGCCGGCTGGCCAAGGACTCCGAGCTGAAGGCGGCCTACACCATGGGCGCCAGGCCGGTGTCGCTGCTGCTGCCGCTGGCGCTGCTGGGGGTGCTGGTGGGAGGCGTGAGCCTGGTGAACAACGGCTTCCTCGAGGCTCGAGCCGAGACCGCCTACCAGCACATGATCGACGCCTTCGTGTACGTGCGGCCTCCCGCCCAGGTGCAGACCGACGCCTCGTTCCGCATCGAGGGCGAGGGGGTGTTCTACGCCGCTCGCATCCGCGGCGACCTCCAGAACCACGCTCAGGCCCGGCTGGAGGGGGTGCTGGTGCTCGAGAACGACGGCACCGTGCTGACCGCTCCGAGCGGCACCTGGTCGAGCAGCGCCCGCAGCTGGACGCTGGACCACGCGCAGCGCAGCGGGCCCGGGACGCCTCCCGTCGCCGTCGGGCCCGTCACCCTCCCCTTCCCGCTGCAGGCCACCCCCACCGAGACGCTCGCGCGCGGCGATACCCTGCCGCTGGACAAGCTGCGCGCGCAGATCGCCAGGCTGCGCAAGGCCGGCGGCAACGCCAGGCAGCTGCTGTTCCAGTACCACCGTCGCATCGCCGACGCCTTCAGCGCGGTGGTGTTCGCGCTGTTCGCGGGGGCGCTGGGGCTGCGCGTGCGCGGCCGGGCCGCGGGCTTCGCCTGGACGATCGTGTTGCTGGTGGCGTTCTGGGCCCTGTGGCTGTTCAGCCAGAACCTCTACGAGGCCGGCGCTTTGGGCCCCGTGATGGCCGCCTGGCTCACGCCCGCGGTGAGCGGCGTCGGCGCGCTGCTGCTGGCCGCCTGGAGCCTGCGCGCATGACCACCTTCAGCCGCTACCTCTACCGCGAGATCCTGCCGCTCTACGCCGCGGGGCTGGCGGTGCTACTGGTGCTGCTGCTGATGAGCTTCCTGATGGGCGTGCTGGCCGACGTCCTGGCCCGCGGGGTGCCGGCCGCGCTGGTGGGGCGCTACCTGCTGTTCAAGCTGCCGGCCGCCGCGGGGCCGGGCCTGCCGCTCGCCCTGCTGTTCGCCGCGCTGCTGGGGTTGACGCGGCTGGGCCAGGACGGCGAGATCAAGGCGGCGCTGCTGCTCGGCGTCAGCCCGCGCCGCTTCCTGATGCCGATGCTCGGGCTGGGCCTGCTCGTCAGCCTGGTCGCCTTCGCCAACGACGAGCTGCTGGTTCCCTGGAGCGAGCATCGCGCGCAGGCGGTGCAGAAGGACATCCTGCTGAGGAGCCCGGAGACGGTGGTCAAGGCCGGCTCGTTCTTCACCGACGCCCTGGGCCGCGACATCTACGTCGGCGCGGTCTCGCCCGGCGGCCACCTGCGCGACATCATCGTCATCTCCCCCGGCGGCTCGGAGGGCCCGCGCGACGTCATCCAGGCCGCCAGCGGCGATTACGACCAGGCGGCGGGCGTGTGGCGCCTTCACGACCTGCGCTTCCGCGTCTTCCGCTCGGCCCGGCTGGTGCTCGACTTCCACGCCGTCAGCGGCACGCTGCCCGTCCGCGGCCTGTCGGCCGGCACCAGCGGCACGCCGGACCTCATCTACCTCCCGCCGCGCCAGCTGCTGGCCCGCCTGCGCGGCGCCGACGGGCGCCCCGAGCCCGCGGTCTGGACGGCCCTGCACCGCAAGCTCGCCGAGCCGCTGGCCGCCACCGCCTTCGCCCTCTTCGCGCTGGCGGTGGCGCTGTTCACCTTCCGCCGCGGGGCCTCGCTGGGGTTCGTGTCGGTGCTGCTGCTGACCTTCATCTACTACGCCACCGGCAGCGTCTCGAAGCTTCTCGGCGAGCAGGGCACCATCCCCGCGTACGTCGCGGGCTGGGCGCCGGTGGCGCTCTATGCCGTGGCCGGCGGCGCGCTCCTGGCGCTCACCTGGAGGCGTTGAGTGGGGCGGGCGGTGCTGCCGGCCCTGCTCGGCCTGGCCATGCTGCTGGCCGGCAGCGCCCGCGCGGTGCAGATCACCATCGACACCGGCGGCGACCCCACCAGCCGGCTGGAGATCCATACCCTGACGCTGCCCGACGGCACCCAGGCGGAGCTCTACGTGCTGGAGGGGCACCAGGTCCACGTCACCATCGGCGACTCCGAGCTGGTCGCCGACCACATCGAGTTCGACCTCACCAACCGGGTGGTGCGGGTGGTCGGTTACGGCCGCTACACCTCCGGCGGCCAGACGGTGGTGGGCAACGACCTGGTCATCGACATCAGCAAGGAGTCGTTCCAGGCGTCGGACGTGATCATCAGCACCTCGCAGCTCGACGTGACGGGCGACAGCGCCAGCCGCGTGCCCGGACAGATCAGCGTCCTGAGCGGCCACTTCAGCCCCTGCTCGCGCTGCGATCAGACGATCGAGGACTACGGCTTCGACGCCAAGAGGCTCGAGCTCTACCCCGGCGACCGCCTGGTCGCCTACGACGTCACCGTGCTGCTACGCAACCACCCGCTCTTCACCCTGCCGCTGCTGGTCCTGCCGCTGGCCCGGCCGAACCGTCAGCCGCGCCTGTCGCTCACCTCGGGCACCGCCACGGTACGCGCCGAGGTGATGGCGAGCTGGCCCTACGTGATGGGCCCCAACGCCTACGGCGAGGTCAACCTCCACTACTACGCCGACGTGCAGCCGCAGCAGGGCAGCGGCATCGAGAACACCCTGCTGGGAGGGAAGGTGGTGACCAGCTACCTGGGCGGCGGCTTCGATCACCGCTTCTACACCGCGCGCGGGAAGGGCGAGTTCACGGTCGAGTACACCCCCTTCGACCTGCAGCGCAACAGCGACGGCACCGTGGCGCTGGCTCCCAAGGGCCAGAGCACGCTGCAGTTCGACCTGCACTACGCCACCGACACCTCGCTCGGCCCGCCCGCCACCAGCTTCGAGCTCAAGCGCGACGACACCGTGCGCAACCGCATCTGGGAGTACGACTGGTCCACCACCCAGCAGGGCTCCGGGCTGCAGGGCACCTTCAGCAGCCAGGGCTTCGTCGACCTGGATCCCACGGATCAGGTGTCGACGCCCAGCTACGCCAGCCGCAGCGTGCCGCTGTTCACGCCCGCGCGCCTGCAGCTCAAGCCCTCCGATCTCTCGGCCTACCGGCTCGGACCGTTCCAGGTCCAGAGCGCGCTGCTCGACCTCGGCGTGTTCCGCGACACCAGCAACCCCAGCAACCGCAGCGCCGCGGCCACCCCCACCTTCACCTCGGCGCGGCTGCTCGACAACTACAGCCTGGTGATGCCCGCCACCTCGCCGTGGGACGGCCTGGCGGTGAGCGGCAAGAGCGTGTTCACCGGCAAGTACTACGGCACCGCCGAACGGCTGATCGACTGGAACGCCGGCCTCGACGCCAAGCAGTCCTTCGGTGAGGCGGGCTCGCTGTCGCTCACCCTGTCGCGCGACACCACGCAAGGCGAGACGCCGTTCGTCTTCGACCAGGTGCCGCTGCGAACGCACACCGAGACCAGCGCCAAGCTGCTGCTCGATCCTCTCGCCTGGGCCAGCCTGGAGGTCGACGGCGGCTACGTCTTCGCCGACAGCCGCGACCCCACGACCGAGGGCCTGCAGCCGCTCGACTCCACCCTCACCCTGTTCAAGTCGACCCCCTGGGTGGGCGTGACGGTGAGCAACAGCTACGACCTGAAGAGCGGCGACCCGGGCACCATCGACGCCACCGTCGACCTCAAGCCCAGCATCGGGCAGCTGACCTCCGACCTCACGGTCGAGCACATCCAGGACCTCAACCCCAACGTCGACCGCGTCACCGGGGCCGTCTCGACCGATACCCAGACGAAGGCCTCGCTGAGCATCGGGCTGCCCGCCGCCGTCGCCCTGTCGGCGTCGACCGCCTACAGCTACGATCCGCCCGCGGCCGCCGCCGGCCAGCCGCGGCAGTACTGGGCGCCGCTCGACCTCTCCGTCACCCTCGGCACGCTGCCGCAGGACGACGGCATCCCCGGCCTCAAGCTCACCTACCAGCGGGACCTCAACGCCGGCGCGGTGACGGCCCTCAGCCTGGACGGCACCGCCCCACTCGGCCCGCTGGGCTTCAGCGTGTCGGAGACGCTGGGCTTGCCGCTCGGCACGGTGGCGTCGAGCGCCGTGAGGCTCGAATGGCCGGGCATCGCGGCGGTGGAGGCCGACGGGCTGGCCTGGCTGCCGCCCGGCTGGCTGGGCTTCCCGGGCGACCCGACGGCCACGCGCGCGCTCTCCTTCCGGGTGGAGGACGCCCCGACGAGCGGCTCGCCGGTGTGGCAGCTGCGCTACAGCACCGTCTTCGACCCCTCGCTGGGCAGCGGCGGCGGCTACCGCAACACCGACCTCACCGCGCGCGCGGTGCTCACCGACCGCCAGCTGGGCCCCGCCAACTTCGATGTCGACCTCTTCACCGACCTGCCGCTCCACGACGACGCCCTGGCCGTGAGCTACCTGCGCCGCGCCAGCCTGGTGTTCGGCGTCGACCTCTACCAGACCGTGGGCCTGCAGGGCGCGCTCGGCTATAGCGGCAGCTACGACGCCTCCAACCAGCAGCTGACCAGCGAGCTCCTCACCATCAGCGACCTGTCTCTCATCGTGCGCCCCGTGAAGGACCTCTATGTTGGAGCCGTGCTCAACGACAGCTGGGACCTCACCGGCAACGATCCCAACGCCCCGCCGTTCAACCTCCAACCGACCTTCGTGGTGGCCTGGAACCGTTGCTGCTGGGCGCTCTACGGCTCCTGGAACAGCGCCAACGGGCAGATCAAGCTGGCGCTCACGACCCCCGGCTCGCAGCAGGGACTGCTGCAGATCTTCAACACCGGGCTGATGCTGCCGGAGGCGAAGCCATGAGGCGGCTGGCAGCGCTCTCGCCCCTGCTGGCCCTCGCCGCGCTGCTGGCGGGCTGCACCGGCACCACCGAGAACGTGCCGCCGCTGCTGCTGGCCGTCGGCCAGGTGACCACGGCGACGCCCGCGCAACCCCAGCTGGTGCTGGTGGAGGACAACTTCTCCTCCAGCCAGTCGACCACGCGCACGCTCAGCGTGGTCGCGGGCAGCGCCCGCGACCTCGACTACCCCGCGGTGGCGTCCGACGTGGTGGACCGCGCGGGGACACGCAGCGCCATGGTGGTGCTGACGCGCCAGCTGACGGCGAGCAGCAACCCCGACCCCGCCAGCCGGCTCGTCACCTTCAACCTGAGCGGCATCGATCCGGCCACGCCCACCGCGTTCGACCAGACCGCCGCGATCCAGCTCACCGGCGGCACCAGCCCGGTGTTCCCGGGGTCGACCGGCATGAGCGGCCCCTGGTGCTTCAGCGGCGTGACGGTGTCGCTCACCGGCCGCTACGTCACCCTGCTGGACGATCCCGCGGCCTGCGGCGACACCTCGGGCCGCTACCCGCGCCTGGTGCAGCTGGACACCTCCACCACCCCGCCCGCGGTGACGACGGTCGAGCCGGCCGCCGGCTCGCAGCCGGTGCAGGCGACCGTGCCCTTCGACGACCAGGCCGACACCGACGAGAGCCTGTACTTCCTGGTGGCGGGCGTGAACCAGGCGCTGGTCTACCAGGACCCCGTCCCCCACGACGCCAGCACCGCCCCGACGGCCTCCGTCGCCCAGCTCCCGACGCAGCAGCAGACGGCGCTGCTGGGCACCACCCCGGGCGGCGGCGTCACCCCGCAGCTGGTGGCCGTCACCAACCAGGATCCCACCGCCGGGAACACCCTGACCTCGTACCTGCAGGCGGTCGACCTCACCGATCCCGCTGCGGCTACCAGCGTCGAGACGGCTCCGGGCGCGCGCACCTTCGCGTTCGACCCCGCCGGCATCAGCCAGCGCGTGGTGGTCGCCGGCGCCAGCAGCCTGGCCCTTCACGCCACGCCCGGCGACGACAAACCGATCGAGACGACCACCCCCTACACCTACACCGGCGCGGCGGCGGCCATCGACCCGATCAACCGTTTCGGTTACGTGGTGGACGACGGCCGCATCGTGGTGATCGACCTGGACACCGCCGCCAGCGCCCCGACCAGCTGGATTCCCTACGCGTTCCCCGTGGCCATCACCTTGCCGGTGAGCGCCGCCACCAACCTGAGCGTCACCACCGCCGCCTGGGCGCGGTCGGCGCCGTGAGCCGGCGGGCCGCCGCGGCCGGGCGCGCCGGGCCGGCCGGCTAGGCGGGCTCGGGGACCGAGCCGAGGCCGGCGATGCCGCCCCTGACGCGCTCCAACAGCCCGTGCTCGACGGCCCGCCGGGCCGTGGCCAGCGCGCTCGCCACGGCGCGAGCGTCGGCGCTGCCGTGGCCGATGAAGGCGTGACCGTCCACCCCCAGCAGCGGCTGGGCGCCGTACTCGGCGGGGTCCAAGCGGGCGGCGATGGCCCGCAAGCGGGGGCGCACCAGCAGCCCGCCGATGCGGCTGCGGAGGTCGGCGCGCAGCGCCTCGCGCACCCACGAGAACAGCTCCCGCGCCTCGCCCTCGGCGAGCTTCAGCACCACGTTGCCGGTGAAGCCGTCGGTCACCACCACGTCGGTGACGCCGCGGAACAGGTCGCGGCCCTCGACGTTGCCGTGGAAGCGGATGCCGGGGGTGTCCTTCAGCAGCGCGTGCGCCTTGAGCACCAGGTCGGTGCCCTTCTCCGCCTCCTCGCCGATCGACATCAGCCCCACCGAGGGGTCGGCCACGCCCCACATGGTGCGCGCGAAGGCGCTGCCCATGATGGCGAAGCGCTGCAGGTGCGACGGGCGGCACTCGGCATTGGCTCCGACATCGATGAGCCCGACGAAGCCGCCCGCGACCGGGATGTTCGCCAGGATGCCGGGCCGCTCCACGCCGGGCAGGCGGCCGAGCACCAGCAACGCCGAGGCCATGGTGGCGCCCGAGTGACCCATGGACACCACCGCCGACGCCTCGCCGTCCTTCACCAGCCGGGTCGCCACCATGACGCTGCTGCCGCGGCGGCGGCGCACGTCCGCCGCGTGCTCGCTCATGCCGATGACGTCGCCCGCATGCCTCACGGGCAGGCTCGCCCCGTGCCGCGCCAGCTCGTCGGCCAGCCGCCGCTCGTCCCCGACAAGGATGACCTCGGTGCCTTCCCCAGCCGCACGGATCGCCCCCTCGACCGCCGCCTGAGGCATGCGGTCACCCCCCATGGCGTCGAGCGCGATCGGTTCCATATCCAGGGAGTATAGCGCCGCTGCCGCGGGCTTCCCGGCACCCGCTAGACTGGCGGGCGTGGACGTCCGCAGCTTCGAGGCCCCCAGCGGCGAGCGGCTCGACGTGGCCATCGCCATGGCCCTCGAGCTCTCCCGCACCTACGCCAAGGAACTCGTCAGCGAAGGCTACGTGACCATCGACGGGCGGCCGGTCGGCAAGGCGGCGCACAGGCTCGGCGGCGACGAGATCGTGTCGGTGCTGCTGCCCCCGCCGAAGCCGATGCTGGTCGAGCCCGAGGACATCGATCTGGACGTCATCTACGAGGACGACGACCTGGCGGCGATCAACAAGCCGCCGAACCTGGTGGCGCACCCCACCGCCACGCTGCGCTCGGGCACGGTCGTGAACGCCCTGCTGGGGCGCATGACGCTCTCCAAGGAGAAGCTGTTCGACCCGGCGGAGGGCAGCTACCGGCCGGGCATCGTGCACCGCCTCGACAAGGACACCTCCGGCGTGATGGTGGTCGCCAAGAACGACGCGGCGCACCGCCACCTGGCCGCCTCGTTCAAGAAGCGCTTGACCGAGAAGGAGTACGTGGCCATCGCGGCCGGCGAGCTGGACGACGCCGTCCACCTGGACGCGGCCATCGGCCGGCACCCGGTCCGGCGCCAGGAGATGACGGTGGGCGGCGAGCGGCCCAGAACCGCCGTCACCGTCTTCCGCGCCATCGCGCGCGTCCCCGGCTACGTCCTGGTGAAGGCCAAGCCGCACTCCGGCCGCACCCACCAGATCCGCGTGCACCTCGCGCACCTCGGCGCCCCGGTCCTGGGCGACAGCGTCTACGGCCGCGCCTCCGAGGTCATCGACCGCCAGGCGCTGCACGCCTACCGCCTGACGCTCCCCCACCCGCGCGACAACCAGGCCATCACCTTCCTGGCCCAGGTGCCGGTCGACATGGTGAGCGCCTGGCTGCGGCTGGGCGGCAGCTGGCCGCCCAACGACGACGAGGATCTCTAGCCGTGGTGTCGCCGCTGTGGCTGCTGGTGTACGCGCTGCTGCTGCTGGCGCTGGTCTTCGCCGCCCTCGGCGTCACGACGCTGGGGCGCCGCGGCCGCCTCGGCGGCGTGCTCCACCTGCTCTCCGCGCTGGTGATGCTGTGCCTCTCGGCCCTGGCGCTGACGCTGGCGGTGGGCATCCACGGCTATCAGGCGCTGACCCACGAGACCACCGCCGCCACGGTGGAGGTGACGCGCCTGGCGCCCGCGACCTACCGCGCGACCGTCACCTTCCCCGGCGGCGAGCGCCACAGCTACCGGCTCAGGGGCGACGAGCTCTACGTCGATGCCCACATCCTCAAGTGGAAGCCGCTGGCGACCCTGGTGGGGCTGCACACCGGCTACCGCCTCGACCGCATCGAGGGGCGCTACGCCAGCATCGAGGACGAGCGCAGCAAGCCCCACACCGCCTACGTCCTGCAACCCGGCGGCCGCCTCGACGTCTTCGACCTCGCCCGGCGCTACCGGATCCTGGCGCCGCTGGTGGACGCCCGTTACGGCAGCGGCACCTTCGTGAGCCTGCACGGCGGCGGCCGCTTCGTCATCCGCGTCTCGACGACCGGCCTGCTGGTGCGGCGCGCCAGCGACGGTCCGGCGCCCGGAGCGGCCGGCGGCGCGCCCGGCGGGCTCGGGTAGACTGGTCGGCGGACGACGGCGGAAGGAGGGTGATCGCGTGGCTGAGGCCGATCTCCCCCACTGGCAGATGGACAGCATCTACCCGGGGCTCGCCAGCCCGGAGTACGCCGAGGACCGGCGCGCGCTGCGGGCCGGCGTCGCGGACCTGGAGCGGTTCCTCGACCAGCACGACGTTAGGGGGCGGGGCGGCGGAAGCGACCCGCTGCCGGTGCTGGACGCCCTGGTGGAGCGGCTCAATGCGCTCTACCTCACCTTCCAGACGGTAGGCTCGTACCTCGCCAACACCCTCTCGGTCGACGCCGGCAACGACCAGGCGCGCGCGGAGCTCAGCTCGCTCGACCCGCTCGGCGCCCGCCTCGGCGCGGCCGTGGCGCGCATCACCGCCTGGGTGGGGGAGCTCGACGTGGACGCTCTGGCGAGCCGCTCGGAGGCGGTCGCGCGGCACGCCTACCCGCTGCGCCGGCTCAAGGCCGAGGCGCGGCACCTGATGGGCGAGGAGGCCGAGGCGCTGGCGGCCGCCATGGACTCCAGCGGCGCCAGCGCCTGGGAACGGCTGCACACCGACCTGGTGAGCCAGCGCAGCGTGCGGGCCAGCATCCCGCCCGGAGACGAGCCTCGCGAGCACGGCCTGGCCGCGCTGGCCGTGGCCCTCACCGACGACCGCGAAGAGGTGCGCAAGGCGGCCTTCGAGGCGCAGGCGCGGCTGCTGGGCGCCGACGCCGTGGTCCACGCCGCCTCCATCAACGGCGTGAAGGGGCAGACGCAGGAGCTGGCGCGGCGCCGCGGCTGGGGATCGGTGCTCGAGAGCAGCCTGTTCGACAACGGCATCGACGAGGCCAGCCTCGGCGCCATGCGCACCGCCACCGGCGAGGCCGCCCCGACCATGCGCCGCTACCTGCGCGCCAAGGCCGGCTTCCTCGGCAAGCCGGCCATGAACTGGTGGGACCTGCAGGCGCCGGTCGCGGCGGGCGCGGCGCAGCGCTTCACCTGGGAGGACGCCAAGGCGTTCGTGATCGAGCGCTTCGGCCGCTACTCGCCGGGGCTGGCGGCCTTCGCCGAGCGCGCCTTCGAGGAAGGCTGGGTGGACGTCCCGCCACGCGCCGGCAAGCGCAACGGGGCGTTCTGCAGCCCCGTGCGCGGCCGCCGCGAGTCGCGCGTGATGCTCAACTTCGGCGGCCGCCTGAGCGACGTCTTCACGCTGGCGCACGAGCTCGGCCACGCCTATCACAACGACTGCAGCTACCGCTTCGGGCGCACGGTGCTGCAGTCGCAGCTGCCCATGACGCTGGCGGAGACCGCCAGCATCTTCTGCGAGACGCTGGTGACGAACGGCCTGCTGGACGAGACCGACGAGGCCGGCGAGCTCGCCATCCTGGAGCAGGACCTGCGCCACACCACGCAGCTGGTGCTGGACGTCGAGGCGCGCTTCGCTTTCGAGTCGGCGGTGGTGGAGCGGCGCGCCGAGCGCGCGCTGGCCCCCGCGGAGCTGGACGCGCTGATGGAGAGCGCGCAACGCGAGGCGTACGGCGACGGCCTGGCGGACGGGCCGCTGCACCCGCTGGCGTGGGCGGAGAAGCCGCACTACTACTTCGGCGGCCAGCCGTTCTACAACTACCCGTACACCTTCGGCTTCCTGTTCGGTCGCGGGCTCTACAGCGCCTACCGTCAGGACCCGGACGGCTTCGTGGGGCGCTACGATGAGCTCCTCGCCGGCACCGGCATGGCCGCCGCGGCCGAGCTGGCGAGCGCCTTCGGCATCGACATCCGCAGTCCCGGCTTCTGGCGCGGCAGCCTCTCGGTGGCCGAGGAGCGGGTGGCGCGTTACGAGGCGCTCGTAGGGAAGGTGACGTCATGAGCTACCGTGATCTCTTCGACCTCTCGGGTAAGCGAGCGCTGGTGGTGGGTGCCGGCTCCGGCATCGGGCGAGCGTCGGCCGCCGGGCTGGCGGACTTCGGCGCCGAGGTGACCTGCGCGGACGTCAAGGAAGACGCCGCCAGGGCCGCCGCGGCTGAGATCGAGGAGCGCGGCGGGAAGGCCGATGCCGCCGTCGTGGACATCACCCGGGAGGACCAGGTGGCGGCGCTGATCGCCCGCATGCCGTCCCTCGAGGTGGTGGTGTCCACGCCGTCGATCAACGTGCGCAAGCCGCTCCTGGAGATCACCAGCGACGAGTTCCAGCGCGTCATCGACCTCAATCTGAAGGGCAGCTTCCTGCTGATGCGGGCCGCCGGGGCGCGCATGGCCGAGGCCGGCAAGGGCAGCCTGGTGCTGTTCTCGTCGATCCGCGCGCAGGTGGTCGAGCCCGGCCAGGGCGTGTACGCCGCCACCAAGGCGGGGACGTTGCAGATGATCCGGGCGCTGGCGGCCGAGCTGGGCCCCAGGGGGGTGCGGGCGAACGCGGTGGCGCCGGGGGTGGTGGAGACCCCGCTCACCGCGCAGATCAAGGACCGGCCCGAGTGGTACCGCGCCTACGCCGAGAAGAGCGCCCTGGGCCGCTGGGCGCAAGCCAGCGAGATGGTGGGCGCGGTGGTCTACCTCGCCAGCGACGCGTCCAGTTACGTCACCGGCTCCCTGATGCTGGTGGACGGCGGCTGGACCGCGGTGGACGGGCGCTTCACGCCGCCGCTGTGACCGGGCCCCTCGCGGGCGCCGGGCTGCCTCGCCCCTCTCGGCGCGTCCCCTCGGGCGCGCGCCGGTGAGGGCGGCGGTGGCCGCATGAGCCTCGGCGACGCCGCGCGCAGGGCGGCCGCCGCGGTCGACGCGGCCCGCGTGACGGCGCTGGCTCAGGGGCTGGTTCGCCGCCGCAGCGTGGTGGAGCCCGCCAGCGGCGGCAACGAGCGGGCCGCCGCGGAGTTCGTCGCCGAGGCGCTGCGCTCCTCGGGCTTCGAGCCGCTGGTCGAGGAGGTCGCGCCCGGGCGGCCCAACGTCATCTGCGACTGGGCCGGCAGCGCCTTCGACCCCTCCCGGCACCGCACCCTCATGTTCGAGGGGCACACCGACGTGGTCACCGAGGGCGACGCGGCGCAGTGGCGCGTGCCGCCCTTCGAAGGGCGCATCGAAGGGGACGTGTTGCACGGCCGCGGCAGCGCCGACATGAAGGCCGGCGTGGCGGCCGCCGTCGCGGCCCTGGAGGCGGTGCGCGGCGCAGTCCCGGACCTGCCCGGACGCATCCGCCTGGGGATCGTGGTGGACGAGGAGAGCATGATGCTCGGCATCAAGTCGTTCGTCGAGCGAGGCTGGGCGGACGAGGTGTCGGGCGCCATCATCTGCGAGCCGGAGGAGAACGAGATCTGCCTGTTCCAGAAGGGCGCGATGCGCGTGAACGTGCTGATTCGGGGCGTGATGAGCCACGGCGCCATGCCCTACGCCGGCGTCAACCCCATCCTCGGGCTGGCCGACGTGATCGCCGGCGTGCGCGAGCTGGAGCGAGCCGAGCAGGCCCGCCTGGGCGAGCACCCCTACCTCGGCCTGCCCTGGCTGACGCCCACCATCGTGCGCGCGCCGGCGACCGCCGAGGCGCAGCACAACGTCGTGCCCGACGAGGCGTACCTGGCGCTGGACATCCGCACCGCTCCCGGGCAGGACCACGACGCGCTGCTGCAGGCGCTGAAGGACCTGGCGGCACGCGTCGCGTCGCGAACCGAACGGCTCGACCTCGAGGTCGCCTGCTTCGAGTCGCGCCCGTGGACGCAGACGCCAGCGGACGACCCGCTGGTGCGGGCCATCGAGCGGGCCTACCCCGACGTGCTCGGCAGCGCCCCTCGCTACGGCGGGGTGCCGGGCGCCACCGACGGCACCATCCTGTGGGCCTGGCGGGACATCCCCATCGTCACCATCGGCCCCGGCGACCGCACCATCCCGCACCAGGTAGACGAGTTCGTGCGCCTGCCGGAGGTGGTGGACGCGGCGCGGCTTTACGCCGCCGCGGCCGTGGAGTACCTTGGACTCGACATCCCAGCCGAAGCCCCCGACACGCACGGGTCGAGCCGCGCGAGCCAGGCGACGAGCGCCTCGAAGGAGGACTGACATGAAGCGAGTGGTCTTGCTGATGGTGCTGGCGTTGACGATGGCCGCGAGCGCGGCGTGGGGAGCGGCCCCGCCGCCGCAGCACGGCGGGACGGTGACGGTCGCCATCACGGCCGACCCGCCCGGCTGGGACCCGACCGCCTCGACCTCGCAGGAGATCGCTCGCGTGGTGTACCACAACGTCTACGAGGGCCTGGTGCGGCTCGACCGGAACGGCAAGATCGTGCCGGCGCTCGCCAAGTCCTGGACGGTGAGCCCCGACGGCAAGACGCTCACCTTCCAGCTGCGCAGCGGCGTGAAGTTCCACGACGGCACGCCGTTCACCGCCGAGGACGTGGTGAAGACCTTCGAGCGCGCCAAGGACAAGAGCTCGGGCCACACCCACCCGGAGTACTACGCCTCCATCGACACCATCGCAGTGGGCCCCGACAACACCGTGATCTTCCACCTCAAGCAGCCGAACTCCACGCTGCTGTTCAACCTGGCGCGGCCCGACTCCATCATCTACCCGCCCTCGGAGGCGGCCACCCAGCGCAACCACCCGATCGGCACCGGGCCGTTCAAGTTCGTGAGCTACACGCCCGGCAGCCAGGTGGTGCTCGAGCGCAACCCCGACTACTACATCAAGGGCGTGCCCTACCTCGACAAGGTCATCTTCAAGATCATGCCGGACCCCAACACGCGCTTCGCGGCGCTGCAGGCCGGCGACATCGACATGATCGCCAGCTCGCTGCCGCCCGAGCAGTACCTGCAGATCAAGAAGGGCTCCGTACCGGGCATCAAGGGCACGGAGGGCACCGCCACCACCGAGATCACCCTGGCCCTCAACAACGCCCGGCCGCCGCTCAACAACAAGCTCGTGCGCGAGGCCATCACCATGGCCATCAACAAGAAGGCCATCGTGCAGGGCGCCATGTTCGGCTTGGGAACGGTGATCAGCACGCACATGACGCCGGCCGAGCCGTACTACATCAACCCCGACCCCTACCCCTACGACCCGGCCAAGGCCAAGCAGCTGCTGGCGGAGGCGGGCTACCCGAACGGCTTCAAGATCAAGTTCGAGCTGCCCCAGCCCTACCCCATCGAGCGCCGCACCGGCCAGGTCATCGCGCAGCAGCTCAAGGCGGTGGGCATCGACGCGCAGCTCTCCGTGGTGGAGTGGGCCACCTGGCTCAAGCGCATCTTCCTGGGCGGCGACTACTCCATGACCATCATCGGGCACTCCGAGCCGCGCGACATCGGCATCTACGGCAACCCCAACTACTACTTCCACTACAACAACCCGGTGGTGCAGAACCTGCTGAAGCAGGCCGAGGCGGCCACCTCGACCGAGGTGCAGACGGCGGACTACCAGGAGGTCGGCAAGATCATCGCGCAGGACGCGGTGAACGTGTGGGTCTTCAGCCCGCCCTACCTGGTGGCGGCGAAGGACGACATCTACGGCTTCTGGACCAACCAACCCACCCCGGCGATCGACATGACCGGCGTGTACATCGCGCACTAGCGCGGGGCCTGGCGGGGGGCGGTGAGCGCGCCGCCCCCCGCCGGTTGCGATGCTCGGCTTCCTCGCCCGCCGCTTCCTCACCGCCATCGTCAGCGTGGTGCTGGCGTCGATGCTCGTCTTCTCCGCCCTGCTGGCGGTGCCCGGCGACCCGGCCGAGGTCATCCTGGGCCTGAACGCCAGCCCGCAGGCGCTGACGGCCCTGCGCCACCAGCTGGGCCTCGACCAGCCCCCGGCGAAGCGCTACGTCGAGTGGCTCGGCGGCATCCTGCACGGCGACTTCGGCGAGTCCCTCAACTACCAGAAGCCGGTGGGCGGCCTCATCCGCGACCGCCTGGCGGTGAGCGTGCCGCTGGCGCTGGGGGCGGCGCTGGTGGCCTGCCTCATCGCGCTGCCGCTGGGCATCCTGGCGGCGCTGCGCCGAGGCACCCCGCTCGACCCGCTGGTGACGTCGCTCTCGCAGCTCGGCGCGGCCGTGCCCAGCTTCTGGCTGGGGCTCATGCTCATCCTGCTGTTCGCGGTGCGCTGGCACCTGCTGCCGGCCGGCGGCTTCGTTCCCTGGACGGCGGACCCGATCAAGGCGGCCGGCAGCCTGCTGCTGCCGGTGCTGGCCCTGGGGGTGGGGCAGGCGGCGGTGATGACGCGCATGACGCGCGCCGCCATGATCGAGGTGCTCGACCAGGACTACATCCGCACCGCCCGGGCGAAGGGGCTGGCGGGCCGCCGGGTGGTGCTGGTGCACGCCCTGCGCAACGCCCTCGTGACGATCGTGACCATCTTCGGGCTGAGCCTCACCAACGTGTTCATCGGCTCCATCATCATCGAGCAGGTGTTCGCGCTGCCCGGCATGGGGCGGCTGGTGCTGTCCGCCATCGGCGCGCGCGACTTCCCGCTGCTGCAGGGTGAGATCCTGGTGTACGCCAGCACCATCGTCGCCTTGAGCTTCCTGGTGGACGTCTCCTACGGCTTTCTCGACCCCAGGATCCGCTACGAATGAGACGCCGCCTCAACCTCGTGCTGGGCTGCGTGCTCATCGGCACCGTGGTGGCGGGCGCGCTGCTCAGCTTCGTGTGGCTCCCGTACGACCCCAACGCCCTCGACTTCGCCTCGCAGCTCACCGGCCCCAGCGCGCAGCACCTGCTGGGCACCGACCAGTTCGGGCGCGACCTGCTCAGCCGGGTGCTGGTGGGCGCGCGCGGGACGCTGTACGTGGGCGTGATCGCGGTGGGGCTGGCGCTCACCATCGGCAGCCTGGTCGGCGCCATCGCCGGGTACGCCGCCACCGTCGTCGACGAGCTCCTCATGCGCGTGGTCGACGTGCTCTACGCCTTCCCGGCGATCCTCATGGCGCTGCTGCTGGCCGCCGTCTACCAGCCGGGCACGCTCACCGCCATGAGCGCCATCGGCCTCGCGACGGTGCCCATCTTCGCGCGGCTGACGCGCTCCTCGGTGCTGACGCTGAAGCACCTCGACTTCGTCGAGGCCGGCCGCGCCCTGGGCGCCGGGCACGCGCGGCTGCTGCGGCGCTACATCCTGCCGGGAGCGCTGGGACCCATCGTCGTGCAGGCGAGCCTGAGCATGGCCGTGGCGGTCCTGGCGGAGGCGGCGCTGAGCTTCCTGGGGCTGGGCACGCCGCCCGGCATCCCCTCCTGGGGCAACATGCTCCGCGAGGCGCAGGGCTTCCTGGCGATGAGCCCGTACCCCGCGCTGGTGCCCGGGCTCGCCATCGTGTGGACGGTTCTCGGCTGGAGCCTGCTCGGCGACGGCCTGCGCGACCTGATCGACCCGCGCACGCGGCGCTGAGCGCGACACCCAGCCAGCGCGACCGCGACCCGGTAACCACCATCCGCCGGCTCGGCAGGTGTCGCTGTCGTGTGCACACGCCTGCCCAGTCCACCAACCATCAGCGCCCGGAAGGCCGAGCCACGCGCTCCCTTGGGCCACCCGAGGGACCCGGCCGCCGCGGGCGAGAAACCGACGAGTAACCCACCGCCGTACACCATGAGGCTCCACGTCAACGCAACCTGCAGCGAGGGAGTCTGTACCTAGGAGGGAGTACCGATATGTCGCGCAAGAAGATTGGTGTAAGGCTCAAGGCCGCCCACGAAGCATTCCACGCCCTAGTAGACGAGGTGCTGGCCCGCTCAGGTCTCTCGTCGTCGGATCCGGCCGGCGGCGGGATCGCCGAGATCATTCTCGACTACCCCTTGACCTGGGCCTTCGGTCAGCTCGACGTAATGAACAGTATCGAGCGCGCTCGCACACTCGTTGTTACCCAGGCGGTGCATCCGGCCTACCATGACTGCTTGGCCAGCTACCACGTCAGCGGCGTCGTCGAGTCGACCAACGAGGCAGCCATGTTGAGTGGCGTCTACGCCGCCGCATCGGCCCAACGCTCGTACCACATGAAATCCGACTTAACCTACATGGAACTCCGGGTCACGCGCTTGCTGCTCAAGGGCCTAGACACCACGCGCGCCGCGAGCCAACTCAGCATCTCCTTCAAGACCGTAAACGCACACGTGTCGAACGTGCTCGGCAAGCTCGGATACGAGAACCGCGCGCAGCTCGTTGCAGGCCTGCTCGGCCACCATCAGGCATAGACGCCAGATCATCCAGTAGCGCCGCTCCACGCCCCTGGGGCGGCGCATCGCCGTTGCCTGCCAACATCCAAACAGCCCCTGGAGCCGCCTTGGCACCTGTCCAGCCGCATGGCTGGACGCCTGGGCGCGTCAATTTCACTTCTCAGGCTCAGCCGAGCTCCGCCTCCCAGCGCTTGCGGATCCGCCTGATGCGCGCATTCACCAGTGGCCGACGCGGGTCGTTCGGAGGAAGGTGCAAGCGCGTCTCCTCCCACAGTTCAAGATCATCGCCCTGCTGGGTTGCGAGATCGATCATGGCGTCCGGATCTCCAGAGGCCAGGACCGCCTGCCGCAGACTCTCCTCAAGATGCTCCCGCAGTTCCACAACGGCCGGCGCCTCGGATTCTGCCAGGAGAGGCCCGTGGTAGAGCTCAAGGGCCGCTTGCACTCTGCCCGTACGCAGATGCTCCAGCGCCTCCAGGAAGTCTGCCCTGTACGTCTCACCGATCCGGTAGGGGCGCGACTCGATGCGAAGCAACCGGCGCGCACGCGAGATAGTGACTTTGAGCGTACTTGCGTTCGCACGGTCACCGTACAAAGCGAGAGCAAGCTGCTGACTCCGGATCCCTTCCGGGTTTGCAGCCAACACGGCGAGCAACTCAGCGAAGCGGAGGCTGAGGCTGTCCTCGGCATCGCGATTGCGCAGGTAGCGCCTGCCAAGGACGCGCAACTCGATCTCGGGCTCGCCTCTCCGAAACATGCGCTTGAGCTGAGCGACCTCGGGTCCAGTTCCCCCCAACAGAAGCCAGCCAGAGTCCCCTAGGTCCGCAATGAACCGCGCGTTTTCCTCGAGAAGCTGGCGAGCCTCTTCCGAACGCCCTTGGCGAACCAGCAAACGTCCCAGGTGCAAGGCGCCTTGTGCCCTGTGCGGCCCAAGCGGCCGAATGCGCATTGAGCTCAAGGATGCTCGCAGGAGCCGCTCCCCCTTATCTGCGTCGGACCGAGCGAGCGCGCACCCTAGAGCCAGGGTCGCAGCAGTATGTTGATATCCGCCGGAAAGGTCGCCGATCTCGCTTGCCTCCGATGCGGTCCGAATAGCTCGATCCACATCGCCCTGCACGAGTCGTGCAAGCACCAGATCATTTGCCAGAGTTGGGTACATTCCTCGGGTCGAACCTTCCAGGTTCATGCGGTAGTACGCGACCGCGTCATCGTAGCGGCCATCCACAATTGCGAGATCTCCGAGGGTCGAGATCACCCCCTCTACCATAGGGATCCCTACCATGCTCTTGGATATCTTGACTGTCTCGAGCACCTGCCGTGCAAGATGTACCGCTCCAACCAGCAGACGCGCATAGCCGCAGACACCGATTGCGGCAACACGAAGCAGCTCTTCGCGCAGTTCGTGAACCCCATACTGCCGTACTGCCCACGCTCCCCAGTGCTGCGCACGCTCATAGCGCCCCCCGAATAGATGGACCTGTGCCATGCCTGCCGACGCGCCCACGACGTGACGCGGGCGACCCGCCACCTCGGCGAGCTCGATTGCCTCCCTGTAGAGCGACGCTGCTGTATCCAGGTCACCCCGAAACTCGCTAATGAACGCAAGCGCTCGGGCTGTCTCTGCGCTCTGCTTTGCGCGGTGAGCACGGGTTGCCTCGGCCAGGGAGCTGTCTCTCACGTCGGCGGTTGCCCGGAGTGCCCGTAGGTCCGGGGCCTCGTGGTTCTCAAGGTACCGGTTCACATGTGGTAGAACCGAACGCCATTCGTTCACGGCCATTGCAGCGTTGAAGAGCCAATACATTGAACGCTCATCGCGAAGCGCCCACCTGGGAACATCGGACAGGAACCGCCAGAGCCTCTCAAACTGGCCCAATTCGAAGTACGCATTGGCGGCGTCGTCCAGCACCTCGCCAATGCGTGTCGGCGCCTGGTCCACAGCAAACTCAAATGCTTCGATCCACCGCCTCCGAGCTACCAAAGCATCAATCACGCCGTTCGCGCCCTGCCTGAAGGCAGCGCCAATCTGTCCTGCCAGCCCCTTCGCCTCACCTGACTTGCCATTGTCGAGCATCAACCTCGACTCAACCGACAACAATGCTCCACCGGCATCGTTGACAGCCAGGCAGATATCGGCTGTACTGCACTCACCGCCGAACAGATCTACTGCCTCATCGATCGTCACCTTCAATTTCGACCGCTCTACCCGATGAATGCGCTCAATCGAATCAAACTCGTTGACGTGTGAAGCTGTGTGCACAAGGAACCTGCTCGTGGGGCCAAACAAGCCAGACAGGCGACTAACCAGCTCCGGCATCTTCTCAGCCCCACTTACAGCGATGGTGAGCGGTTCAAGCGCGGGCAGATAGGACGCTAGGGCAGCCAGGGCGTAGTCGGTATCGATGCCAAGGCCAAACAGAGGTGAACCGAGTCCTCTCCTCACAGCCTCAGACACAGCGTTCCCAACCACCACAGAGTCAGAGCAATCCACTTCCCGAAGGTCAATCCAAATCAAGGGCTGCACGGGGTCGCGCAATCCTGCGAGCAGCCTGGACACCCCCCACTCATCTCCGGCCTCGATGATCACCGGAGACGGCGTGTCAAGGATGGTCTCGCGGACTCGCTCGAACCACGTCCTCATCTACACCCCTTCCACCATCAGGCACTTACCATGCCTATCCCTGACGAACCCTGCGATTCTCAGGCCAAGTGCACGCACAGCCAATATGCTCAACAGGATGGCTCTATCGTCACAGTCGCTTAGCCGGCGCGTGAAGGCATACTTACGCCACCGAAAGCTAGCTCTCTTCGTTCCGACGCTGCCAGGGCTCGAGCGAGTCACCGGAGCTGAACTCGCGGACCTCGGCTACCAACCAGCCACGACAAGGGGCGGCGCCTCCATTCTTGGCGACCTTTCCTCGGTGTACAGGGTCAATGTCGGCCTCCGAAGCGGTAATCGGGTACTCCTACGTGTCGGTCGATTCTTGGCCCAGAACTACCCCATGCTCTACAATCACGCACGCAGCATCAAATGGGAGGTCCTGCTAGGCAATTGCCCAAGTGTAAGCGTGAAGGCGAGTTCGTCAGAGTCACGCCTAAGGCGCTCCTCCCACTTGGAGAGCACGGTGTTTGACGCAATTCTAGATCACCTCCTACCCCTCGGGCTCTCGCCTGCGTTTGCGCGTACAGCTCCTTTGACGG
The DNA here is from genome assembly GCA_964496495.1 of uncultured bacterium. GTDB lineage: Bacteria > Deinococcota > Deinococci > Deinococcales > Trueperaceae > JASBRS01. Next base: position 31,204 of record CAZBZU010000008.1, read on the forward strand.
TAATGGTAAGGCTTGTGCAAGACAGGTGCGTACTAAGCCTGGACACGACAGGCTTCCACTTGCACAGACGTGGCTACCGCGAAGTTTCTACCGAGGCGCCACTTCGAGAGACCACAGCCGCGGCAATACTGCTTCGAGCCGGGGCCGGCGATTACGATGTCGTCGTGGATCCGTTCTGCGGTTCAGGGACCCTCCTGGTCGAAGCTGAACGCATCGCCCGCAAAGTTCCGCCGGGGCTGCATCGGCCACTCGCGATCGAGCACAGTCCTCTGCACTCAAGTGGAAAGCTGAATCAGGAGATCAGGATGCTCCTGCGCGACGTGAGGGATTCCCGGCAACAGCTCCTGGGGCTAGACATCTCGTATCGAGCCGTGGAAACCGCCAGGCTAGTCTGCAGGCGAGCCGGGTGCAGAAGCGTGTCTATTCGAGCTGGAGATGCCAGAGCAGTCGACTTCAATGCTATCGCACACGGCGTCTCCAGACTCATTGTCTCAAATCTGCCCTACGGCAGACGCGTAGGCTCGGAAGCCAGTACCCGTCAGCTCATCAGAGACTTCGCGTCGTTGCTTGCCCTGAAAGCCCGAGGATGGCACTACGCCATCCTGTCAGCCTCAGATATGCCGCTTCAGCACCCTGCGCTCCATACGGCAAGCACCATGTCTTTCAGGAACGGTGGAATACCTGTCACTGCCTACTTTGGCGAAGTCGTCTAGTGGCAGGAAGTCACGGTCGGAGCACGACTACGCCCGGCTCTAGCCCGTGTACTGGACGGCGCGCCCCGGTTGCGAAACACTCTCGAGGCCGCTAGCAGCCTGCAGACCGGCTGCGCACTCGATGCTTCCTTCCTCCACAAGCGAACGGAAAGCTGACACGACGACGGGGTCGAACTGCGTTCCGGAACCGTTCGTTACATACTGCAGCGCCTGGTTGCCAGGCATCGGGCTGCGGTACGGCCTATCACTTGTCAAGGCTTCGAACACGTCTACCACGGCAATGATTCTAGCCAGTTCCGGTATCTCATCACTCCGCAGGCCGAGCGGGTACCCCAAGCCGTCCCACCTCTCGTGGTGCGCTCGAACCACGTCTGCGATAGGTCGAAACGCGGACGATACTGATGTCAGGAGGTCCGCGCCATAGGACGGGTGCCTCCTTATCTCGGCAAACTCGTCTTCTGAGAGGCGTCCGTTCTTGAGCAGGATGTAGTCTGGTACGGCAATCTTGCCAAGATCGTGAAGCAGAGCGGCCCACCGGAGGACCTCGACGTCGGCGTCAGACAACCCCAGCGCCCAGCCGACAGCAACCGCATTCCTCGCCACCCTCCTGCAATGCCCCTGGGTGTGGTGGTCCCTAACCTCAACAGTGCGCGCAAGGCTCTCGAGGACCCTCTCGCGACCAGAGACAGCGTCACCGGTTGACCTACTCCCACTAGCCGTGCTTGGTCCAGTTCGGCGTGCCCGGAAGAACCATGCACACGCACTGGCAAACGCAATGTACATGACCGGCTCGGCAACCGCCCACTCCGCGGAGCCATGGCCAACAAGAGGCGAGGTCGCCGCCGCTGCTATGCCAGTCGCCATTGCTCCCGAAACGCCGAATGCCCAGGTGGCGAGCAGGATGGGAATGTATGCGAATTGCGTCTTGAGATCTTGTCCGAACGGAGCTGCCAAGCCCACAACGACGACTGCGCTAAGCGCGAGAAGCAGCAGGAGCGCCCGCGGTTGGCTCAACCACGTGCGCCCTCTATCGTCACGTATCAACCGCAAAGCCTCGCGTGCAAGTCTGCTCCGACCACTCATGTCGGGCTCCCCAATCCTGACTTCAACGTGCAGGAGGATTTCGGGAAGTACACGCGATGCACGGCTAACGCCTCCCTTCGGCGTAGCCGCAACGTAGCAGGGCAGCGCTTATTGTCCGCATATACGCCGCCCTGCACGCACCAACCGTGGTGCGACTGCTACGTTATACTCTGTTTAGCAGATGATGCCAGTGCTAGTCCCTGCTCAAGAACTTGGCTTACCTAGAGTGCATACTCACACCCGCGGAAGCGATGAAGGGAAGTGCCGCCAGAAGTGCAAACAACACTGCAGCGAAGATGCGCTTACCGGTGTTCTTCATGTGATCCCATCCTCCCGATTGGCTCTTGCGAGCCATGACCTACCGATCCAGGTTTCCCAGATCCTGGAAAGGCTGTTGCCGGGCTCCCAGCCCAACAACCCCTTGGCGGAAGCACCGCCACCCTTCTTACTTGGAGTCAGTAAGGAATACGGACCTGAACTCCTCCGCCAACTCCCATCTCTTCCTCGCGGGGTCGCCGTTCAACCCCGAACCGAACGAGCCTCCCAACCCGTTCGATTGCGTCGTAGACTAGCACAGCGGGGGCCAAGCGTCAACTGGAATCGGGCCTACAGCAACTGTCAACGGTACGTATATATCGCCTTCTGGACAGGCATCTCAGGATGCGACTGTGGTCGATTGCTCGCGGTTCTCTTTCGGAAGATATTATCCTCAACCTCGTACGCCAATGGGGGAAGGCAAGGGACTCCGGGCAACACTTGGTAGGGCCGCGGAAAGGATTCCACCCTCTTGACGACAAGCGTCGCCGAACTCGTTGCCGAGCGCTTTCCTGGAGTCGCTCTGGAAAGCGAGATTCAGGGCTGGGTCTTTCTGGAGAAGTTCGAAGAAGGCGTTCGGGCATATGAGAAGCTCGATAGCCCATCAGCCAAGGACGATCGCTGGCTAGGTGTCTGTTACTTCCAGCTCTTTCGTGACCTGGACGCGTTGGAAGCCCTGTATCGGGCGATCAACCGTGGCGAGTCCGCAGCGAGGCTCAATGCGGCGCACCTATTGAAGTTCGTAGAACGCGCCGAGGAAGCGGAGGCCGAGCTCCAGAAAGTCAACATAACGTCTCTTTGTCCGTATGACCAGGTCCTGTACCATCGCGTCCTTAGTATTCACGAGGAAACCAGCGGGAACCTGCGGGACGCACTTCGCGCGGCCGAAGAAGCATGGAGAAGGGTCCAGGGCATCCCGGAGTTCGCACTACTTGCGCCGGCAATCCTCGCTCAGCTTGCAATCCTTCATGGTCGCATTGGTCGCTCCCAACGAGCCCTATGGTTCTTGGAGCGTGGCCTTCAGTTCACTGGGGCGCGGGAGAATCTGAAGGTGCGCCTGGTGCGGGCTGGGGTGCTCATCAATCTGGGCAGATATCAAGAAGCACAGGTTGAGCTCGAATCGATCGACTTCTCGGGCGCCCCCACCTTTCAGGTTGAGCAGCAGCTACTTCACGGAGAGCTCAGTTGGGCAACGGGGCGTATCGACCAGGCAATCCAGGAGTTCATGGCTACAGCTGGACGGGCGCTCGAGGCACAGGCCACATACGAGGAGTTCCAGTCGAGGCTTGCACTTGTCAGCATCTTCTGCGCGAAGGGTGAGTATGCGTCGGCATCCGAGCACCTGTCTCGAGCTCAGGGCCTAATCTCAGACCGCTCAGACCGACTCGTATTCAGGTTTCGGGAGGTTGTTCTGCTGAGTGCGATGGGAACCTATGGACCAACTCACACGCTCGAGGAGCTCCGCGCATTGGCAACCGAACTAGGACAGATTGGCCTCCTTCAAGAAGAGGGCGCCGTGCGACTCCACATTGCCAATATGCTCTTCAGCCAGGGGATTGACGACTACACCAAGGAGCTGGACAAGGTACAGGCGCTAAGCGTTTCGCTGCAGAACCAAGCGTTCCTTGCGCGTGAGTGGAAACTCATACCCGGCCTTCACAAGGTCGCGAGTCAGACGCACACGCGGATTGCCGGACGAGAGACCATAGTACTTGAGATCCACACCCTTGGGGAGGAACGCCTCGAGGTCGCTGGCAAACCCGTCAACATCCCCCTCCGGAAGGGCGTGGAGGTCCTGGCCTACTTCCTGGAGAACCGGGCGGTCACGCTCAAGCGGCTCCTCGGCGACATCTTCCCCGACGACAAGCCGCGCAGCGCGAAGTCGTACTTCCACCAGTTCCGCCACCAGTTGCGGGAGAACATCGAGGGGCTGGAGATCGAGTACGACGCCGAGTCGAAGATGTATCGCCTCAAGAGCGAGATCGACATCGTGTGGGACGTCTCGGAGCTGCGGGCGGGGCGCATCATGGGCCGAACGGGCATCTTCCTCCCGAGCTCGGGCAATGAATGGGCGCTGATGGTCGAGCGGTCGCTCGACAGCTACCGGGAGGCTGCCGGGGTGCTCGATTCGGTGTGATCGGCCCGCCGGCGCTCATGGCTGTGATATTCTCATCGCAACGGAAGAGATGGTGGTAGGGAGATCCCGGAGCTGCGGTTGGGAGCCAGATGCTCCGGGCTTTTCTCGGCTCGTTTGGCTCGCTCCGCCGGCAGGCGAAGCGCTACCCACACGCGCATGCTGCTCGGCTGCCGGCCGCCGCTGCCGTCACCGCCACGAGCCTCGGTCGGCAGGTCGAGCGAGGCCGGGGCGCCCCCACCCGATCCCTCACGTCATCCCACTGTAAGAATCCTGTAAGGTGCTGCAGCTATACTCGCTTCGTGGACCTGAGGTAACTCTCCCATTACCTCTTCCCATCTCTTCCGAAACATGGACTCCGTGCCTCCCACGCGGAGTCCAACCTTTTTCTGCGCGTGATACAGACGAGCGCCTGGCCAGGCCTTAGGATTCGTAGTGGTCAGTCGCGCCCGTTCCGCTTCCCTTGGCTCGCGTTCACACGTGGCGTGATAGCTGGGCTCTCAACGAGCTCGGTATCGCGCAGAAAGCGTGTCGCGACGCCGCCTTTGGTTGCGATTGGGCGCCCAGGTGTGTTTAAATGGGTAGTTGCCAGCTACCCGAACAAGAGGAGGAAGCCCCTTTCATGGACGAAAAAGTAAACCGGGCCGAGGGAAGCCCTGCCCCGGCCGCCGACCACGCCCCGGAGGAAGTCACGAATCAGGCCCCATCCGCGGCAGCAGAACAGGGTGTGAGCACCGCGATGGCGAAGGATACGGAACTCGAGCAGCAGGAACGGGCTCCCTCAGCTGACGCCAATCCGGAACCTGAAGAAGCGGCCGCGTCACCGTCCGAGGACGGCGCGACCGCCGCTAGTGCTGACGACGGCGCGACCGCCGCTGGCGCTGACGACGTGGCGGCTGCCGCCGGCGCCGACGAGGGCGTGGCTGCCACCAGCGCCGACGACGGCGCCGAAGCGGCTCCCGCCGCGGCGGCCGACGAGGGCGCCGCACCGGCGCCCGCCGCACCGGCCGACGACGCCACCGAGATGACCATGGAGGACGTGCTGGCGGCCAGCGACGAGCAGCTGGCGCGCAAGCCGGTGCACCGCGGGATGATCACCACCGGTCAGGTGATCATGCTCTCGCAGGACGGCATCATCGTCGATGTCGGCGCCAAGATCGAGGGCATCCTGCCGTACAACCAGCTCTTCGAGTTCGAGACGACCGCCGAGGACGCCGCCAAGTACTTCAAGCCCGGCGACGAGATCCAGGTGTACGTCGTCCGCTCGGACATCCCCAACAACACCATCGTGCTCTCCAAGAAGCGGGCAGACCAGGAACGCGCCTGGAACCTGCTGCAGGAGATCCACGACAAGAGCAAGCCGGTCGAGGTGGAGATCATCGAGAAGGTCCGCGGCGGCCTCGTCGCCAACCTCGGCATCCGCGCCTTCCTGCCGGCCAGCCAGGTGGACGTGCGGCGCGTCAACGACCTCTCGCCGTTCGTCGGGCAGCGCCTCAAGGTCAAGATCATCGAGCTCAACCGGCGTCGCAACCGGGTGATCATCTCGCGCCGCGCCATCCTCGAAGAGGAGATCGCCGAGAAGAAGGCCGAGACGCTCAAGACCCTCGAGCCCGGCCTGAAGCTCGACGGCGAGGTCGTGGAGATCACCGACTTCGGCGTCTTCGTCAACCTCGGCGGCATCGACGGCCTGGTGCACCGCAGCGAGCTCACGCACGGGCGCTTCAGCCACCCGCGCGACGTGGTGAAGGTGAGCGACAAGGTGCGTGTCGAGGTGCTCGACATGGACCTCGAGCGCGAGCGCATCAACCTCTCCATGAAGTCGCTCATGCCGAACCCGTGGGACAACGTGCTGGCCAACTACTCGATCGGCCAGAAGGTCGCGGGCAAGGTCACCAACCTGACCCCGTTCGGCGCCTTCGTGGAGATCGAGCCCGGCCTCGAGGGCCTCATCCACGTCAGTGAGATGAGCTGGACCAAGCGCGTGCGGCACCCCAAGGAGATCGTCACGGAGGGTGACGACGTCGAGGCGATGATCCTCAAGATCGACACCAGCCAGCAGCGCATCTCGCTCGGCCTGCGCCAGACCCAGCCCGACCCCTGGAGCTCCCTGCCGGACCGCTTCCCGCCCGGCACCGAGGTCACCGGCCCCATCACCGGCATCACCGACTTCGGGGTGTTCATGGAGATCGAAGAGGGGATCGAGGGCCTGGTTCACATCAGCGAGCTCAGCCACGACCACATCGAGAACATCAACGACCACTTCAAGCGCGGCGACGAGATCACCGCGGTCATCCTCAACATCGATCCCGTCGAGCAGCGCGCCAGCCTGTCGCGCAAGCGCCTGCTGCCCTTCTCCGCGACCGACCTGGACTCCGTCGGCACGGGCGCGCCCGCCTCGCGTGGAGGTGGAGGGCGTCGCGGTCGTCGCAGCCGCCGTGGTGGCGACATCGACTACGACTACAGCTACGCCGCCTCGGACGTCAACACCAAGGCGACCACCAAGCTCGGTGACGTCTACGCCGACCTCTTCGCCCAGTTCGGGTTGACCGACACCAAGGGCGAGGACGACGACGCGGCCGCCGGCGAGCAGCAGGCCGACGCGGCCGGTGACGCCACCGCCGACGACGCGACCGCTGCGGCCGAGCCGGCGGCGGAAGCCGCGCCGGAGCAGGCGGAGGCCGCAGCCGCGGCCGAGGAAGCCAGCGAGGCCGCGAAGGTGGAGGCCGACGCGCCTGCCGAAGCGACAGAAGAAGCAGAGGCGGAGCGGCCCGCCCCCGGGCAGCAAGCCGAGGAAGGCGCTGCCGAGGAGGCGACCGCCAAGGCAGCCGCCGCCGGGGACGCCGCTGCGGACGGCGCTGCGGACGCTACGGCAGACGCCGCCGCGGGGGCCGCCGGCGAGCAGGCCGAGGCTGGCGAGCCGGAGAACGCCATCGACGCCGCGGAAGCGGCCGCCATGCTGACCGCCGCCTTCCGCGAAGGCCGCCGGCCCAAGCAGCCTGAGGCCGAGCAGGACGCCGAGGGCGAGGCCCAGGCCGAGGGCGACGACAGCGCCGCCACTGCCGAGAGCGCCGCCGAGCCCGAGGAAGCCGAGAAGGAAGAGGCCTCCCAGGCCTAGACGGCCGCCAGCCAGCGCTTCACCAACCCGGCCCCGCTCCCAGGAGCGGGGCCTTGCCATGGGCCGCGACAACCTGGCCGCGGGGGCCGGCCGTGGCGGGCCGGCCGAGGCGGGCCGGCCGTGGCGAGCTGGCCGAGGCGAGCTGCCCGAGAGGCACTACCCGCCCGGGACACTCACATCCGGTGCAGGCGGTCGATGCGCTCCTGGATCGGTGGGTGGGTGGCGAAGAGGTCGACGCCGTTGTGCTTGGCCAGCGGGTTCACGATGAACAGGTGGCGCACGCCTTCGGAGACCGCCAGCCCCTCGCCCTGGTAGGCCGCCAGCTTGCCGAGCGCGCTGGCCAGCCCCTCGGGGTTGCGGGTGATGTAGGCGCCGGTGGCGTCGGCGAGGAACTCCCGGCGGCGGCTCACCGCCAGCCGCAGCAGCGTCCCCAGGATCGGCCCCAGCACCAGCAGCACCACCAGCAGGATCACCATGATCCCCTGCCCGCGGTTGCCGCCGTCGCCGCCGCTGCGCCCGCCGCGCGAGCGCCGCGAGCCGCCGAACCCGCCCCCGAGCGCGCCGAACTGGTACCAGCGCAGCACCAGGTCGCGCAGGATCACGATCACCCCGATGGTGGCGGCCAGCATCGACATGAAGCGGATGTCGTAGTTCTTGACGTGCGACATCTCGTGGGCGACGACGCCCTCCAGCTCCTGCCGGTCGAGCGTGTCGATGAGGCCCTTGGTGACGGCGATGGAGGCGTGCTTGGGGTCGCGACCGGTGGCGAAGGCGTTGGGCGCCGGCGAGTCGATGACGTAGATGCGCGGCGTGGGAACGCCCGCCCCGATGGCCACGGCTTCGGTGACGTTCACCAGGTAGCGGTGCTCGTCCTTGGTGGCGGGCCGGGCGCCGGCCGCTCCCAGCGCCAGCTGATCGCTGAACCAGTAGGCGGCCGCCGTCTGGCCGACGCCCAAGGTGCCGGCGACGGCGACGAAGAAGGTCGCCGAGGCGGGGTTGGTGACCTGGGCGAGGAGGTAGGCGATGGCACCCAGCAACACCGCCATCACCAGCCCCAGCAGCCACGACAGCCGCCGGTTGGTGGCCTGCCAGTCGAGCAGGCTGATGCGCCGGCCGGTGGCGCCGTCGGTGATGACGTCGGGCAGTACGGCGCTGGGGGGGACGCTCATGTCACCGCCGTGCGCGCACTAGCTCGCGAACGAGACCTTCGGCACTTCCTTCTCGGCCTCCGGGATCTCGAGGAACACCGCGGGCTTCTTGTTCATGGGACCCGCCAGGAACATCCCGGGCATCTGCTCGATGCCGTTGTTGTACTGCAGCACGGCATCGTTGTAGAACTGGCGGGCGTAGGCGATCTTGTTCTCAACGCTGGAGAGCTCCTCCTGCAGCATCTTGAAGTTCTCGTTCGCCTTCAGCTCGGGGTAGTTCTCGGCGATGGCGAAGAGCCTGCCCAGGGCCGCCGTCATCATGTTGGCGGCGCCGGCGGCCTCGTTCACGCCCTTGGCGTTCATCATCGCCTGGCGGGAATGGGCCACCTCCTCGAAGACGGCCTTCTCGTGGGCGGCGTAGCCCTTGACCGTCTCGACCAGGTTGGGGATCAGATCGGTGCGCCGCTTGAGCTGCACGTCGATCTGGCTCCAGGCGTTCTGGTAGCGGTTCTCCAGGCCGATGATGCGGTTGTAGACCGCTATCACCATTAGCGCCAGGATCACCAGGATGACCAACACCACGATGGTCGCCATAGCACCTCCTGCGTCAAGTCTACTGGACTGGTGTCACTGTCCGCGCGAACGTCTGGCCTGGCGCAGCGGCTCGCCCCGGCTCGCGGCGGGCGTCATGGCCGCGGCGAGGCCACTCAGCCCAGCCGGCGGCTGATGACGCCGCCCCCGAGCAACCGCTCGCCGTCGTAGATCACCGCCGACTGGCCCGCGGTGACCGCGAACTGCGGCTCCTCGAAGCTCAAGCGGAAGCCGGTGCCGGTGCGCTCGAGGCGCGCGGGCACCGCCGCCTGACGGTAGCGCACCTGCGCCTGCACCCGCGCCGGCAGGCTCGCTTCGTCCGCCAGGAAGTTGACCCGCTCGGCTTCCAGCCCCGTCCAGTAGCACATCTCCTTGGGGCCGACCACCACGGTGTCGTCCTCCGGCCTCAGGTCGATGACGTAGCGCTCCAGGTGGCTCTTGGCCAGCCCCAGCCCGCGCTTCTGGCCGATGGTGTAGAACTGCACCCCGCGGTGGCGGCCGACCACCGCGAAGTCCTGGCTGGCGTCCACCACCGGCCCCGGCCGCTCCGGGCCGGCCCCCTCCAGGTAGTCCTTGACGGTGTCCGGGATGAAGCACAGCCCCGAGGAGCTGGGCTTCTCGGCGGTGATCACGCCGCGACCGGCCGCCATCTCACGCACCTCGCGCTTGCTGAGCTCGCCGAGCGGGAACAGCAGGTACGGCAGGATCTCGCGCGGCAGCGCCCACAGGAAGTACGTCTGGTCCTTGCCGTCGTCCGCGCCGCGATGCAGCTCCACGCCGTCCGGGCCGTCGACGCGCCGCACGTAGTGGCCGGTGGCGAGGAAGTCGCACCCCAGCGCCTGCGCGCGTTTCACGAGGGCGCCGAACTTGATGTGGCGGTTGCACCACACGCACGGGTTGGGCGTCACGCCCGCCCGGTAGCTGGGCACGAAGGGATCGACCACGATCTCCTGGAAGCGGTCGCGGAAGTCGAGCAGGTAGAAGGGCACCTCCACGCTGTCCGCCACCCGCCGCGCGTCGTACGCCGCCTGCGGGCTGCAGCACAGGTCGAAGGCGCCGGTGTCGCAGTCGTCGGGCCAGAACCGCGCCATGGTGCCGACCACCTCGAAGCCGCCCTCTCGCAGCAGCAAGGTGGCCATCGAGGAGTCCACCCCGCCCGACATGGCGCTCAGCACCTTGGGGGGCCGCTGGCGAGGGTGAGGGGCGAGCGCTTCCACGGCCCTCCAGTCTAGCCGACCGGCGCCTCGTCGCGCCCGCGCCGGCGGACGGCCCGGCCCGGGCGGCGGCGGGGGCCGCGGCGCCCATACGGTAGACTGGCGCACGGAGGTGGATGTGAGAGGCGTTCGCATCCTGCAGCTGGTCCTGCTGGTGTTGCTGGCGCTGTACCTGGTGGCGTTCAACAACCTCAACCCGGACCCCCTGTCGCTGCCGCTGCTGCCCATGGTGATCCCGCTGCCGCCGGTGCTGCTGGTGGTGGTGGCGCTGGTCGGCGGCTGGCTGGTGGGGTGGCTGCCTTCCAGGCTGGCGCTGTGGCGGCGCTCCCGCGAGAATCGCCGGCTGCGCCAGCGGGTGGCGGAGCTGGAACGCCGCGACGATCTCGACGCGCACGCCTACGAGCGCGCGCCCGTGATCCCCGATCGCTTCCCCGTCATCCCCGACCGGCCGGCGCCGGCGCCCGACGAGGAAGCCGAGACCTCGTGAGCGCGGCCGAGGACCATCGGCCCCCCTCCCCCATCTGGCAGGTACGCGCGCCGGCGCCGCCCGGCGCGGTGCGGTCGCTGTGCCGTAGCCTGAACGTGCCGCCGCTGCTGGCGGCCATGCTGTGGTCGCGCGGCCTGCGCGACGACGCTCCCGACCACCTCAACCCGCCGCTCATGCCGAGCGGCATCCCCACCGTGGCCGCCGCCGCCGAGCGCCTCGAGCGCGCCATCCGCGCGCGCGAGCGCATCCTCATCCACGGCGACTACGACGCCGACGGCATCTCCGGCACGGCCGTGCTGCTGCTGGGGCTGCGCGAGCTGGGCGGGGACGTCGAGGCCTTCATCCCCAACCGGCTGGAGGACGGCTACGGCGTCCACCCCGAGCGGGTGGCGGAGCACGCCGCGCGCTGCGAGCTGTTCGTCACCGTGGACTGCGGCATCACCAACCTCGAGGAGATCGCGCGGCTGCAGGCTGCCGGGGTCGACACCATCGTCACCGACCACCACACCCCCGGCGAGGCCGTGCCCGCCGGGCTGGTGGTGCACCCCGCCACCTCGCCGCTGGCGAGCGGCGGGCTGCCGCAGCTCACCGGCGCGGGCGTGGCCTTCCACCTGCTGTGGGCCCTGCGCCGGCGCCTGGGGATGGACGCGCCGCTGGATTACGCCGACCTCGCCACGATCGGGACCATCGCCGACGTGGCCCCCTTGCTGGGCGAGAACAGGGCGCTCATCAAGGAGGGGCTCGCGCGGCTGCCCGACTCGCGCTGGCCGGGCATCCGGGCCACCGTCAGCCAGGCGCACCTGCGCGGCGAGATCAGCGCGCGCCAGGTCGCCTTCGTGCTGGCGCCGCGGCTCAACGCCGCCGGGCGCCTGGGCGAGGCCGGGCTGGGCCTGGAGCTGCTCACCACCGCCAGCGCGCGGCGGGCGCTGGAGCTCGCCGCCTACCTCGACGCCCGCAACCAGGACCGCCGCCGCATCCAGGACGAGATGCTGGCGCAGGCCCTGGAGAAGGTGGACCCGCAGGCGCCGGCGCTGGTGGTGGAGGACCCGCGCTGGCACCCGGGCGTCATGGGCATCGTGGCGTCGAAGCTGCTGGAGCGCTTCTACAAACCGGTCTATATCGTGGCCAAGGGCAAGGGCAGCGTCCGCTCCACCCCCGGCATCTCGGCCGTCGAGGGGCTGCGGCAGGCGTCGGCGCACCTGCAGCGCTACGGCGGTCACGCCCAGGCGGCCGGCTTCGCGCTGGAGATGGCGGCGCTCCCCGCCTTCCGGGAGGCCATCTACGGCTACGCCGCGCAGTTCCCCGCGCCCACCCCCATGATCACCGCCGACGCGGTGCTGGCCGGCCGGGAGGTGGAGAACGAGCTGTGGCAGGCCATCCGCTCGCTCGAGCCCTTCGGGGAGGGTCACCCGCCGCCGCTGTTCGCCCTCACCGACACCCTCGACGCCGCCCGCGCCGTCGGCCGCGACGGCGCCACCCTGCAGCTCCGCATCGGCGGGGTGAAGGGGGTCGCCTGGCGCCTCGGCGCGCTGGCGGCCGAGCTTCCCGGCGGCCAGCCGGTCAACGCCGCGGTGGTGCTG
>CAZBZU010000008.1:43683-48686 GCA_964496495.1 uncultured bacterium
CGCGCTGGCGGCCGAGCTTCCCGGCGGCCAGCCGGTCAACGCCGCGGTGGTGCTGAGCGAGAACGAGTGGCGCGACCGGCGCACGCTGGAGTTCGTGGCCGAAGCGGTGCGGCCGGCCGGCCTGCTGGAGCTGGCGCCCGTCGACGGCGCGGCGGCGCGGCCCGCCGCCATCGTTCGGGGCGCGCCCGGCGCGCCGGCGGGCGGGCCCCCACCCCGGCCGTTGGAGCCGCGCACGGCGGCCGATCTCGACGGTGCCCTGGCGGGCGGCGGCGCGCTGTGGCTCACCCGCCTGCCGGCCGACGACCCGCTGACGGCCGCCCGCCGCGCGCTGGCGGGCGCCTCGCTGGTGGCGTTCGACCTGGACGAGGCGGCGCTGGCGGAGCTGCAGGCGCTGGCGGAGCAGTACCCCACCCTGCACGAGGTGCGCCAGGGCTTCGTGGCGCTGAGCCGCGGCCTGCAGCTGCCCTGGCGCGGCGTCAAGGCCGAGCGGGCGCGGGCCGCGCTGGAGGAGCTTCAGCTGCTCGACGCCGCCGGCCGCCCGCTGAGCGGGCGCAAGCGCGACCCCTACAGCTCCGACACCCTGCTCGACGGGCTGCTGGCGCGCCACGTGCTGCTGCGCTTCGTCACCGCCTACCGCAGCCTGGACGACGACGGCTTCGCGCGCACCACCTGGACGCTGCTGGGCCCCGGCTCGAACGGCGCCGCCGCCCTCGGCCCAGTCGGCGTGCCGAGCGCCGCTCACGGCGCGGACGCCGCCCCGCACTGACGCCTCCGGCCGCAGCCCGGCCAGGTGCGATACTGGCGCCATGAGCACCCCGGCCGCCCCCGCCCCCGACGTCGAGCCGGCCGCCACGCAGGCGCTCGAGCGCGAGCTCCGCGCACGGGTGCGCGGCGAGGTCCGCTTCGACGAGACGGCGCGCTCGCTCTACGCCACCGACGCCAGCCCCTACGAGATCCGCCCCTACGGCGTGGTGGTGCCGCGCAGCGCCGACGACGTGCGCGCGACGGTGGAGGCGTGCGGGCGCCACGGCGTGCCCCTGCTGCCGCGCGGCGGCGGCACCAGCCTGGCGGGCCAGACGGTCGGGCGGGCGCTGGTGCTGGACGTCTCCAAGTACCTCACGCGGGTGCTCGAGGTGAACCTCGAGGAGCGCTGGGCGCGCCTCGAGCCGGGGGTGGTGCGCGACCAGCTCAACGCTCAGCTCGCGCCTCACGGCCTGCAGTTCACGCCCGACATCTCCACCACCAGCCGCGCCAACGTCGGCGGCATGGTGGCCAACAACGCCGCCGGCACGCGCAGCATCAAGTACGGCAAGACCGTCGATCAGGTGATCTCCATGCGCGTGCTGCTGATGGACGGCACCGAGCTCACGCTCGGCCCGGCCGACGAGGCGACCCTGCAAGCCAAGCTGGCCCGGCAGGACCGCGAGGGCGACCTCTACCGCGAGGTCCACCGCGTGGTCAGCGAGCACGCCGGCGAGATCGAGGCGCGCTACCCGAAGGTCATGCGCCGGGTGGGCGGCTACAACCTCGACGAGTTCGTCGGCGGGCGCCCCTTCAATCTCGCCAAGCTGGTGTGCGGCAGCGAGGGCACGCTGGCGGTCATCCTCGAGGTCACCGTCCACCTCGATCCGGTGCCCACCCACCGGCTGCTGGCCATGCTCCACTTCGAGACCCTCGAGAAGGCCCTCACCGCCGTGCAGCACGTCAACCGCCACGGCCCCTCGGCGGTTGAGCTGATGGACCGCGACATCTTCGTGCTGGGCCGCCAGAACCCCGCCCTGGCGCCGCTGCTGGGCTGGCTGAAGGGCGACCCCGGCGCGGTGCTGATGGTGGAGTTCGACGGCACCGGCGAGGAGGAGATGAATGCCGGCCTGACGAGCATGGAGGGCGACCCCGAGGTGGCCGGCCTCGCCTACGCCAGCCACGTCGCCCGCGAGCCCTCGCAGCAGGAGGAGATCCTGCAGTTCCGGCGCGACGGGCTCGGCATCTACTCCACGGTGAAGGGGCGCGAGAAGCCCACCCCCTTCGTGGAGGACTGCGCGGTGCCGGTGGCCGCCCTGCCCGCCTACATCGCCAACGTCGCCGAGGTCTGCCGCCGCCACGGCGTGCACGTGGTGTTCTACGCCCACGCCTCGGTGGGCGTGATCCACGTGCGCCCGCACCTCGACCTCAAGACCGCCCACGGGGTGGAGACCTACCAGGCCATCAGCCGCGAGGTGTTCGAGCTGGTGAAGGGCTACGGCGGCTCCTGGAGCGGCGAGCACGGCGACGGGCTGATCCGCTCGTACCAGAACGTCAACCTCTTCGGCGAGCTGCTCTACCAGGACTTCCGCGCCATCAAGCGCGCCTTCGACCCCGACCACCTGCTCAACCCGGGCAAGGTGGTCGACGCCCCGCCCATGACCGAGAACCTGCGCTACGGGCCCGGCTACCCCGAGGTCGAGCTGAGCACCTTCCTCGACTTCTCGGCCGACGGCGGCTACCTCGGCGCCATCGAGGCCTGCAACGGCGTGGGCGCCTGCCGCAAGATCGGCAGCGGCACCATGTGCCCCAGCTACATGGCCACCCGCGACGAGGACCACACCACCCGCGGGCGCGCCAACGTCCTGCGCGACGCCCTCACCGGGCGCATGCCCGGCGGCCTCACCAGCAAGGACGTCTACGACGTGCTCGACCTGTGCCTGGAGTGCAAGGCGTGCAGCGCCGAGTGCCCCAGCCAGGTCGACATGGCCAAGATCAAGTACGAGTTCCTGCAGCACTACTACGACGACCACGGCACGCCGCTGTCGGTGCAGGCCATCGGCAACGCGGCGCGCGTGGCCCCGCTGGGGCAGGCGCTGGCGCCGCTCGCCAACGCGCTGCTGCCCGCCGCGCCGGTGCGCTGGTTGATCGAGCGCACCCTGCAGGTCGACCGCCGGCGGGTCATGCCGCGCTACGCGCCGGTGCGCTTCGACCGCTGGTTCGCGCGGCGGCCGCCTCCCGCCTCGCGCCCTGCGGCGCGCCGGGCGGCCGGCGGCGACGGCAAGACCGTGGCGCTCTTCGCCGACACCTGGACGGTGTTCAACGAGACCGCGCCGGGCGTGGCCGCGGTGCGCGTCCTGGAGGCGCTCGGCTACCGGGTGGAGCTGGTGCCGTACGGCTGCTGCGGCCGCCCGCAGCTCTCCAAGGGGCTGCTGCGGCAGGCCAAGGGCCTGGCACGCGCGAACGTCGAGCGGCTCGCGCCCTTCGTGGAGCGCGGGGTGCCGGTGGTGGGGCTCGAGCCCTCCTGCGTCACCGCCCTCGCCGGCGACTACCGCGACCTGCTGCCCGGCAGCCGCACCGACGCCGTGGCCGACAACGCCTTCATGATCGACCAGTTCCTCGCCAAGGCCTGGACCCGGGGCGAGATCGATCCCGCCGCCGTCTTCGAGAAGCGCCCCGGCGAGACCCTGCTCCACGGCCACTGCCAGCAGAAGGCGGTGCTGGGCACCGCCTCCACGCGCGCGGTGCTGGGATGGGTGTCCGAAGGCGTCCGCGAGGTCGACTCCGGCTGCTGCGGCATGGCCGGCTCCTTCGGCTACGGCCACCACGACCTGTCGATGGCGATCGGCGAGCAGCGCCTCTTCCCCGCCGTGCGCGAGCACCAGGGCGACACCGTGGCGTGCGGCTTCAGCTGCCGCCACCAGATCCGCGACGGCACCGGCGAACGCGCCCACCACCTGACGGAGGTGATGGCGGCGGCGCTGCGCGAGGGCTGAGGGGCCGGTTGCCCAGCGCCGACGTCTGGCGCCCGCGCCGTGGCAGTGCGGGCGCATGTGTTGAATTGTTCACACTTTCCTCGCTACACTGAGTGAATCGAAATCCGTGGAGGGATTCTCGATCCCGCCGCCCGCCTTTGGCGACGGGGGCTCAGGAGGGAAGTATGAAGAAGAGGGTCGTGTTGTCTCTGTTCGTCGTTGCTGCCCTGGCGCTGGTCCTCTCGGCCTGCCAGACCGGCGGGGTCAGTTCCCTGTCGTTCAACGGGATCTCGGGCATCAACGCAGCCAACGGCACCGCCAACCTGAGCGTCAGCGCGCTCGACGGTTCCGGCAAGGTCATCGGCAGCGGAACGCTGACGGTGCCGACCGCCACCGTCAGCAAGGTGACCGACGCCTTCGGGAGCCCGGTGTCCACCACCTACGGCGCCACGGCCACGATCTGCGGCAGCATCACCACCACCGCCGGCGACCTGCGCGCCATGATCACCCTGGACGCCACCGGCTCGATGGCCTCCAGCGACCCCAGCGACCTCCGTGCGGAAGCGGCCAAGTCGGCGTTCATCGACCGCATGAGCGGCAGCGATCAGGCCGCCGTCTCCTCGTTCGATACCGGCACCACCCCGACCAGCGGCTACCAGGCCATCAAGGTCTACCAGAACTTGACCTCGGACCACGCCGCGCTCAAGGCGGCCGTCGATGACGCCACCTTCGCCGGCAGCCTCACCAACCTGTGGGACGCGGGCGTGGACAGCGTGCAGTACTTCGCCAACCAGGGCGTCACCAGCGGCAACCGGGTGGTCGTGCTGCTGACCGACGGGCTGGACACCTCGTCGACGAACACGCCGTCGGACGTGATCTCCGCGGCCACCTCCAGCGGCGTGAAGGTGTTCACCGTGGGGCTGGGCTCCAGCCTCGACTCGACCGACCTCATCGACATCGCCTCGCAGACGGGCGGCACCTACGGTCAGGTCGTCGATCCGGCGGACCTCAGCGGGCTGTTCGACGGCATCTTCAACGCCAGCCAGGGCTCGGGCTGCGTGCAGGTGAAGTTCAGCCCCGTCCCGACCTCCGGGCACATCATCACCGGCACCCTCACCCTCAAGGTGAACGGCACCCCGGTGAGCGCCACCTACCAGGTCTCCTGGCCCTGATCCGAAGGCCCTAGACCACCAACGAGAGAGCGGCGGGCCCGGCCGGGCCCGCCGCTCTCGCTGCCGCGAAGGGCTCGGGCGCGCGTGCTCGGGCTCGCGGGCGCGAGCTGGCGCG
>CAZBZU010000008.1:48786-66468 GCA_964496495.1 uncultured bacterium
GCGCGTGCTCGGGCTCGCGGGCGCGAGCTGGCGCGGGCTCGCTCGCGGGCAAGAACCGGCGGGCTCGGGCTCGCGCGCGCGCTCGCGGGCCAGAGCACCCGGGCGCGAGCCGCGGCCCGCGCCCGGGGCGGCTACATCGCCTCCGGCGCCTCGATGCCGAGCAGATCGAGCGCTTCTGCCAGCGCCGCGCGCACGCGGTCCACCAGCGCCAGCCGCGCCTGCCGCAGGCCCGGCTCGGCCTTGAGGACCTGCGTGTCGGGCCGGCCGTCGGCCCCCTTGTGGTTGTAGTAGCCGTTCCAGGCCGTGGCCAGCTCCAGGGCGTGCTGCGCCACCAGGTGCGGGGCCAGGTCGCGCGCGGCCGCCGCCAGCACCGCCGGGAAGCGCGCGACGACCTGCGCCAGCCGCACCTCGAGGGGTCCCAGGCTCGCGAACTCGGCGTCGCCGGCGCCGGCGCCGCTCGCCTCGCCCTCGGTCGCCCCGGTCTCCTCGGCCGCCCGCAGGATGCTGCAGGCGCGAGCATGGGCGTACTGCACGTAGGGGGCGCTGTCCCCCTGGAGCGACAGCGCCTGCTCCCAGCGGAAGTCGAGGATCTTCCTGGCCTCGCTCTTGAGCATGCCGAAGCGCAGCGCGCCCACGCCCACCTGCCGGGCCACCTCGTCGATGCTCTCCAAGCCGGGGTTCTTCTCCTCCACCACGGCGCGCGCGCGGCCGGTCGCCTCGGCCAGCACCTCGTCGATCGACAGCGTCAGCCCCTTGCGGCCGCTCATCGCCTGCCCTTCCAGCGTGACGACCTCGTAGGCGAGGTGATGGGAGTTGCGGTAGGCGCGCTCGCCCTCCGCCGTGCCGGAGAGCGCCAGCGCCGTCCTCACCAGCGTCTGCGGGTGGCTCTGGCGCACGTCGATGACGTTGATGATCTCCTGCCCGTGGGCGAAGGTGCGGCCGTCGGGATGGCTCTCGCCCTCCGGCGCGCTGGCGTAGAGCTCCTTGCCCGAGGGCTGCTCGGCGAAGCGCTGGAAGCGCAGCCCTTCGAAGATGCCGGCCTTCCAGAACTGGTAGCCGATGTCCTTGGCGACGTACATGGCGTTGCCGTCGCGCCGCACCAGGACCACGCTGGCCTCCTCGAGGCCCGGCAGGAACTCGGACACGTCCATCACCAGCGCCCCGGCGTACTTGCCCTCGGCCGGGCGCGAGACGTAGGGGCTCGCCTCCAGGATCTCCAGGCCCCGCGCCAGGAAGCCGCTGCGCACCACGTCGGACTCCCACACCAGCAGGTCGTACTCCGCTCCGAGCGCATGGAAGGTCTCCAGCTGGGCGCGCACGACGTCCTCCACCTCGCCGCGGAGCTCGCCGCGCTCCAGCCGCGCCATCACCTCCGACACCCCGGCGTCGATACGCTCGGCGTCACGCTCCTTGGCCGTGCCCAGCCTGACGTAGAGCTCGCCCAGCCAGTGATCGTACTTGCGGTCGCCGGGGTAGGCCTCGCCGAAGTACTCGGCGGCGTAGAGGCTCTCGGCCGCCTGCCTGCCGGTGTCGTCGATGTAGTTCTGCACCTCGACGTCGCGTCCGGACCTCCGCAGGATGCGGGCGCAGGCGTCGCCCAGCACGATGTTGCGCAGGTGGCCGACGTGCGCTTCCTTGTTGGGGTTGACCGAGGTGTGCTCGAGCACCACCTTCAGCCGCGCGCCCTCGGGCGCCTCCCGGCGCCGAACGACCTCCGCCACGAAGGCACCCGGATCGAGGTGGAAGTTGATGTAGGGGCCGACCGCGTCGGCGCGGGCAACGCCGGTCGGCAGGCGCAGCTCGCCCACCAGCTCGCGGGCGATGTCCGCGGGATTGCGGCGCAGGCTGCGCGCCAGGCCGAAGGCGACGGGCGTGCCGTAGTCGCCGGGCTTGTCCTCCGGCACCTCCTGGATGCTCACCTCGACCGCGCCGGCCTCCCCGGCGCCGATGGCGGCAAGCCCCTCCTGGACGGCCTCGCGTAGCGCTTGGATGACGTCGGCCATGGCGCGCTCACGCTACCACAGCCGCTCGGCGCGCCGCGATGCCGTCGGGGGCGCCTCCCGCGCGCACGGACACGCGCCGACGCACCTGGGCGGGCGTATACTGTCGCGACCGGCGCGACGCGACGCCTGGGGCGCGGTGCCGGCTCCCGGGCGACGCCCGGGTCGGACGTAACCCACCAGCAGACTGAGCCGAGCGGTTGCAGTAAACTTGACACATGGTGACTCAGGTTTGCCCGCTCATCCGCACCCCCGCCGCCACGGCGCGGCGCCCCCACCAGGACCCCACTCCCCACGCCGAGCGTTTCGCGTAGTCTAGGAGTTCGAATGGCAGAGGATTCCACCCCTACCGACTTCAGCGCCCCGATCCCGGTGTGCCCCGTCCGCGGCAGCGTGCTCTACCCGACGATGGTCATGCCCATCGACGCGGGCCGCGGCATCTCCATCCGCGCCATCAACGCCGCGCTCGACCGCGAGCGCACCATCGTCATCGCCAGCCAGCGCGACCGCGACGTGGAGGACCCCAAGCCGGCCGACCTCTACGACGTCGGCACGGCCTGCAACATCATGCGCATGAAGAAGAACCCCGACGGCAGCATCCAGATGCTGGTGCGGGCCTTCGCGCGCGTGGCCATCGACAGCTTCCACCCGTCCACCGGCCTGATCGAGGCCGACGTCAGCCCCATCGAGGTCCCCGAAGGCGACAGCGTCATGGTGCAGGCGACCTTCCGCGAGCTCAAGGAGAAGTTCGCGGACCTCGTCGAGAACGGCAGCCGCCAGGTGCAGCACGAGGTCGCCCAGTTCGTCATGAACCTCGAGGACGCCGGGCAGTTCGCCGACTACGTGGCCTACCATCTGGACTTCAAGCTGGCCGACAAGCAGGCGGTGCTCGAGGCGGCCAGCGTCGAGGAGCGCCTCCGGCGCGTGCTGCTGCTCATCGACACCGAGCTGGAGCTGCAGGAGACGCAGCGCCGGCTGCAGCGCGAGGTCAAGGAGGAGATCGACCGCAACCAGCGCGAGTTCTTCCTGCGCGAGCAGATCAAGGCGCTCCAGAAGGAGCTGTCGGGCAACGACGAGGACGAGGACGAGGTGGAGTCGTTCCGCGAGAAGCTCGAGGCCCTCGACCTGCCCGAGGTGGTCATGAAGGAGGCGCAGCGCGAGCTGAACCGCCTCTCGCGCATGCACCCCGACTCCGCCGAGGCGTCGGTCATCCGCACCTACCTCACCACCATCACCGAGCTGCCCTGGAACATCCGCAGCGAGGACCGGCTCGACATCGGCAAGGCCGCCAGGATCCTGGAAGAGGACCACTACGGCCTCGAGAAGGTCAAGGACCGCGTGCTCGAGTACCTCGCCGTGCGCAAGCTCAAGGGGGAGCGGGCGCAGAAGGGCGAGCTCGACGCCTTCGAGGTCAACAAGGGGCCCATCCTGCTGTTCGTCGGCCCTCCCGGCGTCGGCAAGACCAGCATCGCCAAGTCGATCGGCAAGGCGCTCGGCCGCGAGTACGTGCGCATCTCGCTGGGCGGCGCGCGCGACGAGTCGGACATCCGCGGACACCGGCGCACCTACATCGGCTCGATGCCCGGCCGCATCATTCAGGGCATCCGCCAGGCCGGCACCAAGAACCCGGTGTTCCTGCTCGACGAGGTCGACAAGCTGGGCGCCTCCTACCAGGGCGACCCCTCCTCGGCGCTGCTCGAGGTGCTCGACCCGGCGCAGAACAACAACTTCGTCGACCACTACCTGGGCGTCCCCTTCGACCTCTCCGAGGTGCTGTTCATCGCCACCGCCAACTACGCCCAGCAGATCCCCGAGGCGCTCTCCGACCGCATGGAGATGATCGAGTTCTCCAGCTACATCGAGCAGGAGAAGCTGGAGATCGCCAAGCGCTACCTGGTCCCGCGGCAGGTGGCCGAGAACGGCCTCAAGCCCAACCAGCTCAGACTCTCGGACGGCGCGCTCTCCAGCGTCATCACCTCGTACACGCGCGAAGCCGGGGTGCGCAACCTGGAGAGGATCATCGGCACGCTCTGCCGCAAGGGCGCCCGCCGCATCGCCGAGGGCGAGGCCAAGCGTGTGCGCATCACCGAGCGCAGCCTCGAAGGGTACCTCGGCGCGCAGCGCTTCACCCCGGAGTCGGAGGCCGAGGAGAACCTCGTCGGCGTCGCGACCGGCATGTACTACACGCCGGTGGGCGGAGACATCCTCTTCGTCGAGACCTCCATCACCCCGGGCAAGGGCGGGCTGGTGCTGACCGGCCAGCTGGGCGACGTCATGAAGGAGTCGGCGCGCGCCGCCCTCACGTACGCCAAGTCCAACGCCGTGCGCTTCGGCCTCGGAGACGACTACATCGACAGCCACGACGTGCACATCCACGTGCCCGCCGGCGCCACCCCCAAGGAGGGCCCCAGCGCCGGCGTGGCGCTGGCCACCTCCCTCGTCAGCGCCCTGACCGGCACCCCGGTACGCAAGGACGTGGCCATGACCGGCGAGATCACCCTGCGCGGCCGGGTGCTGCCGATCGGCGGCCTCAAGGAGAAGATCCTCGGGGCCAAGCGCGCGGGCATCAAGCACATCCTCTACCCCGACCGCAACAGCGCCGACATGAAGGACATCGCCACGCACCTCACCAAGAACCTGCAGATGCACGAGGTCGGCGATCTCGACAGGGTGCTCGACCTGGCGCTGGTCGGCGGGCTGGAAGGGCTCGAGCGCGGCGGCTCCGGGGGCAGCGGCCGCAAGCGCAGCCGCCGGGGCGGCAAGGCAGGCGAGACGGGCGTCCAGGCCTGAGGGCCACCCCACCCTTGGTACCCATGGCGGGCCGGAGCTCCGGCCCGCCCTTCTTCTGCCGAGCGGCCGCGACCCGGAGCCGCGCGCCGGCGCAGCCGAGCGGCCGCGAGCCGCGCCTGAGCCGCGCCGGAGCCGCGCGTCGGGCTGCGGTATCCTGGCGCATGACTCGGCCCGGACAGCTACGACGCCCCCTCATCGCCGGCAACTGGAAGATGCACAAGCTCCCCAGCGAGGCGACCGCCTGGCTGGGCGAGCTGTTGACGCGCCTGGACGGCGTCGCACACGACCACTGCGACCTGCTCCTCAACGTGCCCTACACGCACCTCGCGCCCATGGCGGCGCTGGCGCGCGGCAGCGCGGTGAGCCTCGGCGCGCAGGACCTCAGCCCGCACGACCAGGGCGCCTACACCGGCGAGGTGTCGGGCGCCATGCTCGAGGACGCGGGCGCCCGCTACGTCATCGTCGGGCACTCCGAGCGCCGCGCCTACCACGCCGAGGACGACGCCCTCGTCAACGCCAAGCTCGGGCGGGCGCTGGCGGCGGGGCTGGTTCCCATCCTGTGCGTAGGCGAGAAGGAAGACGAGCGCCTCGCGGGCGAGGCCGAGCGGGTCGTGCTGCGCCAGCTCGAGGCCGACCTGACGGGGCTCGAGCCGCCCTCGGCCGACGCGCTGGTGGTGGCCTACGAGCCGGTCTGGGCGATCGGCACCGGCCGCACCGCCACCGCCGACGACGCACAGGAGATGGGCGCCACCATCCGCCGCGCGCTGGCCGGGCGCTTCGGGGCCGACGCCGAGCGCATGCGCATCCTCTACGGCGGCAGCATGAAGCCGGCCAACGCCGCCGAGCTGCTGGCGCGCGAGGACGTCGACGGCGGGCTCATCGGCGGCGCCAGCCTCGACCTGGCGCAGCTGCTCGACATCGTGGGAAGCGCGCGATGAGCCTGCTGCAGGACGTCCGCGGCAAGCTGGCGGGGCTCGGCGCGGACGCCCTGTTGGTGACCGGGCCCGCCAACGTGCGCTACCTGTCCGGCTTCACCAGCCCGGAAGACGGCGTGGTGCTGGTGACCAGCGACCGCGCCGTGCTGGTCACCGACGGCCGCTACACCGCCCAGGCGGGCGAGGAGTCGCGGCTGGAGGTGGTCATCGCGCCGAGCTGGGAGGAGCGGCTGCCGGAGCTGACCGGCGACCGCCGCCTGGCCGTGGAGAGCGAGCACCTCAGCCTGCAGCGCTACCGCCGCCTGAGCGAGCGGCTCCCGCGCGAGCCTCTCGCCACCGAGGGCTTCCTCGCCTCCTTCCGGCTGATCAAGTCGGCCGAGGAGATCGCGGCGCTGCGGGAGGCCGCGCGCATCACCGACGAGGCCTTCGCGCAGGTGGTGCCGATGATCCAGCCCGGCGTCAAGGAGATCGAGGTGGCGCTCGAGCTCGAGCGCGCCATGCGGCTCGCCGGCTCGGACGGGCCCGGCTTCCACATCATCGTGGCGAGCGGCGAGCGCAGCGCCATGCCGCACGGGGTGGCCTCCACCAAGCCCATCGACGCCGGCGACCTCGTCACGCTCGACTTCGGCGCCGTCTACCACGGCTACCACGCCGACATGACGCGGGCCGTGGCGGTGGGCGAGATCGATCCCGAGCTGCGGCGGATGTTCGATGCCGTTGCCGAGGCGCAGGACGCTGCCCTGGCCGCGGTCGCTCCGGGGCGCAGCGGCCGCGATCTGGACGCCATCGCCCGCGACATGCTGGCCGGGCACGAGCTGGCCGAGGCGTTCACCCACTCGCTGGGGCACGGCACCGGCCTGGAGATCCACGAGGGGCCGCGCCTGTCGCACCGCAGTCAGGACCTGCTGGCGCCCGGCATGATCGTCACCATCGAGCCGGGCGTCTACCGGCCCGGCTTCGGCGGGGTGCGCATCGAGGACCTGGCGGTCGTCACCGAGGACGGCTGCGAGGTGCTCTCCCACAGCCGCAAGGGCTTCGTGACGGTCTAGCTCAGCGAGGCGATCCAGGCGCGCGCGGCCGCCAGGATCTCGCTCACGGCGCGGGCGTCCGGCCCCTCGCAGTACACGCGCAGCACCGGCTCCGTGCCGCTGGCCCGGAACAGCAGCCAGGCGTCGCCGCCGAGGTTCAGCTTCACCCCGTCGCGGCGCTCCACCCCGGCCACGGCGCGGCCGGCCATGCGGGCGGGCGGCTGCAGCAGCTCGCCCATCACCCGGTCCTTGAGGGCGTCGTCGGTGAGCTCGAGGTCGAGCCGCTCGTAGGCGTGCCGCCAGCCGCTGCGCTCCTCGATGGCACGGAAGCGCTCGCCCAGGCTCAGCCCGCTCCGCGCCACGCTCTGCAGCAGCAGCAACCCGTTGGCGATGCCGTCGCGCTCCGGCAGGTGCCCGGCGACGCCGATGCCACCCGACTCCTCCCCGCCGATGAGCACGTCCCCCTCGAGCATCGCCGCCACGATGTGCTTGAAGCCCACCGGCGTCTCCACCACGTCCCGCCCCAGGCTCGCCGCCAGGCGCTCGACCACGCGGGAGACGGTGAAGGTCTTGACCACCCTGCCGGGCAGGCCCAGGCCGGCGAGCTCGTCGAGGAGCACCGCGAAGATCTGGTGGGAGTCGAAGTACTCGCCGCCGGGCAGCACCACGCCCAGGCGGTCGCCGTCGCCGTCCGTGGCGACCGCGAAGAGCGCGTCGCCGGCGGCCATGCGCGCTCGCGTCTCGGCCAGGTTGACGGCGATGGGCTCGGGGTTGACGCCGTAGAACAGGGGGTCCGGGCGCCCACGCACCTCCTCGACCGTCACCTGCAGGCCGCGCGAGCGAGCGAAGCCGGCCAGCCAGCCGCCCGCGGCGCCCCCCATGGCGTCGTGCACCAGCGTCCCCCGCACGCTCGCGAGCGCGTCCATGTCGAGCAGCCGCTCCAGGACGTCGTAGTAGTGGGGCCGCACGTCGAAGCGCTCCACCGCCGCCACCCCGGCGGCCGGCGGGGCCGCTGCGGGCAGCCGCGCGGCCACGTCGCGGTAGATCGCCTCGGTGGCGGTGCCGCCGTAGCGGCCCTTGAGCTTGAACCCCTGGTAGAGCGGCGGGTTGTGGGAGGCGGTGAGCATCACGCCGCCGCCCGCGCCGTAGTGCGTCACGGCGAACGACAGCGCCGGCGTGGGCAGGAAGCTCTCCGAGAGCAGCACCTCCAGCCCGGCCGCGGCCAGCGTCCCGGCCGCCGCCCGCGCGAACATCTCGCCGCCGAAGCGGGTGTCGTAGCCCACCAGCACCCTGCGCTCGCCGTGATGGAGAAGGTGCTGGCCGTAGGCGTGGGCGGCCCGCCGCAGGTTCCGCACCGTGAAGCGGTCGGCGATGACGTCGCGCCAGCCGTCGGTGCCGAACACCAGCGTGTCAGGTCTGTCCACCGCGCCTCCTCGACGGCGGCACCGCGGGAGCTAACGCCGGTGCCGCACGTCTGGGAATCTACCACGCGGTGGACGCGCTCCCGGACGCTACACTGGCGCATGCCCGTGGTGGTGAAGTACGGCGGCAACGCCATGACCGACGCCGCCACCCGAGTGGCCGTGGCCGGCGAGCTGCGGGAGCTGTGGCGGGCCGGCGAGCGGCCGCTGGTGGTCCATGGCGGCGGTCCCTTCATCAGTCAGGCGCTGGACGCCGAGGGGCTCCCCCACCGCTTCGAGCGGGGCCTGCGCGTCACCAGCGACGCCAGCCTGGCGGTCATCGAGCGGGTGCTCACGCTGCTGGGCAAGCGGCTGGCGCAGGACATCGGCCCGGCCCTGGGGCTCGGCGGCCGCGACGCCGAGCTGCTGCAGGCCGAGGTCCTCGACCCGGCGCTCGGGCGGGTGGGGCGGGTGACGCGCGTGAACGCCGCCGCGCTGACGAGCTTGCTCGACGGCGGCTTCGTGCCGGTGCTCGCCTGCCTGGCGTGCGACGACGCCGGAGACCTGCTCAACGTCAACGCCGACGAGGTCGCGGGGGCGGTGGCGGGCGCGCTGGCGGCCGGCGCCGTCTTCCTGACCAACGTTCCCGGCGTGCTGGACGATCCCGACCGGGCGGACAGCCTGCTCCCCGAGCTCAGCCGCGCCGACGCGGAGGCGCGCATCCGGGAGGGCCGCATCGCCGGCGGCATGATCCCCAAGGTCGAGGCCGCGCTGGCGGCGCTGGAACGGGGCGCGCCCTACGCGGTGGTGGCGGACGGGCGCACCGCCCCGGCCGCGCGCCGGGCCCTGCGCGGCCAAGGCGGGACGCGCCTGCACGCGCGCGGCAACGGTTGACAGTCCCGTAAGTAGCCCGCTGCTAGACTCCCTCCAAGTTAGGAGAAGAGCGCGGATGTGTAATCCTCTTTCGACGATCCCGACTGTTGCGCTCGAATCCGAGTCTCGGCGGCTCGAGCGGCTCCTCATCGATGGCTCCGCGGCGCTGCACGAGGTGGACCTGTTCGTCGCCGCGGCGAGCGAGCTCGGCCGCCGGATGTGCCTGGCCGGCAAGCCGCCGGATACGCTGGACACGATCCTCGACCCGCGCGACTGACGCCGGCGCCGTCCCCGGCACCCGGCCGGGCCCTGCGTGTCCCGCCAGACATGAATTCTTTCCGCTTGTGATACTTGTCGTTTTGGTAATGTGGCCAGGATGTCACGTTGCCGCCAGCTCGTCGCCATCTCACTCGTCGCCGCCTGCTTGAGCGTCGGGCCGGCCTTCGCTCAGCCCGACAGTGTGACCGTCCAGCCGGGAGATACCCTGTGGTCGCTGGCCCAGCGCTACGACACCACCGTCGCAGCCCTGCAGAAGACCAACGGCCTCACCGGCAGCGCGCTGACGCCGGGCAGCACCCTACAGCTGCCCAAAGGCGGCAACGCCAATCCGGACGTGTACATCGTCCAGCCGGGCGACACCCTCTACAACATCGCGCTGGCGTTCCACCTCAGCGTCGACGACCTCATCGCCTACAACGACCTCAGCGGCTCGGTCATCCGTCCCGGGCAGAGCTTGAAGCTGCGGCCCAGCACGCCCCCGCCCGCGCCGCTGGTGGTGACGGTCCAGCCCGGCGACTCGCTGTGGAGCCTGGCGCACAGCAACCAGGTCAGCGTGACGGCGCTCGCGCAGGCCAATCACCTGGCCCAGAACGGCGTCATCCACCCGGGCGACAGCCTCACCATCCCGGGGCGGTACGCCGCCCCCGTCACCGACACCGGCGGCCCGGTGCCGCCCACGGTGACGGTGACCAAGGGCGACAGCCTGTGGTCGATCGCGCACGCCAACGGCACCACGGTGGCGGCGCTGATGGGCGCCAACGACCTCACCTCCACGGAGGTCTTCGCCGGGCAGACGCTGCGCGTGGTGCCGCCCGGCCAGCTGGGACCGGCCCGAGCTGCGACGCTGCAACCCAACCCGGCGCCGGGTGCCATGCGCTGGCCCATCCACGGGCCCATCACCTCGCACTTCGGCTACCGCCAGCTGAGGGTGGACGGCTCGAACTTCCATACCGGCCTGGACATCGCCGCCAACTCCGGCACCCCCATCCACGCCGCGGTCGGCGGCCGCGTCACGCTCGCCGGCTGGGACGGCGGCTACGGCCTGTTGGTGGTCATCACCAACGGCAACACCGCCTACTACTACGGGCACACCTCGGCCATCCTGGTCGCCAAGGGCCAGACCGTTCAGGCCGGTCAGGTCATCGCCCGCGTCGGTACCACCGGCCACTCCACCGGCCCCCACCTGCACTTCGAGATCCGCGTGGACAACGAGCCGGTGGACCCCTTGCCGTTGCTCCAGACGCAAGCGAGCCGCTGAGCAACCCTCGCCGATGGGCGCCGCACCCCCGACCGCACCCGTGAGCGCCGGCCAGGAGCCCGGAGCGGAGCGGTCCGCCCGCGCGCGGCCGCGGCACGAGGCGGGAGACGCATCGTGCGCGTAGTCGTCATCGGCGACATCCACATGCAGGGCGACAAGCTGTGGCACATGCTGCAGGACGCCGGCCTGGCCGACAGCGGCCACCGCCCGACCACGGCGTTCGTCCAGGACGACACCCGCCTGGTGCTGCTGGGCGACCTGGTGCACGCCAAGAGCCGCGACCGCTACGCCGACATCGTCAACGTGCGCCGCTACGACGAGTACAACCCGCGCCACCTGGAACGCGCCGAGGCGGCTCAGACCACCTTCCTGCGCGAGGTCAAGGGCTTCCAGGACCGTCTTCCCGAGGGCAAGATGGTCATCCTCATGGGCAACCACGACTTCAACGCCGTGCACCCCGAGCAGGGCCCGCTCCGCACCGACGACGTGTCGCACCTGGAGTGGAAGGTGGGGTACGGCGGCGAGATGGATCCCGAGCTGCGCCAGTGGATCCTCGCCTGGCCGGCGGAGGTCGTCATCGATGAGCTCCACCTCGCCCACGTGGGCCCGCTGGACGAGCACAACACCTACGACAACGGCTTCTACCTGGAGAACCGCCGGCGCTGGATCTACGAGGAGCGCGACTTCCTGGAGGGAACCCCCTACCGCCTGGGCGTCTACGGCCACACGCCGGTGCGTGGCGGCGTCAACATCGCCTCTCAGGGGCGCGCCATCCTGCTGGACACCAACGGCTACCAGGACGAGTACAGCTACCTCGACATCGACATCACCGAGCGGCGCTACCGCCTGCGGATGCGCGGCCTGTTCTTCGACGAGACCGTCTCGCGCCTCGACAGCTGACCCCGGCGCCCGCGGGCGGGCTGCCCGGTCGGGGCCCGGCGGCCGTCCAGAACGCCGCTACTGCTCCACGCGGCGGTCGTAGGTGGGGGTCATCACCACCCAGGTGCGGAAGGGGGCGAGGTCCACCGCCTCTCCCGAGGCGGTGACGAACTGCACCCCGTCGCCCAGCAGCCAGCGGCCGGCCACCGCCCGGCCGTGCAGGTAGAGGGTGGCGGGCCCGCCCTGCAAGGGGATGTACAGCCGTCCCGCGGGATCGTCGGGCAGCGGCGTGGCGTCGATCTTGGCGAGCAGCACGGCGTCCACCAGCACGTTCTCGCCGGAGGCGTCGTCCGCCCCGACGCCGTTACGCACCCACCGGTAGCTGTCGAGCTTGGGGAAGTAGCGGAAGCCCGTCTTGTAGGTGGCGCCGAAGCGGTCGGTGACGCTGGTGACGGTGGGGGCGCTGGCGGGCGGCCGGTAGAGGCTGCCGGTGAGGACGCGCGTGCGCGGGGGCAGCAGCCGGTTCACGGCGCGCCGCAGCGCGTCGCCCTGGCTGTAGAGGTTGTAGGGCGCCTTGCGCTGCGTGCCGCGACTGAACAGGTCGCCGCGGTTCAGGGCATCGAGCGTCGGCAGCGGCGCGCGCTTGATGGCGATCATGGCGCCGGGGGAGCCGCCGTCGTGCACCAGCACCGCGTTCATCGACTGCGACAGGCTCACGAAGTAGTCGCGGGCGCTGCGGATGGGGCCCACCTTGCCGGGGTCGTTCGTCTGGTAGACCAGCATCAGGCGCGTCAGGCCGCCCTCCACCGGCATCTCGATGATGGTGGACGCCTGCTTCAGGCCGGCCTGCGGGTAGCCGTGGACGTTGTCCACCAGCACCGCCAGCGGGCGCTCCAGCTCCTCACGGAAGGGCGCCGGCAGGGGCGTCCCGCCGCCGCTGCCGTTGGGCGTGCCCGACGGCGAGCCGGCGGCGCCGCGACCGGCGGCGTTCGCCTGCACGTTGCCGCCGACCTGGCCGGCGCTGGGCGCCGTCCCGCCGGGCGTGAGGGTCCCGGCGGCGTTGGTGGCCACGTCGGTGTTGCCCGCGGGGGCGCCCTCGCTGGCCGGGGCGCCGGCGGCGGGTGTGGGCGCCACCACCTCGGCGTGCACGCTGGGCGCCGGCACCGGCCTCGGCGCCGCCACCGCCACCTGCGGCGCGATCTGGACGTTGCGGGCCGTGCCCGCGCTGGCGCTCGCCTGCGGGGCGGTGAGCGGCCGCGCCGCGGCCACCGCGGCGGACGCTTGCGGCGCGGTCAGCGCGCGGGGTGCCGCCACCTGCGCCGAGGCCGCCGGGGCCTGGAGCTGTCTGGGGGCCGCCACCTGCGCCGAGGCGTTCGGCGTCTGCAGCGGCTGCGGCGGGGCCACCTCGGCGCTGGCCTGCGGTGCGCTCAGCTGCCGCGCGACGCTGACGCT
The DNA here is from genome assembly GCA_964496495.1 of uncultured bacterium. Classification (GTDB taxonomy): domain Bacteria; phylum Deinococcota; class Deinococci; order Deinococcales; family Trueperaceae; genus JASBRS01. The sequence goes on from CAZBZU010000008.1 coordinate 61,681, forward strand.
GGCGTTCGGTCGGGGGATGGCCGTGGCGGGGGCCACCGAGGCGCTCGCCTGCGGTTGCGGGATGGCCGTCTGCGGGCTCACCTGCGCCGATGCCTGCGGTGCCGCCAGCTTGCGCGGCGTCGCCACGCTCGCCTCCGGCGCGATCGCGAGCTGTATCGCCTGGGGTACCTGGGCCTGGGCCCGTGGCTTCGGGATGGTGATCGACGGCGCGATTTGCTGCGGCGGCACCTGCGCCGGGGCGATCTCCGGCAGCACGCTGGCGCTGGTCGCGGCCTGCGTCTGGCGGGGCGGGCTGACCGCCGGCGTCTGCAGCTGGGGCGCGGGGGCTTGCGCCGTGGGCTGCTGCCGGGAAGGCTGCGGCGGCGCCGAGGGCGTCTGCGCCTGGGTGGGCGCGGCCGGCGCGGCGGCTGGCTGCGGCGCGGCGGTCGGCGGAGCGCTGCTGGGAGGCGAGGCCGGCGCCGGGGGTTGCGCCGTGTCCTGCAGCGGCTCGGGCGCCTGGGCGCGGGTCCGGGGAGCGCTGCGGGCCTGCGGTGTGCCGATGGTGCCGGACGCCACCTGCGGCGTGGACGTCTGCGGCGCGGGCGCCTCCGCGGTGGGCGCCTGCGTCAGGGTCGACGCCTGCGGCGGCGCCCCGAGCGTCACGACCACGTACTGGTCGAGCTTGCGCGGCTTCGGCTGGGTGACGAGCAGCGCCACCAACAGCAGCGCCACCAGGTGCAATGTCACGGAGATCAACAGGGCGCGGCGCTTGTCCGCGTCCTGCCAGGCGGTCAGCAGGCGCGTCACGCCCGTCGTCAGCCCCCCGTCGCGATGGCGAGCCGCTTGGCTCCGGCCTGCTTGATCAGGTCCATGACGGTGACCACGAAGCCGTGCCGAACGGCGGCGTCGGCACGCAGCACGACCGTGGTGTAGCCCGAGGACGCCATCTGCTTGCGAATCGCGTCGACCAGCTGCGCCTGGCTCACCTGGGCCCCGCCGACGAAGATGCGCTCGTCCTTGGTCACCGTCACGGTCGGCAGCGTCGACGGCTCGGTGACCGCGGTCTGGGCCGACGGCAGATCGACCGGCAGGCCCGACTCCATGGTGATGAAGGTGGTGGAGACCATGAAGAAGATGACCAGCAGGAACACCACGTCCACCATCGGCGTCAGGTCGATCGCGGGGCGGCTTCTCAGGCGGCTGCGGCCGCGCGACTCACGCATGGCGAAGGCCTCAAGCCTGCGAGGGGGCGCGCGCGGGGCTGACGGGCGCCTCGGCCTCGGCCCGCGGCTCGGTCCGCGCGGTCTCCTCCTTGCGCGCCGCGACCGCCTGGACCACGTTGCCCATCAGCTCCTCGCGGCGGCGGTCGATCTCCATCAGGATGGCGTCCGCGCGGCTGGCGAGGTAGTTCTGCCCGATGACGGTGGGGATGGCCACGATCAGGCCGGCGGCGGTCGTCACCAACGCCTGACCGATGCCGTCGGCGAGGACCGAGGGGTTGCCGGTGCCCTGGTTGGCGATCTCGGAGAACGCCAGGATCATGCCGGTGACGGTGCCGAGCAGCCCCAGCATGGGGGCGATCTGGGCGATCGCCGCCAGCGGCCTGAGGCCGCGCGTGAGGTTCTGCTCCTCCTGCAAGGAGGCCTCCTGGAAGGCCGCCTCGACCGCCGCGCGGCCGTAGGGAAGCCGCAGCAGGGCGGCCCGCAGGACCCTGGCCACCGGCCCGCCGTGCTGCTCGCAGGCGGCCAGCGCCAGCTCAAGGTCTCGCTCGCGCACCGCGGCGTTGACGCGCCCCATCAGCACGTCGCTATCCAGGCGCTCCTTGGACAGCTTGAAGAACCGCTCGAAGAACAGGTAGACGGCGTACATCGAGACGAGCAGGATGGCGACCAGAACGGGCCCGCCGCTCATCAACAGGTTCATGCAGGACTCCTCATGTGACGCCCTCCCAAGATAGGCGCGCGTGCGATGAAGGCCATGAGTCGGTTATACCAGAGCCTTCATCTCCCGGCCCTCACCTGGGTGCCTGTGGACGGGCCTCAGCCGGTGTCGTGCATGCGCCGGGACGGGCGCTCAGCCGGTGTTGCGCATGCCCGCCGCGACCCCCAGCAGCGACACCAGCACGGCGTACTCGAGGCCCTCGCGGTCCGGGCTCTCCGGCGGCAGGGCGCGCAGCCGCTCGAGCAGCTCCACCTGCAGGAAGCTGATCGGATCGACGTAGGGGTTGCGCAGCTCGATCGCGCGCGCCAGCGTGGCGTCGCCCTCCAGCAGCGGGCTGCCGCTGGCGCGCTCCACCTGCGCCACGCTGCGCTCGAACTCCTCCCGGATGCGCCGTCCGAAGCGTGCCGCCAGCGGCGCCGGGGCGAGCTCCAGGTAGCGCTGGAAGATGTCCAGGTCCGCTTTGGCCAGGCTCATCTGGGCGAAGTCGATGATGGTGCGGAAGAACGGCCACTCGCGCGCCATCTCCGCCGGCAGGTCGCCGGGCAGGGCCTCCAGGCCGGTGCCCAGCCCGAACCAGCCGGGGAGGTTGGCGCGGCACTGCGTCCAGGAGAACACCCAGGGGATGGCGCGCAGGTTGTCGAGCGACTTGCTGCCCGAGCGGCGGGCCGGGCGCGAGCCGATGTCGAGCCGGCTGATCTCCTCGATGGGCGTGACCGTGTGGAAGAAGTCGAGGAAGCCGTCGGCCTCGAGCAGCGCCCGGTAGGCTCCGCGAGCGGCGGCGGCCGCCCGCTCCATCGCCTCGCGGTAACGTTCCGGCAGCTCCGGCAGCGGTCCGGCGTCACGCGCCGAGGAGAGCATGAAGGCGTGGACCACCTGCTCCAGGTGGCGGTGGGCCAGGTCGGGGTCGGCGTAGCGATCGGCCAGGGCCTCGCCCTGCTCGGTGATGCGCATGCGCCCGCCGAGGCTGCCGGGGGGCTGCGCCAGGATGGCCTGGCCGGCCGGGCCGCCGCCGCGGCCGATGCTGGTGCCGCGGCCGTGGAAGATGCGCAGCGGCACCCCCGCCTCCCGGCACACCTCCGCGATGCCGTCCTGCGCGCGGTAGAGCGCCCAGTTGGCGGCCAGGAAGCCGGCGTCCTTGTTGGAGTCCGAGTAGCCGATCATCACCTCCTGCACGCCGCGCGCCTCGACGTGACGGCGGTACGCCGGGATGGCGAACAGCCGGCGAATCACCTCCGGCGCGGCGCGCAGGTCGGCCTCGGTCTCGAACAGCGGGGTGGCGTCGATGGCGCTCACGCCCGCCTGCTTCGCCAGCACCAGCACCTCGAGCACGTCGGACACGCCCTCGGTCATGCTCACCACGTAGCTTCCGGTGGCGTCCTCCCCGAAACCCGCCTGCGTCCGGCGCACCTCCGCCAGGAAGGCCAGCGCGCGGTCGGCCTCGTCGCCGAGCGGCGCGTCGGGCGGCGCCAGCGGCCGCGGCGACGCCAGCTCGGCCGCCAGCAGCGACACCCGCGTCTCCTCGTCGAGGCCGGCGTACTGCGGGCTCACGCCGGCGTAAGCCAGCAGCTGGGCCACGGCGCGCTCGTGCCTGGCGGAGTGCTCGCGCAGGTCGAGGGGCGCCAGGTGGAATCCGAAGGTCAGGGCGCGGTAGAGCGCCGGCCGCACGAAGGCGCGCGCGGCGCGCGGGCCCTGGCTCAGCTCCAGCGTGCTCTCGACCAGCGCCAGGTCGTCGACGAGCCGCGCCGCCCCGCCGGGGTAGCCGTCGCCGCCAGAGCGCAGCCTGGCGCGCTCGCGCTCCAGGAAGCGGTGGACGTAGGCCAGCTTCTGCCGGTAGGGCTCCTCCGGGAAGCGCTGCAGCGGGCCTTCGGCGCGCGCGAGCTGCGCCAGATCGTCGCGGAACGCGCGCGTGAGCGTGACGCGCCGTTCCCACTGCGAGAGCCGCTGCACCAGGCCGTCGACGTCGCGCAGGTAGGCGTCCAGCGCCACCTCCGCCTGCAGGGTGGTGGCCTCGCGGGTGACGTCGGGGGTGACGAACGGGTTGCCGTCGCGGTCGCCGCCGATCCACGAGCGGAAGCGCACCACGCTCGGCAGGGGCGGCGCCTGCGCCGGGCCGAAGGCGGCGTCGAGCGCGTCCTCCATGTCCTGCATCAGCCGCGGGATGGCCTCCAGCAGCGAGCGCCGGAAGTAGTACAGCGCGCTCTTCGCCTCGTCGAGCACGGTGGGCTTCTCGGCGAAGAGCTCGCGCGTCTGCCACAGGGTGGCGATCTCGGCGAACACCTCGCTGCGCAGCCGCCCCTCCTGTTGCGGCGACAGCTCGCGCTCGCCCAGCTGCCGCATGGCGGCGGCGATGCGCTCGAGCTTCAGCCGCACGGTGTAGCGCTTGACCTCGGTGGGGTGCGCGGTGAAGGTGAGCTGCACGTCGAGCCCCTCCATGAACGCGCGCACCTGCTCCCGCGTCCAGCCCTGCCGCTGGAGGCCGGCGACCGCGTCCGCGACGGACTCGCTGCGCGGCGCCTCGGGCGTCGCGTCGGCCTCGCGCAGGCGGTTGACCCGCACCCGGTGGATCTCCTCCGCCAGGTTGATGAGCTGGAAGTAGACGGTGAAGGCCCGCACCAGGCGCTCCGCCGTCGCCAGGTCGAGCGAGGCGATGCGTTCGCGCAGCTCGCCGGCGGCGCCCGTCTCCCCGGCGCGGCGGCGCTTGGTGTCCGCCCGCACCGACTCCACCAGCTCGAACAGCCGCTCCCCCTCGAGCTCGCGCAGTACCGTTCCCAGGGCCCCTCCCAGGAACTTGACGTCCGCGCTCAACTGAGCGTGACGGTCCTCGCGGCCTGACGGCTCGTCTGCCATGCGGGGGATTCTAACCCCGGA
>CAZBZU010000008.1:66568-79558 GCA_964496495.1 uncultured bacterium
GACGGTCCTCGCGGCCTGACGGCTCGTCTGCCATGCGGGGGATTCTAACCCCGGACCTCTAGGCGCCCGGTGCTCGGGCCTCGTCGGGGGCGGGCCACTGCAGGCGCCGGATGCTCCGGGCGCGGCGGCCGTCGAGCTCGAGGATCACGCCCTGGAGGGTGGCGCTGCCGCCGGCCGGGCGGTAGCGGCGCGGCAGCTTGTGCACGAAGCGGGCGTGGACCTCCTCGAAGCCCATGCCGATGGAGGAGGCCTGGACGCCCGTCATGCCGGCATCGGTGATGTAGGCCGTGCCCCGGTAGACGGTCTCGTCGGCGGTCTGGACGTGGGTGTGCGTGCCCACCACGGCGCTCACGCGGCCGGCCAGATGGTAGAGCATGACGCGCTTCTCGCTGGTCGCCTCGGCGTGGAAGTCGACGATGACCGCCTGGTCGTCCGGCACCCCTTCGAGCATGCCGTCGAAGGCGCGGAAGGGGTCGTCGAGCGCGTCCATGAAGACCCGGCCGATCGCGTGGGCCACGGTGAGGCGCTCGCCAGTGCGCGCCTCGAAGGAGGCGGATCCAACGCCCGGCGTGCCAGGGGGGTAGTTGAGCGCCCGCAGCAGTCGCGGCGTCTCCTCCACCAGCTCGAGCGCCTCGGCCTGGTCGAAGCCATGGTTGCCCAGGGTCACCACGTCGACGCCCGCCTTGCGGAGCTGCTCGAAGTGCTTCCGGGTGATGCCGAAGCCGCCGGCGAGGTTCTCGCCGTTGGCGATGATGAAGTCGACCTCGCTGCGCGCCTGGGCGAGGTACGCCTGGGTCACCTTCAGGCCGGGGGTGCTGAAGATGTCGCCGATGAACAGGACGCGCACAAGGCACCATACCAGGGCGGGTCGGCGGGAGCGCCTGCCACACGGCCGTGCTAGGCTTTGGCTGCACCATGGACTTCGATGCCGTCGACAAGAGCATCCTGCACATCCTGCGAGGGGACGGGCGCGCCTCCCACGCCAGCATCGCCAAGGCCGTCGGCCTGTCGGCGCCCGCGGTGGGCGAGCGCATCCGCAAGCTGGAGCAGGCGGGCGTCATCCGCGGCTACCGCGCGGTCCTCGAGCCGCACAAGGTGGGCCTGCCGATCTGCGCCTTCGTGGCCATCGCGCCGCAGCCGCGCAAGCCCGCGCGCAACCTGGTGGAGCGCCTGCTGAGCCTGCCCGAGATCGAGGAGCTCCACGCGGTCGCCGGCACCTACTCCTATGTGGCCAAGGTGCGGGTGCCCTCCACCCAGGCGCTCGACGGCTTCCTCGACCGCCTGTTCATGCTCGAGGGCGTCGAGCGCACCGAGACGACGATGGTGCTGCGCACCAACGCCGAGCGCCCGATGTACCTCCCGTTCGAGCCGGGATGAGCGCCCGCCACACCGTCCGCCCCCTGGTCGAGGACGACCTGGAGGACCTTCTCGACGGCCTGTCGATCGCCTTCGGCGAGCCGCCGGGGGGACCCGGCGAGCGGGTCGAAGCGCACGTGCGCGGCGAGCTGCCCTTCACCCTGGGCAGCTTCGAGGACGGGCGGCTGGCGAGCAGCGCCGCCATGCTCCCCTTCGAGATGTTCGTGGGCGGCGCACGGCAGCGGGTGGGCGGCCTGGCAGGCGTGCAGACGGCCCCCTGGGCGCGCCGGCGCGGTCACGTGGCGGGGCTGCTGCAGGCGTGGTTCGAGCGGCTGCGGGACGGCGGCGTGGGCTGGTGCACCGAGGATCCCTTCGACCCCGGGTTCTACGCGCGCTACGGCTTCCAGTCGCTCCCCAACGGGCGGGTGGTGGAGGTGCCGCCGTCCTGGTTCGGCGGCGGCCGGCCGCCGGACGCCGAACGCCTGACCGGCGGCGATCTCGCCGAGCTCGCGGGCATCCACCGCGCGTTCGCGCGCCGCTACAGCTTCGCGCTGACGCGCGACGACGCCGCCCGGGATGGCTGGGGGCGCGTGGGGCGCGCCTGGTGGATGCGGGGGGACCGGCACGCCTACCTGCTGGAGGACGCCTACCTGGTGTTCGAGCGCTTCGGCGAGGGCACCCGGGAGCTGCGCGTGACCGACCTGGCCTGGGCCACCCCGGAGGGCCGCGAGCGGCTCGGCCGCTTCCTGCGGTCGTTCGAGGGCCAGGTGGAGCGGGTGCGGCTGCATCTGCCGCCAGGCGACCGGCTCCTGCTCGACGCCTCGGCGCGGCACGCGGCGCGCACGAAGCTGCTGCAGGTGCGCGTGGTGGACGTGGCCGCGGCACTCGCGCCGCTCGCCGCGCCGAGGACGAGCCGCTGGCGCCTGGCCCTGGAGGACGACCAGTGTCCCTGGAACCGGGGCGTGTTCGACGTCCGCCTTGGCCCCGAAGGCTGCAGCGCCGAACGCGGCGACGGGCCGGCCGACGCGCGCCTGCACGTGCGCGACCTGGCGGCGCTGATCGCCGGAGGGGCCGTGCCGGCGGTGCTGCTCGCCGACGGGCGCGCCGAGGGCGAGCCGGAGGCGCTGCACGCCCTGGCGGAGCTGATGCGCGACCAACCGACCTTCCAGGCCGAGATCGACGACTTCTGACCCGACGCCTGCGCTCGCCGGCTCAGCCTGTCAGGCTGCGCCCTCGAAGGGGTTCCGCACGGTGACGCCGAGGATCTCCTCGCCCGCGTTCAGGTCCTCGGTCAGGAGCACGTGGCAGGCGGCCCGCCGTGCGGCGCAGACGATGGCGGCGTCCCACAACGGCAGCCGCCGGCTCCGGGCCAGGGTGATGGCGTCGTCGACCAGCGCGGCGTCCACGGCGACGACGGCATCGGCCGCGCGAGCGATCCTGCGCGCCGCCCGGTGCGCCGGCTCGGCGTCGAGCGCCGGCTCTAGCTTGCGTGTGGCGACCCAGTAGAACTCCTGCAGGACCTGGGCGCTCACCGCGAAGGGTCGCTCGACGTCCTCGAGCAACGCCAGGGCGACGGCCCGCTTGCGCGCGTCTGCCCGGTCGAAGGCGTAGACCAGGACGTTGGTGTCTAGGAAGTCCGCCATCTGCGCAGCGACTCGTAGAGCTCCTCACGCGTCCACGAGCGCCGTTCCCCGGGGGTCCCGGCGGCGCTGGCGCGGGCCAGCTCGACCAGCTCGCGGCGCGCCTCCAGTCGCTCGACGTCGGTCGCGTAGTCCTGCAAGAACTCACGCACCACGGCATTCACCGTCGTCCCGCGCTCAAGCGCCCGGATGCGCGCCCGCCGCAGCAGCTGCTCGTCGATCGACAGCGTCAGGTTGGCCACGGGATCAGTGTAGCACGCATCCCGTGTCGACGGGCCGGTCCCCGTGCCTGGGCCTCACGGCTCCTGGACGGCCTCCAGGAACCAGTCGGGGAAGCGCCGCCGCTGCCGGCGCAAGAAGCTCGGGAAGTCGGCGTCGAGCAGGTAGGTGACGGCGTAGTCGTCCTCGCTGCGGACGGTGCGGCCGTACGCCTGCACCACCGTCAGGCAGGTGCGCCAGTCGTACCAGCCGGGGTCGAGCTCCATGCGGCGCGCCACCTGCGGGTCGCCGAGGTAGGGGTAGGGGATCTTGCACAGCACCTGCCAGCGCGCCAGCTCGTCGATCAGGTCGATGCCCTCGGTCATGCTCGGGGACAGCAGCACGGTGGGATCGGGCGACTCCAGATGGGCGGCCAGGGCGGCGTCGCGCTCGCTGGCGTCGTGGTGGGTCACCAGCCGCCAGGCGTGCTCGCGCGGCAGGCCGCGCTCGATCGCCTGCGCGATGCGGTAGGAGTGCGCGTGGATGACGCCCTTCTCGTCTGGGTGGCGCTCCAGCAGCTCGGCGACGGCCTCGACCAGCTTCGGCAGGCCGGCTTGCAGGTGGTGGCGCGTCAGGCGAGCGGTGGGCATCAGCACCAGCGGCCGGTTCTCCGGCGGGAAGCTCGACGGCGTGCGGATGACGGCGGCGTCCTCCGGGGCGACGCCCAGGCCGCGCAGGAAGGTGGTGGGATCGAGCACCGTGGCCGACAGCATCAGCACCCGCTCTGCGTGGCTGAAGAGCAGCTCCTCGGCGAACGGCGCCACCTCCACCGGCTTGAACACCAGCGTCTCGCCCGCCTGCGAGCGCCGGCGCTCGACCACCCAGTCGACGCCGTCCTGGTCGCGGCTGTTCAGCAGCAGCTCGAGGCGCGCCAGCTGGCCGTCGAGCCACTGCTTGACGTGCAGCCGCGCCAGGGTCGCGGCCTCGGGCAGCTCGCCGCTGCGGAGCTCCCCGTCCAGCGCGCGGCCGCGCTCGAGCAGGTCGGGAACGAGATCCTCGGCGAAGTCGAAGTAGCCCTCGTCGCCGAGCGGCGGCGGCAGGCCGCGCTCCACGCCGGCGCGCGCCAGCGCGGCGTCGCCCAGCGTGACCTGGACGAAGCTCATCAGCGCCCCTTCGGCGTTGTGCGCCTCGTCGAGCACCAGCAGCTCGCGATTCTTGAAGCCGCCGGCGTAGTTGAGCTCCGCCAGGTAGTAGGCGTAGTTCATGGTGACCGACGACGACGCCATCGCCACGTCCTTGGCCACGAAGTAGGGGCAGTCGTCGCAGGCGGGGAAGCGCCTGCCGGCGAGGCAGGGGGCGGCGGCCGCGTGGGTGGGCGCCACCAGGCAGGGGTAGTTGCTGCGCCCCTTCATCACGGAGAGCTCCGGGAAATCGCGGGTGTACTGGTCTTGCAGGAGCTTCTGCGCCGTGAGCAGGTAGCCCGCGCCCGCCTCGCGCGCGAGCGCCACGGCGATGGCAGACTTGCCGGAGCCGGTGGGCGCCTCCACCACCACGAAGCGCTTGCCCGCCTCGAAGGCGCCGCGGGCGGCCTCGAGGGCCTCTCGTTGACCACTGCGATAGCTGGCGAAGGGAAAGCTGCCCGAGGGCACGGCTCAGGCTATCACGCCCGCCGGCGCCGCCCCGCGGCGCTTGGGGAGCAGCCGAGAGCGGGCGGGCCGGCTCTCGCCGGCCCGCCCGGATGTGGTGCCGAGGAGGGGACTTGAACCCCCACGACCTAAGCGGTCACTAGCCCCTCAAGCTAGCGCGTCTACCAATTCCGCCACCTCGGCGATCCGCCTGCGGCAACGCACAGCGCGTAAAGTTGATGTTACGTCCGGCGCGCGAGCAGTGTCAAGGACGGCAGAAACGCCACCTTGCGGCCGCTCGCCAGGAGCGCCGAGCACGAGGCTCGCCCGCCTCGCGGCCGGTATCCTCGGGCATGACCGCACGCCGCTTCCAGCGCATCCGCCAGGTGTTGGAGCGGCGCCAGCCCGACCTCACCATCCTGGCCGAGGACGTCTACAAGCCTCACAACCTCTCGGCCATGCTCCGCAGCTGCGACGCCGTCGGCATCGGCACCGTGCACGCCGTGCGCCCCACCGGCGGCGTGCCGACCTACAACGCCACCAGCGGCTCCGCCGAGAAGTGGGTCGAGCTGCGCGTCCACGGCGACCTGGCGTCGGCCCTGACCGAGGTGCGCGCGCAGGGGATGCAACTCCTCGCCGCCCACTTCTCCGCCGGCGCCCGCCGCTACGACGAGGTCGACTACACCCGCCCCACCTGCGTGGTGTTCGGCAACGAGAAGGAGGGCGTCACCGAGGCGTGCGCGGCGGCGGTCGACGCGCACGTGGTGATCCCCATGGTGGGCATGGTCAGCTCGCTGAACGTGTCCGTCGCGACCGCCGTGATCCTGTTCGAGGCGCAGCGTCAGCGCCGCCGCGCCGGCCTCTACGACGCGCCGCGCCTGAGCGAGGGCGAGCGCAACGCGCTGGCGCTCCGGTGGCTGCACCCGCGGGCGGCGCGGCTGCTGGAGGAGCGCGGGCTGCCTCTCCCCCGGCTCGAGCCCGACGGCGCCTTGCCGGCCCAGACACTGGCGTGGCTCGCCGCGGCGCAGGGCGAGCCCTGAACGGCATCTCGTCCTTGACGTCGAGCCGGCGCCGCCACCCAACCGGATGCGCCACCATCCATGGCGGTACGACACCGAGGCAAAGGAAGGGCCGTCAACGCGTCTGCCGGCACTCCGGGGAGTTCGGGAACTCCTTGTTCCGAGGCGCGACCACCTTCACACCCCGCGCCCTCAACGCCTCCACCGCCGACCAGCCCTTCCCCGGCAAAGCACCGAGGCAGTTCCGCTCCAGATTGATCTCGTACCCACGCGTGAACGCCGGATTCTCCGCCAACGGCGTCACATCCGCGATCCGGTTCCCGCTCAGATACAGCACCTTCGGCGGCTGCGCCCAGACCCGGAAGGCGCTCACATCCCGGATGTCGGCCAGATTGAACCCCACCAAGTCGAAGTCCTGCAGGTGCGTGAACGGCTCCAAGCTGCTGTACCGCACAACCGCCGATCCATACCAGCGCAACCGTGCCATCCCCTCGAGAGGGGTCGCGTCTACCACCGTCGGATACAGCTCGTCGACGAAGAGATACTGCAATTCCTTCAGGTTGGAGAGCGGCGTCAGGTCGATGATCTTCCCGCCCGTGAAGATGGACAGGTGCTGAAGCTTGGCAAGAGGCGCTGGGGGCGTGAGGTCGGAGAAAGCGTGGTAATCCTTAGCGGTCTCGTGGGGAGTGGGAAACGTAGCGAACTTCAGCCAGGTGAGGTTGGCGGCGTACTGCAACCCCTCCAGCGAGGCTACCGTGTAGTCGGGCGACTGCACATAGAGGCGCGTCAGCCCCAACATGTCCTCGCACGACAAGGCCCTCTCATCGCCATGATCGAACGGTAGGCGCAACGTGTCCTCGATGGCGCCGCGCAGGCCGCCATCGGGAACGGCGACCTGCTCACCCGGCGTGCACGGCGGCTGGCCCTGGGCGAGCGCAGGCAGCGCCAACGCCAGCAACAGGAACGCGACCCCCGCTACCTGGACAACTCGTCTTCGAGAACTTTGGACTGAACGGGCCTTTGAGAATGATTGCGCCAGCGTGTCGCTTCCCCCATCTGTTGGCCGCTCCGAGACCATGATACGGCTCGGTGTCGGGGCCGCACCTCCTGGAGGTCGCGTAATGCCGGCAGTGGTGGAGGTCGCGCCGCGTGGAAGCCGAAGCCGCGAGCCACCTATGCGAAGCTCGCACCCCGCGCCAAGACACCGGTCGGCAGCGGCCAGCCCGCGTTCCGGTGCAAGATCGGGCAGGTAGGCACATACAGCGGCACCGAAACCACGCGTCTCCCGCGCGCGTGGCCGCGCTGCGATCTGGCCCCCATGACAGCTGGCTGTCCCGGGCCCCGCGGGGGCCGGCGGTAGAATCGAGGCATGGACGGCTTCGTGGTGCGCGATCTCGGCCGCATGGCCTACCAGCCCGCCTGGGCGGAGCAGCGGCGCCTGCACGCCCTGGTGGCCGAGGGGCGCCAGCCGCCCACGCTGATCTTCGTGGAGCACCCGCGCGTCATCACCTTCGGCAAGAAGGGTGGCCGCGAGCACCTGCGCGTGCCCGAAGCAGACCTCGTCGCGCGCGGCTTCGAGCTCTTCGACATCGAGCGTGGCGGGGACGTCACCTACCACGGGCCGGGCCAGCTGGTGGGCTACCCCATCTTCCCCGTCGGGCGGCGCGTGCAGGAGTACCTGCGCAAGCTCGAGGCGGTGATGGTGCGGGTGCTGGCCGACTACGGCATCAGCGCCGTGGGGAGCCCCGGCTACGCCGGCGTCTGGGTGGGCGACGCCAAGGTGGTCGCCATCGGCGTCGCCATCAAGCGCGACGTCAGCTTCCACGGCTTCGCCATGAACGTCACCACCGATCTGGCCGACTTCGACACCATCGTGCCCTGCGGCCTGGAGGGCAAGACGGTGGCCTCCATCGCCTCGCTCACGGGTCGCCGCGTGGCGCTCGACGAGGTCGAGGCGAAGCTGGTGACCGCCTTCGAGGACGTCTTCGTGGCGGGCGCCGAGCCGCCGGAGGGGGCGCCGAAGCCGGAGCGGAGCGACACGGAACGGGTGAGCACATGATCAACTCGCGCGAGTTCAAGAAGCGCGTCAAGGCGGTCGAGGGCGGGGTGCGCCGCCAGGACGAGACCGTCGCCGAGGACGGCGGCCTGGGCCGCAAGCCCGCCTGGCTGAAGGTGAAGCTGCCCTCCGGCGGCGCCTTCCAGGAAATGAAGGCAAACGTCACCGGCCACCGCCTGGCCACCGTGTGCGAGGAGGCGCGCTGCCCCAACATCGCCGAGTGCTGGAACGCGGGAACGGCCACCATCATGCTGATGGGCTCGGTGTGCACCCGCGGCTGCAAGTTCTGCGCCGTGGCCACCGGCAACCCGCGCGGCCTGCTCGACCCCGACGAGCCGCGCCTGGCGGCGCAGTCGGTGAAGGGCATGGGGCTCACCTACGTGGTGCTCACCTCGGTCGACCGGGACGACCTGGCCGACGGCGGCGCGTCGCACTACGCCGCCTGCGTGCGGGCGATCAAGCAGGCCAGCCCGCAGACGGCCGTCGAGGCACTCACGCCGGACTTCGCCGGCAACACCGACCACGTGCAGCTGGTGCTCGACTCCGGCATCGAGGTCTACGCCCAGAACGTCGAGACCGTTCGCCGGCTCACCCACCCCGTTCGCGACCCGCGCGCCGGCTACGACCAGACCCTGTCGGTACTGGCCTACGCCAAGCGCTCCCGCCCGGACATCCTCACCAAGACAAGCCTGATGCTGGGCCTGGGCGAGACCGACGACGAGATCGTGGAGACCATGCGCGACCTGCGCGCGATCGGCGTGGACATCCTGACGCTCGGGCAGTACCTGCGCCCGAGCCGCGCCCACCTGCCGGTGGAGCGCTGGGTGCCGCCGGAGGACTTCCGGCGCTACCGCGAGCTGGGGCTCGAGCTGGGCTTCCTCGAGGTGGTGTCGGGCCCGCTGGTGCGCAGCTCCTACCGCGCCGAACGCGCCCTGCAGAAGAACAACGCCGGTATCGCGCTGTGATCGTCGGCCCGCCGGCCCGGCGCTTGCCGCGCTTCAGCCGCTGACGGTCCCGCCATCCTGCTGACGGCGCGACTGGTACGCCTCGATGGTGCCGCGGACGAGCTCGTGCGTCTCGTCCAGGCCGTGCCAGCGGTCGACGTGCGTCTCCTTGCCTTCGAGCTCCTTGTAGATCTCGAAGAAGTGCTCGATCTCGCGCAGGCGGTGGCGCGAGATGCTGTCGAGGTGGCGGTTCCCGTCGAAGCGCGGGTCGTCCACCGGGACGGCCAGCAGCTTCTGGTCGCGCCCCTTCTCGTCGCTCATCTCCAGGTAGCCGAGCGGGCGCGCGCGGATCACCGCGCCCGGGAAGGTCGGGTGGGCCATCAGCACCAGGATGTCCACCGGGTCGCCGTCCTCGGCCAGGGTGCCGGGAACGAAGCCGTAGTCCCCCGGGTAGTGCAGCGGGCTGTAGAGCACCCGGTCGAGGCGGAACACGCCCAGAGCCGCGTCGTACTCGTACTTGTGGCTGCTGCCGAGCGGCACCTCCACCACCGCGTTGACCACCTGCGGCGCCTGCTCACCCGGACTCATGTCGATCAGGCTGCTCATGTCACCTCTCCTGTCACGGTCCCGGGCGCCAGCGCCTGCCCGCACACGCGCTCGACGAAGAGCGCGTGCACGCGGTCGTCGCCGAGGAGCTCGGGGTGGAAGACGGTGGCCATCAGGCGGGGGCCCGCCGCGGCCACGATGTCGCCCTCGTAGCGGGCCAGGACCTCGATGCCCTCGCCCACGGCGGCGATGCGGGGGGCGCGGATGAACAGCGCGTGGAAGGGCGCATCGAGCCCGGCGATGTCCAGGTCGGCCTCGAACGAGGCCACCTGGCGGCCGTAGTCGTTGCGCAGCACCGACATCGGCATCAGCCCCAGCCGCGGCTGCTGCGGGAAGCCGACGATGTCGCTCGCCAGCTCGATGGCGCCGGCGCAGGTGCCCCACAGCGCCCCGCCGTCCTGGAAGAAGCTCTGCAGCGCCCGGTCCAGGCCGTAGTCCCGCATCAGCTTGCCCATGGTGGTCGACTCGCCGCCCGGGATGATCACCCCGGCGAGGCCCGCCAGCTGCCGCGGCAGGCGCACCTCGGTGACCGCGGCGCCGAGCCGCTCGAGCGCCAGCCGGTGCTCGCGGAAGGCGCCCTGCAGCGCCAGCACGCCGATCTTCGGGGGGCGGTCGGTGCGGTCCACGGCAGCCATTGTGTCACGCGGCGGCGGCCCGCACGCCGCGCACCAATGCCCGCGCCACCACCTGCTGCACCGCCACCGACAGCGCCACCAGCGGCACCTCCGGCCCGCGGCCGGTGCTCAGCACGAAGGTGGTGTCGCCGTCGTGAACGGTGTGCGACGGGCGGGTGACGCGGGCGATGCCCATGTGCGCGCTGTCCGCCAGCGCGCGCGCCTGCGCCTTGGTCAGCGGCGCGTCGGTGCCCACCACCACCAGGCTGGTGTTGGCGCCGTGGACGCTGAGGACGAGCTGCGCGGCGGCCGCGCCCAGGGCCTCGCGCGGGCCCGCGACGAGCGCCCCGGTCTCCCCGTCGACGATGCTGCCCGCCGCGTTGCTGACGGCCACCGCGCCCACCACCGCGCCCGAGAGCGCCACGGCGGCGCTCCCCAGGCCGCTGCGGGTGGGGTGGAGGGGATCGATCAGCTGCCCCACGGTGGCGCCGCTGCCGGCCCCCACCCGGCCCTCCGGCACCGGCGCGGCGGCGGCGGCCTGGGCGGCGGCGTAGCCGTCGTCAGCGGCCGGGCGCACGGCGGCCGAGCCCACCCCGAGGTCGTAGAGCGCCGCGGCCGGAACGATGGGGACGCGCCCGAACGGCGTGGGGAAGCCGCGGCCGCGCTCCTCCAGCCAGCGCATCACGCCGTCGGCGGCGGCCAGCCCGAAGGCGCTGCCGCCGGTGATGAGCACCGCGTCGACCCGGTCGACGCTCTTCTCGGGCGCCAGCAGCGCCGTCTCGCGCGAGCCGGGGGCGGCCCCCAGCACCGCGCCGGACGCCAGGCACCCCTCCTCGGGGCACAGCACCACGGTGCAGCCGGTGGCGGCCTCGGAATCCGTGACGTGGCCGACCGTGAGGCCCGCGACCGCCGTCAGGCTGTCGTTGCTGGCGTCCATGTCGCTACCGCCGCCCTTCCCCGCCCCGCGCGCGCCCGGCCGCTCTGCGCCGGGCCGCGGGCGAGCCGGTGGCGCGCGCCGCGCCGCTGCGTCAGGGCGCGGGCGAGCCGCCGCTGCCGCTGGTCGGCGGCAGGCCGCTGCCGGCCGGGGCCGCGCCGCCGCTCGCCGCACCGGACGCGCCGCCCGTCGGCGGGGGACCTATCTGCGGCAGCACCGTCCCGGCCGGGAGGTACTGGTTGACGTTCTTGGGGTCGACCTGCTTGACCTCGATCTGATCCGGCGGGGTGTCGACCGTGGCGCGCTTGCCGGTGCGCTTGTCGATGGGGATCTGCAGCTTCACGGTGGGCAGGAAGCCCTGCACGCTGAGGTCGGTGGTGGTCTTGAAGGCGGCCTTGGTGCCGTTGGGGTCCAGCGCCCCGGTCTTGAGGTCGATGCGGTGGAAGGTGATGCCGTTGGGGATGGGGAAGCCGTTCGGGTCGGCCGAGTGCCCGCGCAGGGCGCCCTGAGCGAAGGTGTTGAAGGCGAAGATGGGCTGCTGCGAGCTGGTCACCAGGCCGGAGTGCCCGTCGGCGTAGGTCATGTGCCGGGGCATCGGCTTGTTGTCGTCGTTGCCGATCCACACCGCCCCCACCAGGCCGGGCGTGAGCCCCACGAACCAGATGTCGCGCTCGGAGTCGGTGGTGCCGGTCTTGCCCGCCAGCCAGTGGCCGGGCACGTTGGCGCGCCACGACAGCGCCCAGTAGGGCTTCCGGTCGACGACGTTGCCGTGCATCATGTCCAGCATGATGTAGGCCGTCTGCGGGGTCCACACCCGCGAGCGCCGCGGGTGGGCGGTGTAGATGACGTTGCCCTGGGCGTCCTCGACCTTCTCGACGAAGTACGGCACGGTGTAGATGCCGCCGTTGGCGAACGCCGCGATGGCGGCCGCGTGCTGCAACGGCGTGACCTCGAAGCTCCCGAGCGCCATCCCCAGGTAGGGCTTCACGTCGTACCCCAGCTCCCGCGCCTTCTCCGCCACCGCCTCGGGGGTGGCGGCCTCGAGCGCCTTCACCGCCGGGATGTTGCGGCTGCGGTCGAGGTTCTCGCGCGCGGTCTGGTAGCCGTCGTAGGCGTGATCCCACTCCTTGGGCTGGTAGTCGGGCTGCCCCTTGACCTTGAACACGGTCTTGTCGTCGACCAGGATGCTGGCCTGGTTGAGGCCGCCCTGCTCGATGCCGGTGCCGTAGACGATCGGCTTGAACGACGAGCCGGGCTGCCGGTAGGCCTGGATGGCGCGGTTGAACTCCTGAGGCGGCTCGTTCGGGCCCAGCTTCTGCCCCACCATGGCCAGCACCCCACCGGTCTTGGGGTCGATGCCCACGATGGCCATCTGCGCCCCCTTGGGGACCTCCGTGGTGCGGCTCGCCTCGATGGCCGCCTTCTGCGCCTGCACGTCGATGGTGGTGTAGACCTTGAGGCCGCCGCGGCCGAACACCATGTTCTCGCCGTAGCGCTTCGTCAGCCAGTTGCGCACGGCCAGCACCAGCCCGCGCGACAGGTCGGAGCTGATGCTCGGCTGCACCACCGCGTTCTCACCGGTGCGCACGGCCTTCACCACGTTGCCGTTGGCGTCGTAGGTGACCTTCCAGCCTCGGGGCTCGAGCTGGTAGTGCCAGGCACGGTCCGCGGTCTCCTGCGAGATGGTGCCGCGCCGGACCATCTTGTCGAGCACGTCCTTCATCCCCTGCCGGGCGACCATGAAGTCGCTGTGGATGGCATTCGGCGCGGGGATGAGCCGGGCCAGGTAGAGCCCCTCGGCCAGGTTGAGCTCGATGGGGTCCTTGCCGAAGTACGCCTGCGAGGCGGCCCGGATGCCGTAGACGTTGCCGCCCCAGAAGACCACGTTGATGTAGCGCTGCAGGATCTCGGTCTTGGTGAGGCGCCGCTCGAGCTCGATCGCCAGCATGATCTCCTTGGCCTTGCGCTCGAGCGAGCGCTCGCTGGCGATGTTCTGCA
>CAZBZU010000009.1:0-16501 GCA_964496495.1 uncultured bacterium
GTAGCGCCAGTGCGGCAGCATGTCGAGGATGATGCCGCCGCCCTGCTCGCGACGGTAGTTCCAGCTGGGGCGCTGGGGCGACTGCCAGTCGCCCTCGAAGACCCAGTAGCCGAACTCGCCGCGCAGCGACAGGATGCGACCGAAGAAGCCGCCGTCGACCAGGCGCTTGAGCTTGAGCAGGCCCGGCAGGTAGAGCTTGTCCTGCACCACGCCCGTGCGCACGCCCGCCTCGCGCGCGAGCGCCACCAGCTCGAGCGCCTCGGCGAGCGTTGGCGCCACCGGCTTCTCGGCGTAGACGTGCTTGCCTGCGGCGATCGCCTTGCGCAGGTTGGCGGGCCGTGCCTGGGTGGCCACGGCGTCGAAGTAGACGGTGTCGGCGGGATCGGCCAGGCAGGCGTCCAGGTCGTCGCTGAAGCGCGCGACGCCGGTCTCCGCCGCCAGCGCCTCCAGCTTGGCCCGGTCGCGGCCCACCAGCATGGGGTCCGGCAGCAGCCGCCGGCCGTCGGGCAGCGCGACGCCACCGTCGGCACGGATGGCCAGGATCGAGCGCAGCAGGTGCTGGTTCTTGCCCATGCGGCCGGTCACGCCGTTCATGACGATGCCGACGCGTTCGACGGCGGCCCCGGCGGCGGTCACGCGGGGCCTCCCGCCGGCTCCAGCCTGGCCTGGTCGGCGCGCGCCTGGGCGCGCAAGGCGAGCTCGGCCGCGGCGAAGGCGTGCGCCTGCGTCATGGCGGTCTCGGTGCGGTTCAGGCAGTCGAGGATCAGCTGGCCGAAGAACGGGTAGCCCACCTTGCCCTGGACGCTCAGATGCTGCTCGCCCTCGGAGGTCACCAGGTAGAGGTGGTCTGTGCCGGCGCCCTGCGCCACGTCGACATACTTGCGCAGCTCGAGCGTGCCCTCGGTGCCGAGCAGCAGCAGGCGGCCGTCCCCCCAGGTGCGCAGGCCGGCCGGCGTGAACCAGTCGACGCGCACGTAGCCGGAGCTGCCCGTGTCGGTGATGACGCTGGCCTCGCCGAAATCCTCCAGCTCGGGGTGCTGCGGGTGGTCGAAGTTCTCGGCCCGGGCGTGCAGCAGCGTGGCGCCGGCGGCGCCGCTGTAGAACAGCACCTGCTCGAACTGGTGGGAGGCGATGTCGCACAGGATGCCGCCGTACCTCGCCTTCTGGTAGAACCACGCGGGCCGGGGGTTGTGGCCGAGCCGGTGCGGCCCGAGCCCCAGCACCTGCAGCACCCGCCCGATGACGCCCGCCTCGACGAGGTCCCCGGCGTACACGGCGCACTCGACGTGCAGGCGCTCGCCGTAGTAGACCATGTACTTGCGTCCGGTCTCGGCGGCCTTGGCGCGGGCCGCGGCGAGCTGGGCCAGGCTGGTGAAGGGACCCTTGTCCACGAAGTAGTCCTTGCCGCTGTCCATGACGCGCAGGCCCAGCGGACCGCGCTCGCTCGGCACGATCGAGGAGGCCACCAGCGCGATCTCTTCGGCAGCGAGCACCTCCGCCTCGCTGGCCGCGGCGGCCGCGCCGGGGAAGCGCTCGAGCAGAGCGGCGACCTTGGCGGGGTCGGGATCGAAGACGAGCCGCAGCTCGCCTCCGGCCGCCGACAGCCCCTCGCACATGCCGTGGATGTGGGGATGGTCGAGCCCCACGGCGGCGAAGCGAAACTCGCCGCGCTCGCACGCGGGCCCGGGCAGGCCGGAGGGCTCCATCAGCGCGCCCGCCATTCAGGCACCCGCCTCTGGCCCGGCGACGGCGCCGTTCATGGCGTCGTAGAAGGGGTCGCCCGGGGTGACGCTGCCGCGCCTGACGGTCTTTCCCGTCGACGCCGACTTGTACATGCAGGTGAGGAACTCGAGCACGCGCCGGGCCTCGGGGCCGCTCACGGGCGGTCGCTCGTGCCGGTCGAGGCTGTCCAGGAGCGCCGTCAGCTGCGCCTCGTGGCGGCCCGGGACGTCCTCGTCGAGCTCCCGCCAGCGGCGCAATGGGGTGTCGTCGTCGGCGCCGTCCGGCAGGGTCAGGCGCCAGTTGGCGTTGCCCGCCCGGTACAGCGCCTCGAGCTCGAGCGTGGCGCGCTGCAGGTCGAGCCGCAGGTAGGTGGTCTGGCGCGGCGACAGGGCGCTGTTGATCAGGGTGGCGAGCGCGCCGCTCTGGAAACGCACCAGGGCCGCCGACACGTCCTCCACCTCGATCGGGCGGTCGAGCGTCGCCGCCGTCGCGGTCACCTCCTCCCACTCGCCCAGCAGCCACAGGCAAAGGTCCGTCAGGTGGATGCCCAGCGTCGCCGCGGGGCCGCCGCCGTCGCCCGACCAGCGCCCCCGGCCCGGGCCTCGGTAGTACGCCTCGGGGCGGTACCACAGCGTGTTGCACACCGCCACCAGCGGCCGGCCCAGCGCTCCCTCGCGGATGAGCTGGCGGGCGTGACGCGCCGCCGAGCCGAAGCGCCACTGCGCCACGGCGCTGGCGGAGCCGGCCGAGCGCGCCTCGACACGCTCGACGGCGTCGAGCTCGGCGAGCGAGCGGCACAGCGGCTTCTCGCACAGCACCGACGTGCCGGCGTCCAGGCAGGTCGCGATGAGCTCGGCGTGCGAGGCGGGCGGCGTCACGATGTGCACCAGGTCGGGCCGTTCCGCCTGCAGCATGTCGCGGGCGTCGAGGTACCAGGCCGGGATGTCGTGGCGTCGGGACGCCTCGCGCACGCGGTCCTCGTCGAGGTCGACGGCCGCTACCAGGCGTACCCGTTCGCCCACCCGCCGGATCGCCTCGAGGTGGTTTCCCACCGAGCTCCCGGTGCCGATGATGGCGACGCGATAGGTCTTCATGTCACGCCTCCCTGCGCCGAGTCGAGCCGCGGACCGGGAGCTCGGGCAGCAGCACGCGCCGATGCAGCTCCATGTCCGGCTGGTCGATGAGATCGACGAGGTAGCCGATCACCATCTCGTCCTGCTTGCGGAAGCCGAAGTCGACGGTCGTGAGCGGCGGGTCGATGTGCTCGCCGGCCGCCAGCGGGCATGGGGGGGCCGACCCGGCGATGCTGGAGCAGCTCTTCGCGCCGCAGCCGCCGAAGGATCCGCTGAACCGTGCCGCGTCCCACGTCGACGGCGGCCGACCGACGTGAGCGGCCCGGGCGGATCTCGGGCCGTGCCTCACTTGATCCCGGTGGTGGCGATGCCGGTGGTGATGTAGCGCTGCAGGAAGGCGAACACCAGGGTGATCGGCAGCAGGGTGAGCACGGTCATGGCCAGCACGAAGTGCCACTGGATGTTGAGCTGCCCCTGGAACGAGTTGAGCCCCACCTGCAGCGTGAACATCTCGTTGTGCGTCAGCACGATGAGGGGCCACAGGAAGTCGTTCCAGCGCCACATCACCGAGAAGATCGCCAGCACGGCCATCGCCGGGGCGGCGAGCGGAAGGATGATCTGCCAGTAGATGCGCCACTCCGAGGCGCCGTCGATGCGGGCCGAGTCCATCAGCTCGTCAGGGATGGTGAGCATGTACTGCCGGAGCAGGAACACGCCCGTGGGCGTGGCCGCGCCCGGGATGATCACGCCCCATAGGGAGTTGAGCCAGCCGATCTTCACGATCACCAGATACACCGGGACCAGGATCACCGAGATGGGGATCATCAGGGTCCCGATGATGACGAGCAGCACCGTGTACTGCCCTCTGAAGCGGTACTTGCTGAGCGCGAAGGCGGCCATGCTGTTGATGATCAGGGTGATGAGGGTGGCCGTCACGGTGACGATGACGCTGTTCTTCAGATAGGTGAGGAAGGCGAAGCGCTTGAGCGGCTCGCTGTAGTTGCTCCACTCGAACTGCACCGAGCGGACCGGCGTGGTCGAGGACGCCTTCATCTTGATGATCGTGCCGGGCGCGTTGGGGTCGACCATCTGGGCCTCGAGGCCGATCCGGCGGACCTCCGCGAGCTTCTTCCGGCTGCCGTCGGGCAGCGTCACCGTGAACAGCGGCAGGGGGCGGTCGTAGCCCTTGATCTGGACCGTTTCCTGGCTGGTCGGCAGCAGCGACGGCGGGAACCGGTCCAGCGCGGCCGGGGTCTTGAAGCTCGACAGCACCAGCCACAGCACCGGCCCGAACATGATGAGCACGCCCAGGAACAGGTAGAACGCCGTCAGGACGTCGGTGACGCTGGGCCGGGCCCGCCCGTTGCGGCGACTCAAGAAGGTGACGACGGTTCTCATGACGCGGCTCCCGGCGGGCGGCCGACCGTGGCCGCGCCGGAGTGCGTGCACGGCCGCGAAGGATCAAGTGGCATCGGAGCGCCTCCCCGCCCACAGCTGTACCAGCGTGAGCGCCAGCAGCACCACGCCCAGGAGGACGGACGCGGCGGCGGCCAGGCCGAACCTGCGGATCTGCGTGGCGAACGCGGTGTTGTAGATGTACTGCACGATGAAGGTCGTGGCGGTGCCGGGCCCGCCGCCGGTGAAGGCGTAGACCTCGTCGAAGAGCTGTACCGCCCGGATGAGGGCCAGCACCAGCACGACGAGCATGGTGGGCATCAAGAGCGGCAGGGTCACGTAGCGGAACGACTGCCAGGCGCCGGCGCCGTCGATCGACCCGGCCTCGTAGAGCTCCGTGGGGATCGATTGCAGCCCCGCCAACAGGATCAGCGTGTAGAAGCCCATCGTCGCCCAGGTGGTGGTGAACACCACCCAGAACATGGCCCAGTGGGCGTTGAGCAGGAAGAGCACCTTGTGCCCTCCGAGCAGCTGGAGGAAGGCGTTCAGCAGGCCGTCACGCTGGAGGATCCACTTCCAGATGAGCGCCACGACCACGGGCGACAGCAGCACCGGATAGAAGAACACGCTGCGGAAGAAGCCGCGGAACGAAAGCGTGCGGTTGAGCACCATGGCGGTGATCAGCGAGAACACCACGAGCGCGATCAGCTGGGCCGGGACGAAGATGAAGGCGTTGTGCACGGCGCGCCAGAAGGTGTCCTCCTGACAGCTGCTGGGCTGGAGGAAGTTGCCGCAGGCGAAGATCCGCTGGAAGTTGGCCGTTCCCACGAACGGCCGGTCCTGCGGGAAGAGGTTCGTGCCTCCCGTGAAGGCGTAGTAGAAGTTGAGCAGCATCGGGAACAGCACGAATATGCCGAAGATGGCCAGGTTGGGCAGCAGGAACACCCACGGCATGCGCTTCACGCCGATCGCCCGCTGGAGAGGCGCCATCACCAGGTCGAGGACGTTCATCACGAGGTTGAACGACCCCTGCAGCGCGCGGCGCGGGGCGCTCCGCGCGCCCGTCAGCACGCTGCGGGCCCCACCGGGATCGGACTCTGCTCGCATCGCCTCACTCTCCGGGGTACCCGGTGGAGGAGGGCCTCCACCGGGTACCTGGCCGGCTTCAGGCAGCGGCCGGTCCCGCGACTACTGGCCGGCCGCCTTGAGCTGCTCGTCGATGTCCTGCTGGATACGCTGGACGGCTTGATCCATGGTCAGCTCGCCGACCATCACCTGCGTCAGCCGGTCGCGGATGGCGTTGAAGTAGGTGGTGTTGTACTTGTACGCCTGCAGCTTGTAAGCCAGCGGGGCGAGCTTGGAGACCTGGCTGGAGAACACCTGCAGCGCCGCCTTGGCGTTCTGGTTGTCGGTCTGGAAGTCGATGCCCTTCTTGGCCAGGCCGAGCGATCCCGGGATGAACAGGGTGCGGGCGTAGAACTCCGCGAGGTTGTCGGGCTGCGCCAGGAACTCCATGAGCTTGGCGACCGCCTCGGGGTGCTTGGTCTCCTTCAAGGCGACCAGCGCGGCGCCGCCAGGCATGCCGGTGCAGGCGGCGGGGCCGCAGGGGTTGGGGACCGCGACCCAGTCGAAGGCGTTGCCGATCTTGCTGGCGAACTGGCTGATCTGCCAGCTGCCCGACATGTAGAACACGATCTGGCCGTTGATGAAGTCCTGGTTGCCGGCGGCGTACTGGCCGCCGTTGCCGATCCACACGCTGGGGTCCATGGTGCCGTCCTTGTTCCACTGCACCAGGAGCTTCGCCATGTCGCGGAAGCCGGGGTCGTCGATCTTGGGCTTGCCCTGCGCATCGAAGAACTTCGCGCCCATGCTGACCGCGGGGCCGGCGAAGCGGTGGCCCGAGCGGTCCATCGCCATGGCGAACGGCGTGCCCGTGGCCTTGGCGACCTTTCTGGTCACGTCGGCCCACTGCTGCCAGGTGGTGTCGCCTTGCGGCAGGGGGATGCCCGCCTGGTCGAAGAGGGTCTTGTTCACGAAGGGGCCCGTGACCGTGAGCTGGGTCATGTAGCCCGGAATCGCCTTCGAGCCTGCCGGACGCATCCAGTCGAGGAACGGCCCGAAGTTGGTCTCCCAGTAGCTCGGGTCCTTGAGGTACGGGGTGAGGTCGAGGTAGTACTTCTCGAGGTCGCCGAGCTGGGTCACGCGGGCGATGTCGGGGCCCTGCCCCGACGCCAGCTGCAGCGGGAGCGACTGCAGGATCCCCTGTGCGTAGGAGACGGTGTCCAGCGTGACCGTGATGTCGGGGTTCTGGGCCTCGAACTTGTTCAGCAGGTCCTGCAAGACCTGCCCTTCATTGCCGTCGTTGTACCAGGTGATGCGCAGGTGGGTCTGCGCCAGGGCGGTCATCCCGCCCATCAGGGCGGCGAGCAGCACGAGCATCCGCAGTCGTCGAATCATGGTTCCTCCCTTGGTCCGCTCTCGATCGGCGGCGGTCGCGGTCGTCGAGACCTCGACCTACGGCGTGGCAAGCATGGTGGTCGTGATCGTAGCCGGGCCTCCCTCCCTTCCGGGCGACGCGGGCCCGCGGCCCGCCCGGGCGGGGCGCGTGGCCGTGACGCAGTGCCTCGTGCTCACGCGTGCCCACCTCCCGTGCAGGTTCGCCCGGGCGGGGCCCGCGGCCGCGACGCAGGGCATCGCGCAAGCCGGTGCTCGCTTCCGGTAGAGGTTCTCCCGGGCACTCACGACGGCGCCTCGTCGAGGTGCCCTCGGGCCCTGAGATGATCGGTGTAGGCAGCCAGGGCCGCGCGGTTGTGCTGCTGCAGGCTGCGCTTCACGGCCGCCGGCTCGCGGCGCTCGAGCGCCGCGAGCAGCGTCAGGTGCTCGCGTTGCGCGGTCGGGATGCGGCGCGAGAACACCTCCTCGAGGAAGTGGCGCCGGAGCCGGTCCCAGTGATCCAGCGCGGTCTCCAGCACCCTCGCCGCCAGGGCAGCCCCGGAGCGCTCGCCGATGAACAGGTGGAGCTCCTTGTTGCGGAGCGACCAGGCATCGGCGTCGAGGGTCAAGGCGCCCATCGCCGCCACGTGGTGCTCGAGCCAGGCCAGATCGTCGTCTACGAGGCGCTCGCATGCCACCTGGGCGGTGATGAGCTCCATCGCCTCCAGGACCTGGAAGACCTCGCGGACCTCGTTGGCGTGGAGCTCGGTCACGCGGGCGCCGACGTGCGCCTCGAGCATGACGAAGCCGGCCGCCTCGAGGCGGTAGAGGGCCTCCCTGATGGGGATCTGGCTCACCCCGAGGCGCTCCGCGAGGCGGTCGATGACCAGGCGCGATCCCGGCACCAGCCGGCCCTCCAGGATCAGAGAATGCAGATGGTCGTACACCTGCTCGTTCTTGCTCTTGAACACGCGAGCGTCTCCCACGGGCCCTACGGCGAACGGTCGGATGTTTCGTACATCCTATAGGATGCGCCGGGGCCGTGGCAATCGTGCCCGGGGCGGTACCCTCAGGGGCGCAAGACCGCCTCCAGCCAGTCGAAGGCGCCATCCTGCATGTCGACGTCGAAGCGGTGGGGGCCGGGATGGAAGCTGCCGCGGTAGCGCTCGGGCGCGCCGGCCGCCGCGTAGGCGCGGCCGATGGCGGCGTCGGCGGCCCGCATGCCGGCTTCCGGGAAGAGCGGATCGTCCTCGGCGTATTGCACCAGTAGCGGGCGCGGCGCCCGGCACGCGGCCACGTCGGGCCAGTCGGCGAAGCGCGCCAGTCCCGGCGGGAACAGCATCCAGGTGTGAGCGTGGACGTGAGCGTCGAGCAGAGCCTCGTAGCTGCTCATCATCCCGACGACGACCGCCGCCGCCAGCCGCTCGTGCGTCGCCGTGAGAAGGGCGGCGCGCGCGCCGCCGCCGGACAGGCCGACGGCGCCCAGCCGACCGGCATCGACGTCCGGCAGCGAGGCCAGGTAGTCGAGCGCCGCCCGGTCCTCGAAGGCCACGATCGCCGCGATCGAGGTGCCGAGCGCCGTGGCGTACTTCGCCACCAGGTGCTCGTGCAGCTCGGCGGCGGCGTTGTAACGGGCGACGTCCTCCGGCACCCCGTCGCCCCGGTGGCTCGCCGTCGCGCACGCCGCCAGCTCGCGCACGCGCTCGGGCATGATCGCTTCCGGGAAGCGCCGGCTGCCCCACATGAAGACGTCGGGGACCAGCACCACGAAGCCGCGCTCGACCAGGCGATTGGCGAACGCCGCGCCGCCGTACGCCCGCTCTCGGAAGGCGCGAACCGCCGGCGTGGGGTCGTGCTCGTCGTCGGCGATCTTCTCCTTGCCCAGCAGCTTGAAGCCGCCGTGGTCGTGCAGCGCCAGCACGGCGGGGCGCGGGGCGGCGCCCCGATCTGCCGGTCGCAGCAGCCAGGCGCGCGTGCGGGGGCCGTAGCCCACGCTCCACGACACCTCCTCGCCGCGGACGCCGGCGGTCTCCCAGCTGCGCTCCACGACCGGCTGCGCCGGGGCCCCGCGCCCGCCGCCGAAGGCGAGCAGCTCCGCGATCCGCTCGGCGGGGACGGCCGCCCGCCCGGCGTCGTGAGGGCCGCGGGCGGCGGCGACCAGGTCGCTGAAGTCGCCCAGGTGCCGGTAGCGCTTCGTGCTCATGCGCTCTGCCCGCAACCGCGCTCACGCCGATGGCCGACGAGCACGCTGCCGCCCCGTCGGCTCGGGCGTGCGGCGGCCGGCCATCCGGGGCCCTTCGTTCGCGGCGCCATCTGCCACCTCCCGAGGGTCGCCGGATCGGCGACCGCCTCCAGTCTAGTGAGTTCCTGGGCGCCCCGCGGGAGCGGGGCCGAGAGGCGCTCCCCCGTCCGACTTCCCCCCACCCGCCGGTAGGAAAGCCACCGACCCGCGGGCGCCTGCGAGCGGCTATGCAGGGACCATGCCGCCCGTGCCGGGCCGGCAACGGGAGGGGGAGCCATGACACACAGCGACGGGCAGGGCGAACGCGGAAGACGGAGCCGCCGGCTGTCGCGCGGGCGGCGGCGGGCGGCGACGCTGACGTCTCTGGTATGGGTGACGGCCTCGTTGGCCACGCTCTGGGGAGCGGGGGCCGCGGCGCAGGGGGCAGCGGGCGGCAGCATCGCGGATGCGCAGGTCGTCCCCGCGCGGGTCGTCCCCGCGCCGGGGCTCGTCGTCGGCGGCAGCTACAGCGTCGCGCCTGGGACCACGGTGACGGGCGACCTCACCGCCGTCGGGGCCACCGTCGCGGTGGATGCCGGCGCCACCCTGGAAGGGAATCTCGTCGTGGTCGGCGGCGCCGCCACCGTGGACGGGTCCGTCGCAGGAGACGTGCGCGCCTACGGCGGCACCCTCACGCTCGGCGACCGGGCGCGGGTCGGCGGCGACGTCAGCGCCGACTACGCCGCCTTCCGCCAGGCAGCCGGCGCGATGGTCGCGGGAAGCGTCCACCAGGGCAGGCAGGGGCCGGTGCGTTTGTCACTGCCGGAGTACGTGCGGGCGCCGGCGGTCGCCGCCGGCCGCGCGGCGGTACCGCGTCACCCCGCCGACATGCTGCTCCGCGCCATCGCCATCGGCCTGCTCGCGTCGCTGGTGATGGCGGCGGTGCCGGCGCGCGTGCGCCGGGTGCGGGACGCCATGCTCCGGTCACCCTGGCGCATGGGCTTCGACGGCTTGCTGACCGCGATCGTGGCCGTGGTGGTGCTGGCGCTGCTCGCCGTCACCCTCATCGGCATCCCGCTGACCATCCTGGGCGCCATGCTGGTCTACGCCGCGGTGCTGTTCGGCTGGATCGCCGTTGGCGACGCCGTGGGCGAGTACCTCGCCGGCGCCTTCGAGCGGCACTGGAGCGAGGCGCTGCGCGTCGGCATCGGGGCGTTCACGCTGGCGCTGGTGCTGGCCGTCCTGGCATACGTGCCGGTGTTGGGCGGGCTGCTGGCGCTGCTGCTCAGCCTGGTGGCACTGGGAGCGGTTCGCGCGACCCGCGCCGGCGGGCGGGAGCGCGGTGCCCGGTCCTCGCCCGGGGCGCGGACCGCCCCCGGGTAGGCCGAGGCCCCGCCGTCTGCTACCGTCGCAGTCGGACTCGCGGGTCGGACTTCCGCCGACCCGCCGACCGGCAGTGGCCCGCATGCTGGTGAGATGGGCGCCAGGATGGCGCCCGCGCCGAGACCCTGGGGGTAGCCCGTGTCGGTTCTGCTGTGGCTAGCGATCGTGGTTGGCGGCTTGCTGGCGTTGCTGCTGGCGCTGCTGGCATCGCTGCTGCTCGTGCCCGTGGACGTCGATGCCGTGTGGGACGAGGACCGGCGGGTGGTGTCGGTGGCCGGCCCGGGCTTGCGCCTCAGCTTCGACACCCGCGCCGGCGACGTGGAGCTTCGGCTGCTCTCTCGGCGATTGGGACGCTGGTCGACGGCGCGGTCCGGGCGCCGCGGGCGCCGCGCTCGACCGCGCCGGCGGCGCGCAGCGCGTCCGTCTCTGCGCAAGCTGTGGGCCGAGCGCCGGCGGCCGCTGCGGGCGCTGCGGGCGTTCTTCCGCCGTGTTCGGGTGCGCCGGCTCTCGATGGCGGCGAGACTCGCCACGCCCGACCCGGCGTTGACGGGCTGGCTCTCGGGCGCCGCGTTCGCGGCCCGGGCGGTGGCGCCGGCGGCGGTGAGGCGAGGCGTTCGCCTGACGCCCGACTTCGAGGAGGAGTCCCCGCGCCTGGCGCTCGACGCCTCCGTGCGCCTGCGTCCGCTGCACGGCGCCATCCTGGCGGTGCGTCTGTGGCGTGTGGCGCGGCGGGCACGGGCGGCGCCCGGCACGGCGAGTCGGCCCGCGCGGGTGGCGGGGGTCTGGGCGGCGCGGGCGTGGCGGGCGGCGCGGCGTAGGGGGCAGCGCGGGAGCGACAGGCACGATGGTGGCATGGACCGCCCGAGTGGCGGAGGAAGGGAGCGACCATGAGCGTTCAGGACCTCATGAAGACATTGGTGGACGAGATCAGCACCATCGCCAGGACAGAGACGATGGTCGGCGAGGCGCTGCAGGTCGGCGACAACACCGTCATCCCCATCTCCAAGGTGACGGTCGGCTTCGGCGGCGGAAGCGGTGAAGGTGAGGGAGGCGCCGACGAGAAGACGAGCGGCAAGGGGTCCGGTGGCGGTGGCGGTGGCGGGGTCAAGGTGGAGCCTGCCGCCTTCATCGTGGTGCACGGCGGCGAGCTCTCCATCCTGGCGGCGCCCGGCAAGAAGGGCGGCCTCAGCGAGATGTTCGAGCGCGTGCCCGACCTCATCGAGAAGATCACCGCGGCCCAGGGCAAGGCCCGAGGCAAGGGCAAAGGCGCCGAGGCGAAAGGCGAGGCCAAGGAGGCGGGCGCGGGCGAGGACTGAGCGGGCGAGGGCTGAGCGGCTGCGGCGGGCGCCAGCGGGGCGCCCACGCGTGGGCGCGCCCCGCAGCGCTCGCCCGTCGTAAGCCGTTCCAGGACGGACGACACCGGCGGTCACGAGAGGACATTCGCCCCTGGCGGCGTCGGCGCCGGGCGGATGACCATGCCGCATGGCCTGGCTGGCCGGGGCTGGCGCCTCGCATCTCGAAGGTCGCGCCGCAAAGAGCCACTGGCGCGAACCGCATGGGGGGCGGCGGTGAGCGGTGGTGGCGGCGTGCGACCGGCCGGGGGTGGCGGCTTGCGCTATCCCGGCGCGATCGGCACCTTCTACCTGGGGCTGCTGGCGCTCCTGCTGATCGAGCAGTTCGTCATCCGGGTGCCGCCGCGCGGCTACCTCGACGTGGCCATCCTCTTCGCGGTCGCCAACGTGGTGCTGGCGCTGCAGCGCGCCCGCGCCGGGATCAAGGCGCACGGCACGCTGCGCGGTGCGGTGCTGGGGGTGCTGCCCGTGGCGCTGGTAGGGACGGCCGTCGGAGCGGCCATCGTGCTGGCCGCCGACTCCGAGCCCACCACGCTGGCCGTCGTGGCGGGAAGTCTGTTGTTCCTGGTGGTCTTCATCATCGCCACCGCCGGCTGGCAGTACGTGCGGGCCCAAGCGAGCGGGTCGATCGGACACGACGACTGAGCGCCTGACCGCTGACAGGCGGCTGGCCGCCGTTCGAGTTGACCGGCCCCGCAGGCCGCCATATCATGCACCGAGTTTCGGATGGGACTACTTCGCTACGCACTGACCCGCGTCCTGTTGACGATCCCCATGGTGCTGATCCTGCTGACCGTGGTCTTCCTGGTGCTGCACGTCATGCCGGGGAACCCGGTGCTGGTCATCCTGGGCGGTCGCAACGTGCCACTGTCGCTGATCCACGAGTACGAGCACCGGCTCGGATTCGATCAGCCCATCTACGTCCAGTACATCAAGTATCTCTGGGGCGTGATCCACGGGAACCTCGGCGACTCCTTCTCGTCCGGCATGACGGTCACCTCGCAGATCGCGCTGCACCTGCCGGCGACGTTGGAGCTGTCGTTCTCCGGGTTGTTCATCGCCGCGCTGATCGGCGTGTCCACCGGCGTGTGGGCCGCCCTCCGGCAGGGCGGCATCACCGACCAGGTGCTGCGCTTCACGCACATCGGCACCTACGCCATCCCCATCTTCTGGAGCGGCCTGATGCTCCAGATGCTGTTCGGCGTCTTCCTGAAGTGGTTCCCCACCGGCCTTCAGCTGAACCCCGTGGACGCCGCCTTCTTCCAGCCCATCACCGGGTTCGTGTTGCTGGACACCCTGCTGCGCGGTAACTTCGCGCTTTTCGGGGAGGCAGCGCTGCACCTGCTGCTGCCGGCCTTCACCCTGGGCCTGGCGCTGTCCGGCCTGGTCGGCCGCGTGACGCGCGCCGCCCTCATCGAGGTGCTCGACCTCGACTACGTGCGCACGGCCAGGTCGAAGGGTCTGCCGGGACGGGTTACGGTGCTCAAGCACGCGCTGCGCAACGCCCTCATCCCCATCATCACGGTGGTCGGCATCCAGTTCGCCATCCTCATGGGCGGGGCCGTGCTCACCGAGGCGGTGTTCAGCTGGCCGGGCATCGGCAGCTTCCTGCTTCAGAGCATCAAGGCGCGCGACTTCAACGCCATCCAGGGCACGGTGGTCGTCATCGCCGTGCTCATCGCGACGGTGAACCTGGTCGTCGACATCTTCTACGCCCTGATCGACCCCCGGGTGAGGTTCAGCTGATGGTCGACGCGCCGCGAGGCAGCCGCGTGGTGGTGGCGCCGTTGAGGACGTGGTTGGGCCGGCGCCGGGTGCTGGCAGCGGGCATCGTGCTCATCGGCCTGGTGGTGCTCGTCACCTTGCTGGCGCCTCTGTTCGCGCCCTACAGCCCCACCGCGCCGGGCGCGGACCGGCTGGTGCCGCCGGGGGCGGCGCACTGGTTCGGGACCGACCAGCTGCGCCGCGACGTGCTGTCGCGGGTCATCTACGGCGGGCGCATCCCCCTGGAGGTGGCGTTCTCCTCCACGCTGCTGTCGCTCGTCGTCGGGGCCAGCCTGGGGTGGATCTCCGGCTACGCCGGCGGGCGGCTCGATCGCACGCTGTCGCTGGTGATGGACGCGCTCTACTCCTTCCCCGCGCTGATCCTGGCGATCACCATCGTGGCGATGCTGGGGCCGGGCGTGCTCAACATGGTCGCTGCCATCGCCATCGTGTACATCCCCACCTACTTCCGGGTGGCGCGGGGGCAGACGCTGAGGGTGCGGGAAGAGGCCTACGTCGAGGCCGCGCAGGCGCTCGGCGCTCGCGCCGTGCGAACGCTGCGGCTGCACATCGCCCCCAACACCCTCAACGCGCTCTTGGCGATCGTGTCGTTCAACATCGCCGACGCCATCCTGACCGAGGCGGGCCTGGCCTTCCTCGGGTTCGGGCTACCGCCGCCCACGCCGGACTGGGGCTTCGACATCCAGAACGGGCAGGCGTTCCTGCAGTCGGGCTACTGGTGGCTGATCACGTTCCCAGGCATCGCCATCGTCATCACCTCGCTCGGTTTCAACCTGCTCGGCGAGGGCATCGGCGAGGCGGTGGGCCCGACGGGCTGACGCCCCGGCTGGGGTGATGGCCCGCCCAGGCCGCCGCTGGTCGGCGCCGGCCGCCGGCCATCTACCACGTCAACGCGATCCTCGGATTACAATGCCTGTGCCTGTCACAACGAAGGTTTCAAGGAAGGTCCCAGAAAGGGGGAACACGCAATGCGCTTCCGATGGTTGCTAATCGCCGCGCTAGCCGCGGCCGGCATCGCCTTGGCGCAGAACAACGTCCTCACGATCGGCACGACCGACTCGGTGACGGAGCTCTCCTCGGCGAACTCCTACGACTTCTTCACCTGGCACATCCTTGCCCAGACCTCCCAGGGCCTGGTGCGGCTCAAGCCCGGCGGGACCACCATCGAGCCCTCGCTGGCGACGTCCTGGGACATCTCGAGTGACGGCCTCACCTACACCTTCCACCTGCGGCAGGGTGTGACCTTCACCGACGGATCGGACTTCAATGCCCAGGCCGTGAAGTGGTCCTTCGATCGCGCGTTGAAGCTCGACGGCCCCAAGGGCGCGGTAGGCCTGATCAAGGGTGATATCAAGAGCATCGCCGCGCCCGACGCCAACACCGTGGTGTTCACGCTGAACCAGCCCGACGCCACCTTCCTGGCGCGCCTGGCGCCGCCCATTAGCCCGGTCGAGATCATGTCGCCCAAGAGCACCCCTGCCGACAGCTTCGCCAAGGGCAAGTACGCCGGCACCGGGCCGTACAAGCTGGTCTCGTACGTTCCCAACCAGCGCGTGGTCCTCGAAGCCTACAAGGGGTACTGGGGCCCGCAGCCCAAGGAACCCCGCGTCATCTACAACATGTACTCCGACGCCTCCGCGCTGCGCTCGGCGCTGCAGTCCGGCGCTATCGACATCGAGTACCGCAGCGTGAACCCGCAGGACATCAAGAGCCTGTCGAGCAACCCGAGCTTCAAGGAGGTCAAGCCCTCCGGCTCGCTGAGCATCCGCTACCTGCTGTTCAACGTGACCCAGAAGCCCTTCGACAACCCGCAGGTGCGGCAGGCGATCTCCTACGCGGTGGACCGCCAGGCGATCGTGGATGACGTCTTCTCCGGCATCAACCAGCCGCTCTACTCGATGGTGCCTCCGGGGATGTGGAGCAGCACCAACGTGTTCCCGAAGCGTGACCTTGAAAAGGCCAAGCAGCTCCTGACGCAGGCGGGCTACAGCAGCTCCAACCCCTTGGCCATCACGCTGTGGTACCCGACCGGCCACTACGGCTCGACCGAGCCCGACGTGGCGGCGGTGCTCAAGACCAGCCTCGAGCAGACCGGCATGATCAAGCTGACCCTGTCCGCGCTCGACTGGGGCACCTACACCACGCGCATGTCGCAGAGCGCGCTGGGCTTCTTCACGCTCGGTTGGTACCCAGACTTCATCGACCCCGACAACTTCCTGGCACCCTGGCTCACGGACTCGACCAAGAGCCTGGGGACCTTCTGGGATCAGGCGCCCGACTTCGCGCAGTACAAGCAGCTCATCACCAAGGCGCGCGAGGCGACCGACCAGAGCGCGCGCGCGGGCTTCTACGAGCAGGTGCAGAAGCTGAGCGCCACCGACGTTCCGTTCATCCCGTTGTGGCAGAACTTCGGGCAGCTCATCGCCTTCACCAAGCCCAACGTGTCCGGCATGGTCATCGACCCGGCCGGCGACTGGCTGGTGGACAGCGTGTCGCTGTCGCAGTGATGGCGCAGTAGCGCCTTCGCGCTGAGTTGACTCCGCCGGGCGGCCGCGACGCGGCCGCCCGGCGGTCGTCTGGGCCGCCGGCGCTAGCCCGAGATAGCGAGCGGCGCCCGGCTCGAAGGCCGGGCGCCGCACCGTGTACTGGCTTCAGACTCAGTAGCGCTGAGCGCGTCCTCCGGCAGGGGCCGCGCTGGTCACCACGACATTGGCGGCCTGCAGGCCCTTCTTGCCCTGCTCGACGTCGAAGTCGACTTCGTCCCCTTCGTTGAGATTGCGGAAGCCTTCCCCCTGGATCGCAGAGAAGTGGACGAACACGTCCGGCCCGCCGTCGCCCTGCTCGATGAACCCGTAGCCCTTTTCAGCGCTGAACCACTTGACTCTTCCACTTGCCATGTTTCTACCTTCACCCAACTGCCTCTCTACAAGAGGCCCACAGATTTCCGGGCTCACGCCCGTGTTACGAAAAATCTTCCCAGAGTTTTCGGAACAGCTGCAGTCTACGCGATGGGGGCGAGAAACTCAAGTCTCACAGGTGACCGGGGCCGGTTGGGGACGCCTTGCGGCGAAGGTGAGGACGCTTCCGGCGCCGCGCCTGGGTCTGGACCCGCGCCTGGGTCTGGACCCGCGCCTGGG
>CAZBZU010000009.1:16601-18561 GCA_964496495.1 uncultured bacterium
TTCCGGCGCCGCGCCTGGGTCTGGACCCGCGCCTGGGTCTGGACCCGCGCCTGGGCCTGGACCCGCGCCTGGGCCTGGACCCGCGCCTGGGCCAGCACCCGCGCCTGGGCCAGCACCCGGACCCGGACCCCTGTGTACGCCCCCTATGGATGATCCAGATCGCCTGCCGTCACGTAGAGCTAGGCCGGTGACTGCCGATGGCGTGCTGGACGAGGGTACGGCGATCGCACTGGTGGGCTCGAGCCCACGACCTC
This sequence comes from uncultured bacterium, assembly GCA_964496495.1. Lineage (GTDB taxonomy): Bacteria > Deinococcota > Deinococci > Deinococcales > Trueperaceae > JASBRS01. Next base: position 16,856 of record CAZBZU010000009.1, read on the forward strand.
ACGGTTCGGGAGAAGTGTCGACGATGCCGTCCACGACGTGTGTCCGGCAGGGCGGGTGCGACGCACGGCGGCGCGCGGCGCCGCTAGGGCGTGGCGGCTGCCGTCGCGCGCCGCCGGGCGCCACGAGGTGCCGCCACCCCAGAGAGTGCGGCGCGCCCCTCAGCTGCCCAGATGGGACGCGATCCTCGCGGTCACTGCCTCGACGATGGCGCGCTCCCTCGGCTCGAGGAGGCGTCCGACGCGCGTCGCCGTATCGCGATAGAGGGCGAGGCCCGCGTCGACCTGCTCTGGCAAGCTCGGCGTCAGGCCGGCCGACGTCAAGCCGAAGGCGGCCCGCTGCAGGGCGACCCACCGCGCTCCCTCGCCGAGCGCCTCCGCCAGTGCCGTGAGCATGGCCCGCTCACTCACCGGCAACAGCCGCTCGTGCACCAGCATCAGCCGCGACAGGCCCCAGCTCAGGCCGAACCTCGCCAGCAGCATCCGGCCGAGGTCGTCGCGCTGGCGCCCGCCGAGGCCTCGCAACGCCTCCTCGGCCCAGCCGGCCAGGGACGCGCCTACCCAGCGGTCGGCACGCCGATCGAGCTCGGGCGTCCAGCGGAAGTCCAACGCCCGCCTACGCAAGGCGGCGAGTTTGCGTTCCGGGTCCCGCATCACCCGCAGCCGGCGCAGGCCGCCAACGTGCTGCACCACCAGCTCGGGCAGCTCGAACCAGGTAGCCGACGTCGTTTCGGAGGCGGTGCTCACCACCACCAGCCGGCCATCGACCAGCTGAGGTCCGGCCGCAGGCTCGGCGGCCCCGTCGGGGACGAGCAGCAGCAGATCGACGTCGCTGTCGGGGCCGGCCTCGCCGCGAGCGTGCGAGCCGATCAGAGCGAGCGCCGCTCCCGGAAGGGCGAACCGGTCCGCGAGCCGGTCGAGGGCTTCCCGCGACAGGGCGGCGTTCGGCGTAGGGGTCATGACGTCATGCTAGTGAGTGGCACGGCACCCTCGCCACTGTCGGGGACCGCCCGGCGGCCGCCCGGCGACGGCCCACCGCCGACCCGCCGCCGGTCCACCGCCGGCGCGGGACGCTGTCGAGGCCGCGCCGGGTCGGCTCTCTTCGGCGGTCTCTCATAAACGACCCTTCGCCATTGCCGTGCAGCTCCAGGCTGGCGCCTACTGAAGAGATCGGGCGAGCCCCGTCAGGCGCGCAACTCACGTGCATCTGCCTAGCTCTACGTGACGGCAGGCGATCTGGATCATCCATAGGGGCCTGGACAGGGGGTGGGGGTCGCCGCCCGGTCCGCCGCTATGAAGCGTCGCCGCCCGGTCCGCCGCCAGGAAGGCACGCCTCGCCGGCGCCGATCGCGGGGGCCGCGATCGCCTCACTCACCGCCGGGGTCCTAGGACAGGTCGCGCTTCCGCTGCTCGAACTCGTCCCGGTCGATCTCGCCGCGGGCGTAGCGCTCGCGCAGGATGCGCAGGGCGCTGTCCTCGCGCGGCACGGGCGTGCGGTCGTGGCGGTGCGATCCGCCGCGGCCGCCATCCAAGGCCTGCACCAGGTAGACGATGCCGATCACCAGCAACACGATGACGAGTAGCGAGACGAGCCATCCGAACCCGCCCACCATGCCCATGCCGTAGCCGTACCGGAACATACGTGCCCCCTTCTCTGGCCCCGCCGGTCGTGCCCCGCCGGTCGTGCCCCGCCGGTCGTGCCCCGCCGG
>CAZBZU010000009.1:18661-49364 GCA_964496495.1 uncultured bacterium
GGCGGCGCTATAGCCCGGCGGCGTTATGGCCCGGCGGCGCTACAGTTCGACCGCGCGCGTGCCCTCCGGCTCCAACGCCAGGCGTACCTCTTGCAGGTCGGCAAGCGCCGTTCTCACGGCCGCCAGCTGTCCCTCGGGGCAGGCAACCATCACGAAGGCGCTGATCTTCCCGCCGGGCAGCTGCGCGTAGGCGCCCACCTCGCGAGCACGCCGGGTCACGTCGAGCACGTAGTCGTCCACGAAGTTCCCTGGCAGCGACTGTTTGAGGCGCTGCTGCTCACCGATGATCTCCGCGACCCGGCGCACGTCGCCCTCGCCGAACGCTCGCTCCAGCTCGCGGGCGATGGCCTTGAGCTCGTGTAGCACCGGGATCGCGTCCGGCAGCCGGCTGGAAAGCAGGTCGAGCGAGGGCTTGGTGCGCGCGTGGCGGCCGCTGTAGAAGAACAGCATAGAATCGGCGAATGCCTTGCGCGTCGTGGCGGTCATCGCCACCTCGCGGGCGCGGGCGTCGGCGCCGTCGTACTCGATGAGCTTCACCCCGCCCAGGGCGGTGATCGTGGGGTCGTGGTAGCCGGACGCGCCCTCCAGCAGCTCCACTTCGATGTGGCCGGCCTCGCGCGCCAGCGCCGCCGGCGTCGGCCGCTCGCCCTTCAGCCGGCGCATCGCGTTCAGCAGGCTCACCGTCAATGCGCCCGAGGCGCCGAGCCCGCTCTCGCTGGCCAGGTCGGCGAGGATGTGGATCGTCATGGGGGTGTCCAGCAGACCCGACGAGCGCAGGCTCTCGCGTACCAGGTCGTGGCGGATCGCGCGCCCTTCCATGGCCTTCTCCTGCGTGTCCAGGTACCTGAGCTCGAAGGCGCCGCCGGGGTTGGGCTTGAGCACGACGTACAGGTAGCGGTCGACGGTGGCGCTCACGGTCACGCCGCCGAAGCGCTCGGCGTAGCCGCGGATGTCGGTGAGACCGCCGGCCAGCGGGATCCGGAGGGGGGTCTTGGCGACGATCACCCGGTGGTCCCCTCGAGCTCCAGCAGCCTCCGGGTCACCGCCAGCACGTTCGCCTCCGGCGTGGGTTCGGTGCCACCGAGGTGGAGCCATTCCGCCGCCTCGAGCCAGCCCACCGCCAGCCCGGCCTCGATCTGGCGCTGCAGGTTGGGGAGCGCCCGCACCTCGGCGCCGGTCGGCTCGTGCATGGCTGCCATCACCGAGGGCTCCAGCTTCCACAGCCCGATGTCCGCCAGCGGCCCGCGACCGCGCCAGGCCTCGGTGACGCGCGCGCCCTCGGTGGTGATGCGGACGTCGGCGTTGGCGTCGATGCCGCCCGGCGCCAGCGTCAGCACGTTGTCGTCCTCATGCGCGGCGACGGCAGCGAACAAGTCGCTCGGCACGTAGAGGTCGGCGAGCCACACCACCGCCGACCCGCCCGGGTGCAGCGCCGGCGCCACCGTCGCCAGCGCGTGCCCGGTACCGCGCGCCTCGCCCTGCTGCAGGTAGGCGATCGGCAGGCCCAGATAGTCGTCGCCGAAGTAGCCGCGCACCTGCCCGCCGTGGTGCCCCAGCAGGATCAGCAGGCGGTCGCGCTCGGGATCGCAGGCGGAGCTGGCCCGAAGGTTGCGAACGGTGTACTCGAGGAACGGCGTCAGCCCAACGGGCAGCATGCACTTCTGCAGGTAACGGCCGAGCGCGCCGAAACGCGTTCCCTTGCCGGCAGCGAGGCACACGAAGTCCATGCGAGGACCCACGCTATCACGTCCTGATGCGGGGCCCGGGCGCGCGGCGCCCGTCTGCGAACGGAGCTCGAAGCCCGCTATGCCGCCGGCTCCACGCAGACGGGCGCCCCCCTTCGATGCGGCCTCACCAGACGGGCGACCCGTCGGCGCTGCGCGCCATGAGCATGCCCTCGAGCTCGCTCTCGCCGGTCGCCGTCGATGTGGGCCTGCACCCAGCCGGCCGCCCGGGTGAGCTGGTCGCTGGTGCACCCGGCGCCCGGATCGGCCGCCATCAGGTCCCCGCATTGCAGGTTCGCCTCGTAGACCACGCCCGCTTCGCTCGGCGGGGCGGCCGTCGTGGAGCTCACCAGCAGCCCTGTCAGAAGCGCTGCCCCAAGTAGCCTGGCCATCCGTCGTGCCATGTCCCACCTCGTTTCAGCCGCGCACGCCGCGACGAGCAGGTGACGTGACTGAGCGACCGAACGGGAAGGGGCTTGCGGCGCAGGTGGCGGACGCAGTGCCGCCCCTGCCACAGTGACCGTGACGGGCGCACCACCACCCGCGGTTCCGTCGACGAGAGAGAACTGGCGGGCTCACGGGAAGCGTAGCAGCCCAAGCGCCCTTCGCCGAGGGCAAGATGCCCTCCAGGAGACCGCAAACGTGGCCTCGGTGGCGATGCGGTGGCGGCATGGCGCGCGGCCCGCCGCTCGTGGTATGCCCGGGGGCATGAAGGTGCTCGTCGTTGGTGCCGCAGGCCGAACCGGGTCGCATGCTCTCAGGAAGATGCTGGCGGCCCACCTGGGACCGGTGCTGGGGATGGTGCGCCGGCCCGAGCAGCGCGATGCCGTGGCGGCGTTCGGCGCCGAGCCGGTGCTGTGCGATCTCGCCTCCGAGGCCCCGCACGAGGGAGAGGCCAGCCTCGAGCAGGCGGTGGCGGGCGCGGACGCCGTGATCTGCGCCGCGGGGGCGCGGGACGCCAAGGACGCCGAGGCGATCGATCACCTCGGCACCGCGCGCCTGATCGAGGCGGCCCGCGCCGCCGGGGTGAGGCGCTTCCTGCTCATCAGCTCCATGGGCGCCGACCGTCCGGAACGCATGCCACCGTCGCTGCGGCCGTTCCTCCAGGCGAAGCGTGACGCCGAGCAGGCGCTGGTCGACAGCGGCATGGCGTGGACGGTGCTGCGGCCGGGTGGCCTCACCGACGCGGCCGGCTCCGGCCGCGTGCGGCTGGGCGACAGCCTCGATGCCGAAGGCACGGTACCCAGGGAGGACGTGGCGCGGGTGGCGGTGGCGGCCCTGCGGCTGGGCGTCGCGCAGGGGCGCGCGCTGGAGCTTCTCGCCGGAGACACGCCCGTCGAAGAGGCCCTGCAGGGACTCTAGCCCTGGCCGCCCGGCGGGGCCGGCGCGTAGACTCGAACCACACCCAAGTCACGGCGCACGGGTACCCCGCGCTGGCTGCGGGCCCGACGCCGGTCCCCGGCGCAGGCCGGGACGCGAGAAGGAGGCGCGCATGATTCCCAAGGCTCCATTCGGCAGCACCGATCACGTGAGCACCCGCACCCTGTTCGGCGCCGCGGCGCTCAGCGACGTCACGCAAGGCGAGGCCGACGAGACCATGGAGCTCATCATGGACTTCGGCCTCAACCACATCGACGTAGCGGCCAGCTACGGCGACGCCGAGCTGCGCCTGGGTCCCTGGATGGAGCGCCGCCGCGACGAGTTCTTCCTCGCCAGCAAGACCGGCGAGCGGAGCTACGCCGCGGCCCGCGACGAGATCCGCCGCTCGCTCGAGCGCCTGCGCACCGACCATCTCGACCTCATCCAGCTCCATAACCTCGCCGAGGAGGACGAGTGGCAGGTCGCCATGGGCGACGACGGCGCGCTGCGCGCCTGCGTCGAGGCGCGCGACGAAGGGCTGGTTCGCTTCATCGGCGTGACCGGCCACGGGTTCGGCATCGCGGCCATGCATCAGAGGAGCCTCGAGCGCTTCCACTTCGACAGCGTGCTCTTCCCCTACAGCTACGTGCTGTTGCGTGACGAGCGCTACCGGGCCGACGTCGCGGCGCTGCAGGAGACCTGTCGCGAGCGCGGCGTCGCCATGCAGACGATCAAGTCGCTCACCCGCCGCCCGTGGGGGGATCGGCGCCAGACGCGCGCCACCTGGTACGAGCCGCTGGAGGACCCGCAGGACATCTCCGTGGCGGTCCACTGGGTGCTCGGCCACGAGGGGCTGTTCCTCAATACCGTCGGCGACATCCACGTGCTGCCGCACGTGCTGGAGGCGGCCGCGAGCTTCCAGGGGGCCGTCGACGATGCCGCCATGCAGGCGGTGGTGGAACGCCAGCAGATGGAGCCGCTGTTCGTGCACTGAGGGTCGTCGACATGCGGGGCGCGCCGGGGCGGCGGGGCGGCCGGGGAGCGTGAGCCCCGCGGCCGTGCCGCCGGCATGGCGGGTGCCTGCGCGGGCTCGCGCGGGACGGCGGCACCGCGTCGCCCGCATGCATGAAGATGCCCGGCCGGCGCGCTGCCGGCCGGTCGCCCGGCTGCAGTTCGCACGTGGGTGACAGCTGCCGTTGTCCAGATCGGGCCGCTCGGCCCGTGCGCGGGTCCGGGTGGAGACTCGGATGGTTCGTGATAATGTACGTCCACCGGCGATACCTGGGGGCGGCGCATCGTCGGGGCGCCGGCTGGGCGTAGGCGCTCCGCGTTCGCTGTGGTTCCCGCAGCGCTCGCCGGTGCGTGGTTCCGGGTGCCGGCAGCGGCTCACGCGGGTGCGGCGGCGAGGCGCCCAGCGCGCGACCGGTGGCGACCGGCCGGGACCGGGAGGACGCGTGTGAGCATGGAAGCCGACACCGCGGCCGCGGCGCCGCTGCTCTCGACCCGAGGCCTCAGCAAGTCGTTCCGCGGGCTGCGTGCCCTCGACCGCCACGATATCGTCGTTCGCCGCGGGGAGCTCCTCGGCGTCATCGGGCCCAACGGCTCGGGCAAGACCACGCTGTTCAACCTGATCTGCGGCTTCACCCGCGCCGACGAAGGGACCATCGCCTTCGACGGCCACGAGCTGACGCGGCTGCGGCCGCCGATCATCGCCCGCCTGGGGATCTCCCGAACCTTCCAAGGCAGCCGCGTGTGCAAGAGCATGAGCGTGCTGGAGAACGTCGAGGCCTCGGCACAGCGGTTGCACCCGGTCACGCTGATCGACGCCACGCTGGGCACGCCCCGCTATCGGCGCTCCCTGGCCGCCACCGAGGCTGCGGCGCTGGAGCTGCTTGAGCTGGTGGGCCTCTCGGACCTTTCCTGGGACCGCGCCGGATCGCTGGCCTACGGCAACCAGCGCCGCCTCGAGATCGCCCGCGCGCTCGCCAGCCGGCCCAAGCTGCTGTTGCTCGACGAGCCCGCCGCGGGCATGGACCCGCAGGAGACCCGCGAGCTGATGGCGCTCATCCGCCGCATCCGCGACGCCTTCGACCTGGCGGTGGTGGTGATCGAGCACGACATGGACCTGGTCATGAACCTGTGCGAGCGCATCCAGGTGCTCGCCTACGGCGAGCTGATCTGCGAGGGCGACCCCGCCACGGTGCAGGCCGACCCCAAGGTGCTGGAGGCCTATCTGGGGAGCAGCCACCATGCCTGAGATGCTGGCGCTGCAGGACCTGAGCGTCAACTACGGGCCGGTGGCCGCCCTCAAGGGCATCGACCTGAGCCTGCAGGAGGGTGAGGCGGTGGCGCTGCTCGGCGCCAACGGCGCGGGCAAGAGCACCACGTTGCGAACGGTGTCCGGCATCGTGCGCCCCCGTCAGGGCTCGGTTCGCTACCGCGGCAAGGACATCGGCCGCCTGGATCCCGGCGTGATCGTGGGTCTGGGGGTGGCGCACTGCCCCGAAGGGCGGCGTGTGTTCGCCGGCATGACGGTGCTCGAGAACCTCAAGCTGGGCGCCAGCCGTCGAGGCGATGAGGCTGGCGTGCGGCAGGACATCGGCCGCATGGAGGAGCTGTTCCCGGTGCTCGGCGAGCGCCGTCAGCAGCGGGCCGGGACGCTTTCCGGCGGGGAGCAGCAGATGCTCGCCATCGCCAGGGCGCTGATGAGCAGCCCCAGGCTGCTGCTGCTCGACGAGCCCTCGCTGGGCCTGGCGCCCTTGCTGGTGGAGACCATCTTCGAGACCCTGGCCGAGCTCAAGCGGGCGGGCGTCACGCTGCTGCTGGTCGAGCAGAACGCCCGGGTGGCGCTCGAGCTGGTCGACCGGGCGCTGGTGCTGCGCACCGGCAACGTGGTGGCCTCGGGCAGCTCCGCGGAGCTCAAGCGCGATCCGCAGGTGGTGGAGGCGTACCTGGGAGGTGGGCGTTGAACGTCTTCGACTACGTCAGCCAGCAGCTGGTCAACGCCGTCAGCCTGGGTTCCCTCTACGCGCTCATCGCCGTGGGGCTGTCGCTGGTGTTCGGCATCCTCAACCTCATCAACTTCGCCCACGGCGACATGATGATGGTCGGCGCCTTCGCGGCGCTGCTGCTGCAGTCCGCCGGCGTGCCGTTCCCGGTGGCGCTACTGGGCGGCATCGTCTTCGGCGGGCTGGCCGGCTTCGTCATGGAGCGCACCGCCTTCCGGCCGGTGCGCGGCGCGCCCGACGTCACCATGCTGCTCACCTCCCTCGGCGTCACCTACATCCTGGAGAACCTGGGCATCCTGCTGTTCTCGGCCAGCCCTCGCAACTTCCCGCTGCCCGCCTGGCTCGGCCACGTCTACAAGCTCGCCGGCGGGCGCATCACCTTCACCAACATCAACGTGCTGACGCTGGTGTTCTCGGTGGTGGCCTTCCTCTTCCTGTACTGGTTCGTCACCCGCACGGCCGTGGGGCTGGGCATGCGGGCCACCGCCGAGGACCTGATCGCGGCGCGGCTGGTGGGGGTCCGGGTCAACCTGGTGATCGTGGTCGCCTTCGTGCTGGCGTCGGCCTTCGCGGGGCTGGCCGGGATGTTGTGGGCGGCGCAGGTGGGGGTCGCCTATCCGCTGATGGGCTTCACGCCCATGCTCAAGTCGTTCGTGGCCGCCATCATCGGGGGCTTCGGCACCATCGAGGGCGCACTGCTGGGCGGCTACGTGCTGGGCGCGCTGGAGATCGCCATCGTGGCGTTCCTGCCTCCCTCGGTCTCGCCTTATCGCGACGCCATCGTGTTCGGTCTGCTGATCGTGCTGCTGCTCTTCCGCCCCGGCGGCATCACCAACGTCCGCCGGGAGGTGAAGCTGTGAGGCCGGGCCGGTTGGTGCTCTTCGCCGCGGGCATGGTGGCGGTCGGGCTCGCCGCCCCGCACATCGGCGAGTACCCGATGCGGGTGCTGCTGGTGATGGGCATCGAGATCATCATGGTCGTGTCGATGGCGCTCTCCAACGGCTTCACCGGGGTGTTCTCGCTCGGCCACGTCGGCTTCATCGGCCTGGGTGCCTACGCGGCGGCCATCCTCACGCTGCCGGTGACCGCCAAGCACGCCTACCTGCGCGACCTGCCCGGCTTCCTGTCCCACGTCAGCCTCGGCTTCCTGCCCGCGACGCTGGTCGCCGGCGCCCTGTGCGTGCTGGTGGCGTTCCTGGTGGGGCTGCCGTTGATGCGGCTGTCGGGCCACTACGTCACCGTCGCCACGCTCGGGCTGCTGGTGATCGTCAACGTGGTGCTGGTCAACGCCGACGCCTTCACCCGCGGCTCGCGCACCTTCACCGGCGTCCTGCCCTACACGACCATCTGGTGGGTGCTCGGCTGGCTGGCCGTCACCTGGCTGGTGAGCTCGCGCATCGCGTACTCCCCCTTCGGGCGCGCCATGCGCGTGAGCCGCGAGGACCTGGTGGCCGCCGAGGCGGTCGGCATCGATATCCTTCCCACCCGGCTGACGGCCTTCGTGGTGAGCGCGTTCTTCTCGGGCGTGGCGGGCGCGCTCTACGCCCACTACCTCACCTCCTTCTCGCCGCACGCGTTCTACTTCCCGCTTATGATCCAGCTGCTGGTGATGCTGGTGGTGGGCGGCATGTCGAGCCTCACCGGCGCCAGCGTGGGCGTGGTGGTGGTGACCATCCTGTCCGAGGTGCTGCGCAACCTGGAACGCGGCTTCCATCTGGGGGCGCTGCACGTCCCTCCGCTCTACGGCGCCAGTCAGGTCACGCTCGGCGTGATCTTCATCCTGATCATGGTCTTCCGGCCCCAAGGGTTGCTGGGGGACTTCGAGCTCGTCCTCGTTCCGAGGAGCCGGCGCTCTCGCCTCGCCGGCACGACACCAGAGGAAACGGAGGTACAGGCATGAGGAACGTTCGGCCCCTAGTGGTGATGCTGGCGGCGCTTCTCCTGGCGGGTGCGGGTCTGGCCCAGACGCCGATCAAGATCGGCGGCGCCTTCAACCTGACCGGCGCGCTGTCCTCGCTGGACGTGCCGGCGGCGAACGGTGCCAAGCTGGCGGTGAAGGAGATCAACGCCGCCGGAGGGGTGCTGGGCCGCCAGCTCGAGCTGGTGGTCTACGACGGCAAGACGGATCCGGCGACCATCACCAACATCGCCACCCAGATGATCAACGGCGACCACGTCGTGGCGATCACCGGGTTCACCGACTCCGACTCTGCCCTGGCCCTGGGCCCCATCGCCCAGCGCAACAAGATCCCCTTCGTGACGGCCGGCGCCACCTCGCCGCTGCTGCCAACGCAGATCGGCGACTACATGTTCCTGGAGCCGTTCGGCGACAACGTGCAGGCGGCGGTCGGCGCCGAGTACGCCATGAAGAACTTCGGCAGCAACGCCTACCTGCTCTACGACAAGGCGACGGAGTACACCAACCTGCTGGCGGGGTACTTCAAGGACGCCTTCACCCACGCGGGCGGGAAGATCCTGCTGGAGGACTCCTACAAGTCGGGCGACACCTCCTACACGGCACAGATCACCAAGCTGAAGGCGCTCTCGACCCAGCCCGACTTCCTCTACATCTCGGCCATGCCCGACGACATCGGCACCATCGTCAAGCAGGTGCGGCAGGCCGGCATCGACAAGCCCATCATCGGCGGTGACGGCTACGACACGCCGCTGCTGGTGAAGGTGGCGGGCCCGGCCTCCAACGACGTCTACTACACCACCCACGCCCTCATGACGATGGACAGCACCCCGGCCGTCCAGAAGTTCATGAAGGCCTACAAGGCCGAGTACGGCAAGGATCCCGAGAACGCCTTCGCGGCCCTCGGCTACGACGCCGTGCACCTCATTGCCCATGCCATCACGCAGGCAGGGTCGACAGATCCCACCAAGATCCGCGACGCGCTGCAGGCCACCAAGAACCTGCCCGGCGTGACCGGAGCGATCAGCTACACCAACGGCAAGCGGGTCCCGCAGAAGCAGGTGACCGTCATCGGCGTCAAGAACGAGCAGCTCTACCTCGCCGCGCAGCTCGCGCCGAGCTACATCCCCACGCCCTGAGCGCCGTGCCTTCTCGGCCGCCCGGTCTCCTTGGAGGCCGGGCGGCCGGCTTGGCGCCATTGACGACGGGAGGCGACATGGAGGACCAGGACAGATGAAACCGACAGGCGTGCGATGAGGGAGGCGCCGCGATGAAGGACGCGACCTACCATCTCCTCAAGGCGCTGGGGGTGCGCTCGGTGCGCTTCGTCACCAGCCCCAACAGCAACGTCATCCGTGGCAAGGCCGTCACGCTGGAGTCGCTCGGCGACGTGTGGGAGGGCGGCATCGGCTTCACCCAGGCGCTCCAGGCGCTGCCGGTGATGTTCGATGCGGTGGTGGGAGACAGCGGGCTGGGACCGGTCGGCGAGGCCTTCCTGGTCGCCGACTGGCCCACCCTGCGGCCGCTGCCGCACGCGCCCAGCCGTGCGCGCGTCTTCGGCGACTTCCACGTCGGCGGCGAGCCCTGGGCCCACTGCCCGCGCAGCTTCCTCAAACGCGTGCTGGCCGCCGCGGAACGGGACGGCATCAGCCTGCAGGCGGGCTTCGAGTACGAGTTCATCGTGCTGCAAGGCCGCGACCCCCTGCAAGCCATGGACGACACGGTGTTCGCCGCCACGCAAGGCGCCGACGTCGGCCTGGAGCTCATCGACGACATCAACGAGGCGCTCGACGGCCAGGGCGTGCACGTGGAGCAGCACTACGCCGAGTCCTCGCCCGGCCAGCACGAGCTGGCGGTGGCGCCCTGCGGCCCGCTGCAGGCCGCCGACGGCAACCTGGCCGTCCGCGAGACGGTGCGGGCGGTGGCGCGCGAGCACGGCCTGGTGGCGAGCTTCCTGCCCAAGATCTTCGAGAACACGGCGGGCAACGGTTGCCACCTCAACCTGTCGCTGTGGCGGGGTGGCGCCGCGGTGCTTCCCGACCCGGCGCGGCCCCACGGCATCTCGGTGGAGGGGGAGGCCTTCATGGCCGGGGTGCTGGAGCACCTGCCGGCACTGATGGGCATCACGGTCGCCAGCGCCAACTCCTACCGGCGCATCCGCCCGCACTTCTGGAGCGGCGCCTTCCGCGCCTGGGGCAAGGACAACCGCGAGGCGGCGCTGCGCTTGCCGACCGGACGCCACGGCGTCGGCCCCAACCACTTCGAGCTCAAGACCCACGACGTCACCGCCAACCCCTACCTCTCCCTGGCGGCGGTCATCACCGCCGGGCTGGACGGCATGCGGCGCGGCCTCAGCCTTCCGGAGCCGGTCCAGGGGGATCCCGGCCTGCTCAGCGATGAGGAGCGCCGGGCGCTCGCCGTGGACCCGCTACCCACAGATCTGGAGGAGGCGCTGAGGCGGCTCGAGCGCGACGAGCTCGTTGCCGACGCGATGGGCGCCGACTTCCTGCGCTCCTACGTGGCAGTGAAGCGCAACGAGTGGGAGGCGACCAAGGACCTCGCCCTGGAGGACCAGGTTGCCATGCTCCTGGAGCGCTACTAGTGGAGCGGACCTGATGGACCTTTCGGCGGTGCCCGTCGTCGACCATCACGCCCACAACATCGCCGTGGACGACGTCATCGCCGCCATTCCCTACGCCGCGCCCTTCACCGAGGCGACGGATCCCGACAGCGTGCGCGGCTTCGCGCCCGACATCCTCGCCTACCGCCGCAGCCTGCGCGACCTGGGGGAGCTCTTCGGGGTGGCTCCGGAGGCCGGGGCGCTAGCCGCGGAGCGGGAGCGCCTGGGGGTGGAGGAGACCACCCGGCGCTGCTTCGAGGCCGCCAACATGGAGGCGCTATTCCTCGACGACGGCCTGATGGAAGGGCAGGTCCGGCCGCTGGCGTGGCACCAGCGGTTCGTGCCCACCCGCCGGGTGCTGCGGCTGGAGACGCTGGCGCAGAAGCACATCCAGCAGGCAGGCAGCTTCGCCGCGTTCCGCGAGAGCTTCCTCGCCGCCATCGACCCGGCGCCTGCCGGGGTGGTGGCCTTCAAGAGCATCGCCGCCTACCGCTCCGGCCTGGCGATCGACGGCGCCGACGCGGAGGCCGCCGAGGCGGGCTTCCGGCGGCTGAAGGCCGCCTGGCCCGAAGGTGAGCCGCGGCTTGCCGACAAGCCGCTCGTCGACTGGGTGGTGGTGGAGGGCCTGCGAGCGGCCGCCCGTCAGGGGCTGCCGACGCAGTTCCACACGGGCTTCGGCGACCCCGACCTGGACCTCAGGCTGGCCAACCCCTTGCACCTGCGACCGCTGCTGGAGGACCCTGCGCTGAGGCAGGCACGGCTGGTGCTGCTCCACGCGTCCTACCCCTACAGCCGTGAGGCCGGCTACCTGGCAGCCATGTACCCGCAGGTGTACGTCGACTACGGCCTGGCCGTGCCTTGCCTCAGCGTCGCGGGCATGCGCCGCGCCCTGGCGATGCTCCTGGAGCTGGCGCCCGCCAGCAAGGTGCTCTACAGCTCCGACGCGCACCTGGTGCCGGAGCTCTACTACGTCTGCGGGAGGTGGGGGCGCCGCGTACTCGGCGAGGTGCTTGAGGGGACGGTGGCCGACGGCGACCTCACCGCCGGCGAGGCGGACGCGGTCGCGGAAGGGGTGCTGCGCGGCAACGCCAGCCGGGTGTATCACTGGTGATCGACCCACGAGCCATCGACGAGCTTCTCGGCGCCGCCGACCGCGCCGAGGCGGCCTACCTGGGGGACCTCGAGGCGCTGGTGCGCATCGAGACCCCCAGCGGGCACCTTCCCGGTCTCGAGGCGGCCGCCGCCTGGCTGACGGACGCCTTCGGCGCCGTGGGCGAGGTCAGCCGCGACGACACGCCCGCGGGGCCGCTCTTGACGGTACTCGCGCAGGGGCAGGGGACGCGGGTGCTGGTGCTCGCCCACTACGACACGGTGCAGCCGGTGGGCTCCTGGCCGCAGCCGTGGCGGCGCCAGGGCGACCGCATCTACGGTCCCGGCACCAACGACATGAAGGGCGGCCTGCTGTTCGCCCTGCACGCGCTCAAGCTGCTGCGACCGGAGCGCCGGCCGGAGCTGCGGGTGCTGCTCACGCCCGACGAGGAGGTGGGCAGTGAGGTCAGCCGACCGCGCATCGAGGACGCGGCCCGCTACGTCGACGCGGTGCTGGTGCTGGAAGCCCCCACCAACGACGGCGATCCCAAGGTGGCCCGCAAGGGCGGCGGACGCTACCGCCTGACGGTCCACGGCAAGGCCGCCCACCAGGGCGTCGAGCCGGAGAAGGGCGTCAACGCGGTGGTCGAGGCGGCGCATCAGGTGCTGGCGCTCGGGGCCATCGAGGATGTCGAGGCGGGCACCCGGTTGGGGGCCAACGTCATCCGCGGCGGCACCGTGCCGAACGTGGTGGCGGACCGGGTGGAGGTGGACATCGACGCACGCGCCTGGACGCTGGCCGAAGGAGACCGCGTGGACCGCGCCCTGCGCTCGCTCCGACCCGTGCTGCCGGGCGCCGCGCTGGACCTCGCGGGCGGCTTCGAGCGGCCGCCGATGGAGGCGCTGCCGGGGAGCGTGGCGCTGTTCGAGCGCGCGCAGCGCATCGGCGGGGAGCTGGGGCTGACACTGTCGCCGGGCCGGGTCGGCGGCGGCTCGGACGGCAACTTCACGGCGGCCATGGGCGTGGCGACGCTCGACGGTCTGGGTCCGGTCGGCTTCGCGGACCACACCCGGGAGGAGCACATCCTGCGCTCCGAGATCGCACGGCGGCTGGCGCTGTTCGCGAGCCTGCTCTCGGATCTGGCCGACGGCTGATCCCGGCGGTCGGCAAGAGTCGGGGCGCGCCACGGCGCGCCCGTTCTCGCTAGTCCGGTTGCCCCCCACGCGTTCGTCTGCAACGATACACCCCGCCTGACGCGTTGCGGACAAAATCGGAGCATCGTTCCGGATGGAAGCGGTTGCCGGGCGCGAGGCGGCATTGCTGGACACGGGACGCGATTCTCCGCGTCTCGGAGTAATCGTCCGCGTTGCGTCCGGTCAGCCGCGCCGCGAGGCGGGATGCAGGTGGCATGGCGCGCTCGCGGACGGTTCGCGTCCGCGGCTGGCGCGGCGCGTCGGGAACCGGCGCACGCTCACCCCGCCAGGGGCTCGAAGGCGGCTACGCGCGCGGGCCGCATGATGAGGGTCTCGTAGACGCGGCCCATCACCTCGGGAGCGTAGGGCATGTCGTGCTCGAGCCACCACTCGATCAGCGCCACGAAGGAGCGGATCACGTGGTTGGCCGCGATCTCGAAGGGCACGGGGCTGTCCTCGCGGGGCCGGAAGCTGCGCGCCACCCCGTCACTGCCCACCTCGTAGACGCGCCCGACGAGGTCCACCGAGCAGTGGCTGGCGAGCAGAACGCGGTAGAGCGCGGCGTTCTCCTGCGCGTGGCGGAACACCAGGGTGCCCGTCGCGGCGGGCTCGAGGTCCGCGGAAACCGGCTCGAGCAGGCCCATCAGCTCCTCGAGGAGGCCGTCGAGCAGCTCGCGCAGCAGGGCCTCCTTGTCCGCATAGTGACGGAAGAAGGTGGCGTAGCCGATGTCGGCGTGGTGTGTCAGGTCGCGGATGGTGACCGAGTCGTAGCCGCGATCGAGGGTGAGCTCGACCATCGCGCGCGCGAGCCTGCGGCGGGTGCGCGCCACGCGCAGGTCCGTATGCCGCCGGGTGTCGGCATCGTCGGTCATGAGCATCGTGAGTATACCGTCCTGGAGCCGGTCTGGCCTCGATCGCCGATCATGTAACGAGACAGCCTATCGAAAACGAGCCACCCTATATCATAGGGGGCATGGGCCGAAGCGCATCCGAACCCCTCCTCGCCAACGCCAGCCGCCCCGCCGTCGCGGCCCCCTCGACGGCGGGGCGCGCCGGTGCCGGCGCGGCGGCCGCGTCACGCAGCCGTCGCAGCCGCTCGCCGCACGACCCGCCGCGCGGCGGCGGCGCGCCCGAGCTCGAGCGCCTGGCGGACGGCACCGTGGTGGTGCGCTCGATGCGCCTGGCGCGCGCCGTGCTTCGCGCGGCGGAGCAGGTGCGGCAGGCCGGCTTCAACAGCGAGAGCATGGACGCGGCGGGCCAGCGGCTGCGGCGTCCCATCCTCTTCCAGGAGGGGGACGAGCACCGCAGCCAGCGCACTGCCAGCGCCCACTACTTCACGCCCATGGCCGCCAGCCAGCGCTACCGAGGCATCATGGAGCGCTTCGCGGACGGCCTGGTGGACGAGCTCCGCGCCGCGGGCGGCGCCGATCTGAGCAAGCTCTCCATGCGGCTGGCGGTGTGGGTGGCTGCCGAGGTGGTCGGCCTGACCGACAGCCGCGACCCGCACATGGACCGCCGGCTCGACGCCTTCTTCTCCATGAAGCCGGTGAAGCTGTCCTGGCGGCCGCTGAAGTTGCTGGCCTTCCTCCGAACGCAGCGCCGGATGTTGAGCTTCTACCGGCGCGACGTGCGCCCTGCCATCCGCGCGCGGCGCGCCGAGCCGCGGGACGACGTCATCTCGCACCTGGTCGGCAAGGGCTACGGCGACGCCGACATCCTGATCGAGGCCGTCACCTTCGGCGCGGCCGGCATGGTCACCACCCGCGAGTTCATCTCCATGGCCGCCTGGCACCTGCTGGAGGACGAGGAGCTTCGGGCCGAGTACCTGGCGCGCGACGCCGAGGGGCGCAAGGGCCTGCTGGCCGAGGTGGTGCGGCTCGAGCCGGTGGTCGGGCGGCTGCTCAGGCGCGTGACCCGCGAGCTGGTGCTGGAGGCGGGCGGCCGACGAGAGGCCCTCGTGCCCGGCACCCTGGTGGCCGTCGACGTGCGCGCCAGCAACGCCGACGAGGCCGCCGTGGGTCCCGAGCCGCTCACGCTCGATCCCCACCGGCGGGTGCCGGCCAAGGGCGTGCAGGCCCACGGAATGGCCTTCGGCGACGGCCACCACCGGTGTCCGGGCGCCTATCTGGCGCTGGAGGAGGCCGACGTCTTCCTCAGCCGGCTGCTGCGCTTGCCGGGGCTGCGCATCGCCTCGGGGCCGGCTGTGGGGTTCAGCGAGCTGGCGCAGGGCTACGAGCTGCGCAACTTCGTGCTGACGCTCTAGCGCCGGGCGGTCGACCGACGCGGCCGCCGCCGGCGCTCAGGCGAACACCGGCAGGATCTCGACGAACACCCCGTCGTCGTCCACCACCACACGCTCGCGCAGCGTCTCGTAGCGTCCGAAGTCCACCAGGGCGTTGGCGAAGCTCTCGGCGGCGCGCAGGTTGCGGAAGGGGCCAACGCGGCAGTCGGCCTCGCCCTCCCAGCGGTCCGGGGCGAGCAGGTTGTTCCGGGCGCGGGCGGCCGACGCGACGTCGGTGGCGAGTGTGGCTGGCATCGGAGACCTCCTTCGTTCGGCAGTTGGGAACGAGCTTGCCGTCCTCATCCTGCGGCGCCTGCGTTGGATCGTCGTGAGGCCTGCGTTAGATTGCAGGGGCCGAAGGTCGAGGAGGCAGCCATGGATTTCATGAACAAGCGAGTGCTGGTGACCGGTGGCGCCCGGGGCATCGGTCGGGCGATCGCTCGGGCCTTCGCCGAGCGCGGTGCGCGCGTGGCAGTGGGCTACCACGCCAACGAGGCGGCGGCGCAAGAGACGCTCGGCTCGCTGGCCGGAACGGGGCATGTGGCGCTCGGCGGCGATCTGGCGGACGCGGAGGTCGCTCGGCGGGTGGTGCTGGACGCCATCCACGGGCTGGGCGGCCTCGACGTGCTGGTGAACTGCGCCGGCATCGGGCTGCACCACCCGCTCGACGCGGTCGACTACGACGCCTGGCAGGCCGCCTGGCAACGGATCCTGAGCGTCAACCTGGTGGCGCCGGCGAACACCTGCTACGTCGCGGCGCAGCACATGATGGCGCAGGGCGGCGGGAGCATCGTCAACGTCGGCTCGCGCGGCGCCTTCCGCGGCGAGCCGGAGCAGCCCGCCTACGGTGCCAGCAAGGCGGGGCTCCACGCCATGAGCCAGTCGCTGGCGCAGCACCTGGCGCCGCACGGCATCGCCGTGGGGGTGGTGGCCCCGGGGTTCGTGGAGACGGACATGGCGCGCAGCCAGCTGGCAGGCCCGGGCGGCGACGCCATCCGCGCGCAGAGCCCGCTGGGCCGCGTGGCCAGGCCCGAGGAGGTGGCCTACGCGGTGCTGTTCCTGGCGTCCGAGCCGGCGTTCTTCTCCACGGGCACGATCGTCGACGTGAACGGAGCTTCGTACCTGCGGGGCTAGGGGCGCCCGCCTCGCCGGCGGGGGGGGCATGGGTGGCGCTTGCCGGCGGGACGTCTGTCCCTGAACCCGGCGGTGCCCGCTGCTTAATGTGGACATTAGTATCCAAGTTTGGGCCGGGAAGCCGGCGCCGCGCGAAGGAGACGACGATGCCCACCCGCCAGAACGACCCCCGCAGCCCCGCATCCGCAGCCGACGCGAACGACCGCGCGCCAAGGCAGCGCGCCCTCAGCCGCAGGGAGCTGCTGTGGCGGTCCGGCGTGGCCGTGGCGGCTGGCGTGGCCGCCACGGCCCTGCGGTCACCGTTCGCCGCCTGGGCGGAGGGAGCAGCCGGTAGCTCGACCGCTTCCGGCGCGCCCGTTACCACGGCGACACAGGCGGCGGCCATGGCCGCCGGCGTCCGGCTGGCAGCCGATCCCACCGACCTGCCCGCCCCCATCCGCCGCACCAACGCCAGGCACCACGACATCACCATCACCAGCGACGAGATCACCGGTGAGATCGAGCCGGGCGTGCAGTTCGACTACATGACCTTCGGAGGGCGCGTGCCCGGTCCCATGATCCGGGTCCGCCAGGGTGACAGCGTCAGCCTGACGTTGAAGCACGGCACCGGCATCATGCCGCACAACATCGATCTGCACGCCGTCTACGGCCCCGGCGGCGGTGCCGCCGACACCCTGGTGGGGCCGGGCGAGAGCAAGACCATCACCTTCCAGGCGCGCTACCCGGGCGCCTTCATCTACCACTGCGCCGTAGCCGGCGCGCTGGACTTCCACATCAGCGCCGGCATGTTCGGGATGATCGTGGTCGAGCCGCCGGAGGGTCTGCCGCCGGTCGACCGCGAGTTCTACCTCGGCCAGAACGAGGTCTACACCAAGCTTCCTGCCGGCAGCCCGGGCAAGCACGCCTTCGACTTCGCCAGACTCGCCGCCGAGGACCCCACCTACGTGCTGCTCAACGGCGAGAAGTACGCGCTCACCGAGGGAGTGCGCGGCCCCATGACGGCCAAGGTGGGCGAGACCGTGCGGGTCTTCTTCGTCAACGGCGGTCCCAACCTCACCAGCAGCTTCCACCCCATCGGTAACGTCTGGAGCAGGGCCTGGCGCGAGGGCGGGCTCGTCAATACCCCGGAGCGCTACCTCCAGACGCTGCAGGTGGCGCCAGGCAGCACCGCCGTCACCGAGCTCGAGCTGCCCGTGCCCGGTCCCGTCAAGCTGGTCGACCACGCCCTGAGCCGGGTGGCGCGCAAGGGCATGCTGGGCATCATCCAGGTGGAAGGGCCCGCCAGGCCGGGGATCTTCCGCCGCGGCGCCTAGTGAGGCCCGTTCATTCGCCGCGTCCACGGTCGCTGCCACGTTCACCGGCGCCGTCGAGGTCGCCCGTCGCACGGTCCGGCACCGCCTCGAGGGCGGCGGACCGGCGCACCAGCACGGTCACCACCACGCCCACCACCAGTGGCAGCGCCACCAGCCATAGCAGCCACGAGCGGAGCGAGTTCGAGCCGCCGGCGGCGCCTGCGAAGGTGAAGCCCCGCGAGCCGTTGGCCATGTTGCCGCCGATGCGCAGCGGCAGCTGCGCAACGCTGTCTTCTCCCGGTTGCGTGCGGTCGTGGACGGTGAGGGTGTAGCGTCCGGCCGGCGGTGCGGTGAGCTGCGCACGATAGGTGCCGTACGGCTCGCGGTACTCCTGCAACGGGAACGACTGCCCTCGCGGCGCTGCGGCCCCGCCCGTCCCCGCGGCGGAGGTCGCGGGCGCGGTGGCGGCCGAGCCACCCGAGGCGACGGCGCCGGCCGGGGGCGCGGAGTTCTGCGCGGTCGTCAGCTCGGCGGTCAGGGTCGCCCCTTCCACCGGGCTGTCGTTGGTCTTCGCCAGATCGACGGTGATCACCATCGCCTGGCCGGGCCGGGGCGGGTCCGGCGCCACCGTCACGGAACCGCGGACGAGGTTGCCGTGGGCCCATGCCGGGGCCAGGCCGGCGGCGCCCCCCGCCAGGACGAGGGCGAGACCGATGGCCAGGCGCTGCCCGCGGCGTCGGCGCGGGTTCGACGGGGGAAGCTCGGCGATGGAGTCGGCTTGCGTGTGGGAGGGCTGGACCATGGCTAGCTGGGAGGCCGGCGGACCGGCGTCCTCCCGGTAAGCATAGCCACGCCGCCCAGCGTGCACCGGTGAGGCGGGCGACGGCCGGCGGGCGCACGCCAAGGGAGAATGGCAGCCGCAGTCCGCGTACCGTGAGCCGGTCCACGCCGACCGGACGGAAGGGAGCAGCCATGCCGACACGTCGAGCGAGCGCACGTTGGGAAGGGACGTTGAGGGAGGGTACCGGCACCATGAGGCTGGGCGGTGGCGCCTTCGAGGGCAGCTACAGCTTCGCCTCCCGCTTCGAGGAGGGGACCGGTACCAACCCGGAGGAGCTCATCGCGGCCGCGCACGCCGGCTGCTTCAGCATGGCGTTGTCGGGGGGCCTGGGTCGAGCGGGCTTCACGCCCACCAGCATCCGTACCGAGGCCAAGGTGAGCATCGAGCAGACCGACGCGGGCTTCCGCATCACCAGGAGCCAGCTGGTGTGCGAGGCGAGCGTCCCCGGGATCTCGCAGGAGGCGTTCGCGGAGCAGGCCGACGCAGCCAAGTCGGGCTGCCCCGTCTCCAACGCGCTGGCCGGGGTGGAGATCACCCTCGAGGCCAGGCTGGTCGGCTGAGAGGGCCGGGCGAGGCCTACGTGGTGCCCAGAGGCGTGCGGCACGACCCCGTGGCCGAGCGGGAGTGGCTGGTGATGCTGGTGGAGCGTGCGTCCACCAAGCACACCGGCGACGAGGTGAGCGGCATGACGCGCTCGATCGAGGAGCAGCTGAGACCGCTGTAGCGGCGGCGCACCCGCAACTGCCGCGTGAGGCCGTCTTGACGGCGGTCGCGGCCAGCGTTATAGTGAACCGTATGGTTCAGTATGCACAGCGACTCGATGCCGCCTTCGGCGCCCTCTCCGATGCCACCAGGCGCGGCATCCTGGAACGGCTGGGCCATGAGGACGCCTCCATCGGGGATCTGGCGGAGGCGTTCGGCATGAGCCTGACCGGCCTGAGGAAGCACGTGCGCGTGTTGGAGGACGCCGGCCTGGTCCGGACGGCGAAGGTGGGGCGGGTGCGACGCTGCACGCTCGGCCCCCGCCGGCTGGAGGAGGCGTCCGCCTGGATCTCCGGGTACCGGCGGCTGCTCGAGGTGCGTCTCAGCGCAGCACGGTGAGGCTGCCGTTGGTGGTCACCAGCTCGAGGCTCGCCGGTCCGTCTCCGCCGGTGGTGGCGCGGAAGCTGCGGCTGCCGGGGTAGGTGACGGTGAAGCCGTCGAGGGACACGTTGATGCCCCCGTTGGTCACGCGTCCGGTCACCTCGAGCGCAGCGCCGGTGGCGAGCCCGCGCACCGTGATGGAGCCGTTGGTGGTCTGGGCTCGGCTCTCGCTGCCGGCGGGCACCGTCACGTCGGTGAGCTCGATGCTGCCGTTCGTGTTGCGCGCCCGCACTTCGGCGCGGGCGGCCGTAACCGCGATGCGGCCGTTGGTGGTGCCCAAGAGCAGCGGGCCGGCGGCGGTCCCCATGGTGACGACGTCGCCGTTGGTGGTGGCGGCGTCCACCCGCGTCGCCTCGCCGGTCACGCTCACGGTGCCGTTCGTCGTGCGCAGCTGCAGCGCGGCCGCGTGCGCCAGGCGAACCTCGAAGCTCACCTCGCAGGCGATGCACAGCAGGGAGCGGTTGCGGCCTGTGAGGCGCAGCGTGTCGCCTTGCACGCTCACCTCGTAGTCGACGTTGCCGCGGTGCTCGACGGTCACACCCGGGCGGCCGGATCCGACCGTCACCACGATGCGGCCGTTGACGGTACGGGCGTCGACGTTGGTCACCGCCTGCAGGTCGAGGTCGCGCACGTCGCTGGCGGCCATGGCGAGCCCCACGAGGAGCGCGGCCAGCAGGGCCACGGAGGCCCGCCGGAAGAACGCGGCCAGGGCGTCGGCATGGCGTCGAGCGAGGCCGTCGGCTTGCTGGTGGTTCATGACTGTCCTCCCGAGGACGGTGGCTGGCGTCGGCTTCCGCTGCCGACGCGTCGGGGTCGCGCCGGTGCCGGCGTGCGGCGCACGCGAGGACGGTGCCGGCGCCATCCAGTGTGACCAGCGGGCCATGAACCGGCGTTGGGGGTTTTCCGGACCGGTGCGTAGGGGAAGCGCCGACGGCCGCGCGCCTCGCGCAGGCCGTCGCGCAGCGCGCAGGGACCCCGTCCCGCAGGCGGTTCCTGCGGCCAGCGACCGGCGTTCCCACACGCCGCGTGACAACTGTCACGTGCGGCTCATGACAGAACCCACTAGGACCGCCGCGTGCCGGCGCGCCAAAGTGGCGCCATGAACGCTATCGATTTCCACACGGTCACCAAACGGTACGGTCCTGTGCTGGCCGTCGACGGGCTCGAGCTGAGCCTGCCGCTCGGCAAGAGCGTCGCCCTGCTGGGCCCCAACGGCGCCGGCAAGAGCACCAGCCTGTCCCTGCTGCTGGGACTCGCGCGGCCTGACGCCGGCAGCGTCGACGTGCTCGGCCGCTCCCCCCAGGACGCGGTCAAGGCCGGCACCGTCGGGGCCATGTTGCAGGAAGGCGAGCTCGTCCCCGGTCTCACCGTCCGCGAGCTGGTCGACTTCGTGCGCCGGCTCTACCCGGACCCGCTGACGCTCGCCGAGGTGCTCGAGCTCGCCGACCTCACCGACGTCGCCGAGCGGCGCACCGACAAGCTCTCCGGCGGCCAGGCGCAGCGGGTGCGCTTCGCGCTGGCCATCGCCGGCAAGCCGCGGCTGCTGCTGCTCGACGAGCCCACCGCCGCCATGGACGTCGCCGCGCGCCGCAGCTTCTGGGCCAGCATGCGCGGCTACGCCGCCCAGGGCCGCACCATCCTGTTCGCCACCCACTACCTGGAAGAGGCGGATGCCAACGCCGACCGCATCGTGGTCATCGATCACGGCCGCGTCATCGCCGACGGCACCGCGGCGCAGATCAAGGCCACCACCGGCGGCCGCACCATCCGCTTCACGTTGGGCGGGCAGCCCACGGCCGGCTTGAAGACGCTGCCGGGCGTGACCGCGCTGGAGGTCCGTGGCGACGTGGCCACGCTGCAGACCAGCGACCAGGACGAAACGCTCCATGCCCTCTACGCCACCGACCTGCGCGTGCGCGACCTCTCCGTCGCGGGCGCCAACCTCGAAGAGGCCTTCCTCGACCTCACACGCCAGGCCGCCTGATCCGGCGCCCCGAGCGCGCTTCCGAAAGGACCCACCCATGCTCCGCTACGCCACCCTCGAGATCCGCCGCATGCTGCGGGAGCCCCGCTTCGCCATCTTCACGCTCGTCATCCCGGTCGTGCTCTTCCTCGTCGACGCCGGCATCTTCAAGAGCGACACCGGCCTGGGAGGCATCAGCGTCGCCGGCTACCTGATGATCAGCATGGCCGCCTACGGCGCCATCGTGGCGGCGCTCAGCGCCACCGGCGCCCGGCTGGCTCAGGAGCGCGACAACGGCTGGCTCCGACAGCTCGATGTCACCCCGCTCTCCGCGTGGTCGGTCGTCGGCGCCAAGACGCTGGCCGCCATGACCCTGACGCTGCCCGCCGTGATCCTCGTCTACCTGGTGGCCGGCCTCACGCAGGGCGTCGCCCTGCCCGGCTGGCAATGGGCGGCGCTGGTGGCCGTCAGCTGGCTCGCCTCGCTCCCCTTCGCCGCGCTGGGCGTGCTCATCGGCTCCGCCGCCAGCGTCGACACCGCGCAGCCGATGGTCACCGGCAGCATGTTCTTCCTGGCCATCTTCGGCGGCATCTTCATCCCGCTCGAGGTCTTCCCCAGGTCGCTGGCGAACGTGGCCCGGTTGCTGCCCTCCACGCAGTACACGGAGATCGGCAGGGCGGTCGCCGGCGGGCATCTGCCGGGGCTCGGCGCCGTCGCCATGCTGGCGGCCTGGACGTTGCTGCTCTGCGCCTCCGGGGCGCTGGCGTACCGGCGAGCTACCGTGAGGGCATGACCCGCCCTCGCGGCCCCCAGCCCAGCACTCTCTCGCAGGTGCCCCGCGGCCGCCTGTGGGGCGCCGCGATCGGGCTCTTCTACCTCAGCTACCCGCTGATCGATGTCGTCACCAACCTGCGGGGCGCGGCCATGGCGCTGGCCCTGGCCGCGCTGCTGGTGTTCGTGGCGGCCTACTTCGCCTGCTTCGTGGCTGGCATGTTCCTCGTTCGGCGCCGGCGGCTGCTGGCGGTCGCGGGCGTGAGCGTGATGGCGCCGCTGGCCGTGGCGATGCCGTTCGTCTACGGCGAGGCCTGGGTGGCGTTGTCGTTCTACGTGGCTATCATCCTCGCGGTGGTGCTGCCCAGGCGGCAGGCCGTGTTCGGGATCGGCTGGGTGGCGCTGTTCATCTTCGCTCAGGTGCTGCTGCTCGGGGCGGCGACGCCCGACGCCTTCCTCAACGCCATCGCGGCCGCCGGCGTGGGCGGCCTCATGCTCGGCTTCATCCACAACCGGCGGCTGGTGGGCCAGCTCCGCCGGGCCCAGGACGAGGTGGCGCGCCTGGCGGTGGCCGAGGAGCGGCTGCGCATCGCGCGCGACCTCCACGACCTGCTCGGTCACACACTGTCGCTGGTGGCGCTCAAGAGCGAGCTCGCCCAGCGCCTCTCGGAATCCGACCCCAAGGGCGCCGCGCGCGAGATCGCCGACGTGGAGAGCGTGGCCCGCAAGGCCCTGGCGGAGGTGCGCGAGGCGGTCACCGGATACCGCCGCCAGGGGCTCGAGGTCGAGCTCGACGGGGCCCGCTCCACGCTGGCGGCGGCCGGCGTGGAGGCGGTGGTGCGAGCCTCGGCCGAGCCGCTACCGCCCGCCGTCGACGAGCTGTTCGCCTGGGCCGTGCGGGAGGCCGTTACCAACGTCGTCCGGCACGCCGGGGCGAAGCGCTGCGAGATCGCCACGGACCGCGCGCGCGGGTCCTTCCGTCTGCGGGTGGTCGACGACGGTGCCGGCGCGGCCGCCGGTGCGGCGAGCCGCGACGCGGGGGGTAGCGGGCTGGCGGGCCTGGCCGAGCGGGCCGCCGAGGCGGGGGGCAGCCTGCGCCACGGGCGCGGGCCCGGGGGCGGGTTCGAGCTCGAGCTGCGCGTGCCGATTCCCGAGCCGGCGGCCACCAAGGATGACGCGGGCGCGACCGGCCGCGCCAGCGCTCACCTCACACGCGCGCCGTAGGCGTTCGGCCCCTGGCTTCCCGGCACCAGCAGCAGCACCACGCCCAGCACCACGTTGGCGTACGGCACGAACGCCAGCAGGTACCACCAGCCGGTGCGGCCCAGGTCGTGCAGGCGCCGGACGCCGTAGGAGACGGTGCCGACGAAGAACACCAGCATCAGCACGATGTAGAGGCCGAGCGCGCCGCGCGAGCCCCCGGCCAGCACGGTCACCAGGAAGATCACCAGGGCCCAGATGATGCCGTAGCCGAAGTACTGCAGCCGGCCGATGCGACCATCGAACCTGAACGGGTTGAACTCCTCCATGGTCCCTCCTTCGCGGCGTTCTCACGATCACACGCCGTGCGGGGCCCGGGGCACAGTGGTGGCGTTCACATGCGCGGCGGGGCCGGGCCGCACCCGACCGGGCCGGCCGCCGTTCGCGCGGCGCCGGGGCCTGGGTGCGCGCCGCTAGCGCGAGGGCGGCGCGGCCCGCTATCGTGGTGAGAGGCCGGCGCGCGGGAGCGCACGGCCGCCACGCTAGCGAGCGCCGGTCGCGGCCGAAGACAGAGGCGGCCCCGGCGTCCCACCCCACCCCGCCCACTCGCCCGAAGAGGTGCCTCGACTGATGGGTTCAAGACTCGCTCGCGCGCTCGGCCAGGGCTTCCTGGGCCGCTCGCCTCGCTGGTACAAGCTCACCATCGTGGCGTTCCTGATCGTCGACCCGCTCATCTTCTTCCTCGGAGGGCCGCACGCCGGCTTCGTGGCCGGCTGGGCGGTGCTGGTGGAGTTCATCTTCACGCTGGTCATGGCGCTGCGGTGCTACCCGCTGCAGCCCGGCGGCCTGCTCGCCATCGAGGCGATCGCCATCGGCATGACGAGCCCCGATGCGGTCTACCAGGAGGCGCTCACCAACTTCCCGGTGATCCTGCTGCTGGTCTTCATGGTGGCGGGCATCACCTTCCTGCGCGACATGCTCCTGTTCGTGTTCACCAGGTTGCTGATCGGGATCCGCTCGAAGGTGCTGCTGTCGCTGGCGTTCATGTTCGCCGCGGCCTTCCTGTCGGCGTTCCTGGACGCCCTGACAGTGGCGGCGGTCATCATCACCGTGGCGCTGGGCTTCTACGGCGTGTACCACAAGGTGGCGTCGGGCAAGGGCTTCGACGACGAGCACGATCACCGTGACGACACTCTGGTGCACGACTTCCGCGAGGGCGACCTGGCTCGCTTCCGGGCGTTCCTCCGCAGCCTGATGATGCACTCGGTGGTCGGCACCGCTCTGGGCGGAGTGACCACCATGGTGGGGGAGCCGCAGAACCTGCTGATCGCACGCATGGCCGGCTGGAGCTTCGGGCAGTTCTTCACGGAGGTGGCGCCGGTATCGATCCCCGTGGTGGTGGTGGGCCTGCTCGCTTGCGTGGTGCTCGAGCGCGCGGGCCGGTTCGGCTACGGGCAGGAGCTGCCGGGCTCGGTGCGGGAGATACTCGAGGACTTCGAGCGGCGCGAGTCCACCCGGCGCGACGGCGCCGGCGTGCTGCGCATCGTGGTGCAGGCCGTGGTCGCGGTGCTCCTCATCGCCGGGCTGGCGTTCCATGTCGCCGAGGTGGGCCTGATCGGCCTGGCGGTGATCATCGTGGCGACGGCGTTCACCGGCATCACCGAGGAGAGCCGTTTGGGCCACGCCTTCCACGAGGCGCTGCCGTTCACGGCGCTGCTGGTGGTGTTCTTCGCGGTGGTAGCGGTCATCCACGAGCAGCACCTGTTCGCGCCCGTGCTCGATCTGGTGCTGTCGTTCACCGGCCGCGCTCAGCTGGCGGTGATGTTCGGCGCCAGCGGCGTGCTCTCGATGATCAGCGACAACGTCTTCGTGGCCACCGTCTACGTCAGCGGCATCAAGTCCGCGCTCGAGTCCGGCCTCATCTCGACCGCGCAGTTCAACAACCTGGCGGTGACGATCAACACCTCCACCAACATTCCCAGCGTCGCCACCCCCAACGGTCAGGTGGCTTTCCTGTTCCTGCTCACCTCGGGGCTGGCTCCGCTCATCCGGCTCGGCTACGGCCGCATGGTGTGGATGGCGCTGCCGTACACGGTGGTGCTGTCCATCACCGCACTGGCGGCGAAGCTCACGCTGCTGTAGCTGCCGCCCCGGTCGGAGAGCCTATCGCTTCGTCAGGCTCGCCCGAACCACTCGGCCAGCGGCAGCCGCGCGGCGAGCGCGGAGAAGTCGCCGCGGTCGCGGATCGCCGTCGCCGCCTCGGCCATCGCCCAGGCTGCCACCCAGGTGAGCGCGCCGCCGACGCTTACGCGCTGCGCGCCCGCGGTGACGAGATCCGCGAACGACAGCGCGGGCCGCGCCAGCACGTTCACGGGCCGCGACACGGCGGCGCAGAGCTCGCGGATCTGCTCGATGTCGGCCAACCCCGGAGCGTAGAGCACGTCGGCGCCGGCAGCCTCGAAGGCCTGCAGGCGGGCGATGGTGTCGTCGAGGTCGGGGTTGCCGTGCAGGTGGTTCTCGGCCCGGGCGGTCAGGGTGAACGGGAACGGCAGCGCGCGAGCCGCCTCCACCGCCGCGGCGACGCGTTCGGCTGCCCGATCGCGGGCGTAGAGGCTGCGCGTGGCGCCGTCCCAGTCCTCGATCGAGCCTCCCACGGCGCCGCTCGCGGCGATGCGGACGACGGCCGCCGCGGCCTGCGCGGGGTCGGCCCCGTAGCCGTTCTCCAGGTCCGCGCTGACCGGCAGGTCGGTAGCGCGAGACAGGAGCTCCACGTGGGCCGCCACCTCGTCCAGGGTGGCGGAACCGTCGAGGCGCCCGAGGCTGAAGGCGAAGCCGGAGCTGGTAGTGGCCAGCGCGCGGAACCCGAGCGCCTCCAGCACGCGCGCGGAGCCGGCGTCCCAGGGGTTGGGGATCACGAACGGCTCGCCGGCGTGAAGCGCGCGGAACGCCTCGGCCTTCTCTCGTTGGCTGCTCATGGGCCCTCCGATCGATCGGTCACGGCGACGTCCCGCCGCGCCCCTACCAGCCCTGCCGCTGGCGCAGGCGGGCTCGGGCGTGCGGTTCCCGCCATGGTAGTCGATGGCGGCCGCCCGGCTGACGGGCGTGCCGTCGACCACTATGCTGTCGAGGTGGAAGATCGCGAGCGCATGTTCGACGCCTGGGCGCCCAGCTACGACGAGGAGGTCTCGGCCAACGCCGGGTTCCCGTTCGAGGGCTACGACCGCACCCTGGCCGAGGTGGAGAGGCTGGCAGACGTCCCGTCCCCTGCCCGCATCCTGGAGATCGGCGTCGGCACCGGCACCTTGACCGCGCGGCTGGCGCGGCCGGGACGCGAGCTGGTCGGGGTGGACTTCTCGGCCGCCATGCTGACCAGAGCGCGCCAGAGGGCGCCGGACGCGCGGCTGCTACGGGTGGACGTGCTGGGCGCCTGGCCGCGGGAGCTGGATGGCCAGCGGTTCGACAGGATCGTGTCGACGTACGCCTTCCACGAGTTCCCCGACGAGCGCAAGCTGGCGCTGCTGCGCGCCCTGCGCACGTCACGGCTTGCGCCCAGCGGTGCGGTGGTGATCGGCGACATCGCCTTCGCCTCGGTTACCGAGCGCGAGCGCCAGCGCGCCAGGTGGCGCGACGTGTGGGACGACGAGGACTACTGGATCGTCGACGACATCGTTCCCCGGCTCCGCGCCGACGGGTGGCACGTCGACTTCAGGCCGACGTCGTTCTGCGCGGGTGTGTTCGCATTCACGCATGCGGCTGGGGGCGAGGGTAGCTAGCTGCCTGCCGGCTCGCCGGCGTGCCCACCGATGCGGTAACACAGCGGCCGTCTCGCTGGCGGTGCGCCACGCCGCAGCCCAGCCGCACCTTGCACACCACTCCAGCGGGCACGCCGCCGCGTAGAGTGAGTGGGTTGCCCGAGGCCCTCCGACCCATGCCGCGCTTCTCCACCCGCACCCTGCTCACGGCTCTCGCCTTCCTGGCCTTCGTCGGCCTCGGCCTGCCGGAGGGCCTGCGCGGCGTGGCGTGGCCGTCGATCCGCGCCGGCTTCGGCGTTCCCATCGACGCGCTCGGGGTGCTCGTCGGCTTCACCACCGCGGGCTACCTCGCCTCCAGCTTCCTGAGCGGCTGGATCCTCCGCGCCGTGCCCCTCGGCACAGTGCTGTCGCTGTCGACGACGGCTGCCGCGGTCGGCCTGCTCGGCTACGCGCTGGCGCCCCTGTGGTGGCTCATGGTCGTGCTCTCGTTCCTCGCCGGCCTGGGCGGAGGAGCGGTGGATGCGGGCCTGAACGCCTACGGCTCTACCCACTTCACGCCACGCATCCTCAACTGGCTGCATGCGTTCTTCGGGCTCGGCACCACCCTCGGACCGATGATCGCCACCGCGGTGCTACAGGCGGGGCTCGCCTGGCGCTGGAGCTACGGCGTGGTGGGAGCGGCGCAGGCACTGCTGGCCGTGGCGCTGTTCGCGACGCGCGGGCGCTGGGGCGAGGTGCCGGCGCTCGATTCCGAGGGGGTCGCGCCGACGCTCGCCGCGCGCGCACGCCTCACCCTGGTGCGCCCGGTCGTGTGGCTGGGCATGGCGGTCTTCTTCCTCTACGTGGGGATGGAGTCCGGGCTGGGGGCGTGGAGCTACTCCCTGCTCACGCTCGGGCGAGGCGTGCCCGAGGCGACGGCGGGCCTCGTCGTGGGCTTGTACTGGGGCAGCCTCATGGTCGGGCGCGTGCTCTTCGGCATCGTCGCGGACCGCGTGGCGCTGGTGGCGGCCCTGCGGCTGTGCCTGCTCGCGGTGATCGGCGGCGCCCTGCTGTTCTGGCTGGATCCGAGCCGCGCGCTCTCCTTCGCCGGCCTGCTGGTCGTGGGGCTGGCCCAGGCGCCGATCTTCGCCTCGCTCGTCAGCCTCACGCCGCCGAGGGTGGGCGCGGCGCACGCCGACAGCGCCATCGGCTTCCAGGTCGCGGCCGGCGGCCTGGGCGGCGCCATCATCACGGGCGTCGTCGGCGTCCTCGCGCGAGCGGCCGGGCTGGAGGCGGTGGGCCTGGCCTTCGTCACGCTCGCGCTGGCGCTGCTGGCTTGCTACGAGCTGGTTGCGCGCGCGACGCCGAAGGCGCGCCGCTGGGTCGGCGGCGGATCCGCCGCGTCCCCGCCGCCCGGGGCCGCCTCTGGCTGATGTGGCGCGGGCCGCTCGGCTAGCCGGCCGCGCTGCGCGTACGGCGGGGCAGCCAGGTCGCGGCGAGCGTGACGAGCAGGCTCACCACCAGGACGAGCCAGAGGCTGCCGGTGGTCGACGCGGGGACGTGCTCTCCTGCCAGGACGTGCAGCAGCGTTCGCGCGCCGTACGGGCCGGGCGTGAAGCGCGCCAGCCAGTCGTAGAAGCCCGGAAGCAGCGCCTGCGGCATGATCACGCCCGCCACGATGATCTGGAAGGGCAGTGCGACGGCCGCCAGCACGATGCCCAACCTGCCCAGCAGACGCACCAGCGCCGCCACGAACAGCAGCATCGCCCAGTAGGCGACGGCGAGCGCCCACCACGACGCCACCGCGCCCAGGGGCAGGGTCTGCCCGAAGAGCGCGAGCAGGCCGAGGGTCACCACCGGCAGAACCGCCGCGACGATCACCATGGTGAGCTGCAGCCCCACGAAGACCGCCCAGCGGCCCTCCGTGGCAGGGGTGAGCCACAGCAGCGCCACGGCGCCCACCGCGCCGCCGAAGCCGAGGAGGATGACGAACAGCGGCACGATCGCCTGGAGCGGGTTCGCGGTCGCGGCGGCGGCTCCCAGATCTGCCGTGACGGGGGAGCGGGGGAGCGACTGGATGGCTCCTTCCAGGTTGGTAGCGATCTGCTGGGCAGCCTGGGCGGGGAGCGGGGTGTTGCGCAGGCCGGCCGAGGCTCCCTGTGCGATCGCGTGCTGCGCGTTGGCGAAGGCCACGGTATTGAGCTGCTCGGTCATCGACTGGGCGACCTGCGTCATCAGCTGCTTGGTCATCAACGCAGCCGCCGGGTCGATCTCGTAGCGCACGCTGGCGTGGCCCGCCTGGAGGGACGACGTGAAGTCCGCCGGGAAGGCCACCACCATCTGCGCGCTGCCGCCTGAAAGGGTCGCCTCGGCCTCGGCCAGGGATGCGGGCCGGTCGACGGTGAAGGGCAGCTTGGCAGCGACCTGGTCGGCTATCTGCCGTCCCATCCCCGGGTCGGCGCTGACGATGGCGATGTGCAGCCTGTGGACGCGCCCCTCCGAGCCCTGGACGGCGGGCAGCATGATCAGGAAGAACGCGAGCTGCACCACGATGGGCAGGGCGATCGCCAGCCACACCCGGGGCCGGCTTAGGTAGCTGAAGACTTGTGTCATGGTCCCCTCCTGGGGTCGACGGGCTCAGGCACCGTCGACGCCCTTCCTGGCCTTGAGGCCGAGGTAGAGCACGTCGAAGACGGCGCGCTTGCGCTCCTCCACGAAGCGCGCCCTGTCGAAGCCGTCGTCCGGGCGAACGCTCCCGGCGATACCCCGGACGATCGGCTCGGCGAGGAAGAAGTACAGGCAGCTCGCAACCAGCGTCACCAGGAACTGGAGTGGGTCGGTCGCCACGATCCGCCCGGCCTGGTGCTCGCTCCGGAGGAGCGCGCCCATCCGCTGAGGGAACGACACCTCCGGCCCGGTCAGGGTCGCCGTCAGCGCTTCGGCGCCGACGCTGCCGCCATGGCTGATCTCCTGCATGACGAACATGGCCACGTGCGGGTTGGCCGCGACGTAGTCCATGAACACCGAGATGAAGCGGCGGAGCGTCTCCTCGAAGGAGGCCGAGGTGGACAGCGCGGCGTCGACCTGCCCCACGAGCTCGGCGGTTGCCCTGGCGAGGACGCGGCGGTAGAGGGCGTCCTTGGACCTGAAGTAGTAGTGCAGCGACGCCTTGCTGACGCCGGCGCGGTCGGCGATCAGCTGCATGCGGGCACCCCCGTAGCCGCGCTCCGTGAACACCGCCTCGGCCGCTTCGAGGATCTGCTCCTCTCTCGGCATCTCCGCGTTGTCGGTCATGCTGCGTCCTCTCGATGGGTTGACCAGACGGTCTGACTATATGGTTTGACCAAACGGTCAAGTCCTGTCGCCCTAGCCTAGCCGCCGGTGCGACCGCCGTCAAGGGCCACCCGCGGGCAGGGGGCGACGTGCCAGGGGCGACGT
>CAZBZU010000009.1:49464-79514 GCA_964496495.1 uncultured bacterium
GGGGCGACGTGCCAGGGGCGACGTCCCGGCGGCGACCCGTCGGCGACCCGTCGGCGACGGCCCGCCGCCGACAGGCAGCAGGAGCCGGCTTGACAAGGCGTGGTAGATCGTCGAGCCTTGACAGCGGATGGACGGTCCGGCGCAGGCAACGAGCGGCGACGCCTCCGCCTGCTTCCCGGTGTCGGTCAAGGCCGTCATCGTCCGAGCCGG
Source organism: uncultured bacterium (assembly GCA_964496495.1). GTDB lineage: Bacteria > Deinococcota > Deinococci > Deinococcales > Trueperaceae > JASBRS01. Next base: position 49,675 of record CAZBZU010000009.1, read on the forward strand.
CCGCGTGATCCTGCTGAACAACGAGCGGGACGAGTGGGAGTTGCCCGGCGGCAAGCTCGAGGTCGGCGAGGATCCGGCGCGATGCGTGGAGCGGGAGGTTCACGAGGAGCTCGACCTCGAGGTCCGCGCCGATCGCCTCCTGGACCTGTGGCAGTTCCACATCGCCCACGGCGTCGACGTGGTGGTCGCGGTCTTCGTCTGCGCCGAGCTCGACCGCTCCCGCGTTCCCCGACTGAGCCAGGAGCACAGGCGGCTCGGCTGGTTCGACGGCGACGCCGTCACCGGACTACCTGTGCCCGAGGGCTACAAGCGGTCGATCGAGGCGGCCCTGCGTGACGGCGCCGAGTAGCCATCAGCTCGATTCGTTCCCAGCCAGGGCGATGCCGGCCAACGGCGCCTGACGCGGCGGCGTCGAACCCCAAGGCTGCGACTACGTCGGGGACGACCTGCGCCTCGACATTCTCCCTGCCGCCGAGGTGGGCATGCACGCCATCTGGCTCGACAGGCGCGGCAGGGCGGCAGCCGCGCACGGCGACATTCCGACGGTGGCGACGCTACGCGACCTGCACGGCCTTCCGTCGCCGCGCCGGCGCCTGGCTAGGTACCGTTCTCGTAGCGCTTGAGGACCAGGCCGAAGAGCAGCACGTAGGCGAGCTGCAGACCCGACGAGATGAAGAAGGGGAGGGCGAGCAGCCCCATCCCCATGAGCCAGCCCCCCACGGCCGATCCGGCCGCCGACGGCAGGCGGAACGACAGGGCGCTCAGGCTCCCCGCCAGCCCGCGGCGCTGGTCGCGCACCAGGCCCATGCTGAACGCCTGCCGGGCGCCGGCGGTGCCGCGGTTGAGGATCGCCCGGACGGCGTAGAGGCCGGCCGCCCAGGCATACGCCGGCATCAGGGGCATGGCGACCAGGGTGACCACGCCGACGGTTCGCGGCATCACGATGGAGCGGGTCACGCCGACGCGGGCGCCCATCTCGCCGGTGAGCACCGACGACAGCGCGGCCAGCAGGAACGTCAGGGCGTACACGGAGCCGATCGCGCCGGGCCCGGCCCCGAAGCGCACGGCGAACCAGTAGGGGAGCAGGGGACCGATGAGGCCGATGCCGACGGCGTTGACGGAGTTGATGGTGGTCCACAACGTCAGCGCAACGTTCTCGCGCCGCTGCACGCCGGCGGGCGCGCTCGCCTGCGCGCGCGCCCTTCCCGCGGCGCTGCGGCGCCGCTCGCTGGACGCCGGCCGGCCGCGGTCGGCGCCCGCCGCACCGGAGATGGCACCGGTGGGACCGAGTGCGGCGTCGGCCGCCGGGCCGCCGGGCGAGGCCGCGCCACTCGCGAGCCGTTGCGACTCGGGGAGGACCGGGGCCCCGTCCGCCTCCTCGTCCGCGTCCTGCGCGCCGGGCCGCGGCGACTCCCGCAGTCGAGCGATGATCACCGTGGAGAGCAGCGCGATGACGAAGTTGAGGACGAACAGCGGCTCGTACGCCGAGGGCCCGGGCAGCAGCCTCGCGAAGAGCGGAACGGCCGAGCCGAAGATCGTGCCGAGCCCCATGCCGAAGAAGCCCACGCCGGCGTTGAGGCTGAACACCTGACTGCGCGCCCGCTGGCCCACGCGCGCGGCCAGCCAGGCTTGCTCGACCGGCGCGAACGGCCCGGCCGACCCGTTGGCGCCGCGACCGTAGCTGAGCAGCAAGGCGGCCAGCACCAGCACCCACGAGTGAGGGGACAGCACGACGGCCAGCGCGCCGACGGCCAGGGCGAGCTGGTAGCCCATCAGGAACGGGCGCCGGCCGAAGCGATCGCTCAGCATGCCGCCGGCGAGGAGCAGCGCCGCCCCGACGAAGCCGGACGCTCCCAGGAGCAGGCCGATGCCCGTCGCGCCCCAGCCCAGCGCCTTGAGGTAGAGCACGAAGTCCACGACCAGCGCGCCCTGCGCCATGCTGCGAAGGAAGCGCGCCCAGATGAGGCCGCGCGCCACGGCGTCCACTTGACGCCAGCCGCGAGGGGTGAAGGGCGGCGCGCCGGCTTGCGCGCCGCTCGCAGGATCGGTTGGGTGGGATGGTGACCTCGTGACGTGCGCTCCTTCAAGCGGGCCGACGTGACCGGGCTCGCGAGAAACGTTCCATTGTAAACGATGTTGCGGGCGGTGCCGTGTCTGCTAGGGACGACCGTTGCCCGGTCCGGCCGGCGACCGACCTGCGCGCGCCGTCGACCGTGACTACTGGTGGGGCTCCGGCGGGCCCGCCGCCGCGCGCAGGCGCTCGGCGAGCTCGGCCACCGCCGCTCGCAGCTCGGGTCCGCCGATGACCCTGAAGGGGAACGGCATGGCGGACAGCCACTCGCCCGCCACCATCGCGGGGTTGTTGGTCGTGCCCCGCAACACGCAGCCCCGGCCGTCGGCCACCAGCCGGCCCATGGGCGCGGCGATGTACGGCGCGACGTCCTGGTACGGAGCGTCGAAGGCCACGTGCGTCTCGAGCGGCCAGCCCCGGCCCAGGTGGTCCTCCAGGAAGGCGACCGGGTCCAGGTCGGCGGGTGGCTCCACCACGACATCGAGCTCCGTGACGGCGGCGATGCGGTCGACGCGGTAGGTCCGCGTGGCGCCGGCGTAGCGCGAGAAGCCGAGGAGGTACCAGCGCCCTCGCCGCACCACCACCGCCCACGGGTCGACCTCGATGTCCCGCAGCGACCCCGAGGCGCTCCGGTACGAGATCCGGACGCGCCGCTGGGAAGCGATCGCGGCCACCACCGCGCTGGTGACGGCCGGGTCGGGTCTGGCCGCGCCAGGGTCGGCGGCCGCCAGGGCGTGGCTGCGCATGCGCTCGGCCTGGCGGCCGATGGAGCCTGGCAAGGAGCGGATGAGCTTGCCCAGCGCGGCGCCCGCCGGGTCGGTCGCGTCCGCCGCTGCATGATGCCCGTCGAGCACGGCCATCACCAGGCTCAGGGCCTCGCCCGCAGTGAACTGGATGGGCGGTTGCCTGGCGCCACGCCCGAGCCGGTAGCCGCCATGGCGCCCGGGCGACGAGTCCACGGGGATGCCGGCCTCGCGCAGGATCTGGATGTAGCGGCGGACCGCGCGGTCGCTCACGCCGAGCGACATCGCCAGCGCATCGGCCGAGATCCCTGGCCGCAGCTGCAGCAGCTCGAGCGTGCGGAGGGCCTTGGCGGTGGGGCTGGCCTCGGGAAGTGCCATGCCTCTCAGTCTAGCCGCTATGCGGAAGTAGAACGTCCGGGATCTTCGCTAGAATCCCCGGCATGGACATCCTGCTCATAGCCGGCCTGTGGTTGAAACGCAACGTCTGGAGCGGCACCGTCGATGCCCTGGAGCGCCTCGGCCATTCGCCGCGCGCCGTGGCCCTCCCGGGCGCCGACGACGGCTCCAGCGCCGCCACCCTCGACGATCAGGTCGCGGCGGTGGTCGCCGAGATCGACGGGGCCAGCCGCCCGATGGTGGTGGGCCACTCGGCGGCCTGCACGCTGGCGTGGATCGCGGCGGACCGCAGGCCGAGTGCGATCGCGTCGGTGGCCTTGATCGGAGGGTTCCCTGGCGGTGAGGATCGGGCGTACGCGGACTTCTTCCCCATCGTCGACGGCGTCATGCCGTTCCCCGGTTGGGAGCCCTTCGAGGGCGCCGATGCCGCCGACCTGGACGGGCCGGCTCGCGAGCGGTTCGCTTCGGAGGCCGTCCCCGTGCCGGGCGCCGTCGCGCGTGGCCGGGTCGACCTGCACGACGAGCGCCGCTTCGACGTGCCCGTCGAGGTGATCTGCCCCGAGTTCACGCCGGAGCAGGCGAAGGCGTGGGTGAATGCCGGCGACGTTCCGGAGCTGGCCAGCGCCAGGCACGTCTCGTACGTCGACATCGCTACCGGCCACTGGCCGATGATCACGCAGCCAGAGGCGCTGGCCAGCGTCCTCGATGCGGCCGCCAGGAAGGTCTGAGGCGCCATGGGCTACACCGTGGCCGAGCTGAGCCCCGCCACCTGGGACGCCTTTGCGGAGCTCGTCGAGCGCAACAACGGCATCTTCGGCGGCTGCTGGTGCATCGGCTTCCACCTCACCTCGCGGCATCAGTACGACGACCACCGCGCCGCCAAGGAGGAGCTGGTGAGGACCGACCGGGCGCACGCGGCGCTGGTCTTCGACCAGGACGGCCTGGCCCAGGGGTGGTGCCAGTACGGCAGCCCGGAGGAGCTCCCCGGCATCAAGCACCGCCGCAGGTACGACCAGGATCCTCCGCCGCTCCCGGACTGGCGCATCACCTGCTTCTGGGTGGACAAGAAGCACCGCGGGCAGGGGATCGCGCGGGCCGCACTGGGCGGCGCGCTGGAGCAGATCGCCAGGCGTGGCGGCGGGCTGGTGGAGGCGATCTCCGAGGTGACGGTGGGCAGGAACGCCCAGGGGCGGTTCCTCTTCAGCGCGACCGTCGAGCTGTTCGAGGACCACGGCTTCACGCGCGTGCGGCAGGTCGGCAAGCACGCCTGGATCGTGAGCCGGAGGCTCGAGCCGGCCTGAGGGCGCCCGCTCGATTCCGGCACAAGCGCGACGGCGTCGGACCGAGACGGCGGCTGGAAGCCGAGCATGGCGGTGGCCGGAGCCTCTTCCGCGTGCTCAAGCTTCCTCGCTTGCGCTCGCGGGGCCGCCGTCCTGCCGCCCCGCGCTTCTCAGCGTCTTCGAGTACAGGCCGGCGACCCCCACGGCCGTGCACGCCAACCCGGACATCGCGATGAGGGCCGTGGACGGCAGGAAGGTCAGCATCGCGCCGCCCAGGGCGATGCCCAGCGGGGCGCCACTGATCAGCAGCGTCGAGCGCGCGCCGAACACCCGCCCGAGCTGACCGCGCGGAACGCGTCGTTGCAGGAGCGTTGTCTCCAACGGCGTGTACGGCCCCCAAACAAGACCCCCGAGGGCGAGGAACGCGGCGGCCCAACCGATCTGACGGATGCCGACGAGCGGGAGCAGGCTCACGCCCCACAACGCCGCGATTGCCGGCAATGCCCGCCCGACGGGCACGCGCCGCGACAGGAATCGGCTGAGCGATGTACCGACCAGCATCCCCACACCGAGTGCTGTCCACAGCAGCCCGAACCCCTGCGGGCCGGCCTCGAGCACGCGGGCGCTGTACGCCGGCATCGCCGCCTCCAACGGGCCGTACGAGAAGAAGAAGACCAGCGATAGCAGCGTCGTCGCCCGGACGATGCGGGAGCTCCACAGTTGCCGCCATCCGAACCGCTCTGCCAGCGATGAGGACGGCGGCATGGCCGATCTTGGGAGTCTGGGCAGTGACGCGGACACCGCCGCCATGAGCACGAAGGAGGCTGCGTCGACGAGCAACACGACCGGTCCGCCGACCACGGCGATCAGCGCGCCCGCCAGTGCGGGCCCCACGACCACCGCGAGGCTGGCGGCCAGTGACACCAGCGTGTTCGCGGTATCCAGCTCCTCGTCACCAACGAGCTCCGGCAGCATCACGCGGCCACCAACGCGCGTCGCGGGCTCGAGTGCGCCGGCCGCCGCCGCCAACCCGATGATCAGCCACAGCGGCAGCGCTTCCCACGCATACAGGGTCGGGAAGGCCACGAACACGACGGCGCGGAGCACGTTGTCAGCGGTCATTACCAGCCGCGGCTGCAAGCGGTCTGCCAGCGAACCCAGAAATGCGCCCGTTGCCACGGCAGGGAGCTCCAACGCCAGCAGGACGCCGGCCGCCGCCGAGGCCGACCCCGAGACTTGCAGCACGAACCAGGGCAAGGCCACCCACGCCATGACGTCCCCCACCTCGGAAACCAGGCCGGCAGCCCAGAGGCGCCCGAACGCCGATCGGCGGAACGCGAGCCCCAACCCGGCAACCTTCACGTCCGGCATGGCGTCCAGCCTACGGCAAGCCGCCCGCCTGCGCGGCACCGCCCCGGGCCGGAGGCGCTGCGCGACGATCATCGAGACCGGGTCGGTCGGGCAAGACCTTCTGGTACACGGTCTGTGCGCGTCGGATTGGACTCGGACGCTGCTATGGTGGCACGCGAATGACGGATGAGCGCGTGGAGGGCTGGGGTCTTCCCTCATACTGGCTGCCCCGGCCTCGGCCGACGGGTTGGGGGGTGCTCGAGGGGAGACTCCGTCGCTTCACCGAGGGCAACGTGGTCAACGGCGCCGGCGGCTGGCTGCCGGCGCCGCTTCCTTGTCCCGCATGGGCATACCTGACCTGGCTCGGCGAGGAGGCCGGGTTGATGCTCCACGGGAGTCGCGATCCGGCGATCGATGTGTTCGTGCCGAGGACTCCCAGCGACCATTCGCCGGACACGTTCAGCAAGCAGCGCGCGGTCTTCGCCACCACCGATGGCATCTGGGCGATCTTCTACGCGATCCTCGAGCGGAGCTCGGGACGCTTCGGCTTCCTGAACGCCGCCCTGCGGTTCGGCGCCGGCGACGGCCGCTGGTCGCCTACGCACTACTACTTCTCGCTGTCGCACTCGGCTCCTGCCGAGCCCTGGGGCAGCGGCGCCGTCTACCTCCTCCCGCGAGACGGGTTCCGGCAGCAGCCACCCGGGCGCATCGGCGACAGGCCCGTGCTCGAGCCGCACTTCGCGCGCCAGGCGCCAGTGCGCCCGCTCGCCAAGCTGCGTGTGGGCCCGCGGGACTTCCCCTTCCTGGGCCACGTCGCTCGCCACGATCGCGAGCGCGTCGATGCGTGCTCGCTGGACGACCCCTACGGGTTTCCGTGGCGGGAGTCGTGACGCGGTCGTCGGCGGAGCACGACGGCGCCGCTCGGACCGTGGCGGGGGCCCTGAGCGCATGGGGGCGCTTCCGCATCGTGCGCCGGTTGCTCGGGGGGAACCGCGCGAGCGTGTTCCTGGTCGTGCGGGATTCGGGCGCCGCGGGCATGGGGAATGACGACGGCGCGCGCTTCGTCGCCAAGACCACGGCCCGGCGTCCCGAGGCGGTGGGTTGGGCTGCTGCGGTCGCCGAGCGGGCTCGGGGGGCGGGGCTCGCCGCCTCGGGGTACCTGGCGACGCCGGACGGCCGCTGGGCGGTTGGCGGGGTCACCCTTCAGGCCTTCGTCGCGGGTCGGCCGGCCACCGTCGTTGAGCGGCGCGCGGCGCTGCCTCGCTTGCGAGCGTTCCATGACGCCACGGTGGGCATGCGCCAGCGGCCGGGATTCGCCAGCAGCACGGCTCTCCTGCGCAGGAGGCACGGGGGCGACGTGGACCTGGACGCGATGCCGGAAGGGCTGGTGCGCCTGTGCCGGAACGCCTGGCGGCCGCTCCAGGGGCGGCCGCGAGCGGCGATCCATGGCGACCTGAACGCGGACAACGTCTTGGTCGACGGGCATGGCAGGATCTGCCTGCTGGATTGGGACGAGTGCCGAGTGGACGCTGCGCTGTTCGACGAGGCGGCGTGGCTCGACGATGCCAACCGGAGCGCTGCTGCCGAACCTGCGGGGCCGGGCCCGGAAGCGCGGACGACGGACGCACCGGCGGCGAACGATGAGCGTGACGATGTCCGCCGCGCTCGGCTTGCCTGGGAGGTCGCCGCGTGCTGGACCCTGGAGCCGCTGCACGCTCGAAGGGTGGCGCGTGCGCTGGGCTGGCGCGGCGGCGTGGGACGATGAGCTGGTGGCAAGGCCCGATGGGGTCGCCGTCCAGGAGCACGATGGCAGTCTCGTCCGCCGCAGTGGCGTACGCGGCTCCGTGGCGCGCTGCGATCCCGGATGTGGCGCAGGGAGCTGCTGGCTCGTCGTTCACGCCGGTCTCCCGCAGGTGGGCGTGGCGTAGGCCTGTCGTGAGTCATAGCTCGCTTCGATGATGTCGAAGCCCGTCCGGCGCTGTGGCGCTAGCTGAGCATGGCGGCTCCTCTCGCTCGGTTCGGCCATAATGCCGCATGATCGACGACCGCTGGGGGACGCGGGAGGGGGTGGGGCTTCACTGCCTCGTCCAGCAGGGGTCTGCGGATAGGGTGCCGCTGGTGTACGTGCCCGGGAGCCTGGGGAGAGCCGAGGAGTTCCGGGCTGAGATGGGGCGTCTGGCTCCGCGCGCGACGTTGGCGGTGGACAAGCGGGGCGTGGTCGAGGGCGAGAGTGCACCGGAGGTGGGCTACGCGTTCGAGGACCGCGTGGCCGACCTCGAGGCTGTGGTGGCGGACGCGGCGTTGGGTCCTGCGTGTGTGATGGCGTTCTCGTTGGGCGTGCCGGTCGCCATCAGGTACGCGGCGCGTCATCCTGGCCTGGTGCGTGGGTTGATCCTGCTGGACCATCCTGCCCGGTACCCGGCACGTGACGGCGCCTGGCTCGAGCGAGCCATCCCGTTCGCGCGAGAGCGTGGCATCCCGGAGCTACGGCTGGAGGTCTTCGAGGACGCTGGCCACGAGGTGTTCCGGCCGGACTACGAGCGCTTCATGCGCGTGATCGAGGGGTTCTTGCAGGACCTCGACGCCCGATGAGCAGCGGTGTGGACGTTCCAGCAGAATGTGCGGGTACTCCCGAATCGCGTGCTCTTCGCAGACGCCACCTCGGGGCGAACGCGGCGCACGCCCGGGCCGCCCGGCATCAGCGATGGGTCGACGGCGGCTTCTGGTCCCCGGCGCTGTGCGCCGTCCAAGTGGTGGGTACCTGCACCTGCGCACTACGCTTGCCCGCGCAACACACGCCGCCCACCAGTCCGAGTGCTAACCTGCGATACCCCCGGGGGGTGTCTCTGCCGCTGGCGACACGACCCCGGCGGGGGACATGCCCATCATGGGTGCAAGGCAGTGGAGAGGCGGCGCGGGCCGCCGGCGAGGGGGAAGACCGAGGAGGAGCGAGCATGGCGCACTACGGCATGAGCATCACGGTTCCGGGCGGCTTCGGCGAGGTGAAGGAGCGGGTGGTGGCGGCGCTCCAGGAGCAGGGCTTCGGCGTGCTCACCACCATCGACGTGCAGGCCACCCTCAAGCAGAAGCTGAATGAGGACATGGAGCGCTATGAGATCCTGGGTGCGTGCAACCCGGCGCTGGCGCACAAGGCCCTGGAGACCGACCGCGAGATCGGCCTGCTGCTGCCGTGCAACGTGGTACTGCGTGAGTCCGGCTCCGGCATCCAGGTGAGCATCCTCGACCCCGAGGAGATGTTCTCGCTGGTCGATGGCATGACGGCCGGCGAGCTGGCGCAGCTCCCGTCCGAAGCCAAGGCCAGGCTGCGGGCGGCGCTCGAGGCGATCGCGGCGGCGCCGACCCCCTGAGCGGCGGGGGGTCGCGGGACGCGGCGTGAAGCCGAGCCCCCGCCGAGAGGGCATCGGCCGGGCCGGCCGGCCCGGCGCCGCCTTCGGCGCCCGCGCTAGCGCGTCACCTGCAGGATCTGCCGCACTGCACCGAGGTGGTAGGCGCAGTGGGCGATGACGGCGAAGGCGCCGCCCACCTCCCGGTCGCTCCAGGACGTCAGCTCGAGCAGGCTGCGCTGCACGCGCTCGGCGGTCTCCACGAAGGCGGACCTGACCTCGGCCCAGGCCGCCTCGTCGACCTCGCGGACGCGCCAGCTCTCGGCCCAATCGACACGCTCGTCGCTGCCGGCCATGTAGCGCAGCGAGGTCTCCAGGTGGAAGCGGGCGTGGTCCACGTGGCCGGCGATGGTGGTGCCGCCGGGCACCAGACTGGTCGACGCCTGCTCGGCGCTGATGCTCTCGAGGGTGGGATACCAGCCGGTTCGCTGGTCCAGGTAGGCGGACCCGCCCGGCCTCTGCGGCGACGCGAAGGTCTCCTCGAGGAGGAAGCTGAGGTTGCCGTGGAACGCTTGCGACAGATCCGTGGTCGCCACGGTGCGCCTCCTGCCTGGCGCCGCGATGCGCGGGGGCGCCGGTCGATGACGAAGTATGCCTCAAAAATTAAGGCAATGTCAAGCTGGCACCGTCGCGCGAGGCGCGCGCTGTCCGGCCGGCCGGGCGGCGCCGTCGGCGGGCCGATCGGCCGCACGCTACTCCCAGCGGAAGATGCTCGCCGCGAGCGCTGTGCCGACGGCGAACAGCCCCACGAGCACGACGAGAGGGAGCCACGCTTCCGTCCACGCTCCGCCCTGCCACAGGCGCTGCAGCAGCTCGACGAGCTGCGTCAGCGGTGAGTAGCGGGCCACGCGGCGCACGTTGTCCGGCAGGACGGCGAGCGGAACCGCTGAGCCCGAGAGCATGATGAGCGGGTACACGAGCACGTTCGCCAGCACCAGGGCAGCCCCTTGCGTCGGCACCGCGGCGGCCAGCACGTAGCCCGCCGCCAGGAACGCCAGCACGCCGAGCATGACCGCGCCCACGACGGCCGCCAGGCTCCCGGAGGGCTCCGCCCCGAAGGCCACGATGCCCAACACCAGCGCCAGCACGATGCTTACCACGGCGCCGGCGAACCGCACCAGCACGTCGGCCGCGATGAAGGTGAGCGGCCGCAGCGGGGTCGCGCGGAAGCGCCGCAACGCCCCGGACTCCCGTTGCGTGACGATGTCGACCGGCACCAGCACGAAGCTGGAGATCGCCACCACGATGGCGGCGAAGCCCGCCAGGTTGGCGTCGAGGTAGCCGCGGCCGCCGAACTCCGGGCGCGCGGCGTTGCCGAAGATGAGCCCCATGATGACCGTGTAGAGCGGCGCGAAGGCGATCAGGAAGAACGCCGCCGGGGGCTCCCGGAGGGTGCGTTTGGCCTGCACTCCGAGGAGCAGCGCGAAGGCCCTCACGCTGGATGCTCCTCGCGCATCTCGCGGCCTGTGAGGGTGAGGAACACGTCCTCGAGGCTGGACTGCTCGGTGCCGAGATCCCGCGGCCACAGATCGGCGCGCGCCAGCACGCCCAGCACCTCGCCCGGGAAGCGGCTGTCGCTCCCGCGGACCGTCACGCTGCCGCCCTCCTGCTCCACGCTGGTGACGCCTGCGAGCGCCTCCAGCTCCGCCACGGGCGCACGCCCGTCCACGGTGAAGCGCAAGGTGTTCCCGGCCCCGATGGAGCGCACCAGTGCCGGCACGGTGTCGAGGGCGATGATCCTGCCGTGGTCGATGATGGCCACGCGGCCGCACAGCCGCTCGGCCTCCTCCATGACGTGCGTCGTGAGGACCACGGTCGTGCCGGCGTCACGGATGTCGCGGATCACGTCCCAGATGGCCAGGCGCGCCTGCGGGTCGAGGCCCGTCGTCAGCTCGTCCAGGAAGACCAGCTCCGGGGCGTTCACCAGCGCCAGCGCGATGAACACGCGCTGACGCTGGCCGCCGGAGAGCCTGTCGACGTACGAGCCCAGCCTGCCGCCGAGCCCCAGGCGGTCCAGCAGCGCGTGCCAGTCGACCGGATCGGGGTAGAAGGAGGCGAACAGCGCCAGCGCCTCCCCGACCTTCAGCCTCGACAACAGCGCCGAGGACTGCAGCTGCACGCCGATCCGTTGGCGGATCTCGCCCGGCCGGCGCTCCGGGTCCATGCCGAAGACCTCGACGCTGCCGCCGTCGCGGGTGCGGAGGCCCTCCAGGCACTCCATCAGGGTGGTCTTGCCGGCCCCGTTCGGGCCGATCATGCCGAAGATCTCGCCCTTGCGGACCTCCAGCGACACGCCGTCCAGCGCTTGCACGTCGCCGTAGCGCTTGCTGACGTCGGTGCAGCTAATCACGCTGGTCATCGCTCTCCTCCGCCCGGCCTCCAATCGCCTTCTGGAGCTGCTCGAGCAGCGCCGACGAGCCTCGGAGGTTGCGCATGAGCAGGTCGATGGTCGTGAGGGCCAGGCCCTGCTCGGGATCGCCGAGGACCAGCAGCTTGTCTCCCGGAGCGATCCCGAAGTCCCGGCGCGCCTGCGCAGGGATCACGACCTGGCCGCGCTCGCTCACCGTCACCGCCCCGTAGAAGCCGCGGCCGCCGGGGCCGTACGAGGGTGGGTTCCTGTCGCCGGGCATGCATCGCCTCGCTCTCCCACAACCTACACCTATACAAATCATATCATGTATGTCGTGTAAATTGAATCTCCACCATCGGGGGCGGTCAGCGTCGCCTGGCTTTCACACCCCACTCCCTTCCATTCGGTAACATCATGGCCTTGACGTGCCGCCGCACCGCACCGGCTGCGGGAGCGGGCGGCGCGACCTCACGGGGGTGGAGCGGGTGACGGGCAGGAACCTGAACCATGGCAACGACGCGCCCGCCGCGGGCGGCCGCGGCCGCCAGGGCGACGGCTACAAGTGGGTGGCGCTCTCCAACACCACGCTGGGCATCCTGATGGCCACCATCAACTCATCGATCGTGCTCATCTCCATGCCGGCCATCTTCCGCGGCATCGCCATCAACCCCCTCGAGCCGCAGAACGTCAGCTACCTGCTGTGGATGCTGATGGGCTACATGGTCATCACCGCGGTCTTGGTGGTGAGCTTCGGGCGCGTGGGGGACATGTTCGGGCGCGTGAAGATGTACAACCTCGGCTTCCTGGTGTTCACCATCGGCTCGATCCTGCTGTCGCTGGTGTTCTGGACCGGTCCCTCGGCCGCCCTCACGCTCATCGGCCTGCGCGTGGTGCAGGGCGTGGGTGGGGCGCTGCTGATGGCGAACAGCGCCGCCATCCTCACCGACGCCTTCCCGGCCGACCAGCGCGGCATGGCGCTGGGCATCAACACGGTGGCCGGCATCGCCGGCTCCTTCATCGGCCTGGTCATCGGCGGCCTGCTGTCGGTGGTCGACTGGCACCTGGTGTTCCTGGTGTCGGTGCCGGTGGGCATCTTCGGGACCGCCTGGGCGTACTTCCGCCTGCGCGAGGTGGGTGTGTCCAGCCGCGCGCGCATCGACTGGTGGGGCAACCTCACCTTCGCCGTCGGCCTCATCGCGCTGCTGGTGGGCATCACCTACGGCATCCAGCCCTACGGCAACAGCCCCACCGGCTGGGGCAACCCCTTCGTGATCGGCATGATCGTGGGCGGCATCGCCGTGGTGGCGCTCTTCGTGGTCGTCGAGACGCGCGTGCCGCAACCGATGTTCCGCCTCGGCCTGTTCCGCATCCGCGCCTTCTCGGCGGGCAACTTCGCCGGGCTGCTGGCCGCGATCGGCCGCGGCGGGCTGATGTTCATGCTGATCATCTGGTTGCAGGGCATCTGGCTGCCGCTGCACGGCTACACCTACGAGTCGACGCCGCTGTGGTCGGCCATCTACATGCTGCCGATGACCGTCGGCTTCCTCATCGCCGGACCGATCTCCGGCTGGCTCTCCGACCGCTTCGGTGCCCGGCCCTTCGCGACCGGCGGCATGGCGGCGGCGGCCGCCACCTTCGCCCTGATGCTGCTGCTGCCGGCGAACTTCCACTACCTCTGGTTCGCCTTGCTGCTGCTCGCCAACGGGCTGGCGATGGGGCTGTTCTCGGCCCCCAACACCGCCGGCATCATGAACTCGGTGCCCGCCAACGAGCGTGGCGTGGCCTCGGGCATGCGCGCCACCTTCCAGAACGCCGGCATGAATCTCTCGATCGGGCTGTTCTTCTCGTTGATGATCGCCGGCCTGGCCTCGACGCTGCCGACCACCATGCTCCACGGGCTCACCGCCCAGCAGGTGCCGGCGCAGGTGGCGCGGCAGGTCGCCAACCTGCCGCCGGTGGGCAGCCTCTTCGCCGCCTTCCTGGGACTGAACCCCATGCAGTCGCTGCTGGGGCCGGTGCTGCACAGCCTGCCCCCGGCCAACGCGACCTACCTGACCGGCAAGGTGTTCTTCCCGCACCTCATCTCGGGGCCGTTCATGGACGGCATGCATATCACCTTCACCTTCGCGATGATCATGATGATCGTCGCCGCCATCGCCTCCTGGGTGCGCGGCGGGCGCTACGTGCACGAGGAAGCGCCCGCGACTGCCGGGGTGGAGCGCGCGCTGGCAAGCGCTGCCGCGGGGCCGGACGCGCCCGCGCCGGCCGCGGCCGAGCCGGCGACCGCCAGGCGTGTCCCCGCGGCACGCCCCGAGATCGGCGGCGTGGAGGCTGCAGGCGCGCCGGCGGCCAGGCCGGTGGTGGCCATCTCGGCCGCGGCCGGCGCGGGCGAGAGCCGCATCGGGGCGGCGCTGGCCGAGCGTCTTGGCGTGCCGTTCGTGGACCGCGCCATCCCCCTGGAGCTCGAGGGCCGCGTCATCGAGGAGCTGGAGGGCAGCCGCTTCGGCGAGCACGAGGGTGGCCGGCTACTGCATCTGCTCGCCGAGCTGAGCGCCAGCTCCACCCTCTTCGGCATCCAGGGCGCGGTCGGCAATCAGGCCGCCATGCAGGCGCGCGACTACGTCGGGCGTGTGCGGCGGGCGTTGCTGGCGCTCTGCCGCGAGCGCGGCGCCGTGATCGTGGGGCACGGTGCCGCGGTGGCTCTTGCGGACCAGCCGGGGGTGCTGCGGGTGCGCCTCGGCGGCCCGCTGCAGCGTCGCGTGGAGGCGCTGATGCGAGACGAGGGGCTCGACCGGCCCGCCGCCCGCCGCCGCGCGGACCGCACCGACGCCGCCCGCAAGGCGTACCTGAGGCGACTCTACGACCAGGAGCCGGACCACGCCCAGGGCTACCACCTGGTGCTGGACGCCACCGAGCTGGACGAGGAGGCTACGGTGGAGGCGCTGCTGGCGGCGGTGCGGGGCCTACGCGGCCAGGCGCCGGCGCCGGCCTCGGCGTGAGGTAGCGCTAGCTCGCCCCGGCGGACCTCAGCGAGACGAGCCGACGGCCGGCACGATGAGGACCATGTCGGGGAAGATCAACTGCGGCTTGTCGATGAGGTGGCGGTTGGCTTGCAGGATGGCGGGCCAGCGGCTGCCGTCGTGGTAGAAGAACTGCGCGATGGACCACAGCGAGTCTGCCTGCTGGACCGTGTAGATGCCGCGGGCGCCGGTGAGCCGGGCGACCTGGCCCTGCGCCGCCTCGAGCCGCAGGCGCACGTCGGCCAGCTCGTTGCGCTGCGCCTGCGTCAGCTGCTGGAGGCCCTGCTGGTTCTGCAGCACGGAGCGCAGGTCGCGCGTGAGCGAGGCGGCGCGGTCCTGCGCGTCCTGCAGGCTGCCGGACGTCTGTTGAAGCTGGAGGGCCAGCTCGCTGCCCTGTTGCTGGGTGGTGGCGAGCTGCGACCGCAAGGCGTCCCGCTCGCTCTGCGCTTGCGCGACGTCGGCCTTCAGCGCGGCCGTCGCTTGCTGCGCCTTGGTGAGCTGCGCCTGCATGCCGGCGCGATCCGTTTGCGCCTGCACCAGCTGGGACATCAGTGCGTCGCGCTCCCCGCGGGCCTTGGTGAGGGCATCCTGGCTGGCGGAGAGCTGGTCCTTGAGGCGTGTGGCGTCGCCGTTGGCGGTGTCGAGCTGCCCCTGCAGGTCCGAGATCTTCGCCTGCAGATCGGCCACCTGGGTTTCGCTCGCGGCCGCCCTGTCGCTCTCGGCCCTCGCCGCGTCCAGCTGACTGGTCAGGGCGTCGATCTTGGACTGCGCGGCGGAGAGATCCTTGAGGGCCTGGTCGCGCTGCTTGGCGATGATGGCCGCCTGGGCCTCGGTGTCGGCCAGGTTCTTCTTGGCGCTATCGCGCTCCTGGTTGGCCTGGTCTAGCGCTCCCTTCGCCTGCTCGCCCGCCTTCTGCGCGGCGGCCAGCTCGACCTTCAGATCGCCCACCTGCTTCGCCAGCTCACGATTGGACGCCGTCAGCTGCCGTTCCCGCTGCGAGGGCCCGCAACCAGCGAGCATCACCCCCGCGCCGAACAGCAGGACGAGAAGCGCCAGTACCATCCGTCCCCGGCCCACCGTGCACCTCCGACCGACTCCAAAGCCAGCGACACCTCAGCATAGTCAATCGGCGGGCCGCACGCGTCCGGCCGGAGGCGTCAGCCCCCGCGAAGCTCCTTGTAGGCGTTGATGAGCCCGTTGGTGGAGCTGTCGTGCGTCGTCACCGGCGCGTCGCCGTCCAGCTCCGGCAGCACCGCCCTGGCCAGCTGCTTGCCGAGCTCGACGCCCATCTGGTCGAAGCTGTCGATGTCCCAGATGACGCCCTGGGTGAAGATCTTGTGCTCGTACAAGGCGATCAGCTTCCCCAGGGTCTCGGGGGTGAGCTCCGTGAACAGGATGGAGTTGGTGGGCCGGTTGCCCTCGAAGCTCTTGGCGGCCGCGAGCAGATCGAGTCGGTCGCTGCTGACGCCCTCCTGCTGCAGCTCCGCGCGGGTCTCCTCGGGCGTTCGCCCGCGCATCAGGGCCTCGGTCTGGGCGACGTAGTTGGCGAGCAGGATGGCGTGGTGGCGGCCCACCGGATGATGGCTCCTGGCCGGCGCCAGGAAGTCCGCGGGGATGAGGCGGGTGCCCTGGTGGATGAGCTGGTAGAAGGCGTGCTGGCCGTTGGTGCCGGGCTGGCCCCAGACGATCGGGCCGGTGTCGTACGCGACCCGCTGCCCCGACCGCGTGGTGCTCTTGCCGTTCGACTCCATGTCGCCCTGCTGGAAGTAGGCCGGGAAGAACTCCAGGGTCTCGTCGTAGGGAAGGATGGCGTGCGTCTCGGCGCCGAAGAAGTTGTCGTACCAGACGCCCAGCAGGCCCATCACCACGGGGATGTTGCGCTCCAGCGGCGCGCTGCGGAAGTGCTCGTCGGCAGCGAAGGCGCCCGCCAGCAGCCTCTCGAAGTTGTCGAAGCCGACGTAGAGCGCGATCGACAGGCCGATCGCGGACCACAGCGAGTAGCGCCCCCCGACCCAGTCCCAGAACTCGAACATGTTCTCGGGGTCGATGCCGAAGCCCTCCACGCCCTCGCGGTTGGTCGACAGGGCCGCGAAGTGCCTGGCCACCGCGCTCTCGTCGCCGGCGGCCCGCAGCAGCCAGTCGCGAGCGGTGTGGGCGTTGGTCATGGTCTCCTGGGTGGTGAAGGTCTTGGACGCCACCAGGAACAGGGTCGACGCGGGCCGCACCCGCTGCAGCACCTCCGCCATGTTGGTGCCGTCGACGTTGGACACGAAGTGGACGTGCATGCCGTTTACGGCGTAGGGCGTGAGCGCGCGGGTGGCCATCCGCGGGCCCAGGTGCGAGCCGCCGATGCCGATGTTCACCACGTCGGTGATGCGCTCGCCGGTATGCCCGCGCCAGTCGCCGCCGTGGACCGCTTCGCAGAAGCGCCGCATCTTGGCGAGCACGGCGTCGACCTGCGGCATGACGTCCTCGCCGTCGACCCGGATGGGCCGGCCCGAGCGGTTGCGCAGCGCCACGTGCAGCACCGCGCGGCCCTCGGTGACGTTGATCTTCTCGCCGGAGAACATGGCGTCCCGTACCTGCTCGACGCCGGCCTGGCGGGCGAGGTCGAGCAGCAGGGACATGGTCTCCTCGGTGATGCGGTTCTTGGAGTAGTCGAAGAGGATGTCGTCCAGGCGCAGGTGGAAGCGGGTGAAGCGCTGCGGATCGCGCGAGAACAGCTCGCGCATGTGCAGGTCCTTCACGGCGCGGTGGTGCTCCTGCAGCCTCGTCCAAGCGTGCGAGTCGGTGACAGCTGGCATCAGCGGGAGCCTCCTTGCCACGAGGGTATCGGGCGGCAGGGGCGAGACTCCGTGTCACAGAGGACCAATGCCGATGCGCGTGTGCGGTTAGGGTCGGCCTGGGAGGACCTGCCATGCAAGCGATCCAGGTGACGGCATGCGGCGGCCCGGAACGGCTCGAGATGCGCACCCTCGACGACCCGGTGCCGCGCGCCGGCGAGACGCTGGTGCGCGTCGCCGCGGCCGGCGTCAACTACCTCGACGTATACCAGCGCCAGGGGCACTACCGGGTGGACCTGCCGTTCGTGCCCGGCTCGGAGGCGGCCGGGGAGGTGGTCGCGGTCGGCGACGGCGTGGAGGGCGTGGCGGTCGGCGACGTGGTGGCCTACAACGGTGCGCTTGGCGCCTACGCCGAGCTGCAGCGGGTTCCCGCCAGGCTGCTGGTGAGGCTGCCGCAGGGCGTCACGGCCAAGCAGGCGGCCGCCGCCATGCTCCAGGGAATGACCGCCCACTACCTCAGCCACGACGCCTTCCCGCTCGCCGCGGGCCAGGTGTGCCTGGTGCATGCCGCGGCGGGCGGCACGGGCCTGCTGCTCACGCAGATGGCCCGGCGCCGAGGCGCCCGGGTGATCGGCACCGCCTCCACCGAGGAGAAGGCAGCGCGTGCCCGCGCCGCGGGCGCCGACGAGGTGATCCGCTACGACCAGGTCGACTTCGTGGAGGAGGCGCTCTCCCTCACCGGCGGCGAAGGTGTCGACGTGGTCTACGACGGGGTGGGGCGCGCCACGTTCGAGCGCGGTCTGCGCGCCTTGAAGCCCCGCGGCTGCATGGTGCTCTTCGGCGCGGCCTCCGGGCCGGTCGAGGCATTCGATCCGTCGCTGCTGGTGCGCCACGGCTCGCTGTCCCTCATCCGGCCCAGCCTGCA
The DNA here is from genome assembly GCA_964496495.1 of uncultured bacterium. GTDB lineage: Bacteria > Deinococcota > Deinococci > Deinococcales > Trueperaceae > JASBRS01. Next base: position 67,997 of record CAZBZU010000009.1, read on the forward strand.
GCACTACGTGGCGCGCCGCGAGGAGCTCGAGCGCCGCGCCGGCGAGGTGCTGAGCTGGGTCGCCGACGGTGAGCTGCAGCTGCGCATAGACTCGGAGTGGCCCCTGGCCGAGGCCGCCGACGCGCACCGGCGGCTGGAGAGCCGGGCGTCGTCCGGCAAGCTGCTGCTGATCCCCTGAGGGCCCGCGCGCGCGGCGCGCGCCCTCGGCCCTAGGAGGCCCCGCGTGCCCGACACCATCCGTGCCCTCTTCACCGACATCGGCGGCGTCCTGCTGACCAACGGCTGGGACCGCCAGGCCCGCAAGCGCGCGGCCGAGACCTTCGACCTCGACCTCGAGGAGCTCAACGAGCGCCACCACCTGACCTACGACACCTACGAGTCCGGCAAGCTGTCGCTCGAGGAGTACCTGCGGCGAGTGGTGTTCTACCGCAGCCGCTCGTTCACCGAGGGCGACTTCCGCGAGTTCATGCGGGCGCAGTCGCGCCCCTTCGAGGACGTCATCGCCTTCGAGCGCAGCCTCAAGCAGCACCACGGGCTGCAGATCGTGGCGGTCAGCAACGAGGGGCGCGAGCTGAGCGAGTTCCGGACCCGCAACTTCGGGCTGCAGCAGGTCATCGACATCTTCGTGTGCTCCGGCTTCGTGCACGTGCGCAAGCCCGACGCGGACATGTTCCGGATCGCGCTGGACATGGCGCAGGTCGACCGCGAGGAGGTCGTCTACCTCGACGACCGCCCCATGTTCGTCGAGGTGGCCCGGGGCCTGGGCCTCCACGGGGTCGTCCACAGCGACCTGGAGACCACCCGCAAGACGCTGGCGGGGCTGGGGCTGGGGCTACCGGATTGACGCGGCTGCGAGCGGCCGCACATCGTCACCGGCATGCCCGGCCAAGGCGGCAGCTAGCTCAGCCGGTAGCTGTCGAGCGCCTGCTCGTAGGCCAGCGCCCGTGCCAGGGCGCGGGCGTCCTCGTCGTCCATCAAGCCGCGCAACGTCTGCCCCGCGAGCCAGTTGGCCACCACGCGGCGCCACACCTCGTGGCGGGCGGGGATGCTGGCGAAGGCGCGGGTGTCGTCGTTGAAGCCCGCCAGGTTGTAGGCGCCCGCCGTCTCCAGCACGGCATCCAGGTAGCGTTCCATGCCCTTGACGCTGTCGAAGAACCACCACGGCGCGCCCAGCCGCAACGCCGGGTAGTGCCCGGCCATGGGCGCCAGCTCACGGCTGTAGCTCGACTCGTCCAGGGTGAAGACCACCAGGCGGTAGCGCGGGTCGTTGCCGTAGGCATCGAGGAGCGGCCGCAGGGCGCGGGTCCAGGTCGTGGCCACGGGAATGTCGGCACCCTTGTCGAGGCCGAAGCGCTCGAACACCGCCCGGTTGTGGTTGCGCAGGCTGCCGACGTGGAGCTGCATGACCAGCCCGTCCTCGGAGCTCATGCGCGCCATCTCGAAGAGCATGTGGGCGGTGAAGCGCGGCGCGTCGCCGGCGGCGGAGTTGCCGGCGAGGGCGCGCGCGAAGATGGCGCCGACCTCCGCCGGCGAGAGCGGGGCCACGTCGGCGGTGAGGGCGGCGTGGTCGGTGGCGGTGGCGCCCAGCGCCTTGAAGTGGGCGCGGCGCTGCTCGATCGCGGCAAGGTAGCTGGCGTAGTCGGTGACGTCGATGCCGGAGACGCGTGCCAGGGTCTCGAGGTTGGCACGCCAGCCGTCGGCGTCCAGGTTGAGCACCGCGTCGGGACGGAAGGTGGGGCGCACCCGGGTGAAGCCGCTGTCGCGCATCGCCTGGTGATGCTCCAGGGTGTCGGTGGCGGCGTCGGTGGTGGCGAGGGTGTGGATGTTGAAGCGCTCGAACAGCGCCCTGGGCCGGTACTCGGGTAGCCGCAAGCGCGTCTCGATGACGTCGTAGATCTCGTCGGCGTTCTCGGCGCGGAGCTTCTCGTCGACGCCGAAGAGCCGCTCCAGCTCGAGGGTCAGCCACAGGCCGGTGGGGGTGCCGCGGAAGAGCTGGAAGTGCTGGGCGAAGCGCCGCCAGATGGCACGCGGATCCTGCTCCACGGGCGTGCCGTCGCGGCTGGGCACGCCCACGTCCTCCATCGGCAGCCCCTGGCTGTAGAGCATGCGGAAGACGTAGTGGTCGGGGATGATGAAGAGCTGCGCCGGGTCGGGCAGCGGCGCGTCCTCGGCCAGCATGCGCGGGTCGACGTGGCCGTGCGGCGAGACGAGCGGCAGGCTCTCGATCTCGGCGTAGAGCTCGCGCGCCAGCGCGCGCGTGCTCGGCTCGGGGCTGAAGCAACGGTCGGCGCCGCGATCGGTGGTGCGACCGGCATCTGCACCGGCGGTGGGTGGTGTGCTCATGCGCTCTCCTCCTCGTCGGACTGGGGCGTGGCCGGCGCTCTCCCCACCCCGCGCGCGGCCAGCCCCGCCAGCGCCTGGCGGATGGCCGCGGAGACGCTGCTCGTCACGTCGACGGTGACGGCGTCCTGCGGTTCCTCCAGGTCGCGGAACTGGCTGCGTAGCATGTCCGCCTTCATGTAGTGCCCCTGGCGACGCTGCATGCGCGCCAGGATGGTCTGGTAGTCGCCCTTCAGGTAGACGAAGGTGACGCGCGGGGCGGGCCCGCTCGTGGCGGCCGGCTGTCTCGGCGTGGCGCCGCCGGCGCCGCTCATCAGCGCCGCGGCGTCGGTGGTGCCGTCCAACACCCGGCGGTAGCCGGCCTTGAGGGCCGAGCAGGCGATCACCAGGGAGCGCCCCCCGCGGGCTCTGGCCTCGATGAGGTGGCGCAGCGCCGCCAGCCAGGGAACGCGGTCGTCGTCGTCCAGGGGGACGCCGGCCCGCATCTTGGCGATGTTGGCATCGGGGTGGTAGTCGTCGGCGTCGGCGTAATCGAAGCCCAGCTTGCGCGCGACCCGCCGGCCGATGGTGGTCTTGCCGGAGCCGGAGACCCCCATCACCACCACCGCTTCGGCGGGGCGCGCGTCGCCCGTCGCGGCCACGCCTACCCCTGCCTCAGCCGATAGAGGTGCTCGCCGGCGTTCTCGACCAGCAGCCGGCCGTCCGCCTCGCGGTCGCGCCACTCCTCGGGGTCGAGGCTGGCGGGGTCGCGGTAGCCGAGGTTCACCTCGCGGCACACCGCCTCGGGGATGCCGGTGGCGAGCGTCACCTGGATGCGCGGAGACTCGATGCCGAACTCGTAGCGGCCCCCGCCCTTGACGTGGGTGGCGTGCGCGAGGATGGCCCAGGGCAGGTCGCGGAAGCGATCCCACTGGGCGGTGAAGTAGTCACGAACGTGGTAGCCGACCCTGCGGATGAGGTTCCCGTGCACGGTGCTGATCTCCTTCAGCTCCGGCGCGTAGATGATCACCTCGCCGCCGTCGGCCACCACCGGCTCGGTCTTGTACATCGCCTTGGCGGCCGTCCACAGCTCGTCGTACATCGGCGACGGCATGGACAGCACGCTGTCGAAGGCGCGGTCCTTCCATATGATGTTGAGCTCGGCCGACAGGTCGGCGGCCGCCTCCCAGGCGCGGACGTGGTCGCCGACGTAGAGCCCGTGCAGGGTCTTCCCCTCCATCACCAGCGCCGCCAGCGTCAGCGGCCGCTCGGCGGTGACGAACTCCGCCGCCCGGTGCAGCACGCGCCGCACGGCGGTGTCCTTGACCCCGATGGTGGCGTGGCTGGTCGCCAGGGCGCCGAGCCAATGCGTGTTGTCGATGATGTCGGGGCCGGCGATGCCGGGGAAGAGGTACTTGGCGCCGCCGGAGAAGCCCGCCACCTCGTGCGGGAACACCGGCCCCAGGATGAGCAGGTGGTCGTAGTCGCGGATCAGGCGGTTGAGCCGGACCGGGGTGGCCCGCGTGACGAGGCCGCCGGTGAGGGCGTCCATCTCCGCCTCGTCGATGGTGCCGAGCTCGGTGAGGGTGGCGTCGTCCTGCCAGGCGTGGTTGAAGACCCGGCTGCTGGGGGTGCGGCGCTGGCGCTCGGCTTCGTCCATCCCGACCAGCCGCGCGATGGCGCTGGGGCTCATCGGCGGGTGCGTGCCCAGCGCGATGAGGTAGTCGAGCGCGCTGACGCGCTCCCCGAGAAGCTCGTAGAGCAGCCGGTGGAAGAGCGCGATGGGGGCGCTGCGGGTGGCGTCGGGGATGATGACCAGAAGGCGGCGACCGTCGAGCTCGAGCGGCCCCAGCCCCTCCGCGAGGATCTCCCGCGCCTGCGCCTCGCCGAGCGGCACGCCGGCCGCGCCGTCGCCCACGAAGCCGCCGGGGATGGCGGTCACGAGCTCCGCCTCCTGCGGGGAGCGCGGACCGCCCGCGTCATACCCCGCCGAAGGCCGAGAAGCCGCCGTCGACCGGCACCACCGCGCCGGTGACGAAGGTGCTGCCCGGGTCGACCAGCCATAGCAGCGTGCTGGCCAGGTCGCGGGCGTCACCCAGGCGGCCCATGGGGGTGTGGGCCACCACGGTGGCGCCGCGCGGGGTGAGCTCGCCCGACTCGGCATCCACCATCAGGTACTGGTTCTGCTGGGTGAGGAAGAAGCCCGGCGCCAGCGCGTTGACGCGGATGCCGGCGCCGTACTCCTGGGCGAGGTGGACGGCCAGCCAGCGGGTGAAGTTGTTGACCGCCGCCTTGGCCGCGGCGTAGCCGACCACCCGCGTGAGCGGGCGCTCGGAGGCCATCGAGGAGACGTTGACGATGACGCCCTCGCCGCGCTCGGTCATGTCGCGGCCGAAGGCCTGGCAGGCCTGCAGGGTGCCCATCAGGTTGAGCTCCACCACGCGCTTGAGCGCCGCCGGGTCGAGGTCGAAGAAGCTGCGCTCGCCGCTGGCGGTCGCCTGCGGGTCGTTGCCGCCGGCTCCGTTCACCAGGATGTCCACCGGCCCGTACAGCTCGTGGACTCGCTCCCGGGCGCTCGCCAGCGACGTTGGGTCCATGACGTCGCAGGGCACCGCCTGCGCCTCGTCGCCGCGTTCGCGGATGCGCACCGCCACCGCCTCGGCGGTGTCGAGGTGGCGGCCCATCACCGCCACCCGGGCGCCGGCGCCCGCCAGCGTCTCCGCCAAAGCCGAGCCCAGCCCGCCGCTGCCGCCCGTCACCACCGCCACGCGGCCCTCCAGGCGGCGGTCGGCACGGCCCGCCGCGACGGGACGCGCGCTCATCGCGCTGCCTCCGCGAAGGGCGCCACGTGCTTGACGAAGTGCGCCTCCAGGGCGGCGTAGTGCTCCTCCTCGTGGGCGATCAGCATCGCCCGGACGGGCTCGCCGTAGGCCTCCAGCACCGAGCCGAAGGTCACGTGCAACACCTGGCGGGCATCGAAGGCGCTCACCAGCTCGGGCAGGTCGGCGTCGGTGAGGTCGCGGTCCTCGGGGACGCGCTCGAGCCTTGCGGAGATGTGGTAGCTCGCTTTGTCGGTGGGGTAACGCACGCGGGCGAAGGCCAGGATCTCGCGGAACAGTGCGGGCGACACGCCGGCCACCACCCGCAGCGCCTCCAGGTAGCTGGTGCCGGCGGTCTTGAGGTGCGCCAGCCCGCCGGTGGCGGCGGTGAAGGGCCCGTAGACGGAGAACTTGTCGGAGCCGGAGTGGAGGCTCAGCTTGTAGGGCCCGAGGGCGCGCGCGATTTGGGCGTGGCGCTCGAGCTCCCCGGCCAGCGCGTCCACGTCGCCGATGTAGTCGACGCCCTTCTCGAAGCGGCCCGGAAAGCGCGGCGCCAAGCTTACCCAGGTGACGCCCAGGCGGCTCAGCTCGAGCGCCACGAAGGCGTGCTCGGCGGGGGTGGTGGGGCTGTCGGTCTCGTCGACGGACACCTCGAAGTCGAAGGCGTCCAGGCGCGAGGCGAGGTGGCGGTAGAGCGTCGCCACGTGCGCCAGCGCCGCCCCGTACTTGGCTGCTGCGCGCCACACCTGCTCGCGCGTCAGGCTCAGCGTCTCGCTCTCCAGCTCGACGACGCGGTCCACGTACGCCCTCTCCAGCTCCGCGCGGGTGGTGCCCAGCACTTCCCAGGGCAGCGCGTCGAGTCGCTCGGAGAGGTCCGCCTCCCCCAGGCCGGCGGCGTCGTCGTCGACGTGCTCGCCGGGGTCGATGGTGAAGAAGGAGAAGCCGGCGTCGACGGTTGCGTCGACGTCCGCCACGGTCTTGAGGTGGTCGGCGTCGGCGCCCAGGGGGCCGCGCCAGCCGGCCTCGAAGGCGCCCCAGGTGGCGTCGGCGAGCACCTCGGTGGGGCTCCTGCGGGTGCGCGTCATCTCACGGATCGATTGCTGCGCAAAGATGGGGGCCACCACGCCTCCGGCTGCCCCGGCTGCGCCCAGCGAGCGCGCGTGGCCGGGGGTGGCGATGCCCAGGCGGTCGCCGAAGCCGGCGGAGGTGGCGAGCCCCAGGGGGCGCGGCGCCAGATCGGGGACGACCTCGCGCAGCACGCGGGCGTTGGCGTCGGTGAGCGGGCAGCGTACCAACGTCATGCCCTCGGCGGCGCCGCCGGGCACGCCCTCGAAGCGCTCGAGCAGGTCCGAGCCGGGCTCGGCGGCGAGCAGCAGGCGCTTACCGAAGGGCCCGCGCTCGAGCGCCAGCACGGCGCCGTCCACGTCGCTGCGGGAGGCGGGGTAGAGGGTGGCGCCGGGGCTGGCCAGTCGGTCGATCGAGAGGGCGGCGGGTCGGGTCATGAGGGGACCTCCTGGGAGGGGGCGGGCACGCCGGAGCGGCCGGCCGGAAGGCTGCTGCCGCGGACCACCAGCGTCGGCCTCAGAACCACCTCGGCGTGCACGTTGCGTCCCGCGATGCGGTCGAGCAGGATGCGCGTGGCGTTGACGCCCAGGTCGTACTTGGGGACGTGGAGGGTGGTCAGTGGCGGGGTGAACATGCGGGCGAAGGCGATGTCGTCGAAGCCGACGACCGCCACGTCATCCGGGATCCGCCTGCCGGCGGCGGTGCAGGCTTGCAGCGCGCCGGCAGCCACGAGGTCGTTGTAGCACAGCAGTGCGTCCAGGTCCGGTTCCTGCGCCAAGAGGCGGGCGGCGGCCGCCGTGCCACCCTCGATCGTAGGGGCCGACTTCAACACGCGGCCGGGCGAGAGCGTCATGCCCCTTGCCTCGAGGTCCAGCTGGATGCCCGTCAGCCGCTCGCGCGCGGCGAACGAGCTGTCCGGGCCAGCGAGCACGCCGATGCGCCGCCGGCCCAGCGCGAGCACGTGGTCGATCGCCTGCACGACGCCACTGACGTTGTCGAGGCGCACGGCGCCAGCGACCTCCGGTGGCGCGGAGCGGTTCACCACCACCGCGGCCCGGTGCGCCCGCAACAGATCGAGGAGGCGCTGTTCGGGCAGCCGCGGGCTCACCACGATGATGCCGTCGACACGGCGCTCCTCCATCAACCGGATGCTGGTCGCTTCGCGCTCCTGGTCCTCCACCGCGTTGCTCAAGAAGACGCCGTAACCAGCCTCCATGGCGACGTCCTCGGCGCCCCGCACGATCTCCGGGAAGTAGGGGTTGGTGATGTCGGGAACGACGAGCCCGAGGGTGTGGGACTGGCGCGCCTTGAGCCCGCGCGCCAGGCTGTTGCGGCGGTAGCCGAGCGCGTCGATCGTTGCGCGGACCTGGGCCCGCCGGGTCTCGCTGACGCCTGGCTGGTCGTTGAGCACGCGCGAGACGGTCATCGCCGATACGCCGGCCGCTCTCGCCACGTCCTGGATGGTCACTCGGGCCAAGCTCGCCACCGCCACTCCGTTCGGCCAATCGCGTTAACGATACCAGACTAGTGACGGCCTGGTCGAGGTCGGGGGAGGCGATGCCTCGATGGCAGGGACATGCTGTCGTTGACACGCATATCGGCCCATGCTAGCGTTCTCGTGATGTCCACACTTCGCCCTTGGCGAGTGCATGTCCTGGCGTTGGATCGGGCGGGAACCGTTATCGTTCACGCCCACGTCGTCCACCCTTAGGAGGGGCTGCACCCATACGGGCGGACCCGCGGACCCGGAGTGGCCGCGTGGGTGGGGTCCGGTAGCGTTACCGGGGAAGGGAGACGTATGCGACGCTTCGCGACGTCCCTGCTCGTACTTGCCGCCCTGCTGACAGGGTTGGCAACCGCTCAGCAGATCACGCTCAGAGCGGCCGACAACCAGCCCGAGGACTACCCGACGGTCCAGGGGCTCAAGTTCATGGCCAACTATCTCGACGCGGCCACCAACGGCCGTATCAAGATGGAGGTCTTCGCCGGCGGGCAGCTCGGTGACGAGCGCTCCACCATCGAGCAGGTGCAGCTCGGCGTGATCGACGTGGTGCGCACCTCCACCAGCCCGGTGGGCGAGTTCTACGCACCCATGGGCGTCTACAGCCTGCCCTACATCTTCCGCGACGCCTCCCATATGTGGAAGGTGGTGCAAGGCCCCATCGGCCGCGAGTTGCTCGACGGCCTGCAGAAGGCCAACCTGGTGGGCCTCGCCTACTACGACTCCGGCAGCCGCAACTTCTACACGACCAAGAAGGCTGGCCCCATCAAGAGCGTGGCCGACCTCAAGGGGATGCGCATCCGCACCCAGCAGAGCGAGGTCGTCCTGGACATGATGAAGGCGCTCGGCGCGGAGCCGGTGCCGATGGCCTTCGGCGAGGTGTACAGCGCGCTGCAGACGGGCGTCATCGACGGCGCCGAGAACAACTTCCCGTCCTACGGCCCGCAGGGCGTCCGCCACTACGAGGTGGCCCCCTACTTCACGCTCGACGGCCACGCCCGCGTGCCCGAGGTCGTGATGATCAGCAAGTCGACCTGGGACAAGCTCAGCACCGCCGACCAGAGCCTGGTCCGCGAAGCAGCCTTATCGAGCGTGCCGGTGGAGATGGCGCTGTGGGCGCAGCTCTCGAACACCAGCCGTGACGAGGTCGTCAAGGCCGGCAGCGAGATCATCACGGTCGACACGAGCCAGTTCCAGGCCGCGATGAAGCCCGTCTACGACAAGTACGGCTCGCAGTACGGCGACCTGATCAAGCGCATCGTCGACACGAAGTAGTCGGCGCCGAGTAGAGGAGCTGCGGGCGTCGTGACGTTCCAGCAAGGCGCGGAGGGGGCGGCCCCCCCTCCGCGCTCCCGCTACCAGCGCATCGAGAACTTCGTCGTCTCCATCGTCCGCGCCGTCGTGGTGGCGCTGCTCATCGGCATCGTCGTCGCCATCTCCTGGCAGGTGCTGACGCGCTACGTGCCCGGCCTGCCTGTGCCCCGCTGGACGGAGGAGGTCAGCCTCATCCTGATGGTGTGGCTGGCGATGGTGGGGAGCGCGCTGGCCGTTCGGACCGCCGAGCACCTTGCGATGGACGTGCTCCACCGCCAGGTGGCGCCCGTCCTTCGGGCGCCGATCGTCCGCTTGGTGTGGCTGCTCGCCGCCGCGTTCGGCGCCTACCTGGTCTGGTACGGCTGGGAACTGTCCATGCGAACCATGCTGCAGACGTTCTCGGCGACCAAGCTGCCCATCGGCTGGATGTACCTCGGCATCCCGGTGGGCGGTGCCCTGATGTTCCTCTTCTCGGTGAAGAACGTCATCTTCCCGCCCGCCTCCACCTACGACGAGGCCGAGGAGCGGACGACGGGCCGCAACAAGCTCGTGCAGCTGGTCTTCGGCGTCATCCTCATCGCCCTCGTCGTCGGCGTCGTGGCGCTGTTCGGCTGGGACAAGCTCTTCGGGCCCATCGGCGCGCTTCTCGGCACCTTCGGCGTGCTGCTGGTGCTGGGCGTGCCCATCGCCTTCGGCCTGGGCATCGCCAGCCTGGTGACCGTGCTGATCATCGGCGTCCCTCCGCTGATCGTGGCGCAGCGCATGGCGAACGGCGTCAACTCCACGCCGCTGCTGGCCATCCCGTTCTTCATCATGGCCGGCCAGCTGATGGCCGAGGGAGGCATCGCCGGCCGACTCGTCGACTTCGCGCGGGTGATGGTCGGCCCGATCCGCGGGGGCCTGGCGATGGTCAACGTGGTGGCGTCGATGCTCTTCGGCGGGGCCTCCGGCTCGGCCGTGGGCGACGTCAGCGCCAACGGCTCGATCCTGATCCCGATGATGAAGAAGAAGGGCTACGACACCGACTTCTCGGTCGGCATCACCGTGGCCAGCTCGACGCAGGGTCTGATCATCCCGCCAAGCCACAACGCCGTCATCTACTCTCTGGCGGCGGGCGGCGTCTCCATCGGCGCGCTCTTCCTGGGCGGCTACATCCCGGGCATCATGATCGGGCTCGGGTTGATGGTCGCGAGCTACATCATCGCGCTGAGGCGCGGGTATCCGTCGGAGCCGCGGCCGCCGATCGGGGAGAGCCTCCGCATCTCGCTCGGCGCCATCCCCGCGCTAGGCGTCGGCTTCATCATCGTCGGCGGCATCGCCTTCGGCTTCTTCACCGCGACCGAGGCGGCCGCCATCGGCACCGTGACGGCCTTCCTGGTGGGCGCCTTCGTCTACCGCGAGCTCACCCCTAGGAAGCTCTGGAGCGCGCTGCTGCAATCGGTGCGCACCATCGCCATCGTCATCTTCCTGATCTCCACCGCCAGCGCCTTCGCCTGGCTCATGGCCTACCTGCGCATCCCCTCCTTGATGGCGAGCGGGCTCCTGTCGCTGACGCACAACGCCATGCTGCTGCTGCTGTTCATCAACGTCCTGCTGCTGATCCTTGGCGCGATCATGGACATGGCGCCGCTCATCCTGATCCTCACCCCGGTGCTGCTTCCCATCGTCACCGCGCCGCCCATCAACATGAACCCCGTGCACTTCGGCATCGTGCTGCTCATGAACCTGGGCCTCGGGCTCACCACCCCACCGGTCGGCACCGCGCTGTTCGTGGGTTGCGCCATCGGCAACATCCGCATCGAGCGGGCGAGCCGCGCCATGCTCACCCTGTGGCCGGCGATGGTGGTGGTGCTGCTGCTGGTGACGTACGTGCCCTGGTTCGTCAACTTCCTGCCGAACCTGCTGCACGTTATCCAGTGACGCCGCCGTGCGAGCCACGGTCCGAAGCGAAGTCGGCACGCGCTGTGTACCATCCGCGCGGGCCGACGGCGCGTTCGGTGCCGTGGACCTCGCCCCCCAGACGGGGTAGACTCGACTCCTGGACAAGCGGCCAGCGTGAGCGTCGTCGGCGGAGGCGCCCGAGCCGTGCACCTCGGGGCCGTCCGAAGGTAGACGAGGCCAGGTGCTGGTCGAGCCGGCGGGTTTGGCTGGGGGCGCCGTCGGTGATGTCGGCGCCGGGCGCTAGCCGCCCTCGTCGGGCGCCTGTCGGGCGGAGGTCGGCGATGCCGCCCTCACAAGGAGCGTCGGACAGAGCCATGACGAACGGGTGCTAGCGTGCCAACCGGTTGCACGACCTAAGGAAAGGGGCACACATGAAGCGACTGATCATCCTCTTCTCTCTCGCCCTTCTGCTTGCCGGCACGGCCATGGCGCAGACGAAGCTCGACTTCTTCGAGGGGCTGAGCAATCCCGACATGATCCAGTGGATGAAGGATCGTGCGTCGGAGTGGAACGCGCAGAACCCGAAGTACCAGGTCGTCGTTACGACCAAGCCGAGCTA
>CAZBZU010000010.1:0-39196 GCA_964496495.1 uncultured bacterium
GAGAACTTCGCGCGCGCCTTCGATATCACCTTCAACGACGTGAACAACGAGCAGGCGTACGTGCACACCACCTCCTGGGGCCTCAGCACGCGCATCATCGGGGCGCTGATCATGAGCCACGGGGACGATCGCGGGCTGGTGCTGCCGCCCAGGCTGGCCCCGCATCAGGTCGTGGCGGTGCCGATCTACCGGGCCAACGACGGCGAGGCGCGCGACACGGTGATGGCCGAGGTGCGCCATCTCGCCGATGCCCTGCGGTCGCTCGGGGTGCGCGTGAAGGTCGACGACCGCGACGGGCTCAGCCCCGGCTGGAAGTTCAACGAGTGGGAGCAGAAGGGCGTGCCGCTGCGCATCGAGCTGGGCCCGCGCGACGTGGGCGAGGGCAAGGCGGTGCTGGTGGACCGGCTCTCGGGCGAGAAGCGCAGCCTGCGGCTGGAGAGCCTGCCCGACAGCGTGAGCGGCGAGCTGGAGAGCTTCCAGAGCGCTCTGTTCGAGCGCGCCCTGAGCTTCCGCGACGCCCACACCTTCGAAGCGGGCAGCTACGACGAGCTCAAGGAGATGGTGCAGCACGGCTTCGTCTACGCCACCCACTGCGGCGACCCCGAGAGCGAGCGGCGCATCCAGGAGGAGACCAAGGCCACGGTGCGTTGCATCCCGTTCGACGGGCCCAGCGCCGAAGGCACGCGCTGCGTGCACACGGGCAAGGAGACGGGGTACCCCCAGAAGGTGATCTTCGCGCGGGCCTACTGAGACCTGGAGGGCCCAGGCGCCGCGACAGGCTAAGATGCGGCATGGCCGATCCTGAGGACCGCTCGTTGCAGGCTCGGGCGGCCGTGTTGCGGGCGGCGGTGCCGCGTGGCGTGCGCGTGAGCTTCGCCGACAGCCGGCGCCGCACCGACCTGACCCTGGCGCTGCTCCGTGGCGAACGGCTGTCGGTGCTGTCGTTGGCGCCACGCCTCAGCGACGAGGTCCCCGCCGACGTCGAGATCGTGCGCAGCGCCCGCGTGGGCCGCAGCTTCGAGTTGATGGTGGCCCTGACCGAGAAGCTGGAGCAGCAGCCCCTGCGCTCGCCGGAGCGGCGCGCCAAGCTGCGGCGCCTGGCGCACGACGCGCGCGGCGACGACGAGACGGCGGAGCTGCTCGAGAACGGCGAAGCGGTCTGACGTTCGAGCGGCGCAGCCGGTCGGCGGAGACAGGCGATTGCGACCTGGTGGCTTTCGTCGTCCTTTGTGCCGGCTTGTGTGTCGGCCTGATCGGCATCGCCAGGGGTGTGTGGAGCGCAGCTGCATAGCCTATTGCATAGCGCGCAAGTGCCTGCTATACTCCGGGCTCGGAGCCGAGGCTCCCGCGGCGCCTGCCGGCGCCAGCCGAAACGACAGGAGGTGCGTCGATGATGCGGATGACGAATGCGCTCCCGGACGCCAACGCGTTCCCCAACGCCAGTGCGTTGGCGGGTGAGCCTGCCCGGCTCGTCGACCCCGCCTGCCTGCGTGTCATCGATGGCGCCATTGTCATCGCGGGAGGCGTCGGAGCGCGCCGCTCGTGCGAGGGGGGTCCCCCTGAGGACCCGAGGCCGTAGACCCGGCCCACGCCCGACAGCGATTGTCGGCCCTCGGCGAGCACTTCGCCGAGGTTCTTTTTTGCCCGCCAGCCAAGCCGAGAGCGTCGAGAGACCCAAGGAGGAAGCCATGACCAATGCCATGTGGATCGCCATCGCCCGAGTGCGTGCCGCCCGGTTGGGACGCGAGCCGATGCTCGATCGCCTCAGGCGCGCGGGCTACGCGGACGCCGAGCGCCCGCCGCGCCAATCGCGCCACTGGGCCAACCGCTAGCCGCCGCATGTCCCCGCGTGCGGCTACGCCACCCCGAGCCCTTGACCCCGAGAGGGAGCCGACCATGAACGGATGGCACGACAGCATGAGCTACGCCGCACGCGAACGCATGAACCGCTTCCAGCAGGAGTCCGCCCGGTATCGGCTGCTCAGGGCCGCCTCCGCCGGGCAGCGCGGGGGTGCCCTGGCAGGTGCCCGGCGGCACGCCGCCCGCGCGCTCCACCGCCTGGCGGAAGCCCTGGCGCCGACACCCGAGGCCGGCGCCGGCGGGTCCGGCGCGGCCCGCGGCAGCCTGCCGGCGGGACCCGGCAGCCCTTCGAGCTAGCTGCGACGGCGCACACAACGGAGAGGGGCCCGCGGCTCGAGCCGCGGGCCCCTCTCCGCAACGGGACTCATCAGCCGGGGTCGTTCATCAGCTTCGACAACCAGTAGGAACGCGTGGGGAAGGCGGCGAACGGGCTCTCGATGCGAGCGGGCCGCTTGTGGTAGCGCCGAACCATCTCCTCTATGCGCTCCATCTCGAGGTTCGCCAGGGCCCCGCCCCAACCGTCCCAGGCGGGCTCGGGACGCCGGCCGGGCTTCGGCTCGGCGGCCTCCCGTGGTCGTGAGCGGCCGGGGTAGGAGCCGGCCACGACCGCGGCCTGGGCCAGGGAACGAAGCATGGTTGGCAACGACCTCATGGCGCCAGCCTAGACAGCCGCCCCTTTCGGCTCTCTTACGGAGACCTGTCGGGATTCTTACGCTGGCCGGCGGTGGCGTGCGTCCCGGGTCCGCTAGGCCCGGCTGATGGCGTCGAGCACGCGCTGCACCTCGCGCCATCGCAGGTCGCGGCGCAGCCCGCCGGTGGTGACGAAGGCGAACGGGTCCTGGCCGCGGAAGCGCGTCGCCATCACGTCCCAGCGCATGCGCCGGCGCGTCAGCGGGCGGTACAGCACCGCCGAGGCGCCAAGATCGTTGTCGAAGTGGTAGATGCGTTGCCGCCACTCCTCGAACAGCCGCGCCAGGTCGGCGTAGGCCCGCTCCATGGCATCGTCGGCCAGGAGGCGGTAGGGGCCCTCGTACACCAAGGAGCCGGCATGGCGGTCGGCGAGCTCGGCCAACAGCTCAGACGCGTCCATGGGCGATTGTAGGCAGCGCGCCGCGGACACGACCGTAACCTTCTTGACGCTTCGTGGAGCGTCGCCAGGACGCTCCGGCACCTTCGCTCGCACGGCGACCGCGGCGGCACGGATGTGCTCGCGCCAGCCTCGGCCGTCCGCGACGGACGTACCATCGGCCCATGGCAGCGGTCGTTCGCCAGAGGCAGCCAGCCGATCTCGAGGGGTGCGTGGAGCTGCTCGGCACGGTGCACCGGGCCGACGGCTACCCCGGTCGCTGGCCGGCCGATCCGGCGGCCTTCCTGCTGCCCTCGGGCCTGCTCGACGCCTGGGTGGCCGACGCCGCCGGCCGCGTCGTCGGCCACGTCACCCTGCGCGACCACATCCCGGATCACGGCGCCCCCTACTGGGTCGGCGCCACGGGCCTCCCCGCGCGGCGCCTCGCCTGCGTCAGCCGGCTCTTCGTGGACCCGTCCAGGCGCGGGGAGGGGCTGGGTGTTGCGCTGCTCGACGCGGCCTGCGCCGGGGCTCGAGGCGCCGGTCTGAGGCCGGTCCTCGACGTGGTGGACAGCGCCAGCGAGGCCGTCGCCTTGTACGAGCGGTGCGGCTGGGTGCGGGTCGGCAGCGTGAGCTGGGACGCCTGGGGCGAGGCGACCACGCTCCACTACTACGTCTCGCCGCCGACGTAGGGGCCGGGCCACCGCGGCCGGGCCGGCGCGGGCGGCCCGGCGCTCACGCCAGCGCCAGTAGCGCCACGCCCGCGACCATGCCGGCGGCACCCAGCAGCCGCCGCGCGCCCTGCCCCTCGGCCAGCAACCGTGTCCCCAGCAGGGCGCCCACGAGGATGCTGATCTCGCGGGCCGGCGCCACCAGGCTGATGGGGGTGAAGGTCATGGCCGTCAGCACCAGGATGTAGGCCAGCGGGCTGAGGATGGCGATGCCGACCGCCTCGCGCCGGGTCTCGCGCCAGGCCGCGGCGACGGCGGCGCGGCCGCGCCACGCCACCGGCAGCAGCAGCAGCGCCCGGCCCGCTTCCGAGAGGTAGCTGTAGAGCAGCGGCGCAGCACCCAGGTGACCGACGGCGTAGCCGTCCCAGACCGTGTAGATCGCGATGAAGAGGCCGGTCGTCAGGCCGAACAGGACAGCGGGGCGCGCCGCGCGCGCGCCGAGCGCGCCGCCGGACAGCACGAACACGCTCACCACCACCAGGCCCGCCCCGGCCAGTCCGAGGACCCCGGGCCGCTCCCCCAGCAGCGCGACCGCCAGCAGGGCTGCCAGCGCGGGGCCGCTCCCGCGCGCCAGCGGGTAGACGAGCGAGAGGTCGCCCACGCGGTAGCCGCGCTGCAGGGTGACGAAGTAGCCGACGTGCAGCAGGCTGCTGGCCGCGGCGAAGCCCACCTGCAGCCACACCAGCACGGGCCGTGCCACCAGCAGGTAGACGACGACCACGGGCGCATAGGCGACCACGGTGATGCTGGCGAACAGCCACACGAACTCGGCGCCGCCGCGGGCACGCTTGGCCAGCAGGTTCCAGCTGGCATGGAGCAGCGCCGCCACGAGCACGAGCCCCAGCGCCAGGGGGGTCATGCGCGCGTCGCGGTCACCTGGCTAGGCGTCCTCCTCCAGGGTGCGAGCGAGGTAGCCGTCCAGGTCGGCGTGCTCGGGGCGCAGCGCGGCGTCGACCCAGGCGTCGCGCTCGAAGGCGAGCAGGCGCAGGTCCCAGACGTCCGCGGAAAGCTCGGAGCCGGACACCGGCTCGAGCAGGTAGCTGCCGCTCGAGGGCCGCATGTAGGTCTGCGACCGCAGCTCGGTCTGGTAGGTCCAGTAGGCCACCGTGAGGAAGTCGTAGCTGCTCCCCTGGTGCACCACCAGGAAGCCCACCCCGTAACGGTCGGGGCCGGCGGCCGGCTGCGGCAGGAACGCCAGCGCCGTGTCGCTCGCCGCCGCCAGCAGCGCCTCCGAGGGCTCCTTGCTGTGGTGGAGGATGTTGTAGACCTTCAGCCGCCAGCCCTTCGCCTCCTCCAGCCTCACGAAGCGGATGCGGCGGGGACGGTAGGGAAGCTCCATGCGGCCATCTTACGGCCCCGCTCGCGCCCCCGAACTGGCATACTCGGACGCATGGCACGCGTGTTGGAGCTCTACACAGGCAAGGTCGGGACGCGCGAGGTGGGCGGCCGTCCGGTCGCGACCGCCATCGCCAAGCAGGCCGTCGCCGGGCCCGTGCGCGTCGGCAAGCTCGGCCTGGCGGGCGACGCCCACGCCGACGACCGCAACCACGGCGGCGAGGACCGGGCGCTGTGCGTCTACCCCGACGAGCGTTACGCCTACTGGGAGGGCAGGCTGGGCCGGCCGCTGGTCGCTCCCGCCTTCGGGGAGAACGCCCGCGTGGCCGGTCGGTTGGAGGACGACGTCGTCGTCGGCGAGGTGTGGCAGCTGGGCGGGGTGCGGCTTCAGGTCACCGAGCCGCGCGTGCCCTGCTCCAAGCCCGGCGCGCACAACGGCGAGCCGCGCCTGACGGCCTGGATGACCCGGACCGGCTACACCGGCTACCTCCTGCGGGTGCTCCAGGAGGGCGAGCTGGAGGAGGGCGCGCTCATCGAGGTTGTCGACCGGCCCGAGCAGGGCGTGAGCGTCATGGAGCTCAACCGCCTCACCTTCAAGGACAAGGGCGACGTGGATGGACTGCGCCGGGCGCTGGCGGCCGGCGGGCTGCTCGCCGACTGGCGGGTGCAGCTCGAGCGGCAGCTCCGGACGCAGCTCGCGCGGGCCGCGGGCGGAGCCACGAGCGCCTGAGCCCGGCGGCGCCGGGCGCTCGACGAGGGCCTCGTCGGCGCGTCTGCCGCGCCTGCCGTGGGCTGCCGGCCCGGACTAGCCGTTCACGTAGGTGAGCCAGTGACGGAAGTCCTCGATGCGGCCGTGCGCTGCCTCCAGGTAGGTCTTGCGCATGGCGAGCGCAAACTCTCCGGCGTGGCCGGCACCGATGGGGCGCCGGTCGATCGAGGCGACCGGGGTGACCTCGGCGGCGGTGCCCACCATGAAGACCTCGTCGGCCGTGTACAGCTCGTCGCGGGTCGCCATGGTGCTCTCCACCCGGGTGCCCATCCACTCGGCGAGCTTGATGACGCTGTCCCGCGTGATGCCGCGCAGGTTGACCGAGTGGGCGATGGGGTAGAGGACGCCATCGCGGACCATGAACAGGTTCTCGCCCGAGCCTTCCGCGACGAAGCCCTCCTTGTCGAGCAGCACGGCCTCGTCGAAGCCGTTGGCGCGGGCTTCCTGATTGGCCAGCACGGAGTTGACGTAGTTCCCGCCGGCCTTGGACTTGGTGGGCATGATGTCGCCGGAGCTGCGGCGCCAGGAGCTGGTCATGAGCGCCACCCCCTTGGTCACGCCGTCGTCGCCCAGGTAGGTGCCCCAGGGCATGGTCGCCACCATGAAGTGGACGCGGTTGTTGCCGGGGTTCACCCCCAGCGACTCGGAGCCGTACCACAGCAGCGGGCGGATGTAGCACGAGGCCCGCTGGTTGGCGCGGATGGTCTCCAGGATGGCGTGGTCGATCTCCTCCACGCCGACGGGCGACGGCATGCCCAGGATCTTGGCCGAGTCGAGCAGCCGCTTGGTGTGCTCGGGCAACCGGAACACGGCTGCGCCGCGGTCGGTCTCGTAGGCGCGGATGCCCTCGAAGACGCTGGTTCCGTAGTGCAACGCGTGTGTCAGGACGGAGACCGTGGCCTTCTCGGGCGCTACCAGGCCGCCCTCGAACCAGATCAGACCGGTGTCGACCGCCGAGGTGCTGGAGGGCGCGGGCTTGGACTGTACCGCCATTCGATACCTCCCGGATTGACTCCTCCCATCATAAGCCGTGCTCCCGCCACCCCCCGACCAGCTCCGCGCGAGGCGGCGGCGGCGCTCTCCAGAACGCGCCAAAGGGCCCTGGGTACACTGGCGGCATGAACATCATGGTCACCGGCGGGGCGGGCTACATCGGGAGCATCACCAGCGAGCGGCTGCTGGGCAGAGGGCACGCCGTGGTGGTGCTCGACAACCTGGCGACCGGCCATCGCCGGGCGGTTCCGCCGGCGGCCGCCTTCGTCGAGGGAGACGTGGCCGACACCGACACGGTGGTGCGGACGCTGCGCGAGCACCGGGTGGAGGCAGTGCTGCACTTCGCGGCCTACTCGCTGGTGGGCGAGTCGATGACGCTGCCGCTGCGCTACTTCCGCAACAACGTCGCCGGCACCGTGGCGCTGCTTGATGCGCTGCGCGCGGCCGGCGTGGAGCGCTTCGTGCTGTCGAGCACCGCCGCGCTGTTCGGCACGCCGGAGCGGCTGCCCATCGCGGAGGACGCCGTGGTGCGTCCCGAGAGCGTCTACGGCGAGTCGAAGGCGCTCATCGAGCGCATGCTGGGGTGGCTCAACCGCACCTCCGGGCTCGGCTTTGCCGCCTTGCGCTACTTCAATGCCGCCGGTGCCAGCGAGCGCTTCGGCGAGGACCACCGCCCCGAGACGCACCTCATCCCGATCGTGCTGCAGGTGGCCGCGGGCGTGCGGGCGGCGGTCGAGGTGTACGGCCGGGACTACCCCACCGATGATGGCACCGCCGTGCGCGACTACATCCACGTGCTCGACCTGGCCGACGCGCACGTCCTTGCCGTCGAGGCGCTGCGACCCGGCGAGGCGCGGGCCTACAACCTGGGGAACGGCCGTGGCTTCTCGGTGCGCCAGGTCATCGACGTGTGCCGGCAGGTGACGGGACGCGCCATCCCGGAGCAGGCCGCACCCAGACGCGCGGGCGACCCGCCGGTGCTGGTCGCCGACGCCGCGCGCATCCGCCGGGAGCTCGGCTGGCAGCCACTGCGCGCCTCGCTCGAGGCCATCGTGGGCTCCGCCTGGCGCTGGCACCAGGAGCATCCGCAGGGCTATGACGGCTGACCCGTGTCGCCCGACGCAGGCGGGAGCGACGCGGCAGGCCTTCTCATGATGCGCCGTGATATGAGTGGCGCACGTGGGTGCGAGCCAACGCGCGCGCCGCGTACAGGGCGCCATTGCGCACTGCGATCCCTGGCGCGGCGAGCGTGAGGTGTCGTGCTAAGCTGTGCTGATTTGGAGATTGCCATGAGACGACTCGTGTTCTCGCTTGTGCTGGTGCTGGTTTCTACGGCTTTCGCCCAGCAAGCGGCCGAGCTGAGCGGCCTCGTGAAGAGCGAGCAACCACTGCCCGATGGGACGCGCGTGGACGTCAACGTGATCAGTGGCGCCAACTCGGTCTGGGGCCTGGAGGTCGCCAGCGTGACGCCCGTCGCCGGAACCTTCAAGATCACCGCCAAGCCGATCCCGGCGGACCAGTTGCGCCCCTTTCGCGGCGGGTCGGTGGTGCTCCCCGGCCTGCAGAACGAATACACCGTCAAGGCCGCGGACGGCAGCGGGCAGGTGAGCTTCGCGGTCGGGCGCCTGAACATGTACGTCGACAAGAACGGCAACGGCGTCTTCGACAAGGTCACCGACCCGTGGTTCCTCGGCGTGGCGAGCCTGGAGAAGCCGGTGGGCTTCTTCAGCCTGCTCTACGTCGACCGCGACGCGATCCTCACCGGCGGAGGCAGCCAGCTCGACCTCAAGAAGGGGTGGAACGTCTTCACCGTCCGGTTCCCCGGCGACAAGCCGGTGTACGCGGTGCAGCCCAGCGTCAACGACATCGTGCTGGACGTCTTCCTTCCTTGACGTGGCGCGCCACGCAGGTGTCCACCTGCTAGGCTGATGGCATGACGGTATTCGAGGGCACCTTCGATGCCCCGGGCCTGCGCTTCGGGGTGGTCGCCAGCCGCTTCAACGACCTCGTCACGCGGCGCCTGCTGGACGGCGCCCTCGATGCGCTTGCGCGCCAGGGCGTGCCCGACGACGACGTCGACGTGGCCTGGGTGCCGGGCGCCGTGGAGATTCCGCTGGCCGCCAAACGCATGGCCGAGAGCGGCCGCTACCAGGCGATCGTCGCGTTGGGCGCGGTGATCCGCGGGGAGACCGGTCACTACGATGTCGTCTGCGCGATGGTGTCGAGCGGCGTCACCCGCGTGGGGCTGGACACCGGCGTGCCCGTGGTCTTCGGCGTGCTCACCACCGACACGCTCGACCAGGCGCTGGCGCGGGCGGGCAGCAAGGCTGGCAACAAGGGCTTCGAGGCCGCCATGGGCGCCCTCGAGATGGCGACGCTGCTTCGCGACCTGTAGGAGGCATCTGGCGAGCGGGGGGCCGCTGCGCGGCCGACCTCGCGCTCATCGAGAGGAGAGGACCTGATGGGTGGCGTCACGCTGGCCAACCTGGCGGTGATCGTGTCCTACCTGGGCACGGTGGTGGTGAATGCCCTGGCGGTGGCCCTGCCGATCGGCGGGCTCACCACGCAGGAGGTCTCCGCGCTCTATCCGGCGCTGTTCGTTCCGGCCGGGTACGTGTTCTCCATCTGGAGCGTGATCTACCTGGGGCTCGGAGTGTACGCCGTGGCCCAGGCGGCGCCCCCGCTCAACGCCGACAGGCGGGTGCGGGGGGTGGCGTGGTGGTTCGTCCTCTCCGGCGTCCTGAACAGCGTGTGGCTGGTCCTCTGGCAGACGCTGCACATCTACTGGACGGTGCCGGTGATGGTGGCGCTGCTCGTCACCCTCATCGTCATCTACCGGCGGTTGCGCCTGGGCCCGCCAGCGAGCGTGCGCGAGCGGTGGCTGGTGCGCCTGCCCTTCAGCATCTACCTCGGCTGGATCAGCGTCGCCACCATCGCCAACATCTCCGACGCCCTACTGCACGGCGGCTGGGGCGGTTGGGGGCTGCCTGCCGTGGCCTGGGCGGTGATCATGCTCGGCGTGGCGGCCTGCCTCGGGCTGGCGATGCTGGTGCGGGACCGGGACGTGGCCTTCGCGCTGGTGCTGGTGTGGGCCTTCTTCGGCATCGCCGTGGAGCAGCGGCACGAGCCGCTGGTGGCGGTCGCGGCGCTGGTGGCCGCCGGCGTGGTGGCACTGGGCGTGCTGGCGACGCCGTTCGCTCGGTCGGCCGGTCGGCGGCCGCCGCGCCCTCCGGCCGCCGGCTGAGGCCCCTCCGAGCCGCGGTATACTCGCCGCGAGGTGAGCGAGGAACCGAAGCACAGCTACACCGCGCTGGAGATCGTGGAGGAGTTCTTCCCCGCGACCTCGGCGCGGTTGCTGCCCAGGGAGCGCGCCTACAGGCTGGAGCGTGACGGCCACGGCGACGTCCGGGTGATGGACGCCTACGGGACCGAGCGCCTGCGCATGACCCCGGTGGAGCGGTCGCGCTACGACGACGCGCACCTGTGCTGCGATCTGTGCCATACCAGCTCACCGCGCGAGGAGCTGCACATCATGCGCTCGGAGGTCCCGGGCTCGTCGGGCCGGCGGTTCCGCTACCTGATGGCCTGCCGAGACACCGACGCCTGCGAGGCCCGGCGCCTGGACGACGCGCCGGTCGAGCTGCTGTTGCGAACGGGCTGAGCCCCCGGTCGAAGCTGGCGTGGGTCTCGCGCGGCACCTGACGGCGCCCGGAGACCGATGGGAGGGACGGCCATGGCCGATCACAGCGAGCAAGCCGGGGCGCGTCTCTCACGCGAGCGGCTGCTGGAGCACTGGCAGGACGAGGGCGACTCGGCCCACCTCTACGCCCGCCTCGCCCGCCGCATGCGCGACGCGCAGGCGCGCGCCACCCTCGAGCGCCTGGCCAGGGACGAGCGCGGCCACCAGCGCGTCTTCGAGGAGCTGCTTGGCGAGTCTCCGCGCTTCCGGGCGTCGTGGAGGACGCGCACCCTGCTGCTCGCCTCCCGCGTGCTCGGCGCGCGCCTGGTACTGGCCCTGGCCACCAACGAGGAGGGGCGGGAGGTGGAGCGCTTCCTGCGCGAGGCCGCCAATGGCATCGACGCGCCCTGGGTGCGCCGGCTGGCGCACGAGTCGGCGCAGCACGCGGGCGCCCTCGCCCGCTTGAGCGGCGGCGGCGGCGACCCCTGGCACCACATCGACTCGGGCGGCAGGCTGCGCAACGTGGTCTACGGCTTCAACGATGGGCTGACGGCCAACTTCGGCCTCATCGCCGGCATGCTGGGGGCCGCCATCCAGCGCGACGTCGTGCTGCTGAGCGGCTTCTCCGGCCTGCTCGCATCCTCGCTGTCGATGGCGGCGAGCGGCTACCTCGCTGCGCAGAGCCAGCGTGAGGTCGATCAGAACGAGATCAACACCCAGCGCGCGGAGCTGGTGCTGTTCCCCCAACGCGAGGAGGACTACCTCACCGAGCTCTACGCCGGCAAGGGGCTCACGGACCAGGAGGCGCGCACGGCTGCCGGGAGGGTGATGGCCGACCCCGAGGTGGCGCTGCGCGAGCTGGCGCGCGAGAAGCTCAACATCAGCGAGGAGGCCGATCCGCCGTTGGTGGAGGGGGTCACCACCGGCCTGGCGACGGTCTTCGGCGCCGCCGTGCCGATCGTGCCGTTCTTCTTCGGGGGCGGCCCGATTGCCGCCTGGAGCGCCTTCGCCGTCGCCATGGCGATGCACTTCGTGGTCGGAGCCGCCCGCAGCGTGTTCACCGGCCGACCCTGGCTGCGCAGCGGCTTCGACATGTTCGTGGTGGGGCTGGGCGTGGCCGCCTTCGGCTACCTGCTGGGCTTCGTGCTGACCGGCGTCTTCTCGGGAGGCTGAGCGGAGCGGCACGGCCGCACCCGGGTCGCGCGCCGGCGGCTGCTACCCCTGAGGAGATGACCGTGCGGGCCCAGCTCCGCGAGGGCGGCGGGCCATGAGCGGCCGCCGCCGGACGCCGAGGAGCCGGAGGATGACGGCCCTGGCGCCGGGTAAGAGTGCCGTTAGCGGGCCGCTGCTACGCTTCCCGCATGGCGGAAGGGTCCCGCTCCATCAAGCGCTTCTCGGACACGGAGCTGCAGGCGATGGTGACGCGCTACGAGCGCGCCCTGTTTGCCGGGACCTCGACGCATCGCGACGTGGTGAAGCTGATCGCGGCGGAGAGGGAGCTCCTGCGGCGCGAGGCCAAGCGCATGCGGCAGACCGTGCGCGAGGAGCGAAGCGCTCGCACCGCGAGCAGCTCTGAAGGGTGGCTGGCCGTATCGCCGGCGGCCCCCGGCAACCCCAAGACCCCCGAGGCCGTGTGAGGCTCCTTTCAGCGAGCGCTGCCCGGCATCTCCAGCCCTAGCAGCAACGGGTCGTGATCCGACGCCCGGTAGGGTGACGCGGCGGCAGCCGCGCCGCTGCCGTCGACGCCGCCCCAACCGCCCTGCGCCACCAGCGGAGACTCGTCGGCGTCGATGTGCCAGTAGCTGGCGCCGGCCAGGTGAGCTGCCAGCGAGGGGCTGAGGAAGGCATCGTCGAGCGTGCCCGCCTCGCCTCGGTAGACGTAGCTGTAGCGCCGGGCCGCCGCCACGGACGCGCCCGCGCTGCGGTACCCGGCACGCTCGACGATCCGCACCGGGGGCTCGGCCGCGTAGCTGTTGAGGTCGCCGGCGATGACCAGGTCGGGGCTGCCCACGGCCGTCGCCCTGGCGGCCGCGAAGTCGACCACGGCCTGCGCCTGCGCGCTGCGCCGCAGGTTCCAGCAGCCGTAGCCGCGGTCGACGTCGCCGGCGCTGGGACAGCCGCCCTTCGACTTCAGGTGCACCGCCACCAGCGTCAGGACGCGGCCGCCCGGCGCCCGGAAGCTGGCGGCGATGGGCGCACGCTCGAACAGCGCGGCGGGGTCGCTGGCGCTGGCGAGCAGCTCGAGCCTCGACGGCTTGTAGAGGATGGCCTGCTTGATGCGGTCGCTGCCGACGCCTGAGGGCGGGTCGGGCACGGCGGCGTAGACCTCGCTCCCGAGGCGCCGGTTGAGGGCAGCCAGTAGCGCGTTCTCGCTGGCCATGCCGCCGGACTCGATCTCCTCGAGCAGGAGCGCGTCGGCGTCGAGGCCGGCGAGCGCGCTCACGAGCCGGCCGAGCTGGCTGCGGTAGGCCTGCCGGGTGTCGGCGCCGCGCTCGCCCAGGGTGGTGAAGAAGTTGTGGGCGTTGAGGGTCGCCAGCCGCAGGTCGCCACCGACGTCTTCCGGGGCCGCAGGCCGGGGATTGCGCGGCAGCAGCCGCACCGGGCCGGTCGGCTCGAGGGCGTGGACGTTCGTCGCCACCGTGCTCACCACGGCGGTCAGGGGCGCCACGGCATCCCCGTCGCGCGGCAGCGCGCCGTCCGGCATGGTGTACGGCACCGGTCGCGGCCGGCGCGTGGTGCTGCCGTCGTCCAGCACGATCCGCCCGAGCGTGTCGACGCCGTGCCCGGCCGTGCCCTGGGTGGGGGCGAACAGCCGGCCGGCGGCGAGCGTCAGCTCGCCGTAGCGACCCAGGTCGTAGACGTCGGTGATCGTGAGCGGCCTCGTGAGCCTCACCCGCATGCCCTCGAGCGCCTCCCAGCCGGCGTTTCCCAGCGGCAGCGCGACGGGCGTCGCCGGCGGCAGCGGTGCCGAGCCGCAGCGCAGCGGGGTGGCGTCGGCCGCCAGCTGCGTGAGGCTGCGGGTCTCCCGGACTCGGCCGCGTACCCGCAGCAGCTCGCCGACGGGTGGCGCGGGCGAGCCGCCGGGAAGGGTGACGAACAGGCCATCGGAGGTGGCGGGGTCGCCGTCGCCGGCGGGATCCTGCAGGAAGAAGCCGCCGAGGCTGCCCTTTGCCATGAAGCTGGCCGTGACCACGCCCTCGACCGTCACCCGGCGGCCGGCGAGCGGGGACCGGGCCCCCGATCCCTGCACCGACGCGATGGGCGTCACGTCCGTTGCCGGCGGGCAGGCTGCCAGCGCGGCCGCACCGAGCGCGAGGGCGAGAGGCACGACCAGCGCGGGCAGGGCGGATCGGGCGGCGGCGAGGGCGAGCGCGCTGCGGGCCATGGCGCAGTCTACCGGCGCCGGCGGGGTGCAGCCGGGGCAGTACCCTGGGACATGCCGATCCGCGACGACCTCATCCTCCGCATGCTCGATTCCGTCGGGGCGGTGATCGCCAGGCTGATCACCGGGCGCGCGCCCGACGACCAGCCGGTCGCCGAGCGCGAGCTGGCGGCCGCCGACGTGCAGCTCACCGGCTCGGGTCGGGAGCTGGTGGGGCGGCTGTCGTCCGAGCAGCTGCTCGCCATCCTGGGGGCGCCCGCGAGCTTCAACCGCGAGCGCGGCTACGTGCTGGCACGCCTGCTCGAGGCGGATGCGCGGCTGAGCGAGGTCGAGGCCACGGCCGCCGGCGCAGACGCCGGGACGGCCGGCGACGAGCGGGTGGCCGCGCGCCGCCTGAAGGCGCTCGACCTCTACCTCGAGGCCGCCCGCGCCGGTCTGGACGAGGAGGATCTCGAGGAGCGCATCCGCGGGTTGGAGCAGGCCCTCGGGGGGCTCGAGCTGCCCGAGCCGAGCTTCTGGCGCGTCTTCGACCACAGGGCCGGCGTCGGCCGCTTCGCCGAGGCCGAGGACCTGTTGTTCGAAGGGATCGCGCGCTTCGGTGGGGGCGCGGAGCTGGCCGCCCGCGGGCGTGCCTTCTATCGCGAGCTGCAGGGCTTGCCGGACGAGTCGCTCGAAGCCGGCGAGCTGCCACGCGACGAGGTGGAGGAGGGGCGCACGGCGTTCGAGGCCGAGCTCGCCCGCGGTGCGCCGCGCGAGGCCCGTCCGTGAGCCTGGGGCGCTTCGCCTCGCAGCGGGCGCGCGCCATGCCGGCCAGCATGTTCGCCACCATGGACGCCGCCAAGGCCAGGGCACGGGCCGAGGGGGTCGACGTGATCGACCTCTCCATCGGCTCCTCCGATCTGCCGCCGCCGCCAGCGGCCGTCGCAGCGCTGCGGGCCACCGCCGACGACCCGCAGGCCTACGGCTACT
The DNA here is from genome assembly GCA_964496495.1 of uncultured bacterium. Taxonomy (GTDB): domain Bacteria; phylum Deinococcota; class Deinococci; order Deinococcales; family Trueperaceae; genus JASBRS01. Next base: position 14,785 of record CAZBZU010000010.1, read on the forward strand.
GCTTGCAGGCCTGTACCCGGCCGCTGCGCGATGCCGTGGTGCGCTGGTTCCAGCGCCGCTACGACGCTCCTGCCCTCGACCCCGACGCCCACGTGCTACCCCTGATCGGTTCGCAGGAGGGGCTCGCCCACCTGCTGCTGGCGGTGGCCGACCCGGGCGACACGGTGCTGATGCCGGACCCGGCCTACCCGTCGTACTTCGGAGCGGCCGCGCTCGCCGGCGTGCGGCGCGTGAGCCTGCCGCTCACCGAGGCGACCGGCTTCCTGCCGGATCTGGAGGCGGTGACGGCGGCCGACGCCGAGGCCGCGCGCGCCATGGTGCTGAGCTACCCGAACAACCCGACCGCCGGCGTGGCGGACGAGGCCTTCTTCGATCGGGCCATCGCGTTCGCGCGGCGCCACCGGCTGCTGCTCATCCACGACTTCCCCTACGTCGATACCGTCTTCGGGGAGTACCGGGCACCCTCGCTGCTGGCGCGACCGGGCGGCTTGGAGGTAGGCATCGAGCTCTACTCCTGCTCCAAGAGCTTCCACCTGGCCGGCTTGCGCATGGGCTGGGCGGTAGGCCATCCGGAGGCGGTGGCGGCACTGGCGCGGGTGAAGGGCGCGGTCGACTTCAACCAGTACCTGGGGGCCCAGCGGGCGGCGATCGCCGCCCTCGAGCAACCGCCGGAGCGGCTGCGGGCCGACGCGGAGCGCTTCAGGGAGCGTCGCGACGCTCTGCTGGGCGCGCTCCACGACATGGGCTGGATGGCGCCCACGCCGCAGGCCAGCATGTACCTGTGGGCCCGCCTGCCGGCCGGCAGGCGCGACTCCCAGGCGTTCAGCCTCGACCTGGTGAAGCGGGCGGGCGTGGCGCTGGCGCCGGGCCGCGCCTTCGGCGAGTCGGGCGAGGGGCACGTGCGCTTCGCACTGGTGCAGGAGCCGCGGCGCCTGCGCGAGGCGGTGGCGCGGATCCGTCGTTCTCTGGACTGAGCCGGGGCTCAGGCGTCGGTTCGGAGGTCGGCCGCCGGCGGCGCGCTCTCGCCGTCGCCCAGGCGGACGTCGTCGTCGCCCGCGCTGCCGCTGCCGCCGTCGCTGCCGCCGTCGCTGCCGTCGTCGCTGCCGTTGTCGTCGCCGCGGCGGTCCCTGCCGGCGGGCTGGCCACGTCCGGCCTCCCAGAAGCCGTGCAGGTTGACGGCGAGGTGGGCGGTCACGGCCGGCAGCAGGCTGCCGCTCGCCAGGGTCAGCCAGCCGAAGAGCAGGCCGGCGACGGCGACGAACAGCGGGTAGGCCCAAGCGCGTGGCGGCACGGGATGGAACAGGCCGAAGAGCAGCGCCTGCAGGAGCACGCCTACCAGCGGCAGCAGCGCGCCGCGGAAGAACAGCTCCTCGCCGCCGGCGGTCAGCAGCGCCAGCAGCGGCCACGCCCACAGCGGCAACGCCAGCGAGCGCAGGGCGTGCTCGGTGATCTGGCTGGCGTAGCGGAAGGAGGCGAGCCGGCGCTCCAGTAGCTGGGCCAGCCCCAGCAGCGCCGCTCCGACGGCCAGCCCCAGGGCGAGCTGCCAGCCGAACGCCAGGCGCGGCGTGTAGCTGCCGCCGCGCACAAGCAGCCACACCAGCCCGGCCAGGCCGATGACGAGGCTCGGGAGGAAGACCAGCGCACGGCGCACGACGCCAGTGTATGCGGCCGCCGGCCGCCGGGAACGGCAGCGCCGGGCGCGGCGCCGCCGTCCGGGGCGCGACCCGCGCCGGCCGGCGTGCTCAGCCGTGCCACCCCTGCGCCTCGGCGTAACCGCGCAGCAGCGCCTCGGCTTGCTCGGGGGTGGCGATGTCGCCCACCGCCTCCGCCTCGCGGAGCAGCGCCAGCGCCTCGCCCACGCGGGGCCCCGGCGGGATGCCGAGCAGGAGCATCACCGCCTCGCCGTCCAGCAGCGGCGCCTTGGGGGGCGGCTCGTCGAGGATCGCCAACACGCGCGACAGAGCCAGGCGGTAGGCGTTGCGGTTGGCCTCGCTGGCGAGCGGTCCCCGCGCCGCCTCGCGATCGGCGATCATCAGCTTCAGCAGGTCGGGCAGGAGGACCCGGCGCCGGTGGACGAAGCGGCGCGCGGCCCGATCGTCACGGGGGAGCGGCAGCATGTGGTAGCGCACCAGCTCGGCGACCCGCCGGATGCGCTCGCGCGGCTCGCGCAAGCGGGTCAGGGCCGTTCCGGCCAGGTCCTGTCCCAGCCGGGCGTGGCCGTAGAAGTGCGTGCGGCCGTCCTCGCCGGTGCCGCGGGTGCCCGCCTTGCCGACATCGTGGAGGAGCGTCGCCCAGCGCAGGGCCAGATCGGCCTCGGGGAAGCCCTGGAGCAGCTGGTTGAGCGCCTCCAGCGAGTGGTGGAGCACGTCGAGGTGGTGGTAGCCGCCCTGCTCGATGTCGCGGCAGGCGGTGAGCTCCGGCAGCACCAGCCTCAGCAGCCCCAACTCGTCGGCCAGCGCCAGGCCCCGGGCCGCCGCCGGGTGGGAGAGGAGCGCCCACAGCTCGTCGCGCGCCCGCTCCCAGGCGGGCAACGCCCGGGCGCCGCTCGACTGCTCCGCGGCCGCATGCGCCATGGCGCGCCTGGTGGCGGGCTCGAGCGTCAACGCCAGCACGGTCGCGAAGCGCACGCCGCGGAGCGGGCGCACCGGGTCGGCGGCCAGGGCGGCTTCCGAGGTCATGCGGAGCCGGCCGGAGCGCACGTCCTCGCGGCCCTTCAGCGGGTCGATGAGGCTGCCGTCGAGGGCCGCCGCCATGGCGTTGACGGTGAAGTCGCGCTGGCGCAGGTCGCTCTCCAGGTCGCTCGCGAGCGGCGTGAAGTCCAGGATGGTGGCGCCGGCCACCGCTCGCCAGTGACCGCGCTCGGCGTCCAGCGCGAAGGCGCTGCCGCCGGTGGCGGCGGCCAGGCGCCGGGCTTCGCTCTCGGGGTCGGGCACCAGCCAGTCGAGGTCGCGCGGGACGGTGCCCAGCAATGCGTCCCTGACCGCGCCGCCCACCAGGAAGCCGGCCGTGGGCAGCGGCGTAGACTGGGGCATGGCGATGCGCTCCGGACGCGTGTGGCGGCGCAGCCAGCCCATGCTTCCAATTACAGCACGGCGCTCGCGGGCGTCCGGAGGTGGCGGCCGGGCCCGGCCGGAGCCGCGGCGGCGCGGCGCGGGGCGACGCGGGTGACCCCGCTGCTCGTCGGGCTCACCGGCAACATCGGCTCGGGCAAGTCGAGCGTGGCGCGCCTGCTGGAGGCGCGCGGCGCGGCGGTGATCGACGCCGACGCGCTCGCCCGCCAGGCCACGGAGGACCCCGCGGTGCTGGCGCGCATCGCCGCCGAGCTGGGGCCGGAGCTGGTGGAGGACGGCCGGCTCGACCGCGCCGCCGTCGCTCGCCGGGTGTTCGCCGACGAGGACGCCCGCCGGCGCCTGAATGCCATCGTCCACCCCTGGGTGCGGCGGGCGATGGGCGCCGCCGTCGCCCGGCTGGCGGCGTCCCCGTCGCCGCCGCCGGTGATCGTGCTGGACATCCCGCTGCTCTACGAGAACGGGCTGCAGGAGGGGCTGGACGCCGTCATCGTGGTGTCGGCGCCGCTGGCCTCGCGCATCGGGCGCGTCGTCCGCCGCACCGGGCTCGGGGCCCGCGAGGTGCGCGCCCGCGACGCGGCGCAGATGCCGCTCGGGGCCAAGACGGAGCGAGCGGACTACGTCGTCGACAACGGCGGCCCACCCGAGCGCCTGGCGCCGCTGGTAGACGAGCTGTGGCGCGAGCTGGAAGCCCGCGCCACAGCGACCGGTCGAAGGTGATGCCCTACCAGCTGACCTGCGTCAGCCCGTGGCTGTGGACGCTTCCGCCCGACACCTGGGTGTAGGACACGCCGCTGCCCAGCTTGTTGGCGACGAAGTCGAGGAACTTGGTGAGCGCGTCGGTGGCGGCGGTGACCTTGGCCATGTCGAGGCCCTGCGAGCCGCCCAGGCCGGCGAGCGTCTGAAGGCCGGTCACCAGCGAGGCGGCGCTGTTCTTCGTAGACGCCTTGGTGTCGGTCAGGCCGAAGCTGTGCGCGCCGTTGGGGATCTTCGAGCGCAGCGCGGCGAGCGCCGGAGGCAGTGAGGCCCCGTTCTGGCGCGCGGTGAGGACCGCGTCGAGGGCGCTGGTGCTGGTGCCGATGAACGCCTGGCCACCGGCGACCGCGTAGGAGAGCGTGACGCCGGGCGCCATGGCGACGGCGGTCACCGTCACGCCGCCCGCCTGGTGCGTGGCGGGCTTGGGCGCTGGTGCGCTGCCCGACGGGTTGGTGAAGCTGGCCAGCTGGGCGGCCAGCTTGCCGAACAGGTCGTTGAGGCCCTTCGTGGCCGCGACGTCGTCCTTGCTCTGCAGCACGAACACGCTGGCCCCGAGCATGTCGGTCGAGGGCATGCCCGGTTGCTGCGTGGCGGAGGCCGCCGAGGGCAGGCTGATGCTGGCGACGTTCTGTCCGGTCCACCCGAACAGATCGGTGCGCAGGTCGATGCCCACCATCCCCTTGACGAACTGGTCGACGTCGCTGACGCCGAGCTGGGGCACGCTGGCGACCAGGTCGCCGAGGTAGTTCCACCAGTCCGTGATGGTCAGCGCGCTGCTGCTCACGCTCAGCGCGGTCGACGGCACGAAGCCGAGCGGGGCGGTGGAGGCCGGCGCGGAGGACGCCAGCATGGTGTAGAGCGCGGCGTCCTTGCTCGAGCCGTCGAGCTGCTGCAGGCCCTCGGACTCGACGCCGGAGGAGGTGAAGCGGGTGACGCGGGCGATGGTGCCGATGGTGGTGAGGGCGTTCGTCAGCCGCTGCGACAGGGTGTCGAAGCCCTGCGCGTCGAGCACCGGCTTGAGGATGGGTCCCGCAGGTGCCGGGGCGAGGTAGCTGACCAGCTGGCCGTCGCCGAGCTTGGCGAGGGTCGCCTGGTAGCCCGGCTGGTCGGTGAACGACGGCTCGCTGGCGCCCTGGTGGCGCCGCAGCACGCCGCGGAGCACGTCAGGGTTGGAGGAGAGGGCCACCAGCGCGCCGTCCTGGGCGTAGGCCACGGTGGTGCTGCTACCGCTGGAGTCGCTCACGGTCTCGACGAAGAAGGTCAGCTTGCCCTCGGTCAGCTTCTGGACGCCGGTCTTTCCGGCGCTGCTGGCGATCAGCTTGGCCGCGGCCTGCTGCGCCTTGGCGTCCACGCGGGCCACGAAGGTGACCGCCGGCAGCGGGTTGCCCTGACTGATCGACACGTCCAGGTACGCCTCGTTGCCCAGCACGTCGAGCGGGCCCAGCCCCTTGAGCTCGGCCGGCAGCTGGCCGACATTGGGTACCTTGCCGGACTGCTCGGCCTGCTTTGCGCTTGCGGCGAAGGCGGCCTCGAGCTTCTGGCCGACGCCGAGGCGGGTGAACTCGTCGATGTACGGCTGGATCTTGGCTTGCTGCCCGCTGAGGCCCTGCACGCCGACCACGAGGATGCTGTTCGGCGGCAGGAGCGGGCGCAGCGACTGAGCAGCCGCGCCCGAAACGAGCAGGATAGCGGCGAGTAGAACGAGGGCGCGCTTCATGGAACCTCCCGGAGGTGCGGCATAGCAGAGTGCAGCGGCCGCGAGCGTGACCGCGACGCCGTCCCGCGGAGGGCGGCGCGCTCAGGCCACTATAGTCGCCCCGAGCACGCCGGTGAAGGGCTCCTTCTCCCAGCCGCCGGGTCCTCAGCGGCCCCCGACCTTGGCCAGGCTCTCTCGCGCGGCCTCGACCACGTTCGCGGCGGTGAAGCCGAACTCCTTCATCAGGCGGTCGCCGGGGGCCGACGCGCCGAAGCGGTCGAGGCCGATGACCACCCCGTCACAGCCGGCGTAACGCTCCCAGCCGAGTGGGCTTCCGGCCTCGACGGTGACGCGCGCGCGCACGTGGGACGGGATCACGGCCTCGCGGTAGGCCCTGTCCTGCGCCTCGAACAGCTCCCAGCTCGGCAGGCTCACCACGCGGGCGCGCACGCCGTCCTCCGCGAGGGCGCTGCGCGCCTCCATGCAGAGCTGCACCTCGGAGCCGGTGGCGATGAGGAGCACGTCGGGCTCGGCCTCGCCGTCCGCCTCGGCGAGGACGTAGCCGCCCTTGGCGACGCTGCCTGGCGGCACCTCGAAGGCCGGCAGGCCCTGGCGGGTGAAGACCATCGCGACCGGGCCGCTCCGGTGCTGCGCGGCCACCGCCCAGGCCTGCGAGGACTCGTTGGGATCGGCCGGCCGGATGAGGGTGAGGTCGGGGATGGCGCGCAGGGCCATCAGCTGCGAGACGGGCTGGTGGGTGGGCCCGTCGCCGCCCAGGCCGATGCTGTCGTGCGTGAACACGTAGCTGACCCCCGCCTTCATCAGGGCGGCGAGCCTCAGCGAGGGGCGCAGGTAATCCGAGAAGATCATGAAGGTGGCCACGAACGGCCAGATGCCGCCGTGCAGGGCGAGGCCATTGGCGATCGCGGCCATGCCGTGCTCGCGCACGCCGAAGTGGATGATGCGGCCGCCGTAGTTGCCTGGCGCCAGCGACTGCGCACCCTCGATGTCGGTGTGGTTGGAGCCGGCCAGGTCGGCCGAGCCGCCGATCATCTCCGGCAGGTGGCGGGCGACGGCGTTGAGGGCCGCTTCCGACGCCTTGCGCGTGGCCAGCTTGGTGCCCACCTGGTAACGCGGCAGATCGGCGTCGAAGCCCGCGGGCAGGTCCCCGCGCAGGACCCGCTCCAGCTCGCCGGCCAGCTCGGGGTGCGCCCCGCGGTAGCGGCCCATCAGCGCGTTCCAGTCGGCCTGAGCGCGCTCGCCCTGCCTCACGACCTCGCGATAGTGCTCCAGCACGTCATCGGGGACGGTGAACTCGGGCCAGTCGATGCCGAGGTTCTCCTTGGCGGCCCTGGCCTCCTCGTCGCCGAGGATCGACCCGTGCACGGCGGGGGTGCCCTGCTTGTGGGGGGCACCGAAGCCGATGATGCTCCTGACGCGGATGAAGCTCGGCCGCTGCGTCTCCTGGCGCGCCTTGTGGATGGCGTCCGCCAGCGCCTTGAGGTCGTTGCCGTCCTCGACGGACTGCACCTGCCAGCCGTAGGCTTCGTAGCGCGCCGGCACGTCCTCGGTGAAGGTGATGTCGGTGGAGCCGTCGATGGAGATGTCGTTGTCGTCGTAGAGCACGATGAGCTTGCCGAGGCCGTGATGCCCGGCGAAGGAGGATGCCTCGCTGGCCACCCCTTCCATCATGTCGCCGTCGGAGGCGATGACGTAGGTGTGGTGGTCGATGACGTCGAAGCCGGGTCGGTTGAACCGTGCCGCCAGGTGCGCCTCGGCCAGCGCCATGCCCACGGCCGTGCTGATCCCTTGCCCCAGCGGGCCGGTGGTGGTCTCGACGCCGACCGTGTGCCCGTACTCGGGGTGGCCGGGCGTCTTGCTGCCCCACTGCCGGTAGCGCTTCAGCTCGGACATCGGCAGGTCGTAGCCGGTGAGGTGCAGCAGGCTGTACTGCAGCATCGAGCCGTGGCCGGCCGACTGGACGTAGCGGTCGCGGTTGGCCCAGCCGGGATCCTTGGGGTTGTGCCGCATGAAGCGCCGGTACAGCAGGTAGCCCACCGGCGCCGCGCCCATGGGCATGCCGGGGTGTCCGTCGCCGGCGGCCTGGGTGGCGTCGATCGTCAGCGCTCGGATGGCGTTCACCGCGCGCTCCTCGAGCGACTGGCGGTGGCGGGTGGTGGTGGCTTCGGTCATGCTGCCTCCTGAACGCGGGCGCCGCGAGGTGCCGGGCCCGACGAACTGCATCGCTCATCGAGGTGGCGGCGGCGCGGCGCCAGGGCGCCCCGCCGGGGAACGCTCCAACCATAGCAGCGGCCGGCGCGCCCGCGCGTCACGCCGTTCACCCGTGCCAGTCGGGGCTAAGGCGGTGAGCCCGGCGAGACGACGCGGAGAGCGGACCCGCGGCTCGCGGCGCCCGCCTCAGGGTCCCGCCCCGGGTCCGGTCTCGCTGGGGGAGGGGTCGGCCGGTCCCCGGTCCTTGCGCTGGCGGCGCCGCAGGATGTCCTGCCGTACCCGCTCGCCGGTCAGGTAGTGCCGCTTCTCCTCCTCGGTCTCCACCCGCAGCTTCGGCACCGCCACGGGCCGGCCGTCCTCGCCGATGGCCACGAAGTTGAGATGGCCGATGGTGCACAGCCGGCGCTCTCCGGTCAGGGGGTTCTCGCCGTGCACCTCGCAGCGCACGATCATGCTGGTGGTGCCGGCCCAGGCGACGCGGCTCTTGACCTCGACGATCTCGCCCACCTGGATGGGGTTGCGAAAATCGACCGGCTCGGTCGACGCGGTCACCGATGCCTGGCGGCAGAAGCGCGAGCAGGCGACGGCGGCGTTGATGTCCATCCACTGGAGCACCACCCCGCCGAAGAGGGTCCCGAGCGGGTTCACCTGGTTGGGGAACACCGTGTCGACGGTGACCACCCAGTCGCTGACGCGGGTCTCGCTGGGATCGATGGGCACGAGGCCAGTATAGGCGGCGCTGCCTCGTGGCGGCCCGCCGGCCCGGGGCGGCGCCTGTATACTCGGCGGCGACGGGCGCCCGGCGACCCCGCCAGCCGATCGCGCGGGCTCGCGACCGACAGGACGACGGGCGCCCGGCCCGGAGGTGGACCATGGCAAGCCGAGCGGTCGACACGACGCTGAGTCCGACGCTGTCCCTGGCGTTGATCCAACGCATCCTCCCCGCATGGGAACGCCGGGCGAGCTTGCGTGCCGCGCTCCAGGTGGTCGTCGGCGTGGCCTTCCTGGCGGCGCTGGCGCAGCTGCGGGTGCAACTGGGGCCCGTGCCCTTCACCGGCCAGACCCTGGGAGTGCTGCTGCTGGGCAGCGCCTACGGCCTCGGCCTGGGCGTGCTGACGACCGGCGCCTACGTGGCGCTGGGCACGCTGGGGTTGCCGGTCTTCACCGGCTGGTCCGGCGGCGTCGCGCACCTGGCGGGCCCCACCGGCGGGTACCTGATCGGCTTCGTTCTTGCGGCAGGCTTGCTGGGCTGGCTGGCGGCCCGCGGCTGGGACCGGAGCTACCGCAGCACCGTCGGCGCCATGCTGCTGGCCGAAGCCGTCATCTACCTCCCCGGGCTGCTGTGGCTCCACGGGGTGATCGGCGGCGGTTGGGGCACGACCCTGGCGCTGGGGCTGGTGCCGTTCCTGGCAGGCGACGCGCTCAAGCTGCTGGTGGCCGTGGGCTTGCTGCCGACGGCCTGGCGCCTGCTGGGACATCGGTGACGAGCAGGGCCGAGCAGGACGGCGACACGCCGACACAACGGGCGCAACGGCGGGTGCGCGAGCAGTTCGCGGGCAGCGGCGACGCCTACGTCCTCAGCCCCGGCCACGCGCGGGGCGAGGAGCTGCCGAGGCTGGTGGGGGTGGCGCGCTCGCGGCTGGGCGAGCTCGCCGGCTTGCCGGCGCTCGACGTCGCCACCGGTGGCGGGCACACCGCCCGCACACTGGCCGAGGCGGGCATGAACGTCACCGCCAGCGACCTCACGCCGGACATGCTGGCGGCGGCCGAGCGGTACCTCGAGGGCTTGCTGCCGACGGCGCCGATCGAGTTCGTGGCGGCCGCGGCCGAGTCGCTGCCGTTTGCCGACGGCGCCTTCGCGCTGGTCACCTGCCGCATCGCCGCCCACCACTTCGGCGATCCGCGGGCGTTCCTCGCCGAGGCGAGGCGCGTGCTGGCGGCGGGCGGGGTGCTGGTGCTGATCGACAACGTGGCGCCCGAGGACGCGGCACTGGCCGAGGCGATGAACCGGGTGGAGCGGCTGCGCGACCCGTCCCACGTCGAGGCGTACCCGGTGTCGAGGTGGGTGGCCTGGGCGGCCGAGGCGGGGCTGGAGGCCTTCCACCTCGAGCGCTTCTGGCGCGTCAAGGCGCTGGAGACGTGGCTCGAGCGCGCCCGTACGGGCGAGGCCGAGCGTGCCGAGCTGCGCGCCTTCCTGGTGGGCGCGGCCCCCGCCGTGCGCGCCTACCTGGAGGTGCCGGGGGCGGCCGAGGCGTCGCTGCGGCACGAGGTGATGATGCTGGGGGCGAGCGCGGGCCCGACATAGGCGCCGGCGTAGGCGTCGGCGCAGGGGCCGCGCCGACGTAGGCGCGCCGCCCGGTCGCCGGCGTTCAGCTCGCGGGCGGCGCCGGGGCGGCGCCGGTGGCCGCCTGTTTGGCGTCCAGTAGCAGCTCGAGCTCGCTCAGGTCGCGGCGCTTGGCCACCTTCAGATAGAGCCATTTGCCTTCGCGGTAGGCGGTGGCCCGCGCCAGCGCGGCGCGGGTGGCGGGCCGCAGGCGAGCCTCCACCTGGCGCTGCGCGGCGGCCGGCAGGACGATCTGGGCCACCAGCGCGCCCTCGGCCGGGTAGAGCGAGGCGAGCGCGCGCCCCCTGCGGCGGTAGCGCAGCGCCCAGCCGTAGTTGACGCCGTAGAAACGCAGCTCGCTGGCAGCCCCGCCCCGCGAGAGACGTGCGGTCAGCGCCTGCCACAGCGGCAGCGCAGGGCCGAGCGACGCCACGATGGCGCCCTCGCTCGGCGGGATGCTCTTGTCGGTGAACGCGCCCACAGCCATGGCCACCCCTCCTCGCGTCGAGCCTCATCTCGATTGTGCCGCGGCGGCCGCGCCCGTCAAGCGGCGGATGTCCTGGCGGCTGCATGGCCGCGCACTGCCTCGCGGCATCCGACCCGGCCACGTGAAACGCGCTCCCCGAGTGAACGGGGAGCGCGCCGGTACCCGCCGGAGTTTGGAGGGAACCCTAAGGCCCCCGCTCAACCTCAAGAAGGCGGTCCTGAGTTACCCTCGACGGGCACCTCCACTGGTCACGTCACGTTTGTCTATCTGGACCACCTCCTTTCCGTGGTGAGTCGAGTATATCTCTGGTCCGAGGCAATTTGAAGCGGTGTTGGTGCAATTCAAGGTGGTGTTGGGAGCAGTTAGACGGGATCTGGAGATCAAGGGTGCTCGGGTTCTGGGCTTCCCAGACGCTCAGGGTCGTGCGTTCGCCCTGAGTGAGGTCGCTGGAGCTTGGAACGGTCGTGGCGGGGATAGACGATGCCGCCGGAGGCGTCAACGAGGCACGACGAACCGGCGCGTGCAGCCCGTCCGGCGGGCCCCCGGCAAGCCGCCGTCCGCCGCGGCCCCGGGCGCACGCCGGAGGTACGCTCTCACTCTCCTGGCACCACCGTCGCGGCGGCCAGCATGAACACCACCAGGACGATCGAGCCAAGGTACGGCATGTCCGCGTACCACCCGAGGCTGGCGAACGGTTCGCCGCCCAGCGCGAACGCCCACACCAGGAAGCCGGCGGTGGCGGTGATCACCTGCGTGGCGGCCGGCGCCCTCGCCGCCGGGGTGCGGGTCTGGCGGTAGGTCCACACGGCGGTGATGGCCGCGAAGACGGCGATGAGTCCCCAGGTGAGCCACGTCGGCGCCGGAGTCTCTCCGGCCCTCACCCCCGGCAACACCCCCTGGACGGCCACGTACGCCGCCACCACGTCTGCCGGGATGTACTTCACGAGCCGGTCGAAATAGCCGTCCACGCCGGGCGCGGCAGCGACCGCGACCCCCTGGCTCGCCATCCGTGCGGTGACGATGCGACGTCCCATGCGATTCCCTCCTCACGGGGCGCGGCTGCGCCCGGCAGCAGGCCCGGCCGGCAGCGGGCCGGCGCGTTCCGAGCGCCTTCCCGCGCCGGCAGCGAAGCGGCTCCGTGCAGGAGGCCTTCCGCTGCCGGCCGCCGGCCCGGCGCGCGGGCCGCCGTGCGCGCCGGCGGCCCTACTGCGCGTCGATCTCGCCGGTGTACACGAGCAGCGCGTGCTCCCTCACCTCGGCGGGGAGCCGGCCGCGAACGTCTTCGACGGGCAGGGAGGTGAGGATGCGCAGCCGAGCGGTTCCCGCCTCGTCGACGGCGGTGCCCACGCCCACCACCCCCTCGATGCCCATGAGTTCGTCCTCGTACCGTGCCCGAAGCGCTTCGATGTCCTCCATGGCGGCCTCCGTCCGAAGGATAGCCGGGCGGCCCGGCCGGGGCCGGACCGCCCGTTCGCCGGCCTCAGACGATGTACACGTAGGGCACACAGAGGTAGTTGGCGCTGCCGGTGGAGAAGTCGTTCTTGGCGTAGGATCCGCCGCCGCGGGCGTAGGCCCAGAGGCCGATGGTGCAGCGAATGTAGGTCCAGTCGCCGCCGCCCAGCAGGTAGCTGTTGTAGGTGAAGCGGTCGATGTCCTCGCGCTTGTTCACGCTGATGTTGGACCCCCCGACGTTGTACACGTCGACGTGGTTCCAGCCCTTCCAGTTGTACTGGTGGACGTTCGTCCAGGCCGAGCCAGTGACGCGCGCGTACTTGCTGTTGTACCAGCTGTCGTCGGCGCTGACGATGATGTAGCCCCGGAAGCGGAACAGCGGCCGGACGCTGTAGAAGCGGCTGGTGGGCGGCTTGAACCAGAAGCCGAAGTCGATCCAGGACTGGATCTTGCCTTCGCCGGTGCCGGCGATACCCGAGCCGGCGCCCTTCGCCCAGTTGTAGTAGTTCTTGCAGGTTCCGCCGCTCAGCAGCGTTTGCGCCTCGATGGCGGAGGCGGCGGTGTTGGCGTCCTGAACGTCGAGGTCCGAGAAGGCGGCCACCCACGAGGGCGTGATGAGGTGCGCGCCCTCCGGGAGGAGCCCCATCGCGACGTCGGCACCCAACGGGTCCTGGCTGGTCGCCTCCGAGAGGCCGTCCAGGCGCGCCTCGACCTCGAGCAGCTCGGACTCCGCCTCGGCCGCCAGCTCCCGGTCGAGCGCCTCCAGATTGGCGACGTCGAGCCCCATCGACGCCAGCGCCTTGGACTCCCTGGCCGCACGGGCCTCCGCCCGCCTGGCGGCGCTCCGCTTGTCCGCGATCGCCTGCGCCATCTCGCGCTGGCGCTCTTCGATGATCTCGCGGGTGATCTTGTCGTGAAGTTCTCGCAGGTCTGCGCTCATTGCCCCTCGCATCCTTCCGGTGGGACGCGGTGTTCTCGACCGGTCCGACGCCCGCCCGTGTGGGCGGCCGGGTAGCCTCCCGACGCTCTCACGCCGTCACGATCTCGACGCCCAGCGCCATCTCCACGTTCTTGATGTGGTTGTGCACGGTGACCGCGCTCGACCCCGCGAAGAGCAGGCCCGTGGCCTTCCGTTCGGACCGGCTCAGAAGCAGCGACCCGGAGTCGCCCCCCGCGGACATGTTGCTCGTCAGGATCTGGTTGCGGAAGTAACCGACCCCGACTCCGTAGTTGACCGCGATGGTGGCGTTCACGTCGATGACCTTGCCGACGGTGGTCTGGGTGGTGCGGCCGCTCTTGACCACCTCCATGCCCAACACGGCCTCAACGGTGCCTTTCGGGATGCCGAGCCCCACGATCGAAGCCTTCACGTCCCGCCGGTCCGTCGGCCGCGCCAACGCGCAGTCGACCAGGTTGTAGCGCGCCGGGCTCCCGAAGTGGACCGGCACGAAGCGGCTGAGCCTGGCGATCAGGTCCTTCGGGTACGCACCGCCGTCGTAGGCGCCAGGCTGCAGGATCGGATCGCCTGTTGCGGCCGCGTTGGAGTTCGCCAGGACATGGTTGTTGCTGAGGATGTAGACGGCGCACGGCGGGCATACGTCGCGCACCAGGCACCCGAACGTCCCGGCGGTGATGGCGTAGTGCCCGATGCTGTAGCCGGGCACGGCAGGGCGCACGCGGGCGCTGTAGGCTAGCGCCTGCACGTCGCCGATCTCCTTGACGTCGGTCTGCACCTCGCCCCCCTCGAGCTCGAGCGTGGCGGCTTCGGTTCCGTCCGGGAGGGGCGGGACCGAGCTGGTCGCGGAGGCGGGCAGCGCCTCGCGTACCATCTCCGCTTTCCGCAGACTGCTCGCGGCGTACTTCCGGCGCACGTACACGATCACCGCCAGCGTGTCGGTCTCCTTGCCGGCCGTGTCCTTGTAGCCGACGCCGACGCCCACGACGTTCGGCAGCGACAGGAGCTCCTCCTCGTGCCGCTCCTTGACCTCGTGGATGACCGCGAGTTGCGTTTCCATCTCGTCTGCCATGTGCATCGCGCTCCCTTCCCATGGCACCAGCTCCTCGTGTCGCCTGGGCAGCCAAGCGTGCCCTCCGTCACCTCCCTTCCCCTCGGCGGTGCGGCGGGGCCGGTCCCCGTGGCGGAGCGGCGGACAGGCAGTCGCGTTCCCCTGCCGCGCCGCTACGGCGACGCGACGCCGGGACGGCGCTCATACGCCGGCCCGGGGACGGCGGTGCGAGGATGACGCCCCACACGTGGACACGGGTACGCCCCGGAGGTGTGGACGTGCGATGGATTCACGACGTTGCTTGAGGAGTGAGAGCCCGAGGGTACGGCGACCCCGGTTACCTCCACTCTAGGGAGGGGGCGTATATGGGGCGCTTAATCGCCGTCCCTCGGGGCGCCCGTCGGGCCCGAGCGGAGCTCCCGGACCCGGTCCTCGTGCTTGGAGCGCCCGAGCCAACGCGGCGGCAGCACGCGGATCAGCACGGCCGCGCCGCTCAGCACCGTCGTGGTCCGCCAATACGCGATGCGTGCGAGCACGGCGGCGAGCCCGCGCAGTCTCGGCTCGTCCAGGAGCGTCTTCGCCAGCCTGCCGGCCACGCGGAAGAGGCGCCCATACCGGTAAGCAACTATCACTTGGAGCAGTCCGGGATGCGTAGGGCCGTCGGCCGGGCTTTGGAGAGGGAAGCCGTCCGTCAACGACGAGCGGAAGCGTGCGCCCGTTGAGGCGCTTTGTGCCGCACGGATATTTCCTGCACGCGCAGCAAGATGGTCATGAGTGCCGCGCGTTCTGCTGTCAGTGGTTGCTGCTCCAGGCAGCGCTTGCTTTCGACAAGCATTTCGTTCAGGTCGACGTCCTCGCACAACTCCACTCGGAATGATGCGTGCCTCGCGCGGGCGCTTCCGTTCCTCGACCGTATTCACCGGCATGATCGGGAGCTCGTAAATGCCCGCGCTGTCGAGGATCCGTCAGGCTTTCCCTGGCTTGAGTCATGACGTACATGTCCCCAGAGCGCTCCAGCGCTGCTCGGTTCGGTGCTCAAGCCTTGCCCGCCTGGGGGTAAGTTCACGCCCGTTCTTACAAGCGGGACAGGTTCCTGGACGCGAATCTGCTTGTTCCCCCAAATGTGGTGACGTCCCTGGAGCTTGCCTCGGGTCCAGTCGGCCGCAATTGGAGTCCTCTGAGCGCCGGCCTTGGCCGTGCCGAGGCCGTTCGAATCGTGACCCCGGTGGGGCGTCTGGAGGGGCACCACTCCGTTGGCGAGCAAGCCGTGTCCGCTTGGGGTGGGCGACGGACGTGAGCCTCGTGGAATCGGAGCGGGCGCTGGGATCCTTCGCGGACCACCATTCGACGCGTCCGCGATCGTTGAGGGCAGAAGTACGGACGGCCGCTGTGGGCCGTCTCCGGACCCCGGTCTCGGAGCCGGGGTCCTAGGCTTTGACAATTCGCTGTGATGCGTCGATGCGAGGGTCCGGAGGTGACGGCAATGGTCGAGGGTCCTTGGCGGTGGGTCGTGGCCGTCGTGCTTCTGGCGCACGGCCTGGGGCACGT
The DNA here is from genome assembly GCA_964496495.1 of uncultured bacterium. Lineage (GTDB taxonomy): Bacteria > Deinococcota > Deinococci > Deinococcales > Trueperaceae > JASBRS01. Next base: position 30,353 of record CAZBZU010000010.1, read on the forward strand.
TCTGGGGGTGCTTCCCCTGTTCGGCGTGAGGGCGAGCGGGCCCTGGCACAACCGCTCATGGTTGTTGGCGGGGGGCTCGGCCGAGGCGGTCGGTCGGTCGCTGGCGCCGGTGGTGTGGTTGGCGGCCGTGGCGGCGTTCGCGGTCGTGGGGCTGGGCGTTCTCGGTGTGGGGCTCGAAGGCGCTTCCTGGCGGGCGGCGGCGGTGGCTGCCGCGGCGCTGAGTGCGGTGGCCGTCGTGGTCTTCTGGAACGGCTTTCCCACGATCTTGAACAAGGCCGGTGCGCTTGCGGTGGATGCCGCGCTGTTGTGGTGGGTGCTGCGGGTCCCCGCGACGGTGGCCGGCTGAGCTTGGTGCCGTCGCCACGGCGCGGGCCGCTGCGCGCCCACAGGCCATCGCGAACCCGCGGACGGAGGTCGTGCCCAGCGGTCACATGATGGGCATCGAGCGCTCCGACGAGGTGAGCGGCCTGGTGCTCGACGTCCTCGCGGTGGCGGACTAGATTCTTCATTGCTAGGGCCCGTGACTACGTTCGATGGTGATGGAGCTGCCGCTGCTGGCGAGCTCGATGGCGTAGTACGGGCCCGACGTCTCGTAGTCGTCGCTCTGGAGCCGGCGGCTGTTGCCGACGTCGCTCGCGCGCCGCCCGTCGAGGACGAGCTCGGAGCCCCAGCCCTTGAGGTGCACCTGGGCGGCTGCGCCCGGCTCGCGTCGGATGTCGATCGCCGAGCCGCCGCCGCTGATGCGCACGGGCACGATGGCTGTGCAGCGCGGGAGCTGCACATCGACCGAGCTCCCGGCCGCGCTCACCTCGAGCTCGTCGAGGTCCAGGCCGCGCAGGTCCGCGTCGACCTTCGAGCCGGCGCCCTTGATGGTGATGCGCCACGGGATGCGGGCGTTGAGGGTGACGGTAGCGATGCCCATGCCGAGGAGCTGGATGCGCCGGGGGAAGCGCATGGTGACGACGCCCAGCTCCGTCTTGACGGTGGGCGCCGGCCCGTCGAAGTCGGCCGTGTAGAGCTCTCGCATGGTGCGGTCGGCTTCCAGGCGGAGCAGGGAAGCGCCGGACACGGAAAGGCTGCCGCTGGTGGCGGCGCCGACGGGCGAGGACACCGTCTCCTCGCCGGGGGAGGGCATCTCCCTGAGGCGGACGATCTCGCCTCTGGCCATGGCGTTGCACCGTTCGACGAAGTCGAGGAGCGCCGCCGTGTGCGCGGCGTCGAGGTCGGCCGCACTCCTGGCCAGTGCCTCCGTCATGGCGCGCAGCATCCGCTCGACCTCGGGCAGACGGCGGCTGTCCTCCTCGAGGCTGACCACGACCCGCCGGGCGTCGCCGGGGTCGGCGCTGCGCCGTATCAGCCCGGCGTCCTCGAGGCGCTTCAGCATCCCCGTGACCGCGCCGGTGGTGAGACCGGTGAGGTCGGCGAGCTGGCCGGGCGTGGTGGGGCCGCTGCTGGCGAGGAAATCCACCGCCTGCAGGTCGGTCGCCGGCATCCCCAGGCGCGCGGCCGCGGCGCGGAACATGGCGGCGCCAAGCCCATGGAAGCGGCGCAGCTCGTCGGCAAGCTCGTCCTTCATCGAGGGGGACCTCTCATGCCTCAGGTTATCACTTGACAAAGCCGTTTCGTCAGTAGTTAACTTAGTGAATGAGAGAAAACGCTGACAATCCTCTTGGCGCCAGTGCCGGTGCCGGGCCGGGTGGTGCGGCGCCCAGGACCATGGTGGAGACGCGCGGGTTGCGCAAGTCGTATGGGGATGTGGCCGTCCTCAACGGCGTCGATCTGACGGTGTCGGCAGGCACGGTGCTGGCGTTGTTGGGGTCGAACGGCGCCGGGAAGACCACGGTGGTGAGGATCCTCGCCACCCTGCTCAGGCCCGACGGCGGCACGGCCAGCGTTGCCGGGTTCGACGTCGCCTCGCAAGCGGGGCGGGTGCGGGACTCGATCAGCTTGACCGGGCAGTTCGCCGCTGTCGACGAGATCCTCACGGGCCGGGAGAACCTCGTCATGCTCGCCAGGCTGCGCCGGGTCGAGAACCCGGGCGGCGTCGCAGACGACCTGCTCGCGCGCTTCGGTCTCGCCGACGCGGCGGGACGAAGGGTGTCGGCCTACTCGGGGGGCATGCGTCGACGGCTCGACATCGCGATGAGCCTCGTCGGCGACCCGCCCATCCTCTTCCTCGACGAGCCGACCACCGGCCTCGACCCGCAGGCCCGCCTCGAGGTCTGGAAGGAGATCCAGCAGCTCGCGGACGGCGGCACCACGGTCCTGCTCACCACCCAGCAGCTGGAGGAGGCCGAGAAGCTGGCCGACCGCATCGCCATCCTGCACGGCGGCACGATCATCGTGTCCGGGACGCTGGCGGAGCTGAGGAGATTGCTCCCGCCCGCCAAGGTCGAGGTGGTGGAGCGGCAGCCCACCCTCGAGGAGATCTTCCTGGCGATCGTCGGGAGCGACAAGACGCCGGTGAAGGAGAGGGTGGGGCAGCGATGAGCGGGCAGTTCCTCGGCAACACCGCCGTGATGTTCGGGCGCACGATGAAGCACGTGACCCGCAGCATGGACACCATCATCACCGTCACCATCATGCCCATCGCCTTCCTGCTGCTGTTCGTGTACGTGTTCGGGGGCGCCATCCAGGCCAGCACCGACAACTACGTCGACTACCTGATGCCCGGCATCTTCCTCATCGCCATCGCGAGCGGCATCTCCTACACCGGGTACCGGCTGTTCAACGACCTGCAGAGCGGCATCTTCGATCGCTTCCACTCCCTGCCGATCGCGCGGTCGTCGGTGCTCTGGGGGCACGTTCTGACGTCGCTGGCGTCCAACGCGATGTCCGTGGCGATCATCGTGCTGGTGGGCCTGGTGATGGGGTTCCGGCCGTCCGCGGGCGCGCTGGACTGGCTCGCCGTCGCCGGCATCCTGGCTCTGTTCACGCTGGCGCTGACATGGGTCGCGCTGATCGCCGGCCTGCTGGCCTCCACACCGGATGGCGCGGGCGCCTTCTCCTACCCGATCGTCTTCCTGCCGTTCGTCAGCTCGGCGTTCGTCCCGACCGCCACCATGCCCTGGCCCGTTCGCGCCTTCGCGGAGCACCAGCCGGTCACGTCCATCGTGGACACCACCCGGGCGCTCCTGCAGCGCCAACCGGTCGGAGGCGACATCTGGATCGCCCTCGCCTGGTGCGTCGGCGTCCTCCTCCTCGCCTACGTCGTGGCCATGCTGGCCTACCGGCGCAAGATCGCCTGACCTGCCGCTCAAGGGCGCCGGACCTCAGGCCGCCGGGGGGATGTTCCGGTTCACGCGGAAGAAGTTGTCGGGGTCGACGCTGGCCTTCACCCGCCTGAGGCGCTGATAGTTGGCGCCGTAGGCCGCTCGCAGCCTCTCCTCGTCATCGTCGTGGAGCTGGAAGTTGACGTAGTTGCCGCCCGTGGAGTGCGGGCGTATTGCCTCCCACGAGCGTCGCGCCCAGGCGACGTGCGGATCCGGCGCGGTGCCGGGCGGCCAGGTCGCCGAGAAGCCGACGATGTAGCGGGCGTCGCGGTTGCCCACGGCCCCGTCGTCGGGCGCTCTGTCGTTCAGCGAGCCGCCGAGGTGGAACAGCACGGACTGGCTCATGGGGCTCGTGAGGCTCAGGCCGCCTTCGCGGAAGGCCTCCAGGAGCGCTCCCGAGAGGTCGGGGAGGAACTCGGTCTTCCAGTAGCGGTGCGGGCCCTTCGGCTCGTTGGCGTTGAGCATCGACTGGAGGGCGGTGTAGGGCATCTCCGAGAGGGTGGTCGCGACCGGTTCGGGCAAGCGGCGCAGGGGGGCGAGATCCGCCTCGGGGTCGGTGCCCGAGTAGCAGGCGATCATCGCCACGATCGGCTTGCCGTGCCACGCCTGCGGAATGAAGGGAGCCGGCGGAGCGAGCCTCAGCACCACGGCCAGGGTCAGCTCCAACGGCGCGGTCGCGGTGATGTCCTGGTAGGCGCGCAGGATCTCGCCGGCCCGGTCGGCGCTCCAGGCGATCTGCCCGGCCGTGACCAGCGGCCCCACCTGATGGAGGCGATAGCCGAAGCGGGTCACGACGCCGAAGTTGCCGCTTCCGCCGCGTATCGCCCAGAAGAGGTCGCTGTTCGCGCCCTGGTTGGCCGTGCGGATCTCGCCGTCGGCGGTGACGATCTCCACCTCGTCGAGGTTGTCCACCGTCCAGCCGAAGCGGCGGGTGAGGTAGCCCCAGCCGCCGCCGAGCGTCAGCCCGGCGATCCCCGTCTCGGAGACGAAGCCGAGCACGGTGGCCAGGCCGTGCGCCTGCGTGGCGCTGTCGACGTCGCCCAGGAGGCAGCCGGGCTGTGCCTGGGCGAGCTGCCTGGACGCATCGACCGAGACGGAACGCATGAGGGACATATCGATCGTCGTGCCGCCGTGCGCGATGGCGGTGCCGGCGATGTTGTGTCCGCCGCCTCTGACGCTGACCAGCAGGTCATGCCGGCGAGCGAAGCGGACGATGGCCGCGACCTGTTCGGCGGACCGCGGCTGCACGACGAGAGCGGGCGCCCTAGCCACCATCCCGTTCCAAGTGGCGGTTGCCTCATGGAAGCCCGCCTCCCCGGGGAGGAGGACCCTGGCCCCGACGTCACGGCGCAGCTCCGCCAGGTCGTTGGCCCCGACGGCGATCGTGGGGCCGTCCAGACGGCGCACCTCCACGGCTCTCGACTCCATGGCCTGCCTCCCTATTCCGAACGCGGCCCGGACGCGGCCGCGAGCTCGACCGGTGTTATGCTCCGATTAGGAGTAAGCATATACTCCAAATTGGAGCAAGTCAAGGGGGTCGGATGAGCGACCGATTGACAACGACGTCCTACGCGGTGCTCGCTCAGGTGGCGGTGCGACCGTGGTCCACCTACGAGCTGGCCCAGCAACGCGTTCGCTACTTCCGATACGTCTGGCCCCGCGCCGAGAGCGCCATCTACCGGGAGGCGAAGCGGCTCGCCTCCATGGCGCTGGTGGAGGGAACGACCGAGTACACCGGCAAGCGGGCCCGCACCGTCTACAGCATCACCGAGGCGGGCAAGGACGCCTTGCGGGAGTGGCTCGCCACACCGGTCTCCCCGTTCTCGATGGACTTCGAGGCGATGCTGCGCGTCTTCGTGCTGCCGCTCGGAACCAAGGACGACCTGCTCCGGACGCTCGAGCAGGTTCGCGCCGACGCGCAGGCGATGCTGCGCTTCGCGGGCGAGGTGAAGCAGGAGTTCCTCGACGGCATCAACGTCACGCAGGATCAGGTCTACATCAGGGCGCTGGTGGTGGACTTCTTCGTGAGCCTGCTCACCACCGTCGACGGGTGGGCCGAACGCTCCCTCGCTCAGGTGCGAGGCTGGGACGATCTGCTGCCGTCGCCCGGGAAGAACGAGGCGGGCCTCGAGAGGATGAAGCAGCTGCCCGTGAGGGCGCCCGAGGCGTCGCAGCGCCGGGTCGCCGTGCCTCCGCGGAGCCAGACGCGCTCGCGCTAACGCGGCCGCGCCGCGCGCCCGCGCGGTGATGACACTCCGGAGACATAGGCGGCTCATGATGGCGCCGTGTTCGCTGCGGCGTTGACAGCGGGCACGGAGCCTCGTATCGTTCCGCTAGCCGACGTGATGTTGTTGAGGGAGGCGTCGGCGGTCACTGTTCGGAATGCGTCCGCGCCGCATCGGCGCGTGTGATCGGAGGGCAAGGATGGCCCGACAATCCCGACCTGGCAGCCACATCCGCTGGCTCGCGCCTGCCTGCGCCTGAGCCGCGGCGGCGTACCCCAGAGCTCACACCACCCCACCCCGGATCCATCGTCGCAGGGCGGCGACCGTGCGGCGAGCCGCCGCAGCGGCGGCGCCAAGCCCCGCGGCGCGTGGGCCGGCGGTCTCGCAGGACACCTCTCGGACGGGAGGACCCAGGCATGGAAGCACTCAAACGCGTCGCGCTGGTGGCGCATGACAACCGCAAGGCGGACCTCATCGAATGGGTGACGTGGAATCACGACACGCTGGCGAGCTATGAGCTGATCTGCACCGGGACTACCGGGCGCTTGATCGAGGAGGCGCTCGAGGCGGGGCGGGCGGAGCGTCGCGACCGCCCCGGAGCCGTGCCGGTGGCCAAGCTGAAGTCCGGGCCTCTGGGCGGCGACCAGCAGCTCGGCGCCATGATCGCCGACGGCAAGATCGACGTGCTGGTCTTCTTCTGGGATCCTATGGAGCCCCAGCCGCACGACGTGGACGTCAAGGCGCTCCTGCGGATCGCGGTCGTCTACAACATTCCGGTGGCCTGCAACCGCTCGACGGCCGACTTCCTGGTGTCGTCGCCGCTGATGAGGCAGGCCTACCGGCCCATCCTGCGCGACTACGAGGCGCACGAGCGCCGGCCGCTGCCGGGCGCCCGCGCCTAGGCGGCGGGGGAGACGAGACCGCCGGGCTCCGCTCGACGGCGTCGTGAGGGACGCGTGGAACGGCGTGGAGGGTTGATATGCAAGTCTGGATCGTAGCGCTGCTGACGGGCTATCTGGCCGGCTCCGTGGCGACCGCCGTCGTCCTCTGGCGCACCGCCCGGCGGCTGGGGCCGAGGGCGCGGGCGCGCGTGAACTGGTGGTACCTGGCGGGCGCGGTGCTGGTGTGGCCGCTGGCGGTGGTGGCGGGCGCGCTCTACGTGCTGGATTGAGCGGGGCGTCGGCGGCCCAGCCGGCGCGCGACGTGCGTTGCGCCGGATCCCCGGGCTACCGTGCCGGTCGGACGAGGCGTAGCCTTGAGTGAGGCACCATGCTGGGCGTGTGCTACTACCCTGAGCAGTGGCCGGAGCAGCGCTGGGCCGAGGACGCCCGCCGGATGCGCGAGCTCGGCCTGCGGACCGTGCGCATCGGCGAGTTCGCCTGGAGCCGGCTCGAGCCCGAGCCCGGCCGGCTGGAGCTCGACTGGCTGCAGCGTGCCATCGACACGCTGGCGGCGGAGTCGCTGGGTGTCGTCGTGGGCACGCCCACCGCGGCGCCGCCGAAGTGGCTGGTCGACCGCTACCCGGAGGTTCTCGGCTACGACGATCAGGGCCGGGTGCGTGGCTTCGGCTCGCGGCGCCACTACAGCTTCAGCAGCCGCCGCTACTTGGACGAGAGCCGGCGCATCGTCGGCGTGCTGGCCGATCGCTTCGGCCGCCACCCGGCCGTGATCGGCTGGCAGATCGACAACGAGTACGGCGACCACGACACCGTCCGCAGCTACGGTCCCGAGGACCTGCGGGCGTTCCGGAGCTGGCTGGCGCGGCGCTACGGCACCGTCGCGTCGCTGAACGCCGCCTGGGGGAACGCCTTCTGGAGCATGGAGGTGCGGTCCTTCGGGGAGGTGGGCCTGCCGAACGGCACGGTGGCCGAGGCCAATCCGGCGCACCGGCTCGACTTCTTCCGCTTCGCGTCGGAGCAGGTGGCGGCCTTCAACCGGGCGCAGGCGGAGATCGTCCGGCGCGCCTCGCCCGGGCGCTTCTTGGTCCACAACTTCATGGGCTTCTCCGGCCAGTTCGACCACTACCGGGTGGCGGCGGACCTCGACCTGGCGGGGTGGGACAGCTACCCGCTGGGCCTCACCGAGCTGATGGCCCTGCCTGACGAGCTCAGGCTGCGCTATGCCCGGTCCGGGCATGCGGACGTCGCGGCCTTCCACCACGACCTCTATCGCGGCGTCGGCGGCGGACGCTTCCGGGTGATGGAGCAGCAGCCGGGGCCGGTGAACTGGGCCCCCCACAACCCGGCGCCGGCGCCGGGGGTGGTCCGCCTGTGGACGTGGGAAGCTCTGGCTCACGGCGCGGAGGCCGTGTCCTACTTCCGCTGGCGGCAGGCGCCGGTCGCTCAGGAGCAGATGCACGCCGGGCTGACCCTGCCCGACGGCCGGCCCGCCCCGGCCGCCGAGGAGGTGCGGACGGTGGCCGCCGAGCTCGCGCGGGTCGAGCTCGCGCCCGGCCGCCGCGCGCCGGTAGCGCTCCTGCACGACTACCCGGCCGAGTGGGCGGGGGAGATCCAGCCGCATGGCGCGGAGTGGAGCGTTCCGTCGTTGCGCTTTGCGACGTACAGCGCGCTTCGCGGTCTCGGCCTCGACGTCGACATCGTGCCGGCCGGCAGCGATCTCTCCGGATACGCCCTGGTGGTGGTGCCCACGCTGCCGATCGTCGACCCCGAGGCGCTCGAGGCGTTGCGCGCGTTCGACGGGCCGCTGCTGCTGGGGCCGCGCAGCGGCAGCAAGACCGCCGCCTTCCAGGTTCCCGAGACGTTGCCGCCGGGGCCGCTGCAGGCGCTGATCCCCGTGCGCGTGCTATGGGTGGAGAGCCTACCGCCCGGCCTGGAGGTCGGGCTGGCGTGGCGAGGGCGACGCTACCGCGTCGGCACCTGGCTGGAACGGGTCGAGGCCCTCCGCGGGGCCAACCTCGCGCCCGAGGCGCGCTTCGAGGACGGGCAGGGTGCCGTCTGGCGGGCGGGGAACGTGCGCTACCTGGCCTTCTGGCCCGGGGCGCCGTTCCTGGCCGACTACCTGGCGGCGCTGGCGACCGAGGCCGGCATCGAGGTCCGGCCCCTGCCGGAGGGCGTCCGGCTGCGGCGCCGCGGCCGGCTCACCTTCGCGTTCAACTACACGCCTGCCGAGCAGCGAGTCGATGCCCCCGCCTCGGCGCGGTTCGTGCTGGGGTCGCCGGTTCTGGGGCCCTACGACGTCGCGGCGTGGACCGAGGGGGCGTGAGGCTCCGCCCGCCGGGGCCGCCGGCAGCGCGCCCGGCCGACCGCACCCGCCGGCCGCCTGCGGGCCGCCAGCGGCCCGCGCCAGGGGGTCAGTAGAGCAGCGCCAGCGCCCGCGGCTCCTCGGCC
>CAZBZU010000010.1:39296-73792 GCA_964496495.1 uncultured bacterium
GCGGCCCGCGCCAGGGGGTCAGTAGAGCAGCGCCAGCGCCCGCGGCTCCTCGGCCAGCGCGATCACGCGGTCACTGAAGGCGGCGGCCTCCGCGACCCTTACGCGGGCAGGATCGAAGGCGAAGGCGAGCCTGAGCGCGCGCGTCACGACCGCTGCGCCGCCCTCGGCAAGCACCCGCTCGTCGCTGCGACCCACGACGACCTCCACGATGCCCGCCCCGGCCGGCAGGCTGTCTGAAACGAGGTCGACGCGGCTGTCGCTGAGATCGAGGAGGCCGACGTCGGCGGCAACCTTGGATGCCTCCAGGGCCTCGGCGTCCCCGCGCTCGCTGCCTGCAACCCGCGCCCGGGCGAGCGCGGCGAGGCTGACGGCGTCGGTCAGGGGCACCGTGAGCGAGCTGACCTCGCCGTCGTGGACGCGCCGGTAGTGCAACCTGGCGCTCGCGCCGGAGCCCGAGAGCGGCTGCCGCGACCACGCCGCGGCCAGGAAGCGCGCGATCAGGTCGCCGAGGGCCAGGCCGGCGCCGTCCGCCTGGTCGCGCAGCCAGCTCTGCGCCCAATCCAGGACCGCCAGCAGCGAGCCGGCCGCCAGCGTGCGCTCGAACCGGAGCGGCGCGACCGCCGCTGCCGGGCGCGCGGCCGGGCGCGCGGCCGCATCCGTCACGTCGGCGGCGAGCACCGCGCCGTCCGGACCGCGGCCGCGGCCGCGGAGAGGCTCCAACGCCACGCCCTGCTCGGCGGCCAGCCGCCGGGCCTTGGGTGACGCAGGAACGATGCCCGCCACGGTCGCGCTCCGGGCGGCCCTCACGCCGCCCACGGTCAGGTTGGCGGCGTTCGCACCGCCGCCCGCGCGGGCGGCGCCGGCCGCCGCCAGCCCGGCCTGGGCCGACGTGGTCGGCTCCGGCGTTGGCCCTGCCGCCGCTGTCTGTACCGGCGTGGTCGGCGTGCCCTGCGGCGCCTCCTCCCCCTCGGCCAGCACGACGGCGATCACGCTGCCGGCCTTCACCTCGTCGCCGGCCGCGGCGCGGATGCCCGCGAGCGTGCCCGAGGCGGGGGCGTCGAGCTCCATGGTGGCCTTGTCGGTCTCGACCTCCATGATCGGCTCGCCTTGCTCCACGTGCTCGCCGTCCCGCTTGAGCCAAGCGAGGAGGACCGCGGTGTCCTGGTTCATCCCCAGGACCGGCATGATCACGTCCTTGGCCATGGCTCCCTCTCTGGCCTCCCGGCCGGCCCCTGCGCCGCCCTCAGCCCTTGCCGTCCAGGGCGGCGGCGCCGGCGTCCGCGACGGGCATGCGCGGGGCTCCCGGCACGCCCGGCTTGCCGTTCGGGAACACGCGCGCGTTGTTGTAGTTGCTCTCGGTCTCGCGGATGCCCGGCAGGTCGCCGAGGGCCGTGTAGTACTTGGGCCCCGCAACCATCAGCTCCTCGGCGGGGAAGCGGCTGATGATCTCGCAGCCGTCGCTGGTGACCACCAGCTCCTCCTCGATGCGGGCGGCGGACCAGCCGTCGGAGGCGGGCCAGAACGTCTCGAGCGCGAAGACCATGCCCTCCTCGATCACCTCGGGGTGGTCGAAGGAGAACAGCCGGCTGAAGATCGGCTTCTCCCAGATGTTGAGGCCCAGACCGTGGCCGTACTGCAGGGCGAAGGCGAGCTCCTCGTCGGGGAAGCCGAACTCCTCGGCCTTGGGCCACACCTGCACCACCTCGGCGGTGGTGACGCCAGGCTTGATCAGGCTGATGGCGTGGTCGAGCAGGTCGCGGCACTTGGCGTAGGCGTCGACCTGTGCCTGGCTGGCGCTGCCTACCGCGAAGGTGCGGTAGTAGCAGGTGCGGTAGCCCATGTAGCTCTGCAGGATGTCGAAGTAGGCAGGGTCGCCGGGACGCAGCATGCGGTCCGAGGCGACGTGCGGGTGCGGGTTGCAGCGCTCGCCGCTGATGGCATTGACGCCCTCGACCATCTCGCTGCCGTGGCGGTAGAGGAAGTCGCTCACCAGCCCCACCAGATCGTTCTCGCGCACGCCGGGCCGCAGCTTCTCGTAGAGCTGATCGTAGGCGGCGTCGACCATGCCGGCGGCGTGGGTGAGCAGCATGATCTCGTCCTCGGTCTTGATCTTGCGGGCCTCGAGCATCATCTGCTGCCCGTCGATGACGGTGATGCCCGACTTCTGCAGGGCGAACAGCACCGGCGGCTCGACGATGTCGATGGCCACCGGCTCGCCGGCGAGCCCGCGCTCCTCGAGCTCGTCCTTGACCCAGCGCGCCACCTTCTCGGCGCGCCCCATCTGCGGGCTGATGGTGCCGCGCAGCATCGACACGCCCGGGCGCGAGCGCTCGGCTCCGTCGAGCCAGGGCGCGTAGAGCTGGTGGTGCTTGGCTGCCGAGCCGAAGTCCCAGAGGATCGGCTCGTCGCCCTGGGGGAGCAGCGTGAAGCGCGCCACCTTGTCCTGGGCCCAGGTGCCGATGTGGGTGCTGGTGATGTAGCGGACGTTGTTCATGTCGAAGCACAGCAGCGCGCCGGCCTCCGAGCCCGCCAGCACCTTCTTGATGCGCGCCAGACGCTCTCGCCTCAGGCGCTCGAAGTTGATGCGCTCCTCCCAGTCGACCGCCATGACGCCGTGTGTGTGAATGGCCATGCAGATCAGCCTCCTCGTTGCGTGCCGCCGCCGCTCCGCGCGGGCGGACGCGCCCGGCGGCCGGCGACCGCATTCAAGCGGCGCCGCACATCTCCCGCGCCAGCGCGGCGAGCCGCTTGGGGGTGGGCACCGTCAGGTCCTCCAGTGGCGGGGAGAAGGGGACGGGCACGTCCATCGCCCCCATGCGCTTGACGGGAGCGTCCAGGTGGTAGAACGCGCCGTCGGCGACGACGGCGGCCAGCTCGGCGCTGACGCCGAAGCTCTGGTGCCCCTCGTCGACGATCACTACGCGGCTGGTCTTGCGGGCGCTGGCCACCAGCGCGTCCACGTCGAGCGGCACCATGGTGCGGGGGTCGACCACCTCCGCCGAGATGCCGTGCGCCTCGAGCTGCTCGGCCGCCTCCAGGGCCGCGAAGACCATGCTGCTGGTGGCGATGAAGCTGATGTCGGTGCCCTCGCGCCTCACCACGGCCTGCCCCAGCGGGATGAGCAGCTCCCCGTCGGGGACCGGCCCCTTGTCCTGGAAGCTGAGCTTGTCCTCCAGGATCACCACCGGGTTGTCGTCGCGGATGGCCGTCTTCATCAGCCCCTTGGCGTCCTCCGGGGTGGCCGGCAGGGCCACCTTCAGGCCGGGGATGTGGCTGACCCAGGCGTGCAGGCTCTGGCTGTGCTGGGCGGCGCTGCGGCGTGTGGCGCCGAGGGTGGTGCGCAGCACCATCGGTACCTTGAGCTTGCCGCCCGACATGTAGTGGGTCTTGGCCGCCTGGTTGACGAGCTGGTCCATCACCAGCGTCAGGAAGTCGCCGAACATGAGGTCGACCACGGGGCGCATGCCGGTCATGGCGGCGCCCACGGCGAGGCCGGTGAAGCCGGCTTCGCTGATGGGCGTGTCCCGCACCCGCTCCGGACCGAACTCCTCCACCAGACCGGCGAGGACCTTGAAGGGGGTGCCGGCCTCGGCGACGTCCTCGCCGATGATGAAGACGCGCTCGTCGCGGCGCATCTCCTCTGCCAGGGCCTCGTTGACGGCCTGCGAGAAGGTGATGATGCGCGGCGGCTGGTGCGCGGTGCCGGCGCTGGCGCGGTCCGTCTCGGTGGCGGGGGAGCCGTCAGGCGAAGACATGCATGCTCACCTCGCCGTCGTCGGGGTAGGGCGCCTCGAGCCCGTAGGCGACGGCCACGTCCGCTTCCTCACGGACCTCGGCTTCCAGCCGCTCGAGCTCCTCGGCACTGGCGAGCCCGCGCTCCTGCAGCCACGTCGCGAAGATCGTGAGCGGGTCGCGCTCGCGCTTCCAGCGGGACTCCTCGTCCTCGGAGCGGTAGTAGTCGCGCTTGATGTCGCCGACGTGATGCCCGTAGTAGCGGTAGGTGTGCGCCAGCAGGAACCCCGGGCCGTCGCCGGCGCGTGCGCGCTCGACCAGCTCGCTGGCGGCGGCGTTCACCAGGGTGACGTCCTGCCCGTCGACCTCGGCGGTGTGGATGCCGAAGGCGCGTGGCCGGGCCAGGATGGCGCCTGCGGTGGTCTCCTCGAAGTGGGTGTACTCGTTGTAGAGGTTGTTCTCGCAAACGTACACCACCGGCAGCTTCCAGAGCTGCGCCATGTTCATCACCTCGTAGAGCAGCCCCTGCCCGAGCGCCCCCTCGCCGAAGAAGCACACCGACACCTGGGTGCTGCCGCGCATCCTGGCCGACAGCGCGGCGCCGGTGGCGATCCCTGCGGAGCCGCCGACGATGGCGTTGGCGCCGAGGTTCCCGTTCTCCTGATCGGCGATGTGCATGCTGCCGCCCTTGCCGCGGTTGTAGCCGGCCGCCTTGCCCAGCAGCTCGGCGAACATCAGGTCGAGGCGGGCGCCCTTGGCGATGCAGTGGCCGTGACCGCGATGCGTGCTGGTGATGGTGTCGTCTTGCCGGAGGGCGCTGCACACGCCCACCGCGACGGCCTCCTCGCCCGCGTACATATGGGTCAGGCCGGGCACCTTGGCCGTGAGGTAGAGCTCGTTGGCGCGCTCCTCGAACACCCGGATGCGCATCATCTGGCGATACATGTGCAGACAGGCGGCAGCGTCCACCTTGGCGGAGTCGCTTCCCGGCCTGGCCTTGCGGGCCCGCTTGCGCGGTGTGGACCTGCTCGCTGCGGGCGGGGGCGTCACGCGTTGCTCCTTCCCCTTGGAGCGGACTCCGTTCGGGCCTGCGGAGCGCGACTCAGGCGGCGCCACCGGCCGCCCCCTCGTCGTCGTTGCGCTCGCGTTCCACGATGCGGACGGCATGCAGGCCGTCCTGCCGTACCTGCGCCAGGTGAGCCAGCATGGCCGCCCTGGCGCCTTCGGCGTCGCCGGCTTCGACCGCCGCGAGAATGTCGCGGTGGTGCCGCTGACCGCGGGTCGGTCCGCCGGTCACCTGGAATATCTGCGCACGCATCTCCTGCAGAAGGTCGACGACCGAGTCCAAGAGGCGCGGGATGAAATGATTCTGGGTGGCGACGGCCAACGCGATGTGGAAGCGGTTGTCGGCCTCGATGAAGCCCTGGGCATCGCCCAGCGCGGCGTCCATCTCGCGGATGGCGGCTCGCAGAGCGGCGAGATCCTCCTCGTTGTGCCGCAAGGCTGCGGCGGCGGCGATGTCCGGCTCGAGCAGCTCGCGCACCTCGACCATCTCACCCGCCCGCCGCTCCTCGGAGGCGAAGCCCATCATCAGCCGGAGCGACTCCTTGAGCGCATCGGCGGTGCTGTCGACGACGAACGTGCCCTGGCCGCGTCGGACCTCCACCAGGCCGTTCTGGATGAGCGTCTTCACGGCCTCGCGGATGACGGTACGACTGACGCCGAAGCGCTCCCCGAGGCTGCGCTCGTTGGGGAGCTGGTCTCCGCTCTTCAACTCGCCGGCGAGGATCTGCTGCCGGACCCGCTCCACGACCTGCTCGTAGAGCTTGCGGTGTTGTAGCACGTCCGTCATACCTGTAATCCCATGCAATCTGTGAATGAATTTGCGTAAGGTATGATGGTCATACCTCCAAGGGAACGGTCCGAAGGTAGCACGCCGTGCTGAACGGTGTCAAGGAGCCAGGCAGGCACCGGGGTTTGACACGCGTAGCCGCTTGTGCTACGGTCACGAGTACGTTCACAACCGAGTTCCCTGAGTTGCGCCGCCCGCCTTGCGATGGCCCCCGAGAGCGCGCCCCGAGGACGAGCGGACTCCGCGAAAGGGGTGGTCAGCCGTGCCGAATTCATTAGTGTCGAATGGGTGGTATGATGAGCATACCACTAATACTTATCGACTGCGGCTGACCGCGCGAGCGTTGTCGACGCCGGGCCGGTCGCCGTGCAGGTGACAGGTCGCTGGTCGGGCCTTCGGGCCGCGCTGACCGGGAGCTTCAAGCACCAGGGCATCCTCTACGCCTTCATCCTGTTCCTGGCGGGTGTTGCGGTGGCGTACCCGACGGTGCTCTCCATCGGCAACGTGCTGACGGTCGTGCAGCAGGTCTCGGTCATCGGCGTCATGGCGCTCGGCGTCACGTTCGTCGTGATCGCCGGCCAGCTCGACCTGTCCGTGGGATCGCTGCTCTCTCTCACGACCGTGATGGTGGTCGGCCTGCACGACCAGGTGGGGCCCCTGCCGGCGATACTCATCATGTTCGCAGCGGCGGCCCTCGTCGGGGCCTTCAACGGCTTCCTGGTCGGTTTCCTGAAGCTGAACTCGCTGATCGTCACGCTGGGCATGCTGTCGGCGCTTCAGGGGATCACGTTCCTGTACTCCGGCGGGAACAACGTCAACATCCAGGACCCGAATCAGACCTGGTTCAAGGTCTTCGGCCGGGCCTTTGTGCTGCACGTGCCGGTGCCCATGATCATCTTTCTTGGGCTCGCGGTTGTCCTCGGGGTGCTACTTCACCGAACGGGGTACGGGCGCAGGGTGTTCGCGGTCGGCGGCAACCCGACCGCGAGCTCGTACTCCGGCGTGCGGTCCAGCCGCATCGTCTTCACCACGTTCATGATCTCCGCGCTGTGCACCGGCGTGGCGGCCGTCATTCTCGGCTCGCGCGTGATGGGCTCTCAGAATACGGTGGGCCAAGGCTACGAGCTGCAGGTGCTCGCCGCCATCATCCTGGGAGGCACCAGCCTCCTCGGCGGGGCCGGCAGCATGTTCAAGACCGTCATCGGCGTGCTGATCCTCGGCTTCATCCAGAACGCCTTGCTTCTTCTCGGCTTCGCCTACTACGTGCAGTGGCTCGTGACCTGGTTCGTCATCATCGTCGCGGTCTGGTTCGACGTGGCCTCCAAGCGAGGCAGGTTGTGGGCATGAGCGCGGTCTCGGAAGGGACGAACGCCGCGGACGTCGTGTCGGCGAGGCGGGTGACGGTGAGGACCGTGGCGGGCTCGGCGCTCAGAGGCGCGCGGCGCCAGCCGGTGTGGTTCCTCGTGGTCGGCTGCGTGCTGTTCTTCGGTCTGGCGAGCCCCTACTTCCTGACGGCCGGGAACCTGGGTAACGTGCTGGTGCAGAGCTCCTTCATCGGCTTCCTGGCGGTCGGCATGACGTTCATCATGATCGACGGCAACATCGACCTCACCGTGGGCGCCACGCTCGCCCTGGCCGCTGCCCTCGCCGTCGGTCTGCAGCAGGCCGGCGCGCCTCCGCTGGTCGGCGTGGTGGCGGGCCTGGCGGCGGGGGCCGCGCTCGGCACCTTGAACGGTCTGGCCGTGGTGCTCACTGGCGTCGACTCGTTCATCGTGACGCTCGGCGGCCTCATCGGCATCCGCGGGCTGGTGTTCGTCTACACGCGGGAGCAGTCGATGCTCACGATGAACGGCGCCTACACCGGGTTCGGGTCGCTGGCCGTAGGGCCCGTTCCGGTGATCGGGATCCTCTTCCTGCTGTTCGTGTTCGTCGGGCAGTGGGTGTTGCGGCGCACCGTCCACGGCCGCAACGGCTACGCAGTGGGCGGCAACCGCGATGCTGCCACCAATGCCGGCATCCATGTCGGCAGGCACATGTTCCTGAACTTCCTGCTCATGGGCCTCCTGGCCGCCTTTGCCGGCATCATGCTGTCCACCCAGATGGGCTCGGCGACGCCGAACCTGGGGACGAACTACGAGCTGTGGGCGATCATCTCCGTCGTTCTCGGCGGCACCAAGCTCCAGGGCGGCTCGGGCAGCCTGTGGGGGACCCTCGGCGGCGTGCTCGCCATCGGCGTCCTGCGCAACGGCATGAACCTCCTGAACGTTGCCCCCTTCTATGTGTACGTCGTGCTTGGCTTCGTGCTCATCGCGACGCTCTTCATCGACAAGTTCGGACGGCGTTGAGGGCCGGCCGAGGGAAAGGAGGCGCGAAGACAGAAGACAGAGGACAGAACCGGGTGCGCGGGGCCTTGACGCTCGAGAGGCGTCTCCGGGACCTCGGCAACGTTACCGTCGGAATGACGCGCGAGGAGAGAACGACATGAGACGACTGATTGTGACGCTGGTGGCCGTGGCGGTCGCGGGACTGGGCGCGGCGGTGTTCGCCCAACAGACGCCATCGTGGCTGACCACGCCGTTGAAGAAGCCGCTGAGCCAGGTCCTGATCGGGATCACCCAGAGCAATGTGGGTACCGACAGCTACGAGACAACCTACCAGAAGGCGTTCGAAGCCTATGCCAAGCAGCTCGGGGTCAAGACGATCGTCCTGGACGCGCACGGTGATCCGGCGCAGCAGGTCAACCAGATCCAGGACCTCATGACGCGACACGTCGACGTCATGATCGTGTGGCCGACGAACGCCAAGGCCGCCTGCCCGCCCGTGATCAAGGCGCACGATGCCGGCATCCCGGTCGTCATCACGAACTCGAAGATCGATTCGTCCTGCGTCAGTGCCACGGTGTCGTTCTCCGGCCCCGACACCCTCAAGGAGGGCGAGGTCGCCGGCCAGATCATGCTTCAGGGGCTCCCCAACGGCGGCAACATCGTCATCGTCGATGGCAAGCCCGGTTACACCACCGCGATCCGGCGTCACAACGGCTTCATGGACGTCATCAAGGGTCACAGCGACATCCACGTCCTCGATTCTCAGCCGGCCGACTGGAACCGCGCCAAGGCGCAGTCGGTGATGGAGGACTTCATCACCAAGTACGGCAACAAGATCGACGGCGTCTACGCCGCCGACGACAACATGGGCGCGGGTGCGCTCAATGCGATTCAGGCTGCGAAGAATGCGGGCCGGCTCGATGCCAACAAGAAGATCATCCTGGTCGGCGCGACCAACTTCGCCGTCGGCTACGACGCCATGAAGAAGGGCCTGTACTACGGCTCCGTGGTGCAGTCTCCCGTCACCGACGCTCGTAACGCTTTGAAGGTGGCCGTGCAGGTTGCCGAAGGCATGAGCGTTCCGCAGAACGACTACATCGACACGCCGCCGATCACGCAGGCGAACATGAGCAAGTACTCGAGGCCGGTGTTCTAGACCTCGCAGCTTTCGTGTCGGGGTCGCGCGCAGCGCGCGACCTCGACACGCTCCCGCAGCGCGGGCGAGAGGGTGCGCATGGCGAGGCCAACCGACCGACCCACGGCGCCGACGGCGCCAGTCGAGGATGGGCGACAGCCGATCCTGAAGGTGCGCGACATCACGAAGCGCTTCCCGGGCGTGCTCGCCCTCGACCGCGTGAGCTTCGACGTGTACCCGGGAGAGGTGCACGCCCTGATCGGTGAGAACGGTGCCGGCAAGTCGACGTTGATGAAGGTCCTGGCCGGCAAGTACCGCCCCGACTCCGGGGAGATGCTGTTCCAGGGCGACTCCGTCACGTTCCACAGCCCGTTCGACGCTAGGATCAAGGGGATCCTGCTCATCCATCAGGAGCTCTCGCTGGTGCCGGAGCTGTCGGTGGCCGAGAACGTCTTCCTGGGTAGCCTTCCCGTCTCGCGTGCGAGCCACGTCGACTGGAAGCTCATGTTCGAGCGGGTGGACGTGATCCTCAAGGAGCTGAAGTGCGGCTTCGAGCCAACGACCCGCGTCGGCGACCTGTCGATCGCCCAACAACAGATGGTGGAGATCGCGCGGGCCCTGGCGTTCCGGTCGACCGTGGTGATCTTCGACGAGCCGACGGCGTCGCTCACGGACCACGAGCAGCGGGTGCTGTTCGAAAGCATCGAACGGCTGCGCGAGGACAATGTGGCGATCATCTACATCTCGCACCGGATGAGCGAGATCTTCGAGATCGCCAATCGCATCACGGTGCTCCGCGATGGTCAGGTCCGCGGCACCTTGCCGACGGCGGAGACCGATGAGGACCAGGTGACGCAGCTCATGATCGGCCGGGCCCTCAGCGACTACTACGAGAAGGGCGAGCGCCGCCTCGGCGAGGAGGTGCTGCGCGTCGAGAATCTTACGTGCAAGGGTGTCTATGAAGACGTCAGCTTCACGCTACGCGCAGGCGAGGTGCTGGGTTTCTACGGGCTCATCGGTGCCGGACGCTCCGAGATCGCCGAGACGCTGTTCGGGATGCGCAAGGCAGACAGCGGCACCGTCTACTTCAAGGGCAAACCCGTTGCCATCGGCAACTCGGGCGACGCGGTCCAGCTGGGCATCGCACTGGTGCCCGAGAACCGCAAGGAGCAGGGCCTGGTCCTGGCCATGAGCGGCCGCGAGAACATGACATTGCCACAGATCGACCGGCTCCAGTCGTGGGGCTTCATGCGGCGGCACGCGGAACAGGCGATCTTCCACCGATACCGGGAGGCCCTTGCGATCAGCACGACCGGGCCGCACCAGCGCGTCGAGACGCTCAGCGGCGGCAACCAGCAGAAGGTCGTCATCGGCAAGTGGCTCAGTACCGAGCCGGTCCTGCTGATCCTCGACGAGCCCACGCGCGGGATCGACGTCGGTTCGAAGTCCGAGATCCACAAGCTCATCGGCGAGCTGGCCGAGCAAGGCTACGCGGTGGTGGTCATCTCCTCGGAGATGCCGGAGATCATCGGCGTGAGCCACCGGATCGTGACGATGTACAGCGGTCGGGTCACCGGCGAGTTCCGCGGCGATGAGATCACCGAGAACAACCTCATCGTGGCCGTCTCCGGCCTCGAGGCATGATCCCGACACGCGGCCGGGGCACGGCCGAGCCGGTCGCGGGCCCGACCGGTGAACGGCCGCGCGCGCCGGCAGCCTGATGCATGCCCTTGCGCTGTGCGGCGGCTGGGAGGGCCACGCGCCCGGTGCCTTCACCGACTGGCTGGAGGCGCTGCTGGCCGAAGAGGGGGCCTCGCTCACCGTGGCCGACTCTCTCGACGTCCTGGACGACGCGGCCGGCGTCGCGTGGGCCGACCTGATCGTTCCCTTGTGGTCGAGCATGGGGAGCCGCCACGACCGGTCGCTCGGCGACCTGACGCCCACACAGGAACGGCACTTGCTCGAGACGGTGCGAAGGGGCGCCGGCATCGCCGGTTGGCACGGTCACATGGGCGACGCGTTCCGCGACCACCCCAGCTACCACTTCATGATCGGCGGGCAGTTCGTGGCACACCCGCCGGGCTGGCCGGACAACCCGGTGCCCTCCGACGACTTCGTGGACTACCGCGTGCACATAGCGGCGCCCGACGATCCCGTGGTCGCGGGGCTGGACGATTTCGAGATGCATGGCGAGCAGTACTACATGCTGGTCGATCCCGGCAACCGGGTCCTGGCGACCACCACCTTCGGTGGCGAGCACCTGCCGTGGATCGAGGGCACGGTCATGCCGGTGGCGTGGAAGCGTCGCTGGGGGGAGGGCCGGGTCTTCTACTGCTCGCTCGGGCACAGCCTCGACGAGTTCGACATCCCACAGGTGAGGACCATGCTGCGGCGCGGCCTGCTGTGGGCGGCACGTTCCCGGTCAGGCTAGGCTGGAGGGCCGGCCACGTCGACGCGGGTCTCGCTCCCTGGCGGGCGCGCCTCGAAGCTTCTCGGCGAGGCGCCCGCCGGAGGCGCCGACCGGCGTGCGCCCGGCCGGTCCGAGGGTGCGACCTACACCAGCACCATGCCGCCGTCGATCATGATGATCTGGCCGGTCATGTAGTCGGATTCCGGGCTCGCCAGGAAGGTCGTGGTGCCGATGATGTCGGCGGGCGTTGCAGGGCGCCCCTTGAGGATGTTGGCGGAGAAGTTCTTCATGGCCTCGCCCTTCTTCTGCGCGACGCCGAGCTCCACGAGCTGCTCGTCGAGCGTCTCCCACAGCGGTGTGTCGACCACGCCCGGGCCGAAGCCGTTGACGGTGATGCCATGGGGCGCGAGTTCGCGCGCACCCATCTGCGTCAGCGCAACCACGCCGAACTTGCTGACGCTGTAGGGGGCGACGTTGGGATCGAGCCCTTGCCGTCCCACGATGGACGTGGTGTTGATGATCTTGCCGCCGAACTCGCCGTTACGGCCCTGCTTGATCATCTGCTTGGCTGCTTCCTGCATGCCGATGAGGACGCCCAGGGCATTCACATCCATGATGAAGTGCCAGTTGTCCTCCGTCGTCTCGAGGAACTTCTGGGGTCGGTTGACGCCGGCGTTGTTGAAGATGACGTCGAGGCGGCCGAAGGCATCCACCGTCGCGTCGATGGCAGCTTTGACCTGGTCGCGCTTGCGAACGTCCACGGCTACGGCGGTGGCCCTTCCGCCGGAGGTCGAGGCAGCGTGCTCGGCTGCCGATCTGGCTTTGTCGCCGTCGAGATCGGCGAACATGACGGAGGCCCCCTCTTCGACGAGCTTGGTGGCGGCAGCGCGCCCCATGCCTTGCGCCGCCCCCGTGACGATGATGGCCCTGCCGTCAACTCTACCCATGTCTCGCTGCTCCTTCCCGAACGGCTACGTTCGTCCCGGGCCTCGCCCGGCTCGGTCTCGCTCCCCATCCTCCTCGTGGGCGCCTTGCCCGCGACCGCGACTCGAAGGGGTGTCGTGGGCTGTGGCGCCTGTGCCCGGAGGCGAAGCGCGGGCCCGTCTCAGGGCGGCGCGGCCGTGGACCGACGCATCCTGTCTGGCAGGTCCCTCGCCGCTCGGCCCGTACCGGATGCCCTGAGCGCGGCGGCGGACGCCGTGGCACTCTACGACCTGCAGGAGGATGCCGCGTCGGCGTGGCACGATGGTCACGATGCAAACCCATGCACAGAGTGAAATCTGTTGCAGGAGGTATGATGATCATACCTCTTAGGAATGGTGTGAACGTAGCACGCCTCACGAGGCATTGTCAAGAAACCGGCCGCTCGGACGGTTTGACGCTTCCCTTCAAGTGTGGTAGCGTTACATGCGTCCTGGATTAGCTTCTGAATGGGTTGTCGACGGTGTTGTCCGGGCGCTGGCGAAGCCGCAATCGAGGGGTTGTCGAGGGGCTCAGCGCTCTACACACAGACGGCCGGAGGTGTCCCAGCATTCGCGAGGTATGACCATCACACCACTAATACTTATCGACGCGGGCTCGGACGACGCGAACCCACGCGATCGGCGCCCCCGGGCGCCGGCCATGCCACCTCAAGCGGGGTGAAGGAGTGAACACTATGGCGAGACTAGGGTTCGTCGGACTCGGGGTGATGGGCGGGAGGGTCGCCAGGCGCCTCATCGAGGCCGGGCACCACGTGACCGGCTACAACCGCACGCGGTCGAAGGCGAGCTGGCTGCTGGATGCCGGCATGGCCTGGGCCGAGAGCCCCCGGGCGGTGGCGGAGGCCGCCGACGTGGTGTTCAGCATGGTCACCAACACCGCGGCGCTGGAGGCGGTCACCGACGGCAGCGAAGGCGTCCTGGCGGGTTTGGGCCCGGGCAAGACCTACGTCGACATGAGCACCGTCAGCCCGGCGTTCAGCCGGGCGCTGGCGGAGAAGGCGAGGGCCAGGGGCGCCCGCATGCTCGACGCGCCCGTGTCGGGCAGCGTGGAGACGCTCGAGCAGGGCAGGCTCACCTTCATGGTCGGCGGCGACAGGTCGGACTTCGAGGCCGTCGAGCCCATCCTCCTCGACATCGGCCCCAAGGCCACCTTCGTCGGCGCCAACGGCCTGGCCGTCACCATGAAGATCGCCACCAACCTCAGCCTGGCGGTCCAGATGCTGGCGTTCAGCGAGGGGCTGCTGCTCGCCGAGCGCAGCGGCATCGCCCGGGAGATCGCCGCCGAAGTGCTGCTGAACAGCGTCATCGCCTCGCCGATGGTCAAGTACCGCGGCCCGTTCGTGCTGGCGATGCCGGACGAGGCGTGGTTCGACGTCAACATGATGCAGAAGGACATGAACCTGGCGCTGGAACTCGGCCGCCAGGTCGACGTGCCGCTGCCCACCACCGCCGTGACCAACGAGATGCTCACGGCGGCGCGGGGGCTCGGGCTGGACAAGCAGGACTTCGCGGTGGTGTTCGAGGTGCTCGAGAGGCTGTCGGCGAGGGGCGGGGCGTCGTGAGCGCCGAGCGCCTCCGCGGCGAGTCGAACGGTCGCTCGGCGCCGGCGGCCGGCGGTGACGCGCGTCTGGGCGAGTTCGGATGCTTCGTCGCGGGGCAGTGGGTGCAGACCGGCGATCGCCTGGAGGTGCGCAGCCCGTACGACGGCGAGCCGGTCGCGGTGGTGCACCGCGCCGGCCGCGAGCAGATAGAGGGTGCCATCGAGCGGGCCGCGAGCGCCTTCGAGACCACCCGCCGCATGCCGGTGTGGCAGCGGGCCGAGGCGTTGATGGCCGTCAGCCGGGGGGTGCGCGAGCGCCGCGAGGATCTCGCCCTGACCATGGCGCTGGAGGCCGGCAAGCCCGTCGGGGCCGCCCGCGGCGAGGTCGACCGCGCCGCCTACACCTTCGCCGTCGCCGCAGAGGAGGCCAAGCGCATCTACGGCGAGATCGTGCCGCTCGACTGGATCCCCGGGCTCGAGGGGCGCGAGGCGCAGGTCCGGTTCGTGCCGCTGGGGCCCGTCGCCGGCATCAGCCCGTTCAACTACCCGCTCAACCTGGTAGCTCACAAGGTGGCGCCGGCGCTGGCCGCCGGCAACCCGATCGTGCTCCGGCCCGCCAGCCAGACGCCGCTATCGGCGCTCAAGCTGGCCGACATCGTGCAGGGGACCGCCTTCCCCGAGGGCGCGCTGAGCGTGGTGCCGAGCACCACCGCGGCGGCGGCGCCGCTCGTCGAGGACGAACGCATCCGCCTGCTCACCTTCACCGGCAGCCCCGCCGTCGGTTGGGCCCTCAAGAGCCGGGCGGGCCGGAAGCGCGTCACCCTCGAGCTCGGCGGCAACGCCGGCGTGATCGTGCACCGCGACGCGGACCTCGCCTTCGCTGCCGAGCGGGTGGTGTGGGGCGGCTTCCAGTACGCCGGTCAGTCGTGCGTGTCGGTGCAGCGCGTGTACGTGCACGAGGATGTCTACGACGCCTTCAAGGCGCTGCTGGTGCCGGCGGTGGAGGCGCTGCGCGTGGGCGACCCGCTCGACGAGACGACGGACGTCGGACCGGTGATCGACGCCGGGGCCGCCGAGCGCATCGCGACCTGGCTGGACGAGGCCAGGGAGGGTGGCGCCCGGCTGCTCGCGGGAGGCGGGCACGACGGCAACCTGTGGCAGCCGACGTTGCTGGAGGACGTGCGCCCCGGCATGAAGGTGTGCAGCCAGGAGGTCTTCGCCCCGATGATCGGGCTATACCGCTACGGCGACATCGCCGAGGCGGTGCAGGCCGTGGACGACAGCGACTTCGGCCTGCAAGCGGGGCTCTTCACCAACGACTGGCGGGTCATCCGCGCGGCCTTCGACGGCATCGAGGTGGGCGGTCTCAACGTCAACGACGTGTCCACCTTCCGCGTCGATCACATGCCCTACGGCGGGGTCAAGCAGTCCGGCTTCGGCCGTGAAGGGCTCCGCTACGCCATCCAGGAGATGAGCGAGATGAAGCTGCTGACGCTCAACCCCCGCTGAGGCGACGCCCGCCCCGCAGCGCCGGCTCCTCAGCACGCGCAACGTCCTGCTCGGACTGGCCGGCGCGGCGCTGGTGGCGGTGCTGCTCGGCACCACCATCATGCGCAACCGGGGCCACGCCTACGTCATCATTACCATCGCCTTCTTGTTCCTGATACAGGCGATCGGCCTCAACGCGCCGGGCTTCACCGGCGGCTCCGACGGCATCACCCTGCCGTTGCCCGGCTGGAGCCTGGAGATCGGCACCATGCCGTTCTACTACACCCTGCTGGGGCTGCTGCTGCCCGGCGACGCGGTCAGCGGCCCGGCGAGCAAGCGGGCCCTGGAGCTGCTCGACGAGCCGTCGATGGGCCTCGATCCCAGGACGCTCAAGACCGTGTGCGAGACGGTAGGCCGCATGCACCAGGGCGGTCGCGCCATCCTGCCGGTGGAGCAGAACGTTCGCGCCGGCCTGGGCACCGCCAGCCACGGTATCGTGCTGGAGAGCGGGCAGGTGCGGCTCGAGGGGTCGCACGACCAGGTGCTCGGCAACCCGGAGATCGGCAGGCTCTACCTCGGGGTGCAGATCGAGGGGAGCTAGCGACCCGAACGCAACTTGTACTCGGTTCAACTTCGCCCGGCAGGCGCGTCGAGCCGGGCGATTACACTGGGGCACGATCGTTCAGGCTCGCAGAGGCGTCCGGCGCCGCAGGCGTGCCGGTTGCCGCCCGGGCTCCGGAGGGACCGCGTGCTGAGCACCCCTGAGAAACTCGTCTTCCTCGTCCTGGCGCTCGTCTCACTCGGTGCAGCCTATCTGGGCTTCGCGCGCGTGGTGCGCGTGATCCTGCGGGGCGGCGCCAGCAGCTTCCCGCGCCTCGACCGCTTGCCGGCGAGGGCGGGGCGCGCCATCCTGCGCTGGCTGTCGCAGCGCACGGTGTTCAAGCGCCGGCCGTGGGTGAGCGTGTTCCACGCCTTCATCTTCTACGGCTTCGTGCTCTACGTGCTCGTCAACCTCATCGACCTGCTGAACGGCTACCTGCCGCGTGCCTGGACCGCCGGGATCCGCCTTGGACCCGTCGGCGACGCCTACCGGCTGCTCGCGGACGTGCTCACGGTGCTGATCCTGGTGGGCATGGCGTTCATGCTGGTGCGGCGCTTCTGGCTGAGGGACCGGCGCTTGGCGCACAACGAGCGCACGCTCCTGCACGAGAAGGTGCGCTCGCGAGGCGTCCAGCGCGACAGCCTGATCGTCGGCTGGTTCATCTTGCTGCACGTGGGCTTCCGGCTCTTCGGCGAGACCTTCCTGCTGGCGTCGGAAGGGCACCGGGACGCCTTCCAGCCGGTGGCGAGCGCGCTGGCGGCCGCGGTCGGGTTCGGGCCGGGACGCATCTGGGGCTGGCACCTGGGGTGGTGGGTGGCGCTGAGCCTGATCCTGGCGTTCCTGCCGTACTTCCCGCGCTCGAAGCACCTGCACCTCATCGCCTCGGCGTTCAACTTCGCCGTGGAGCGCCGGCGCCAGGACGGGCGGCCGCTCTCCACCGGCGCGCTCGAGCCGATCCCCTTCGAGGACGAGACGCTGGAGCAGTACGGCGCCGCCAGGCTCGAGCACCTGCGCTACCCGCAACTCCTCGACGCCTACGCCTGCATCCAGTGCAACCGCTGCGCCAACGTGTGCCCCGCCAACCAGACCGGCAAGGCGCTCAGCCCGGCGGCGCTGGAGATCAACAAGCGTTACGAGCTCAACCAGATCGCCAACGGCTTCGCCGGCGGCGACGCCAGCCCTCGGCCGCTGATGGCGTTCGCGCTCTCCGAGGAGGCGCTCTGGGCCTGCACCACCTGCGGGGCGTGCATGGAGGTGTGCCCGGTGGGCTGCGAGCAGATGATCGACATCGTCGACATCCGCCGGGATCGCGTGATGATGGAGGGCGCCTTCCCCGGGGAGCTGCAGACTGCCTTCAGGGGCATGGAGCGCATGGGCAACCCCTGGGGCATCGGGCAGGACAAGCGCATGGAGTGGGCCGAGGGGCTGGACGTGCCCACCGTGGACCGGCGGCCGGACTTCGAGGTGCTCTACTGGGTGGGGTGCGCCGGCGCCTTCGATCCGGAGGCGCAGAAGACGGCCCGCGCCATGGTGCGCATCCTCGAGCAGGCGGGCGTCAACTACGCGGTGCTGGGCAAGGGGGAGACGTGCACCGGGGACCCGGCGCGGCGGGCAGGCAACGAGTACCTCTACTACCAGCTCGCCAGCGACAACGTGGCGGTGCTGAACGGCGCGCTCGCCTCCGAGGCCCTCGAGCAGGGCAGCGAGAAGCTGATCCTCACCACCTGCGCCCACTGCTTCAATGCGCTGCTCAACGACTACCCGCAGCTCGGCGGCACCTACCGGGTCGTGCACCACACGCAGCTCATCGAGCGCTTGATCGCCGAGCGGCGGCTGCCGCCGCTGGCGCTGGAGGGCGCGGTCACGTTCCACGACCCCTGCTATCTGGGGCGCCACAACGGCGAGTTCGATGCCCCGCGGGCGGTGTTGACGAGCGGCGGCCCGGGGCTCACGGAGATGCCGCGTAACCGGGAGCGGGCGCTGTGCTGCGGCGCCGGCGGCGCGCAGTACTGGAAGGAAGAGGAGGAGGGCCTCACCCGCGTGTCGGAGGCGCGCTTCCAGGAAGCCGAGGCGACCGGGGCCGGGGTGGTGGCGGCCGCCTGCCCGTTCTGCAAGTCGATGCTCGCGAGCACCGAGGCGGCCTCGCGCGAGGGCGCTCCGGAGGTGCTGGACGTGGCCCAGCTGGTCGCCAGGCAGCTCGACCGTACCCAGGCGCGCCTCGACGAGCCGGCGAGCGGCTGACCCGGCGCGGCGACGCGGGGGCGACGCCGCGGAAAGGCCGCGGAAACGCCGCGGAAACGCCGCGGGGTCGGCCCTGGAGTGGCATTGTCGGCAGGCCGTGAGCCACGACCCCGCGTATCATCAGTCCCGGACGCGCACGGCGGTTCCTGAGGGGGTCGGGACCGCGGGCGGCGAGCCGCACCAGCCGCGGCACGTCGCCCTCCGGCGTCTTGGGCGACGCATCGGGTGCCGTGCGCCTCTAGGAGGCCGATAGCCGTGTCCGCCGAGCCGGCGTTCCAGCCGGGCCAACTCAGCGCCGACGTCCTGTTCCGCGACCATCCCCTGCCGATGTGGCTGGTGGACGTGTCGAGCCTGCGCTTGCTCGACGTCAACGAGGCGGCACTGGCGACCTACCGCAGCGAGCGTGCGAGCTTCCTGGCGAGCACCCTCCCGGAGCTCTGGGTCGGCACGCCGCCGCGGCTCACCGCGGCCACCGTGGACCCCGAGGTGCTGGCGCGGACGGTTCGCGGCCGCGCCCTCCACCGGCGCGGGGACGGCACGCCCCTGGTAGTGCGGCTCGAGGCAAGGACGGTCGGGGACGGGGGCCGGACGGCGCTGCTGGTCAGCGCGCAGGCCGATGCCGGGGAGGACGCGGCGGACGGCGAGCCGGCCTTGCTGGAGACGTTGCTGGAGATGGGGCAGGAGGGCGTGCTGGTGCTCGACGCCGAGCGGCGTATCGTCCGTGCCAACGGCCGTGCGGAGGTGCTGCTCGGCGTCCAGGAGGGACGGCTCCAGGGGGTCGAGGCGGAGACCCTGTTCGCCGCCGACGACACCCTCACGCCCGCGCTACTGCGATCGGCGGACGGCCAGGCGCTGCGAGCCGAGGTGACGCTTCAGCGCCTCGACGGCGGCCGTGTGCCGGCCGAGGTGGTGATTCGCCCGCTCCCCGCCGGCGGTGCGGCGGTACTGCTCAGCGACGTGACCATGAAGCGCACCGCGGAGCGCTCGCTGGCGCGTAGCGAGCGGCACTTCCGCGCGCTCATCCAGCACTCCAACGACGTCATCGTGGTGCTCGATGCCCATGGCCGGCTGGTCTACCAGTCGCCCTCGGCCAGCCTGCTGGGGGTCGACGGCGCCGCCGGGCAGGGCGTCGACCTCAGCAAGGGGATCCATCCCCGCGACCGCCGAGCGGTCCAGGAGGCGCTCAGCCGGCTGGTGGACGAGGGCGGCTTGCAGACGACCACCTTCCGCTTCCGGGCGGCCGGCGGCTGGCGCTGGCTGGAGGTGGTAGCCAGCAACCGGCTGGAGGACCCGGACGTCGAGGGCCTGGTGCTGAACGTTCGCGACGTGAGCGAGCGGGTGGAGGCCGAGCGGCGGTTGCGCGAGAGCGAGGCCACCTACCGGGCGCTGTTCGAGAAGGGGATGGAAGGCGTGGTGCTGATCGAGCCGGACCGCCGCGTCCGGGTGGCCAGCGGGCCGGCGCTGCGCCTGCTCGACTACGCGCCGCGCGAGCTGTTCGGCCGCGAGGGCTCGAGCCTGGTGCATGCCGACGACCGCGACGCCTTCCTGGACGTCCTCGACCTGGTGGAGGCCAGGGCCGGCTCGAGCGAGTCGGTGCGCTTCCGGCTACGGGCGCCCGGCGGCGGCTGGCGCTGGCTGGAGGGGGTCGTCACCAACCTTGAGGACGACGCCGACGTGGGCGCCATCGTGCTCAACTTCCGCGACATCACCGAGCGCGTACGGGCCATGGAGCGCATCTCCGACCTCAACGCCGAGCTCCGGCGGAGGGTCGCTCACCTGCAGAGCCTTAGGCGCATCGACATGGCCATCACCAACAGCGTCGACGTGCGCCTGGTGCTGGACATCTTCGTCGACCAGGTGCTCACCGACCTCGAGGTGGACGCCGTGGCGGTGCTGCTCTTCGACGAGGTGGCGGCGGAGCTCACGCCGTTCGGCGGGCGCGGCTTCGACGGCGAGCTGGAGGCGAACCTGCGCACCCGGCTGGGGGCCGGGCCGGCAGGGCGCGCGGCACTGGAGCAGCGCACCGTCTACATCCCCGACCTGAGGGCCGAGGACGACGACGGCCGGCGGGAGCGCGGCGCCGCGGTGTCGGCGGAGCGGCAGGAGGGGTTCGTCAGCTACCTGGCGGTGCCGCTGCTGGCCAAGGGGCAGCTCCAGGGGGTGCTGGAGCTGTACGCCCGCGAGCGGCTCGAGCCGGGCGACGAGTGGCTCGAGTTCCTCGAGACGTATGCCGACCAGGGTGCCATTGCCATCGAGAACTCGCAGCTGCTGCGCTCGCTTGAGCGGAGCAACGTGGAGCTGCAGCGCGCCTACGACCGCACCATCGAGGGCTGGGCGTTCGCGCTCGACCTCAAGGACGAGGAGACGGCGGGGCACAGCAAGCGCGTGACCGACATGGCGGTGCGCCTGGCGCGCCACCTCGGCATGGGCCAGGAGGAGCTGGTGCACCTCCAGCGCGGAGCCCTGCTCCACGACATCGGCAAGATGGGCATCCCCGACAGCATCCTGCTGAAGGGCGAGGAGCTGACCGAGGAGGAGTACGAGCTCATGAAGCGGCACCCGGTGTACGCCTACGAGCTGCTCTCCCCGATCGAGTTCCTGCGGCCGGCGCTGGACATCCCCTACTGCCACCACGAGCGCTGGGACGGCGGGGGCTACCCGCGCGGCCTCGGCGGCGAGGAGATCCCGCTGGCGGCTCGCGTCTTCGCCGTCGTCGACGTCTTCGACGCGCTCACCAGCGACCGGCCGTACCGCCCCGCATGGCCGCGGGAGCGGGCGCTCTCGTACCTGCAGGCCCAGTCCGGCCACCACTTCGACCCGCGCGTGGTCGAGGCCTTCTTCGGGGTGGTCGGCCCGCCCTGAGGGGTATGCTGGCGCGCATGAGACGCTCGCTCAGGGCGGGCCTGTGGATCGTCGGTCTGGTCGCTGCCGCGGTGGTGGCGTACGGGCTGGGCATCGTGCTTCATCCGAAGCCCCCGCTCGCCGGTCAGGCCCTCCAGGACCCCCGCGAGGCGGGGGGGCTCCATCTGATCGACGGTGCCGGCCGCCCTGTGACGCTGTCCCAGTACCAGGGGGACCTGCTGCTCGTCTACTTCGGCTACACCCGCTGCGCCGACACCTGCCCGCTCACCATGCAGAAGCTCGCCAAGGCCTACCGCGACGCCGGCGCGCCCAAGGACGTCAAGGTCATGATGGTCAGCGTCGACCCGGCCCATGACACGCCAGGCGTGATCGGGCCGTGGGTGAAGCACTTCGACCCCAGCTTCGTCGGCCTGACCGGCAGCAAGCAGCAGATCGCGGCGGCCGCCAAGGTCTTCATGGTGGGGTACAACCCCGATGCCGAGCCGGTCGACCACACCGCGGTGGTGGAGGTGGTCGATCGCCACTCGCGCGTCCGCTACATCTACGGGCAGGGAACGATCGTCAAGCTGGGGGACGACCTGCCGAGGCTGCTGGCCGACACCTCGTTATGACCGGCAGGCTCGCCCCGGGCGTTCAGGAGAGCGCGGAGCGCTGCGCGTACTCTGTCAGCGGCGCCTGGTGGAAGCGGTAGCTGCCGCGGGTCCCTTCCAGCAGGCCGAGCTGGCGCAGCTCACCGACGCCGGCCGTGGTCGTCTCGCGAGCGGCGCCGATCATGGCGGCCAGGTTGTCGTGGGTGAGGGGCAGCGTCAGGCGCACCACGCCACCCTCCGAGCGCTGGCCGAAGCGTTCGCCCAGGCGTAGCAGGGTGCGGGCGAGCCGCGCTCCTACCGCCAACTCGCCGTCCTCCAGGGCCAGGGTCACGCGCGCCAGCTGATCACCGGCGGCACGGGAGAGGGCCGGCTCGAAGTCGGCCGCCGCGGCGCGCGGCACCACCGTGACCACCACGCTGCCGCTGAGCGCCTCGGCGCTCTCGCGCTGGCTGAGCTGCCCGGGGGTGAGGGCGCCGATGAGATCGCCGGGGCCGGCGACCCCGATGATGCGCTCGCGCCCGCCGGGCACCTCGATGCCGAGCTTGACGAGGCCGTTGTCCACCCGGAACACGGTGTCTGCCGCGTCCCCGGCGCCATAGAGGCGCTCGCCCTTGGCCAACTCGCGCCTGGGATAGGCATCCAGGCCACGAGGCGGCGGAGGGGGACTGTGCCAGCCCGCGTAGAGCGGGGTATCCAGGCCGCTGGTCACCCCATCATTGTAGACACTGGGGAGCCGGGGCATTGTTCGATGCTTGGCAAAGGCCGGGGTCGGGTGGCGCGCGCCCAGGGCGAGCGCGTGCCACCCGGCTCGCGCCGTCGCCGGCGAGGGAGGCCGGCCTAGCTCGCCACCTCCTCGAGCTCGAAGGCCGGCGCTCCGCCAACCAGCGTCAGCAGCGGCCAGCCGCGCAGCATCTCACCCGCCCAGGGGCTGAACCGCGCCTTGCTCAGGAAGCGCCGCGGCTCCACCGGCCGCTCGCGCGTCAGGTCGATCAGCGTCAGGTCCGCCGGCGCGCCCGCCGTGAGCCGTGGCGCCGGCCAGCCCATCACCGCGGCCGGGCCGTCCTGCAGCAGCCACAGCAGCCGGTCGAGCTCGAGCTCGCCTCCCAGCACCAGCTCGGTGTAGAGCAGCGCGAAGGCGACCTCGATGTTGGGCAACCCGAAGGGAGCGGTGAGCAGGTCGCGCTCCTTCTCGGCCCGGGTGTGCGGCGCGTGGTCGGTGCCGATGCTGTCCACCACGCCGCGGCGCACCGCCTCGCGCAGGTAGGCGACGTCCTCCTCGGTGCGTAGCGGCGGCGCCACCTTGAACACCGGGTCGAAGCCCTCGAGCGCGGCGTCGGTGAGCGTCAGGTGGTGCGGCGTCACCTCGCAGGTCACGGGGACGCCCAGCGCCTTGAAGTGCTCCACCACCTGCATGGCGCGCTTGCAGGTCACGTGCGCGATGTGCACGCGCGCGCCGGTCAGCCGCGCGACCTCGCAGTCGCGGAAGACCATGGCGGCCTCGGCGGCGTCGGGGTTGCCCGGCAGGCCCAACGTCTGGCTCACCACGCCCTCGTTCATCACCCCGCCGGCCCGCAGGCTGGGGTCCTCGGAGTGCGTCTGCACCACCAGCCCCAGCTCCGCGGCGTACTCGCAGGCGCTGCGCATGACACGCCCGTCGGCCACCGGTATGCCGTCGTCGGTGATCATCGCCGCCCCCGCCTGTTGCAGCGCGGCGAAGTCGGTGAGCGTCTCGCCTCCGAGCCCGCGGCTCAGGGCGGCCGCCGGCCGCAGTCGCGTCCCGCCGAGGCGCTCGGCCTTCTGCAGCAGCTCCGCCACCAGCCCCGGCTCGTCCACCGGCGGCGTGGTGTTGGCCATGCTCACCACCGTGCCGTAGCCCCCGGCCGCCGCCGCGGCCAGACCGCTGGCGAGGTCCTCCTTGACCTCCTGGCCGGGCTCGCGCAGGTGGGCGTGCAGGTCGAGGAAGGCCGGCGTGAGGAGCGCCCCGGCGGCGTCGATGGTGCGTTCCGCTTCGACGCCCTCGCCGGCACCCGCGCCGACCGCGCGCACGACGCCGCCCTCGACCGCCAGGTCGCCGATGCCGTGGTCGCCGGCGCCGTCGACCAGGTGAGCGTTGGCCACGAGCAGGGGGCCTGGCTTGCGGGCGCTCATCGCTTGCCCACCAGCAGCGTGTACAGCACCGCCATGCGGACCGGCACGCCGTTGGCCACCTGGGCGTGGATGACGCTCCGCGGCCCGTCCGCGATCTCGCTCGCGATCTCCACGTCGCGGTTGAGCGGCCCCGGATGCATGACCAGCGCCTCCGGATGCGCTCCGGCGAGGGCCCGCTCGGTGAGCTGGTAGCGGGCGACGTACTCGGCGAGCGACGGCAGCAACGACGACGCCATGCGCTCGTGCTGGAGCCTGAGGGTCATCACCGCGTGGGCGCCCTCGAGCGCCTCGGCCAGCCGGTGGCTGCGGTGCACGCCCGGCGCCACCTGGGGCGGGAGCAGCGTGGGCGGACCGCACAGCACCACCTCGCCACCGAGCTTGCGCCACAGCTCCACGTTGGAGCGCGCCACGCGCGAGTGCATCACGTCGCCCACGATCGCCAGGCGCTTGCCGCGGAAGTCGTCGAAGCCTGGGAAGCGCTGGCGGAAGGTGTAGGCGTCCAGCAAGGCCTGGGTGGGGTGCGCGCGGCGGCCGTCGCCGGCGTTGACGATGGCCGCGTCGGTCCAGCGGGCGATCTGGCTGGGCGCGCCGGCGGCAGGGTGCCGCACCACGTAGAGGTCCGCCTGCATCTGGTCGATCGTCTGCAGGGTGTCCTTGAGGCTCTCGCCCTTGGAGAGGCTCGAGCCGCCGGCGGCGAAGCTGATGACGTCGGCGCTCTGGGCCCGCGCGGCGCGCTCGAAGCTCAACCGCGTGCGGGTGCTGTCCTCGAAGAACAGCGTCCCGACGGTGAAGCCCTGCAGCGCCGGCACCTTCTTGATGGTGCGCGTGAGCACCTGCGCCATCACGTCGGCGGTCTCGAAGAGCGCCTGCACCTCCGCGACCGACCAGTCCGCGAAGTCGAGCAGGTTGCGCTTGCGTTCCCTGGCCGGCGTGGGGATCTCGATGTCGACCGTCGCCATCATCCATCCACCTCGTGGAGCTCGACGCCGTCCTCGTCGTCGACCGGGACGAGCTTCACCTTGACCACCTCGGCGCGGCTGGTGGGCACGTTCTTGCCGACGTAGTCCGCGCGGATCGGCAGCTCGCGGTGGCCGCGATCGACCAGCACCGCGTACTGGATGACCGCGGGCCGCCCCATGTCGACGAGCGCGTCGAGCGCGGCACGGGCGGTGCGGCCGGTGTAGAGCACGTCGTCGCACAGCACGATGGACTTGCCGTGGACGTCGAAGGGCACCTCGGTCCTCTTCACCACCGGCTGCAGGGCGATCTCGGTGAGGTCGTCGCGGTAGAGGGTGATGTCGAGCTTGCCCACCACCGGCCGGACCCCCTCGAACTCCTCGACCAGCCCCGCCAGGCGCTCGGCGAGGGGCACGCCGCGGGTGTGGACGCCCACCAGCGCCAGGCCGTTCGCCCCCTTGTTGCGTTCGATGATCTCGTGGGCGATGCGGCGCAACGCGCGCGACATCTCCTCTCCGGTCATCAGCCGCGACTTCAGCTTCATCGGTGCCCGGTCCTCTCCCGCCCACGCATCGGCGGGCGCCACGACAACACCGCCACCGCGCGAGCGGTGGCGGAGAACGGTCTGTGCCTGGTGACGGCTACGGTCATGCTGTGCTCCTTCCCGGCCTCACGGGACCGGCTTAAAGGCTGCGGCGATCATAGCGCCGCGGCCGCCGGCACCTCAAGGTGGCCGCTCGGGGTCCGGCCGGCGCTTCAGCTTGAGTTCAGCTGCCGCTGCCATCATGACGGCACGCATGGAAACGCTCCGCACTACAATGTCGTTCCCCCTTCCATGGCGCAATCTCCGAGATACGCTCCTCCCCCCCGTGGTCCCGGGCCGGGCGGTGGCGCGCCGGCAGCCGGCAGCCGGAGCCGAGGCTGCCGAGCGCGCTACCTGCCGTGAGCTCAAACGGGCCCTGCAGCGTGACGCCCTTGCGCTGCACGGTCAGCCGGTCGTCGACCCCCGTGACGGCCGCGTCGCGGGGTACGAGGTGCTGGTCCGGTGGGAGCACCCCCGGCGCGGACGGCTGCTGCCGGGCGAGTTCGTGCCGCTGGCCGAGAAGAGCGACCTGATCGTCGACGTCGACCGCTGGGTCGTCGGCCACGCCATCGACTACCTCCGTCGCTGGCGCGAGCACGGCTACGACGGCTGGCTGGCGGTGAACGTCTCGGTCCGTTCTCTCGAGAACCCGTCGTTCGTCGCCGAGCTGCGCGACACCCTGGTGGCGACGCCCGAGCTGCGCGGTCGCCTGCACCTGGAGCGCACCGAGACCGCCAAGCCGCGCCGTCCGCGGGCGGTGCGGTCCGCCCTGGCCGACCTTCGTGCGGCGGGCGCGCGCGTGTCGATCGACGATTTCGGTACCGGGTTCAGCTCCTACGGCGAGCTCCTGGGTCTGCCGTTCGACACCCTCAAGATCGACCGGTTGCTGCTCGAGAACATCCAGCACGATCCGGGTGCCCAGGAGACCCTCCGCAGCCTGCTGCGGCTGGGTCGCAGTCTGGGTGCTACCGTGGTAGCGGAAGGCATCGAGACCGAGGGCCAGCGCGCCTGGCTGGCCGCGGAGGGCGGCGTGCTGGCGCAAGGCTACCTGCTCGGCAAGGCCGAGCCGCTGCCGGGAGCGTCGCCGCGCCTGTCGGTGGCCCCGTGAGCGCCGCCGGGCTCGGTGTTGGAGGATGGACATGAGCGCGTTCAGAACGCTGGTCGTCAGGCTCGCCGTCCCGCTCCTGGTGGGGACTGCGTTCCTGGCCGGGCACGCGGCGCCGCCGCCGGGCCCCGTGCCGGCGGCGCGAGCGAACGGCCTGTCCGAGGTCGTGGCGACGGACCCCAACGGCCACCAGCTGGTGGGCTACGGCTCGGTCAGCCGGGGACAGCTGACCTTGAGATTGGATGCGACCGCCAGCCACTTCGTGCTGGCGCTGGTGGCGTCGGACGGCACGGTCGAGACCCTGGTGGCCCACCTCGCCGGCGACGGCACGCTGCTGGTGGAGCTGAGCGACGGCACCACGGAGCCGCTCGCGACCTACCTCGAGCAGCAGTCGATCACGCTGCGGGTCGAGGCCGCGATGACGGACGCTTCCTCGGGCGCCCCCGGCAAGAGCGCCCAGGCGCCTGGGCAGAGCGGCGAGGCGCCGGCTGCCGCCAGCAATGCACAGAACAGCGGCCACGGGAGCTCGTCGGGCAGTGGGTCCCACGGGTCCTCCGGCGGTCGCGGGCCGTCGACCGCACACTCCCACTAGCATGGCGAACAACGGAGGCGGTGTCGCGGGCGCCTGCATCCTCGTGGTCGAGGACGACGCCCGCCTGGCACGGCTCATCGTCGAGCAGCTCGGCTACGGCGGCTACCGCGCCGAGGCGGTCGGGCTGGGACGCGAGGCGCTGGCTCGTGCCGAGGCCGGCAGCTTCGACCTGGTGTTGCTCGACCTGAACCTTCCGGACATCGACGGCCTGGAGGTTGCCGAGCGGCTCCGGCAGCGGGACGACACGCCGATCCTGATGGTCACCGCGCGCGCCGACGTGGACAGCCGGGTGGCAGGCCTGTATGCGGGCGCCAGCGACTACCTCGCCAAGCCCTTCAGCGTCCAGGAGCTGCTGGCGCGCGTCCACGTGCGGCTGCGCGAGCACCTGGCGATCGACAAGGTGCGCTGCGGCGAGCTCGAGCTCGACCCGGCCGCCATGACCTGCCGCTGCGGCGACGAGCTGCTGGTGCTGCCGCAACGCGAGTTCGAGCTGCTCCTGATGCTCCTGCGGCACCGCGGGCGGCTGTTCTCGCGCGACGACATCGAGCGGGCCCTCTACGGCCAGGACGTGCCGGACTCCAACACCGTCGAGGTGTTCGTCCACAACCTGCGGCGCAAGCTGACCCCCTACGGTCAGCGCGACCTCATTCGCACGGTGCGCGGTCGCGGCTACATGGTGCTCTAGGCGCGGTGCCGAGGGACGGCAGCCCCGTGCGGGTCCGTGGGGGCGAAGCGCTCCAGGAACGCGTCGCGCGTCATCCACAGCTCGATGAAGGTGAGCTCGGGCAGGCGCCTGCCTTCGAGCGAGCCCGGCGTGTAGGCGGCGAGCAAGCCCCAGGCGTAGAGGCGCTGGAAGAACAGGCCGAAGCCGCCGAGGGAGGGCCGGTGGGGGTGGACCTCGAAGCCGAGGTGCACAGGGAGGCGCCCGGCGCCGCCGTGGCCGGCGGCGCCGCCGAAGATGGTGCTGACGCCGGTCACGCCCTGCACCTCCGCCAGCGCCGGGTCCTCGCGCAGCCGGCGCGCGAGCTCGCGGCAGGAGCGCCGGTAGCGCACGAGCAGGCGGGCCGCCCAGCGGGCGGCACCGGCACGCGTGGAGGCGTCCGGATCGCGCTCGTTGCACAGGTGCAGCTCGACCACCAGGGCGCCCGCAGGGAGCAGGCCGCCGTCCAGCCGCACCTCGTGCTTCAGGCGGTGCCTGCCGATGCGCAGGCCTTGCCCGCCGCACCCGGCCGCACGGCCGCGCTCCTCGGGGGCGAGCGACTGAAGCCCGCCGAGGCGCACCATCACCCTGTCGAGGCCGCGCAGCAGGGGCCCGAGGGCGGTTGCCAGGATGAGGGCACCGGAACGCCGCCGCAGCGTCTGGGGGTCGCCTGTCGGCGCTATCAGGGCGCCTCCGCGGGCGTGAGAGGGGGTCCGGCACGCGGGCTCAGCAGGTGGCCGAGGCACTCGTCGTAGCTCACGCCCTGCCGTGCGTCGACGGCCAGGTCCTCCACCGTAACGTCGGCGAGGACCTCCAGCAGGCGGTCCCGCACCTTCTCCCAGACGCTGCCGCGAACGTGACAGCGGTCCTCGTCGGGGCAGGAGACGCGCCAGTTCAAGCTGACGCACGCGAGCGGCGCCACGGGTCCGTCCACCGCGCGCATGACGTCGCGCAGGCTGATGTCCTGCGCCGGCCGGGCGAGGGCGTAGCCCCCGCCGGAGCCCTTCTTGGAGTGGACGATGCCGCGGTTGCCGAGCATCCCCAGCACCCGCAGCAGGTAGGGGCGTGCCACGCCGGTGGCCTGGCTGATCGTCTCGCTGGCCGACCAGCGGCCGGCCGGGCGCGTCGCCAGGTAGCCGAGCGCCTGGAAGGCGTAGATGTCGGTGGCGGAGAGGCGCATGCCTGGCTTCGAGTGTAGCAGTGGCGGCCCGGATCGCCGGGGGACGTTCCCGGCGCGACAACGGCCCGCGCCGGCGGCTACGTAGGATAGTCGACGAAAGGCGTCGACTATTCGCGTCGCAGGCGCGTCGGCGCATGCCACGGACGGGCGAGGAGAGGGTCCGGCCCGCGCGGGCAGCGCAAGGCTACCGGCGGCGACACACGTCGAGGAGGACGGCATGAGCGAGTACGCGCATCCTGAGGTTCTGGTGGACACGGGCTGGCTGGAACAGCACGCGGGGGACGCGAGCGTCCGCGTGCTGGAGGTCGATGAGGACGTGTTGCTGTACGAGCAGGGCCACGTTCCCGGCGCGCTCCGGCTCGACTGGCACACCGAGCTTCAGCGCCCCGACGTGCGCGACTTCGTGGACGAGGCGGGCTTCGCCGGGCTGATGGAGTCCAAGGGGGTCGACAACGACACCACCGTGGTGCTCTATGGCGACAAGTCGAACTGGTGGGCGGCGTATGCCTTCTGGTTCCTGAGGTACAACGGCCACCAGGACCTGCGGCTGATGAACGGCGGCCGCCAGAAGTGGACGAGCGAGGGGCGGCCGACGACCACCGATGTGCCGCGCCCCGAGCGCGGCTCCTACCATGTGCCCTACCGCGACGCTTCGATCCGCGCCTTCTCAGCCGACGTGCTTCGCCACCTGCTGGAGGTGAAGGACGGGCGGGGCGTGCTGGTGGACGTGCGCAGCCCGCAGGAGTACAGCGGCGAGAAGCTGCACATGCCCGAGTACCCGCAGGAGGGCGCCCTGCGCGGCGGCCACATCCCCGGAGCCGCCAACATCCCCTGGGCCAAGGCCGTGCGCGAGGACGGCACCTTCAAGGATGCCGATGCGCTCGCGGAGCTCTACGCCTCGCACGGCGTCACCCAGGACAAGGCGGTGGTGGCGTACTGCCGCATAGCGGAACGAAGCAGCCACACCTGGTTCGTGCTCAGGTACCTGCTCGGATACCCCAACGTCCGCAACTACGACGGCTCCTGGACCGAGTGGGGCAACATGGTGGGCGTGCCGATCGCCCAGGGCGACCGGCCGTGAGGCGCCCGGAGCTGGCGCGCCGCCCCGCCGGCGGACCGGCGTCGTAGCTGCGTGGCCGATCGGCGGGCCCGGCGGGCCGCGGGACGGTCGCGCTGCCGCGGGGTCAGTCGTCCTGCCGGGAGCGCTCGCCCTCGGCGAGGGGGCGCGGCGTGGCCGCTGCGGCGTCGCCATCGGCCGTCGCCCGGCCCGGGGCGCTGCCGCGGGCGGGCGCGTCTGCCTGACGGCGCTCCGCGCCGACCCGGGAGCGGCTGGCGCGCCGCACCAGGAGCACGAAGGTCGTCACCACGGCCGCCATCACCAGGAAGTCGCCGATCTGCCAGAACATCCACCAGGGGTGCGGCATCCCGGTCGCCGGCGTCATGCGGGGACGGGCCCGGAGAGCAGGGGCGTCGACGCGGTTGTCATGACGCCCCACTCTACGCCGCGATCGCCCCGCCTGCCGACCCCGCAGCCAGGCATGCCGCGCGGCTCAAGGCGGCGTCGCAGGCGCTGCCGTGTCATGCGTACGTAGTTGCTCGGGCGTCCACCAGCTCCTGAGCAGCGTCAGCACGGTAGCGATGTCCTCCTTGCTCCAGGTGTCGCCCACCCCGGCCATCGCGCCCTTGCCGTCGCGGATCAGGAGCGCCAGGTCGACGTCGCTCAGGCGCCAGGCGGTTCCCTGCGCGTCGAGGCGGGGGATGCCCAGCCCGTCCATGCCGGCGCCCTGGCCGCGCACGCCATGGCAGGAGGCGCAGGCCCCGGTGAAGAGGGTGCGGCCGTGCGCCAGCGCCGCCGCCGGGGTGTACTGCGCGAAGGCCGGGGTGGTGGCCGAGAGCAGGCCGGCCAGCGCCGCTGCCGTCAGCAGCCCCAGGCCGAGCGCCGCGGGCCAGGTCCGTGTCACGCCGGCAGCATCCCGTGCCGGCCGCAAGGTCGGCCAGGGCCGGATGCCCCGGAGCAGGATCGCCACTGGCGCGGGGTAGGCTGAGCGCAGGTGCTCCGCATCCGTCTCAGCCTCCTGCTGGCGGCGGCGCTACTGCTGACGCTGCTCGGCTTCGCCGGCCTCGCCGTCACGGTGTTCGCCCGGATCCAGGACCGTGACCTCGGCCAGCTGCTGCAGCGAGAGCTGGTGCGGGTGCGCACGCTGCTGGCCGACGAGGCGGTCGGCGCGCAGTTCCTCAACAGCCCCGGTCAGGTGATGACGCTGCAGTTCGTCACCCGCGGGGGGGCGGTGGCGATCCCCGCAGGCAGCCCGTCGCCGCTGCCCCTCGAGCAGAGCCCCACCATCGTGCAGGTGGACAGCCGCCCGATGATGGTGGCCTCGATCCCCTGGGTCTCCAACGGCGGCACCGCGCTGGGCACGGTGAGGTTGGGGATGGACGTGAGCAGCGCGCTCGCCGCCCGCCGGACCCTGCGGCGCAGCCTGGTGACCGCCGGCGTGCTCATCGCGCTGGCCGGCTTGCTCGCCGGGCTGCTCGTGCTCGGCCGCACGCTGCGTCCCCTGGCACGGCTGGCCGAGCAGGCGGACGCCCTCGACCCCAGCCGGCCTCGGCTCACCCCGGTGACGGGCCGGAGCGACGAAGTGGGCAAGGTCCAGGAGGCACTGCAGCGTGCGCTGCGAGCCATCCGGCAGCGCCAGCAGGCCGAGCGCGACGCCCTGGCCGAGGTCTCCCACGAGCTGGCGGCGCCGCTGTCGGTGGTCGCGGGCCGCCTGGACGTGCTGGCCGCGCGTGACTCCGACCCGCAGGTGCTGGCCGCGCGCGACGCCGCCCGCGAGCTTCTCTACACCTCGCAGGACCTGCTCACCCTGGCGCGGGGCGAGCTCGAGCGCCCGCTCGAGCTGGAGGCCACCGATCTGGCCGACGTCGCCCAGCGGGTGGCGGCGGAGTACCCGGGCGTGGAGGTGGAGAGCGAGGGCGACGCGCGCGTGCTGGGCAGCCCGCGGCGGCTCACCCAGGCGGTGCGCAACCTGGTGCGCAACGGCGTGCAGGCGGCGGGGCGCCCGGATGCAGTGACCGTGCGCGTGGGGGACGAGGGCCGCCGCGTGCGGCTGGTGGTGCGCGACGAGGGGCCCGGCCTGGACGACGAGGCTCGCGAGCGGGCGTTCGACCGCTACTACACGCGCCGCAGCGCGGCCGGCGGCAGCGGCATCGGCCTAAGCGTGGTACGGGACATCGTGGAGGCACACGGCGGCAGCGTGACGGTGGCATCCTCGCCCGGCACGGGCAGCGCCTTCACGGTACTGCTGCCCAGCCTGCGCGCCGAGATCGGCCAGTAGCGCGCGCTATCCTTGCCTCATGCCGACCTTGCTTCTCGCCGTCGAACCGGAGCGCCTGCCCGCGGGGGTGGAGGCGCGCGTGCGCTCGGAGGCCCCCGAGTACGACGTCGTCGTCACCCGTGACCGGCAGGAGATCGGCCGGCTAACGGACGACATCGAGATCGTCATCGGCTTCCCGCCGCGCGAGCTCCTGCCGGCCATGCCCGGGCTCCGCTGGTACCAGCAGTGGGCCGCGGGCGCCGACTGGCTGCGGCGACATCCCGAGCTGGTCGACGCGCCCTTCACCCTGACCAGCGCCGTGGGCATCCACGCGGTGCAGATCGGCGAGCACGTCTTCGCCTGCCTGCTGGCCCTCGCCCGCGAGCTGCCGGGAGCGGTGCTGGCGCAGCGCCAGCGGCGCTGGCGCGGCTTCAACGAGGCTCGCCCCTTCGAGCTCTTCGACAAGCGGCTGCTGGTCGTCGGGGTGGGCGCCATCGGCGGCCGCGTGGCGGAGCTCGGTGCTGCCTTCGGCATGCAGGTGGTGGGCCTGCGGCGCAACCCGGAGCGCTCGGCACCGGGGGTGAGCCGCATGGTCGGCCCGGAGGCGCTCGACGGCGAGCTTCGACAGGCCGACGCGGTCGTGCTGACCGTTCCCCTCACCGACGAGACGCGCGACCTTCTGAGCGCCGAGCGCATCGCCGCCATGAAGTCGGACGCGGTGCTGGTCAATATCGGTCGCGGCGGCACGGTGAACGAGGCGGCACTGGCGGCGGCGCTGGCCGACGGCCGGCTCCGCGGGGCGGCGCTCGACGTCTTCGAGAGCGAGCCGTTGCCCCCAGGCTCCCCATTGTGGGGGGTGCCCAACCTGCTCCTCACCGGCCACTACGCCGGAGCGACGCCGCGTTACGGCGAGCGCGCCATGGAGCTGGCGCTGGAGAACCTCGCGCGCTACCGCGCCGGAGAGCCGCTGCGCAACGTGGTGGACAAGCGCCTCGGCTACTGAGCGCGGCTCTCGCGCACGCCTCGCGCGCTGGGCGGCGCGGTGCTGGGCGGCGCGGAGGCGGGTCACGGCTCGCGCGGATGTCGGCTCGGGCGGGCCTGGGTACCGGCGTCGGACCTGCCCCGTGATATCCTCGAAGAATAGCGGAAGCGCCGTCCTGGACGCACCTCGCGGGTTCGCCCGCAGCGCGGTCGGCGCCTGGAGGGAGGAGCCACATGGCTCACAGCACCGCACCGGAGCGGCGCCGCGCGGCGGCGGCCCATCACATCATCGATGGCCGCGCCGTGTCGAGCGACCGCAGCTTCGAGTCCCGCAACGCCAGCGACCTGTCCGATGTCGTCGGCGTCTTCCCGGAGGCCAGCCGCGAGCAGGTGCGCGAGGCCTGTGAGGCGGCGCGGCGGGCGTTCGCGACCTGGTCCAAGACCCCCGCGCCCGTCCGCGGTGAGCTGATCGGCTCCATCGGGCGGGCACTCGAGCGCGAGAAGGAGGCGCTCAGCCGGCTCGTCACGCGCGAGATGGGCAAGACCCTCAAGGAGGCGCGCGGCAGCGTGCAGGAGGCCATCGACACCTGCCACTTCTTCCAGTCCGAGGGCCGGCGCCTCTACGGCCAGACGGTTCCCTCGGAGATGCCGAACAAGGAGCTCACGACCTACCGGCGGCCGCTGGGCGTGGTCGCCATGGTGACGGCGGGCAACTTCCCCATCGCGGTGCCCAGCTGGAAGATCGTCCCGGCGTTGCTCACCGGCAACACCATCGTATGGAAGCCCAGCGAGGACGCACCCGCGGTGGCCTACGCCTTCGCCCGACTGATCGAGGAAGCGGGCGTGCCCGCCGGCGTGCTGAACGTGGTCTTCGGCCACGGCAAGGACGCAGCCGGTGCGTACCTGGTCGAGATGATGGACGAGGGATTGGTCGACAAGTTCGCCTTCACCGGATCCACCGCGGTGGGGCGGCACATCGGCGAGGTGGCGGGGCGCAACCTGCTCCACCCCACGCTCGAGCTCGGCGGCAAGAACCCGCTGGTGGTCATGCGCGACGCCGACCTGGAGAACGCCGTGGAGGGAGCCATCTTCTCGGCGTTCGGCACCGGCGGCCAGCGCTGCACCTCGGCGGGCAACATCATCGTCGACGCCCCCATCTACGACGCCTTCAAGGAGCG